>NZ_JBALVR010000003.1:0-469883 GCF_036960315.1 Psychroserpens sp. | reverse complement strand
GTTGTTGACCCTACCGGAAATAGTGCACCATTGGCTAGACCAGCAGTTTGAGCTATGGTACTTCCTGGGCAATTATCATCAGGCGTTGGTTCAGTCCAATTTGTAATAGCGCCACAAAGACTTGGATCTGAATCCAGAGGAATATCGGTAGATAGACCGACAATGGAAGGAAGTTCATCATCAGTTACTGTTATAATCAAATCATCAGTGGCTATATTTAATGCCGCATCTGTATTGGTGTATTCAATAGTTGTAATTCCAACTGGAAAATTATAGATTCCTATTTGATCAGAACCACTAGCAGTAACACTGCCTGACATTATCCAAGTTAAATTGCTTTCGCAATTATCATCAATAATGGCATCGGGAATATCTATATCTGTATTACAATCTCCTAGATCATCGGCTGATGATGTGGTGATAATATCATTAGTTGCAGTAATTGTTGGATCGATATTATCTTCAACAGTTACAGTAGCATTACAAGTTGAGATGTTTCCATTGTTATCAGTTACTGTTAATATAACCGGATTTGAGCCTAAATCATTGCAGTCGAAAGTTGTTTTGTCTATAGAATAGCTTGCTATACCACAGGCATCATTGGAACCATTATCAATTCCATCAGTTGTTGTGATTGTTGCGGTGAAAAATGTGGAGTCACACAAATAATTGAACTTTGGATCTATTGCGAAATCGACCGTATCTCCAATCGAAACGTTTATTTGTAAATTATATGGTTGAGTCGTACTTGGAAGATCTAAGTATTCTAAAACTTGAGCTCCATTAAGTAAAATTCTAGCATGAGAACCATCTCCACATCCAGTATCGCCATCGTAGAACTCTCCTGCCAAATTTATTGTACCATTTATATTGCTTGTCCAACGACGTACAGCCCAACTTAAATCTTGACCAGGATGCCCGACATCTTTACTTAAAAATGGAGTATTAAAAGGTTGATTATCATTCCAAGCAAAATCAGGATTAGTTGCAAAATTTAAAATGGAATAATTGGGAAGTTGTGAGAAATTTGCAGAATCAAATGCGAAATATTTACCATAAGTCCAATTTCCAGCACCTTGAGTTCCTGAAAAGTCATTAATGGAATGTGCTATAATAGCTGATCCAGAAGCAAAAGTTGCGTTGCCAGTTTCATCCAATTGTATGGTTATATTCTGACATATTGCTTCAGGTAATACATTATCTTCAACAGTAATGGTTGCTGTTGCATTAGCTGCATTCGTATTTGCATCGGTTACTACAAGTGTTACTACATTTTCACCTATATTACTACAATCGAAGTTCGTAATGTCTGTATTGAAAATAAGTCCGCCGCAAGCATCATTTGAACCATCATCAACTGCATTTTCTGCAATGGATGCAATCCCATTTTCATCGAGTTGAATGGTTATATTTTTGGTAATTACATTAGGAGGCGTTACATCTAAAATCGTTACGATGGCATTCGCAAAGCCATCATTACTGCTTCCATCAGAAACGGTAAGTGTAACCGTATTGTTGCCTACATCATTACAATTAAATGTGTTTTTATCTATATCAAACGATAAAGGTCCACATGCATCTGTCGAACCATCTTCAACGGCATCTTCTGTAATAGTAGCATTTCCATTACCATCGAGTTCAACAACTATATTTTTAGTAACTACAATTGGAGCAGTAGTATCTATAACCGTTACGGTTACATCACATGTTGCTACATTATCTTTATTATCGGTAACAGTTAATGTCACTGTTGAATCGCCTAAATCGGAACAAGTAAAGGTAGTTTTATCTATAACTAAACTCTGAATACCACAGGCATCATTAGAGCCATTATCAACTTCAGTAGCAGTTAGAGAACCATTACCAAATTCATCAAGCGTAACTGTTACATCTTGACAAATGGTTGTTGGAGGAACCATATCTTCTTCAACCGTAAACAGATCAAAATCGTAAAGCGACCATGTGTCATTTTGGTCTTTAACTCTTATGTGTAAGGTATAATCATCTGTGTTTAAGGATGGTTCCCAACATTCTACAGGTATAACTAATGTATCGTCTATGGTCATCCCTGGATTAATTATAATAGGTGTTCCATTTCCAACGCCAGGATCGACATCAGAATTTAGGTCGCTTGTTACGAAGAATTCAGCTGAAACAATATTAACGGGTGTTGGAACTTGATAAAGTTGCATAATGAAGAAATACTTACGCTCGTACAAACTCCAAGTATTATTTGCATCTTTAGAACGAATATGAAGTATATGTAATCCATCAGTAAGACTTGTAATTGGGATTACAAAAGATTCATTAATAGTGAGATTATCAGTTACAGTGAATGAGCCACCAATATTTCCGTTACCAGCATTACCGACACCAGTATCGGTATCGAAGAAATATTCTACCTCAACTATATTGTATTCAGGAGGATCAACATAACCAGCACCTGAGTTAATAAAAAAGTATCTTCTTTCATACAAACTCCAAGTTTCATTTGCGTCTTTGGTTCTTATATATAGCACGTGAAGCCCCTCTGAAAGATCCGTTGTGGGTATTACAAAAGTTTCATTTATTGAGGAAGCATCAATTAAAGGAATTACACCACCAATATTTCCATTTCCAGCATTGCCGACACCAGTATCTGTGTCGAAGAAATATTCAGCTTCTACAATATCATATTCAGGAGGATCAACATAACCAGTACCTGGGTTAATAAAAAAGTATTGTCGTTTAAATAAACTCCAAGTACCATTTGCGTCTTGTGTTCTAATGTGCAATACGTGCAGTCCTACTGAAAGACCAGTTGTAGGTATTACAAAAGTATCATCTATTGAAGAAGCATCAATTAAAGGGATAACACCACCAATATTTCCATTCCCTGCGTTACCAACACCAGTATCTGTGTCGAAGAAATATTCGGCATCAACTATATCATATTCAGGAGGATCAACATAACCAGTACCAGAGTTAATAAAGAAGTATTGTCGTTTAAACAAACTCCAAGTACCATTTGAATCTTGTGTTCTAATGTGTAACACGTGAAGACCTTCAGATAAACCAACTGTAGAAATATTGAACGTTTGATTAATTGCAGTTCCGGGAGTAACAGACAATGAATTGCCAATATTACCAACACCTGCATTACCTACACCAGTATCAGAATCGAAAAAATATTCTGCAGCCACTATGTCATATTCCGGAGGAGGAACATAATCTTGGCTCCAGGAATTATCCACGAAAAAGATACATATAAGACCAATAAGCCATATCTTTTTCATAATCTAGTTTTTTTGCGTTGCCTGAAATTGTACGTTTAAATCCTGATCTGGTTGAACAACCGTATTTAAAATGGTCATTACTTCTGGATATGACATTGAATGTGGACGACCATGAATATCGAATGGAAAATTTCTTCCAAAAACACCTATATCTGTAGGATCCTCTGGTGTAGAATCGGTTGCTGCTCCAATAGCTGGTGAGCCGATACCTAATGTATAATTGTTATTATAAAAATCTACAATAGAAGATGGTATACTTGTAAATAAAGGATCGGCATTATCCAAGTTACCAAAACCTGGAAGAGCGACTAAATCTGACGCAACCCCTTCACCTGCATTCCATGTTAAACAATTGGTATAGGTTACTGGTGTGGAACCTGAGTTGATCAATTCTGTGATATCTGGATCAGTAAAAATTATCATATTATTGGTTACAATAGGGCTGGTAATACCGTCTACTGAGGTAAAAATTTGTGCAGTGCCCGACGGATCCTCCTGAACAAATAAATTATTGGTTACTATCATAGTTTGATCAAAACTGGATAAATTGCCTTCTATGTAATTATTTCTTATTTGCCATGCTTGGGAAGAACTACCATTTATGATAGCGGAACTATAATGTATCTCAAAATGGTTGCCTTCTATAATCCAATTGTTTGAGTTTCCAGCAACATTATGACCTCGTATAAGACCTGTTACCCGGTTATTGATAATCTGTATGTTATGACAATTTAATCCGAATGACCATGCAGTAATGCTACCAGTATTTAAACCTGTAATTACAGAATCGGTAGTATTTGCCCGTAAAGTAATCGTACCTAATGTTGCTCTTGTTCCACCTGAATTTGCTGGATCATGCCCCGGACCGACCAATTTAAGTCTTTTTGTGACACTAATATTTCCGTATGATGTTGGTGACGGATGAATGTATATTATATCGCCATCTAAAGTCAATACGTTATCAATTGCCAATTGAACAGATGTGTATTGTGAACCAGATTCTGGTCTGTTGTCAACGGTCCATACATTTGGTTGAGCAAATACATTTTGAGTAAAAACGAGTAATAATGCTAAAGTTAATGAGCATTGTAGGGTTTTGATACTTTTGTTGAAAATTGAATGTGTTGGTTTCATGATATTGTGTTTTTGTGGTTAATAGCTTTTGTTTATGGTTTTATTTTAGTTGTCAATCTTTAATAATACTTTGCCGTTTTTATGTGCTAATATTTTCGTGTTAATCAATCTTAAATTAAACTGGTCTCCAGGTAAGAATTGGTCACCTGGCAAAAATTGATCTCCAGGTAAGAATTGGTCTCCGGGAAGAAATTGATCTCCAGGTAAGAATTGATCGCCCGGAAGAAACTGATCACCAGGTAGGAATTGATCACCAGGAAGAAACTGATCACCAGGTAGGAATTGGTCACCTGGAAGAAACTGATCTCCAGGCAGGAATTGGTCACCTGATAAATATTCATTTACAGTATTAAAAGAAAGTACTGCGTTGTTAAGCGGTTGTACTGCATAATTGCCATATAGTATTCCTAAATACAACTTGCTATTTGGATATTTTTGAGTTACCAAATTGGCATCTTGCATGCTTTCAAACAGCTCTATGTTTTGTACTTGGTTAGTTTCATTATTAACGATAAGGACAATTTTGGTGCCTTGAGGTTTACCTTTTCGAGTGCCTTGTAATTTGACATTTTTAATAGCACGTGTATAGTCATTATCAAATTGAAGATAAACCCCTTCAATAGATATCATTTTTGGTGTAAATTTTGGTCGTGGTATATTTAATATTTGAGTCCCATCAATAAACAGTTTAAAGGCATTCTTTTTATAGTCAATGGCAATATGCCTCCAAATACCTTCTTTACCTTCTAAAGCTACTTTAAAATCTTTATGAGTTTCTTTTGATGTTTTAGGCGAATAAATAGTATGTTCCATACTAGCGCCATGACGAAAAATTTTCAATGGAAAATTTGAAATTCTACCTGTGCTAGTCTCTGCAACTTCGTTACCATGTCCATCCCAAAATCTAATTTGGTAGTATTGATATGTTATAGCTTTTTCTACATCATCAAAATAGGCATCAAATTCTAGAGTGAATTCTTCAGATAAATAATTTTTAGAATCTAATAAAGGCGTAATTATGGCATTGTTACCAAAACCTATGACTTTGTCACCTTTGAAAGTTGCAATTTGAGCAGTTCCTTTTACTAAATCCCATTTACTAGGAAATTCCCCATCTGGCTCATTAGATGGATTGTCTTGGAATGATTGAGCTGAAACATTTCCTGCTAGAACTAGAAGAATGATTACGATTAGTGTGTTTTTTAGTTTCATAATGTTGATTTATATGAATTCTTTCAAATTTTAATAGAAAAGGGAAACAACTCCATATGACTTTCATTATTTCCCTTTTTCTCAAATTGATTAATAGCGTCTTTATATTTTTTTGTTAAGCTTCACAGATTTAATCACTTTGTTTTTAAGTGTAATGTTTAGCTTGTAACTTCCTTCCTTTAAATGATCAATACTTAAATAAATTTTGGACCATTTATTTTTAGCATTGTCATCTGATTTTATAGTGCTTGTCATTAGAGACTTGTAAGTTGGATTCTATTAGTTTTATCAAAGCTATTTTAGAATAACTCAAGGAGGCATGTGAAATGTAACAAAGTATAGAAGATATGTAACATCTACATTTTAAAGCGGATATTATTGTTACTTAGAATTTGAAATGTATTCGGTAGGCGTATATTTATACGTGTCTTTAAAAGATTTTATAAAGTATGAAGGTGTGTTGAAACCAACTTGATAAGCAATTTCAGAAATGGTAAAATCTGACTTTCCGAGTAGTTTAATTGCAAGTTTCAATCGATACGAGCGTAAAAATTCTGTGGTTGTTAGATTGGTTAATGCTTTTAATTTACGATGTAATTGCATCCTATTCATAAGCATTTTTTTACTGAAAGCTTCAGCATTAAAATCTGGTTTTGTAATGTGTACGTCCAAAACATCTTGCAGACGTTGTAAAAATTCATGCTCTACTGAAGAGACTTCAATTTCTTTAGACTCAAATTGAAACGTTTGCCCAAAATGTTTCTGCAATTGTTCTCTTAATAGAATTAGTTTTTCAACTCTAATTTTTAACTTTTCAGTACTAAAGGGTTTGGTGATATAATCATCTGCACCAGTTTTTAAACCAATTATTTCATTTTCTTCGCCAACTTTCGCTGTTAATAAAATGATAGGGATATGACTAGTTCTGTGATCATGCTTTAGGGTATTACAGAGTTCAATACCATCGGTGATTGGCATCATAATATCACTAATAACGATGTCTGGAATATGACTAATGGCTTTACTAATGCCCACTTTTCCATTTGATGCTTCAACTATTTTATATTTTGAATTGAAGCTTGACTTAATAAATTGCCTGATGTCTGAATCATCTTCAACAATCAATAATAATGGCTTGTTTTTATTAGGTGGTTGATCTTCCTTAGGGTTAAAACCTGTTTCTTTAATAGCTTTAGTAATGGGTTCAATTTCTTGATCATTATAGACTATTTCAGATTGATTGTAATAGGAACGCTCTATAGGTAGTGTTATTGTAAACTGAATATCGTCTTCATTCATGTTATGTGCTACAATATTACCATGAGATAAAATCGCTAATTCTTTTACTAATGATAAACCAATGCCAGCACCATCAGTTTTTTTGTTAGCCTGATAAAATCGTTGAAACAGTTTGGGTAAATCTTCATTGGTTAAAATATTACCATTATTAATAACCGCAATAATAATTTGGCCATCTTGGTGCGTTGCTTCAAAGGTTACGTTTCCTTTTTCTGGTGCATATTTTATTGCGTTGGATAATAAGTTGGATACTGTTTTTTCAATAACATCTTTATCAAACCAAGCAGATTTTAAATCAGTTATATGATATAAAAAGTGTATTTGTTTTTCTCTTGCTTTATATTCGAAAGCTGATGCTAATTGCTTTAATACCACGGATAGATTTCCCTGTGAAACTTTCAGTTTTAAATTACCAGATTCAATTTTTGATAAATCGAGCATTTGATTTACCAAATTCAACAGCCTATTAGCGCTACGTTTAACTAAGGTCAATTCCTCTTTGTCTTCTTTTGAAAGTGTTGTACTTGATAATTGTTTTTCTATAGGTCCAGAAATTAAAGTTAAAGGCGTTCTAAACTCATGAGAAATATTGGTGTATAATTTTGTTTTAAAGTCATTTAAATTTTTTAGACGTTCAGTTTCATCATGTTCAAAGAGCAATTGCATTTTCATGTGCCAACGCCATTTAAGGTATTTATAAATAAATAATATAGAAGAGATTAGCAGCAGTCCATAAATAAGTTTTGACCATATTGTTAAATACCATGGCTTTAATATTGTAAAGTTATACACCTCTGGCTTATCATTCCATAAGCCATCGTAGTTGCTAGATATGACTTTGAACTTATAATCGTTAGGAGATAAATTGGTATAATGCGCTGTATTTATATTACCAGATTCTTGCCAGTTGTCATCATGATTTTCAAGCTTATATTTAAATAAATTACGTTCTGGTTGGGAGAAATGTAAACTTGAAAATGTGAACGTAAATGTATTCTGATTATGTTTGTAGCTTTCGTTCTGAATTAAAGGTTCATTTACACTAAATATTTCCAGTTTAGAAATTATAGTTTTTGGTTTAACGGTATTGAACGTTATTTGACCAGGATTAAACCAATTAATGCCATCCAAACCTCCAAAATAAAGTGTGCCATTTTTCGATTTGTAATAGGCTCCTGTATTAAACTCCAAAGCTTGCAACCCATCATAATTATTATAATTTTTTATCACTGGAATATCTTCATTTGATGTATTAAATCGAGATAGCCCTAAATTACTACTGAGCCATAAGTTATCTTCGTTATCGCTTAAAATACCATAGATAACATTATTTGATAAGCCTTGCTCAATCGTATAACTTGTAAGTGTTTTGGTAATTGTATTGTATTTCAATAAGCCTTTTCCGTAAGTGCCAACCCATAAAATATGGTCTTTAAAAAGTAATGACTTTAAAGGGCCATTTACAAGATCTAGTTTTGTAATACGTTTTGTTTTTTGATTGAATTGAAATACACCATGGTTCTCAGTTCCTAACCATAAGATCTCAGAGTTCTCACGTGTAATGGCTTTAATGTTATTGGTTGTAAGCGCTGAATTATTTGTATTATACGCTTCAATGATACCTTCTGTTTTATCAAATAATACCAATCCTTTGTTTTCAGTACAGAGCCAGCTCCGTGCTGGTGTTTGCGAAAATATTCTCCAGATGGTATAGTCAGAAATAGTAGGGAAGTACTTGTATTCTCCAGAGGGTTCTAAAATATCTAAACCATAACCTTGATGTCCAATCCATAAATCATCACCAGAATGAGATAGGCTAATAATTCGGTTACTAGCCAAACCTGAATTTCGAGATGAAATCGTTTTATAGACATTGTTTTTATTATTTATAAATGCTAGTCCTTTACCGGAAGTGCCTATCCATATGTTGCCTTGATTATCGGTAGAAATGCTCCTAACAACATCAATGTTAACATTTTTGGGCATTTGCTTATTTGTAAGGACATTAAATTTAATTAAATGTTCGTCATAGTAACTTGCTCCAGCACCATCACTACCTAACCAAATGATTCCTGTATTATCTCTATATAATGATAACATATCATTGTAGTGTATGGCAAAAGGATTGGTTTTGTTCTCTTGAAAGTTAGTCAGTTTATTTTGCTCAAAATCCAGTAAATATGCACCATTACCATAACTAGCTATCCATAGACGATTTTTACTGTCTACTAGAAGATCTTCTATGTTTAAATCACTAGGAATGTCAATGTTAGAAGTTTTTTTAAATTGTGTAACCGTATCGTTTTTAAGTTTTTTATAAAAAAGACCATACCCATAACTCCCAATCCAAAGTGTGCTATCTTGAGTTTGCTCTATTGTACTATAGTGAATATTATTATCATTTTCAATTAAGCTTTGATAGGAATTGTCTTTTTTTAATCTAATAATATCACCAGAAGTAGCAATGATTAGGTCATCCTTTAATTGATGAAAATCATAAGTTATTCTGTTCAAGTCTTTTGGCTTGAAGAGCTGAATAGTGTCTTTGGTAACGGCATCTATTTTAAAAAGTCCTTTACTATATGTACCAATAAAGGTGTTAAAATATTTGTCTTGAAAAATAGTGCTTACAGCCTTAAACCGTTTTACCTCATAAAAACTATCCGTTTCTGGTTCATACAATTCTAACCGACCAGAATTGGTAATAATCCATAACTTATTTTTCTTGTCAATATATACCCTTCCTAATCGACTGAATGTAGGCCTCGTAATATCCTCAAATTGTTTATTATATATCTTAAATGAACGACCATTATATCTATTTAAACCATCTTGGGTTACAAACCACATATACCCAATACTATCCTGAACCATACTAAGGACGCTATTTTGTGAAAGCCCATTTTCTATTGATAAATGGCTAAAGGCAATTTGTTTCTCTGGAAATTTACGAAGTGAATCATTTTCTATAAGAGGTTGAGATAACAAAACGTTACTCATAAAAATTGATATGAAAACATATAAAAGTTTCACTTTATGACATTATAAGTTGGTGGCTAATACTATAAAGTTAGTGAAGAAATCATGAAAACAATAAAGGGAAGCAAAGTTTTTTATTATAAACCCTTGATAATTAGAAGTTTTATTAAAAACATTTAGATTGTACGATTAAGATTTCTTAAACATACTATCCATAATTGTTTTTAATCCTTTAAAGGCAAAGTAGATGGCTAGAATGCAAATGATGGCTGCTGCGATTAGAATTGGAATATATAAAGGCTTATCTGGATTACTGAGTCCGACATAGAACAACGTAGGGCCTAAGAACATGAGTATTACAGTAAGACCCATAGTTTTAATGCCTTTAACCAATACCTCTTTGTCGGTTCTTTTAGTTTCAGTTTCCATGATTATAGTTTTGAATTGCAGTTCTAACGTTTTTATGTTTTTCTAATAAACTCTGGGCTTCCTCAAAAGTAATATCTAATTCTTTAACAAGCATTTTGATACCTCGATCAACCAGTTTATTATTACTTAATTGCATATCTACCATTTTATTCCCTTTCACTTTATTGAGTTTAATCATGGTAGAAGTCGTAATCATATTTAGGACTAGTTTCTGCGCTGTACCTGCTTTCATTCGTGAACTTCCTGTGACAAATTCTGGTCCGACAACGACTTCAATAGGATATTGTGAGACATGTGATAGCGGACTATTTTTATTACAAGTGATACAACCCGTTATCATCTCTTTTGAATTACATTGTTCTAGCGCTGCAATAACATAGGGTGTCGTTCCCGAAGCTGCAATACCAATTACAACATCTTTTTTTGAAATATTAAATTCTTGTAAGTCTTTCCAGCCTTGTGTTGTTGAGTCTTCAGCAAATTCTACAGCTTTTCTGATTGCTATATCTCCACCTGCGATAAGACCAATGACTAAATCATGAGAGACTCCAAAGGTTGGCGGGCATTCTGATGCATCTAAAATACCAAGTCGTCCACTAGTTCCAGCTCCAATATAGAACAAACGACCACCATCTTTTAACTTGGCTACAATTTGCTCTATTAGTTTTTCAATTTGAGGAATGGCTTTTTCTACAGCGAGAGGAACAGTTTGATCTTCACTGTTCATATGTGTCAGCAATTCATTTATAGTCATTTTTTCTAAATGATTATGATTTGAATCTTGCTCAGTTGTTTTTGTGAATGTCATAGTGTAAAAATAGCTAAATTTTTCTTTTGCGTTAGTGGTAGCAGTGACATCCTTTTTGTGTTTTTTGACAAAAAGATATAACGTATGACACGACCCTTTGAAGTTTTTACTTCAAAGGGTAACGCCCAAAATCAGTTACTCAACCGTATAAATTAGTTCGGCAACTTCAGATAACCTGAAATATCCAAGTGGAAAATTCTCGGGGTTGGTTTCATTGATGCAATTGCCTCGAACGGTTGCAGGTTGTGTTTCAAAAGGGCCTCCGCCTTCTTCTGAGTTTTGTTGAAGTAGTATAAACATAAACTCGTAGAAACGTTCTGAAACACCGTAATTTCTTATGGTCACTAGGTCACCAGCTTCAAGCTCTTCTTCGGTGTAGAACCCGAAAATTTGATTACCATCGGTGAACTCATCATCATATACCTCAAGGTCTGGAATTTCTGGAATATCACTTATAAACTCAAAGAAATAGTAGTTCTCTTCGTCAACAGGATCGGTGTAAAATGCTTTAAGTTCGGTTTCATCACCTGAAAAACCACCCTCATCATTTTGTTCTACATAATCGATATCGACTACAGATTTTAAAGTTTCTGTTGCCGTATACGTTTCACCTTGATAGGTAATCTCCAAACTATAAGTTTCATTTAATTGCGGAATAAACGAACTGTTTTTATAAATTCCAGTAGTGCCTTCTTCAGTGAAAATAAAAACAGCATCACTGGCTTTTATAATACGAACTTCGGCTCCAGTTGCTGGAGGAACTGCGTCATCAAAGTAAGGTGCAGATAAGGATAATTTTACACTTTGATCATTACCAGTAGTATTTTTAAACCAATTAATTGAAGCATCAATCACTAGTTTTGGTCCAGCGTTATTTAAATCGACATCAATAACATCCTCGCAAGAAAATATCAATAGACCTAATAGTATGTAAATGTACTTTTTCATTGCTTAGAATTTAAAATTATACGAAACGGATGGAATAACGCCAAATATGGCCAATCGCGTTGCCTCATTTCTTCCAGTCATTCTATTCTCTCCAAAATTAATAGAGGCTGCGTTTCGTCTGTTATAAACATTATATATTCCAAAAACCCATTCGCCTTTCCATCGTTTTGTTGAGTTTGGTTTAGGATTATAGGTTGCTGAGATATCTAATCTGTTATATGATTGGAGTCTACTAGAATTTCTGGATTCATAATTCGGAATAGTGATTCCGTTGTATTCATATTGTCCGTTTGGAAATGTTGTAGGTTGCCCAGTTTGAAATAGGAAATTACTACCAAATGTCCATTTATCATTGAGTTCATAACTTCCAGTTAGTGAAATATCATGTGTTTTATCATAAGCTGTGCTATACCATTGACCATTATTGATGCCTGTTTCTAAAGCTGTTCTGCCTTCTGTTTTTTGTTCTGATTTTGATAGTGTATATGCGAACCAGCCTTTAAATTTTCCTTCATTTTTTCTAAATAAGACTTCTAATCCGTATGCTCTAGCTTCTCCATTTAGGATCACTTGCTCAATGGCATTGTTTGCAATTAAATCGGCACCATCTACATAGTCTATTCTATTTTTAATGGTCTTATAAAAACTTTCTACCTCTAGTGAGAATTCATTGTCTTTAAACGTTCTAAAATAACCAACAGCCACTTGATCTAGCAATTGTGGTTTTGCATATTTCCCGCTTGGTGTCCATACATCTAATGGTGTTGGTGATGTTGTATTTGATAATAAATGCAAGTACTGGCTCATTCTATTGTAGCTGGCTTTTACAGATGAATTATCATTAATTTGATACGCTAAAGACAATCTAGGCTCTAGATTCATAAATGATTCGATGACATCACTTCTACTGAAATTTTCGGTATCTATAGGCTCGGCTTTTTCATAAATTTGAAGCTCTTCATTAAAAATGATCGGATTGTTATTTTCGTAAACGTTTAATTCATCTTGGCCTAATCTCAAAAAGGAACTTAACCTCAATCCATAGGATACAGATAATTTATCTGAGATTTTATGTTCGGCATCGATATAGACGGCGTTTTCGAACGCATATTTGTCTGTTAATTTAAACGGATTAATTCCAGAGCTTTCTGTTGAAGGTTGTATCTCTCCTGGATTAAATTTATAGTAGATACTATTTAAACCATATTCCAATTTGAAATTATTATTGACGTAGTGTTTTAAATCATATTTGAAGTTGAAATTCTGAATTCCTGAATCCCAATCAAATTCTACAAAATCTAGATTTAAGCCATAGTAGTAATCCGAATAGATCAAAGACATGTTTGAGAATAACTTGTCAGAAAATAAATGATTCCATCTAAAGTTCACGACCGTATTTCCGTAGGTGTTCTCAAAGCTATCTGAGATATTAAAGACATCCCTTCCGAAGTAACCCGAAAGATAGATACTATTATTATCATTCAATCTGTAACTTAACTTGGTGTTTAAATCGTAGAAGTAAGCAATATTGTCTATATCAAAAAGCGGTAGAAATAAATGTGCATAGCTACTGCGTCCACCAAACAGAAAAGAGCCTTTTCCTTTTTTAATTGGCCCTTCGGCTAATAGTCGGCTGGATACAATTCCGATGCCACCATTCATATGAAATTCGTTACTATTACCATCCTTTTGGTAGATGTCAAGCACTGAAGATACACGTCCACCATACTTTGCTGGAATTCCACCTTTATAAAGTTTAATGTCTTTTATGGCATCTGGATTAAATACAGAAAAGAATCCAAAGAGGTGAGACGAATTGAAAATCGTTGCCTCATCGAGTAGTATTAAATTTTGATCTACAGCGCCACCTCTCACGTTAAATCCAGACGAACCTTCACCAGCATTAGTAACTCCAGGAAGTAAGGTGATGGACTTTATAACATCAACCTCTCCAAAAATCACAGGCATTTGTTTAATCGTATTAATTGACAACGCATTGACACTCATTTGTGGTTTTTTGATATTGAGCTTTTCTACATCTTGCTTTATGACAATTTCGTCAAGACTCTCTGTAGTTTCTGCTAACTTGTAGTTGATGCTTTTATCTTCGGAAAAAGATATGGTTTCAGTAATCGTCGAATATCCTAAGTAACTGATTTGTACTTTATAATTGCCTTCTGGAAGAGAAATAGAGTAGAAGCCGTATTCATTTGTATTGGTTCCTGTTTGTAAATCTGGAAAAATGATATTGACTCCGATTAGAGTTTCGTTACTATTGGTATCAGTGATCGTGCCACTTAGAGTGAATTTTTCTTGAGCAAAGACATTATTGAGAACGAATAGAAGTGAAAGTAAGAGTAGGAGGCTTTTCTTAATGGATATCATAAAGCAAAATTAAGAAAGAACTCTCTGACAATTATGACTTTAAAAGTTAATTAATTATTAAAAGGGAAGATTGTTGACGTCTACATTTCCACCAGAAATAATGACACCAATTTTTTTGTCTTTAAATTGTTCTTTTTCCTTTAAAACAGCAGCAAATGTTACAGCACTTGAAGGTTCGATGATGATTTTCATACGTTCCCAAATAAAGCGCATGGCTTCTATGATTTCATTTTCAGAAACCCTTATAATTTGTTTGACATGCTTTTGAATGATTGGGAAGTTATGATGTCCTAACTGTGTCCGTAATCCGTCAGCAATCGTATTTGTGGTAGTATTAGTTTCTATTTTTCCGCTTATTAAGGAACGATAGGCATCGTCGGCTTCCAGAGGCTCGCCTCCTAAAACTTCGCAATAATTTCCAAAATAAAAAGCCGCCAATGCAGAACCTGCAATTAATCCACCACCTCCAACTGGACAGAAAATTGCGTCTAAGTCAGGGTGTTCTTTTAGTAATTCCATACAAGCTGTTCCTTGACCTAAAATGACCTCTGGATCATTTGATGGATGAATAAATGTTGCTCCAGTTTCGTTTACAATATGATCAGCAGCAGCTTGTCGGGCTTTGATGGTTGGTTCACATTCAATAATGTGACCACCATATTCTGCGACTGCATTTTTCTTTACACTTGGCGAATTGGAAGGCATCACTATCGTAGCTTTTACATTTTGGCTTTTAGCAGCTAATGATAAGGCTTGAGCAAAATTTCCAGATGAATGCGTCACGACACCTTTTGATTTTTGATCATCTGTGAGTTGCATGATAGCATTGGTCGCACCACGCATTTTGTATGCTCCAGCCTTTTGAAAGTTTTCACATTTAAAATAGACGTCTGCTCCAACAAGATTATTAACAAGTCTTGATGATAAGACAGGTGTATTATGAATAAAGGGTTTAATTCTATTGTGGCAGGTGCTAAGATTATCTTTTGTCATAATGTAAATTTACGATATGTTTAAAACAAAAAAAAGACTGTCTCAAAAAGACAGTCTTTAAATTTATGTACTAATAGATTATTATCCTATAATCTTATTTAATGTAGTACTTGGCCGCATCGCTTTCGATGTGATTGCTTCATTAGGTTCATAGTATCCACCAATATCCATTGACTTCCCTTGAACTGTATTTAATTCTTCGACAATTTTGGCTTCATTGGCTTGTAAATCCTTATATAATTGAGCGAACTCATTCTTCAAGTCCTCATCTTTAGTTTGGTTTGCCAAAGCTTCTGCCCAGAACAATGCTAAGTAGAAATGACTTCCTCTATTATCGAGTTCGTTGACCTTTCTAGAAGGTGACTTTCCGTTAGCTAATAATTTTTCGGTAGCCTCATCTAAAGTTTCAGATAATATGATTGCTTTTGGATTACTGTTTGTCGTTCCGAAGTGTTCTAAAGACACTGCAAGCGCTAAAAATTCGCCTAAAGAATCCCAACGTAAGTGATTTTCTTGTGTAAACTGCTGAACATGCTTTGGTGCAGATCCGCCAGCTCCAGTTTCGAATAAACCACCACCATTCATTAATGGGACAATCGATAACATTTTTGCACTCGTTCCTAATTCTAAGATTGGGAATAAATCGGTTAAGTAATCACGCAATACATTTCCCGTTACCGAAATTGTATCATTGCCATCTTTAATACGTTCTAATGTGAATTCAGTTGCTTTAATAGGCGAGAGGATTCTAATATCCAATCCTGAAGTATCGTGATTTGGTAAATATATATTTACTTTTTTGATCAATTCTGCATCATGTGCTCTGTTTTCATCTAACCAGAAAACCGCAGGTGTTTGAGATGCTCTTGCTCGTGTGACAGCTAATTTTACCCAATCCTGAATTGGTGCATCCTTAACCTGACACATTCTCCAGATATCACCATCTTCAACATTGTGAGATGTTAATACATGTCCTGAAGCATCAATAACCTCAACTTTTCCGTTTGCAGACATTTCAAAAGTCTTGTCGTGTGAACCATATTCTTCAGCTTTTTGAGCCATCAATCCAACATTTGGAACCGTTCCCATAGTTGTTGGATCAAATGCGCCATGTTGTTTACAAAAGTTGATGGTTGCTGTATAAATTCCGGCATAACTACTATCAGGAATTACCGCTTTAATATCTTGTAGTTTCCCTTCGGTATTCCACATTTGTCCAGATGTACGAATCATTGCTGGCATAGAAGCATCAATAATCACATCACTAGGGACGTGTAAATTGGTAATGCCTTTGTCCGAATTTACCATCGCTACATCAGGAGCATTTGCAAATGCAGTTTTAATATCAGCTTCAATTTCAGCACGTTTAGCCTCAGGTAACTCACTTAATTTACTAATTAAGTTTCCAAAACCGTTATTCACATCTACACTAATGGCTTCGAATGTATCTCCATGCTTTGTGAATAAATCTTTAAAGAATACGCGAACAGCATGACCAAAAATAATTGGATCAGAGACTTTCATCATAGTCGCTTTCAAGTGTAATGAAAATAAAACACCTAACTCTTTAGCGTCTTTTACTTCCGCTTCTAAAAATGCTAATAATGCTTTTTTGCTTAGTACTGTAGCATCAATAATTTCGCCTTGTAATAATGCTAGACCATCTTTTAGAACAGTTGTGTTTCCAGAGTTGTCCCTATGTACAATTTTTATAGTCGTTGCTTCAGGTAAGGTTACAGAAACTTCATTATGTGCAAAATCACCATGTGCCATTGTAGAGACATGTGTTTTAGAATCTGAAGACCATGCTCCCATAGAATGCGGATTCATTTTCGCGAAATTCTTAACCGCTTTTGGAGCACGTCTGTCTGAGTTTCCTTCACGTAATACTGGATTTACAGCACTACCTTTAATTTTATCATAACGCGTTTTTATCGTTTTCTCATCATCATTTTTTGCCTCATCAGGATAGTTTGGTAAACCATAACCTTGAGCTTGCAATTCTTTGATGGCAGCTTTTAACTGCGGAATAGATGCACTAATATTTGGAAGCTTGATAATATTTGCTTCTGGGTTTTTTGCTAATTCTCCTAATTCTGCTAATGCATCTGGAACACGTTGCGACTCCGTTAAAAAATCTGGAAAATTTGCCAAAAGACGTGCAGAGAGTGATATATCTCTACTTTCGATATTGATATTAGACGATTTTGTAAACGATTTTATAATTGGTAACAATGAATGTGTAGCTAATGCAGGAGCTTCATCTGTTTTCGTATAAATGATTGTAGGAGTATTTGCCATAAACAATGTAAAATTTAGTGTATTGTAAATGCTTAATTTTTAAGCTGTGCAAATATACGAAAAACTAAGGTTTTTTTTAAACAGCTTATGTCTTTAAAATAAGTTTTTAAAATGATAGATTGAGTCTGTTCTATATCAATTTAAGCTTTGATAAACACGAAATGTCAGTAAATATAAATTTGGTGCTGAGATAGAAGTCCGAGTGCATTTTCTTTAGAAAATTTCGCATTTTTAATTTTATTTTTCTTTGGGTCGATTGTAAGATTATGAGCGCTGGTGAAATCGACTTTTTCTAAAATGGACTGGTCAAAAATAGTTTGATGCAAATCACAGTTTATGAATTTTGAACCGCTCAAATCTGTATTAGTAAAATCTGTTTGTTCTAGCTTACAAGTATTAAATGTAGTGGCTTTTAGTTTTAAATTGAAAAAAGAAGACAAGTTAAGTTGTGTCTTAATAAATGTCATAGATATCAAAAAGGGATTGCACTCATGAAACGGGAATCCTAAAAGTTTACAGTTATCAAAAACAACATCCTTTAAAATGGCACCTTTAGCCTTAGCCATACTAAAGTTGCAATCGATGAACTCACATTCTAAAAAGCTAATATTGGAGATATAAGATTCTGAAAAATCGCAATGAATAAAGGTACAATTATCATATTCCGCTTTTGGTAGATGATGGCTTGTGTAATTTTGGCTTTTAAAGGTTTTATCACTAATAAAGGGAAGCTCCATAAATACGTTGGTTTTTGCAAACCAAAGTTATAAAAAGAATAGACTCTTAAAAAACAAAAGCCATATCACTGTAGCTGACTACTTTGACATGGCTTTTTTGAGATAGTGTCGCATGACCTATTTAACATTGCTGTTAAAACCAAGACAGCTGAACTTTCGTTCCCTCGTCTCTTTTCGGTTCAAGTCTCACTATATCAATGAAACGTTTCGTAACTTTCAAAATGTATTGACATGTTACTACTTAGCTTCGGTTTAGTTTGTTTTTCTTGATGCTTATTTCTCTTAATCTTTCACTTACGTGTTAGATAGTCTGTATAAACATTGCCCATCCTTTTCACATTCGCTTTCGCTCGTGTTACTTTTTCAAAGCTTTCCACCTAAACCATATCACCTGCTTGCACATCTAATATACTTTAAACTTCATGATCTTGCCACTTACAGGCATACACCTGCAGTTTTCAAAATCTCAAAAAACATCACTATATAAAGAACGTTACTTTATTACAATTTAACACAAATTCAAAATTTCTTTCAAAACCAAACTAGGTTTGTTGTTAATTGTTTAGCTAAAGTATGTTTTTGTTTGAGGATTCCAACGCTTTGATGTGATTAGATATTCACATTTTATGAACCGCAGTTATTAACTTTTGTTAATAACCAAAAAAGCCTTGACATTAATGTCAAGGCTTTTTTAAATTTATGTGGTCGAAGCTTATTTTCTTCTAACTTCTTTGATTCTTGCTTTCTTACCAGTAAGACCTCTAAAATAGAAGATTCTTGCTCTTCTAACTTTACCTTTTTTATTCACTTCAACTTTTTGAAGTGCAGGTAAGTTAATAGGGAATATACGTTCAACTCCTACAGTTCCAGACATTTTTCTAATGGTAAATGTTTGTGAACTTCCAGATCCTTTTACTTGTAAAACGACACCTTTAAAAAACTGTGTACGTACTTTTTCACCTTCTCTAATTTCGTAATACACTGTGATTGTATCACCAGCTCCAAATTCTGGAAAATCTTTTTTTGTTACAAATTCGTCTTGTACAAATTTTACTAAAGAACTCATCTTTTATTGTTTATATAAATTATTCCAAACCAACATTCACGATTCTCGCCAGAGGTTAATCCAAAAGTGGTGCAAAGATAGTTAATAATTGATAAATCGCAATTATTAATTAGTTTTTTTTGGTCTACCAAGACTATATCGTTTCGGGTGTTCCCAAGACGAAAATGTCTTGGTCAGGCTTTCGTTACTCGCTTCCTGACTGTAAACGCCAGGAGAGCTCAAACAGGCCACTCAATCCTTAACACGGATTAAGACATTTGTCATGAGGCACTAGACATTAGAATATTAACTTATGTGAATTACTTATAACTTGAAACTAGTCGTCTAACAAGTCTGGGCGACGTTCTTTGGTTCTCTTATAAGCTTGTTCTTCGCGCCATTTTTCTATTTCAGGGAAATTTCCGCTAAATAAAACTTCAGGGACTTTCATGCCGTCATACTCTCTTGGCTTAGTGTAAATAGGAGGCGCGAGTAAACCATCTTGAAATGAATCGGTTAGGGCAGAAGTTTCATTTCCTAAAACACCAGGTATTAATCTAATAATTGCATCGCATAATACAGCTGCTCCTAATTCACCTCCAGATAAGACATAATCACCAATGGATATCTCTCTAGTCATAAACTTATCACGAACTCGTTGATCCACGCCTTTGTAATGTCCACATAAAATGATAATATTTTCTTTAAGAGACACTTGGTTGGCGATACTCTGGTTAAGGCGTTCACCATCTGGCGTCATATAAATGATTTCGTCGTACTCACGTTCGCTTTGTAATTTGGTAATGCATTTGTCTATAGGTTCTACCATCATCACCATGCCTGCACCACCACCAAATTGCGTGTCGTCTATTGCTTTGTAACCACCTGTGGCGAAATCTCTTAAATTATGAAAATGTACGCTTACCAAATTGGCTTCTATTGCACGTTTTAAAATTGAGGCTTCAAACGGGCTTCTTAGTAATTCTGGTAAAACGGTTATGATGTCTATGCGCATTGTATGAGTTTATAGAATGCAAAGATAATTTAAATGATCTATAGAGTGAAGAATATTTTTTGAAGGTCGATTAACTAAATAAATGAGGATTAGATTTCAATGAATTAGAATCGGAGTTAAATTAGTTTTGCTTTTTTTGTAATACCAGATTACTCATTCCTCCAAAAAAATTGTAAATCTGGATCTCTTACAAAACCAAGCCTTTCGTATAAATGCTGTGCAGGATTATCAAATGCGGTTTGTATAGCCAGCCCTTTATTGTTTTCAGATTGGCATAAGTGCTTTGCGCGATTAATTAAGGCTTCGCCAACACCTTGGCCTCTATAATTACTATTAACATATAAATCGTTAAGCATATAAATGGCTTTCATTGATACAGAAGAAAATAGTGGATAGAGTTGTGTAAACCCAACAGCTTGGTCATCTATATAAGCGATATAGATAATCGAATCATTTTTCATGAGACGCTGTGTTAAGAAACTTTTGGCTGCAGCTAGATTAGAATCTTGTTTATAGAAGACACGATAGCCATCAAATAAGTTAATTAGTTCATCTAAATCTTTGAGTTGTGCATGAGTTATAGTCATAAAAAAAGCGTTTCGATTGCACTTCGATTGCGCTCAGTGTGTCACACTAAACGTGATAAGGTTAACACAATCAGAATTGAACAAAAAAAATCTGTAATCGAAATTACAGATTTTATATTTAATAATCTATTAGATTCTTTGGTCGCTAAAAAGCGCCTCAGAATGACAAATTGATGTTTAAGCCTTTTTCTGCTCGTTAATCATATCTTGTAATTGACGTCTTACCTTTTGTTCACGCTCTAAAGCATTACGTCTGTGTTCTTCAAACTCTTCTTCTGTTTCTGCTAGTGTTTGCTTAGCTTGTTTTGTCGTCGAATTGCTGTTTTTGAATTTGTAGATAAAAAACAATAATAATGCCGATAATACACCAACAATACTCCACAATATCAGACTATAGTTTGGCTTGGTCATTGGTATGCCAAATAATTTCATACTATCCTTTTCAACGATTGTATCACCTAATTCGGTTTTTGTACTAGATAAATTTATCTTTAAATCTTCGATTTCTTTAGCTTGCACATCAACAATTGCTTGCGTCTCATTTAAATCTTTGTGAACAGCTTTCAATGAATCAATCGTATGAGCCTTAAGCGCATATAGCCATGTTTTCTTTACCGTTTTGTAATCTTGCCAGCTGTTTGAACGTCTAATAACAAATTCAAATTGGTTGTTGATAGTTCCACTATTTAAGGATAATTTCTCTTCTTCATCTGCCTGCTGTGCGAAAGAAGTTGAAAAACAAAGTACAGTAAATGCAGTCAGTAGGAGTGTTTTGAAAGTTTTCATCTTGGTTTGGTTGAATTTAATAGCTTAATTAATCGTTGGCAATATAATAATTTATGTGTAAATCAACATGTTAAAGTAAATATTTAGCCTCACAAAATGTGAGGCTAAATTATATACGGTTAAAAATTTATTTTAGATGTTAGTGTCTATTAGTAGTATGTAAAGCGTCTTACCTTGGCAATATACTTCGCCAATCTAATCACTTGATGGCTATAGCCATATTCATTATCATACCATATATATAGTATCGCATTTTTTCTATCGGTACGAACAATTGTTGCTTTACTATCGTAGATTGAAGGAGCAGAGCTACCAACAATATCACTAGATACCAATTCGTCACTCATCTCGTATTTAATTTGCTCAACCAAATCACCTTCGAGTGCGTATTTTTTCATAGTAGTGTTAATCGCTTCTATTGAAGTTTCCTTTTCTAACTCAAGGTTCAATATTGCTAAGGATCCATTTGGAACAGGGACTCTAATAGCATTAGAGGTCAATTTTCCTTCGAAAGATGGCAAAGCTTTTGATACCGCCTTTCCTGCACCAGTTTCAGTAATCACCATATTAAGTCCTGCAGCTCTACCACGACGATATTTACTATGGAAATTATCTACCAAGTTTTGATCGTTCGTATAGGCATGGATGGTTTCTAAGTGTCCCGTTACTACGCCAAAAGTATCTTCCATAGCCTTTAAAATTGGAGTGATGGCATTGGTTGTACAAGATGCTGCCGAAAATATATCAACTTTATCAGGATTGTGTTCCAAGTGATTAACACCATGAACAATATTTGGGACACCTTTTCCTGGAGCAGTTAATAATACTTTGTCTACACCTTTAGATTTTAGGTGTCTGCCCAAAGCTTTGTCATCTCTAAACGCACCAGTGTTATCAATAACCAAAGCATTATTGATTCCTAATGCTGTATAATCAATATCTTCAGGAGCATCTGCCGAAATTATATTGACAGTAGTTCCATTAATAATTAAGGCACTGTTTTTTGCGTCTGCAACGACAGTTCCCGAAAAATCACCATGCACAGAATCGTTTCTTAGTAAAGAAGCTCTCTTTTCCAAAACGACTTCGTCAATGGCGCCACGAGTTACGATGGCTCTTAAACGCAATTGGCTTCCTTTTCCTGTTTTGGTCATCAATTCTCTTGCAACCAAACGTCCAATTCTTCCGAAGCCATATAATACAACATCTTTAGGCTTAATGCTTTTATTCTTTTTAGCATCTTTAAGTTTTGCAGCTACAAATCCAGTAGCATTGCTATACTTTTGATCTTCTAAAAGAAACTCATAAGTTAGCTTTCCAATATCCAATTTAGCAGGAGGAAGGTCTAACATTTTAATCGCTTGAGCAATCTCTACAGAATCAAAAATCGAAATCGGTTTCTGTATAAATTCTCCAGCATATTCGTGAAGATTTAAAATTTCACTCACATTACGATCAATTAATTGGTTTCTAAAAAGCACCAATTCTATTGATTTGTCATACCAGAGGTCACTAACAATTTTAATAAATTCAACTGTAGCTCTTCTACGATCTGCCTGAAAAGCAAGTTCTTTTTCGTAAGTTCCGTTCAAACTCATTGTTTTTAATTTAGGATGTCTGATTATTAATCAGACAGGTTGTTGTGGTTAAAATTTTTGCAAAAATACTATATTTCAAACGTTTTCGTAGCGTTTTTTATAGAAAAAAACCCTTCAGAATTTTTATGCTGAAGGGTTTTATGACGTTTTTATTTCGGCCTAATTATCGAAAATAATTTCTTTTCGTTCTAGATTTCGGTTTAAGTATTCGAGTTTGTAAATTTCATCTTGGGCATTGGCTCCATGTTTTTCAGCAAACCTCGAAATATCTGTCACACTATTAATTTCTATATCATTAATTCCGGTAATAATGTATCCTGGTCGTATTCCGACACGAGAGTATAAGAATTCATTTTTATTGTCTTGAACCATCACACCATTTTTAATATCGTATTTCTTTTTTAAGCTAGTAGGAAGATTTCGTAATTCCATATTGATAAAATCGACGCTTATAATTTCACTTTTGGTGAGCTTTACAGGAATGGTCTTGATGTTGTCTTTTCTTAAAACTTCGACATTAACAATATCATTCGGGTTTTTCGTTTTTAGATAACCACTCAAATCTGAAAATTTAGAGATTTCAACATGGTCTAGTTTTTTGATAATATCTCCACTTTTAATTCCAGCTTTTTTCGCACCTGAATTATCTTCAACTTCATTTACAAAAAAGCCCTGTGTGGTTTCTATACCATTTTCATCAGCAAAGCGACTCGTTAATGCACTTCCAACAACACCAAGTACACCTACTTGAACATCACCAAACTCCATAATGTCTTCAACAACTTTACGTGCAATATTACTTGGAACAGCAAAAGAGTAGCCTATATAAGATCCTGTTTGTGATGAGATAGCTGTATTGATACCAATTAGTTCACCTCTCGAATTCACAAGGGCTCCACCCGAATTGCCCGGATTTACAGCAGCATCAGTTTGAATAAAAGATTGCGAGTTTTGACCTGATAAGTCACGCGCTTTTGCGCTAATAATTCCGGCAGTTACTGTGGAGGTTAAGTTAAACGGATTTCCAATTGCTAAAACCCATTCGCCAACTTTTGATGCATCCGAATCTCCAAAAGCTATAGACGGTAAATCTTCAGGTGCGTTTATTTTTAATAAGGCAATATCAGTTTTTTCATCTGTTCCAATAAGTTCAGCTTCATAAACACGATTATCATTTAATGTAATAGAAATGGTATTGGCTCCAGTAATCACATGATTGTTGGTAATGATATAACCATTTTTATTAATAATCACTCCACTGCCAGATCCAACTTGAGCGCGCGATGAACGTCTTCCGAAGAATAAATCTTCTAAAGATGTAGGTGAAGAAACTGTCGACATGTTCTTGACGTGTACGACTGCATCAATAGTGTTTTCTGCTGCAACCGTAAAGTCAGGATTTTCTGCATCGAGCAAATTTATCGTTTTTGCATCGTAGCTTGTATTAATAAAATTCGGTTGTTCTTGAGTGGTTTCAAGAGTTATGGTTTGTTCTTTCTCTATAAAAAGTTTGTAGGCAGATAGTGTAATAATTCCACCTAACACCGAAACAAATACTAAGGTTAAAAGCTTTTTCATATTTAAAATTGTTTAATAATTAGGTAACGATTAAAATTAGTTATTTATTGATGTTGATGTGTAACTTTAACGATTTTTAACGTCGTATTTAACGCTCATTTAACATCACAATTATCGCAGCATAATTCCTATATTTGCATCACTTATGCAACTTATGTTTTATAAATACCAAGGAACAGGAAACGATTTTGTGATGATTGATAATCGTCAACAAGTTTTTGATAAGACTAATACCCAACGTATCGCTTTTTTATGTGATAGACGTTTTGGCATTGGTGCTGACGGATTGATACTCTTAGAGAATCACGATACTTGTGATTTTAGAATGGTCTATTTTAATGCCGACGGAAATGAAAGTTCCATGTGTGGGAATGGCGGGCGTTGTATTACTGCTTTTGCTCAATTTTTAGGTGTTATAAAAAATGAAGCTACTTTTGAAGCCATAGATGGTTTGCATAAGGCAACTATTGAAAAGGGATTGGTAAGTCTACAAATGCTAGATGTGAATACCATTGAAAAATATACGTCTCATGTATTTCTCGATACGGGTTCTCCGCATCATGTTCAGATGGAAGATCATTTGACAGATTTAGATATAAAAACAGTAGGCCGACAAATTCGTTGTGGTGAGCCCTATAATGAAGCCGGAAGCAATGTGAATTTTGTGAGGAAGAATGCCGACGACAATTTTTCAGTCAGGACCTATGAGAGAGGTGTGGAAGATGAGACCTATTCTTGCGGAACAGGTGTCACAGCTGTTGCTCTAGCGATGCATTATATTGGAGAAACCGAAAAGAATCTCATCACATTACAAACCGAAGGCGGAGCACTTAAAGTGTCTTTTGAAAGTCATGGAAATGGCTATAATAATATTTGGCTCATTGGACCAGCAACTCAAGTTTTTAAAGGACATATTTTATGATAACACTCAAAGGCGAACATATTTATTTAAGAGCTTTAGAGCCTGAAGACCTAGATTTTATACATGAAATTGAGAATAATCATGAGATTTGGGAGATTAGTAATACGATAACACCATATTCTAAGTTCTTAATAAAACAGTATCTGGAGCAAGCGCATAAAGATATTTTTGAAGTTAAGCAATTGCGTTTGGTGATTTGTAATTATGAGGATGTAGCGCTTGGAATGATAGATTTATTTGATTTTGATTTTAAAAACCGTAGAGCAGGTGTAGGTATTTTAATTAAAGATGCTGAAAACCGTCAAAAAGGGTTTGGAAAAGTGGCCTTAGAATTATTAATTAACTATTGTAAATTAGATTTGGACATGCATCAGTTGTATTGCAATGTTTCCGAAGACAATGAAAAGAGTCTGAAACTGTTTGAAAATCATGGGTTTGAAATTATCGGACTCAAAAAAGACTGGAACTATGTCAATGGATCCTATAAAAATGAATACCTCTTACAAATACTATTGAATTAAATGTACATTAAAAAAATACTTTGGGCGATAGCTCTTATTGGTTTGCTTGTTGCAGCTTATTTTGCTTATTTTGTTTATGGTGCGATGATGTCACCTAACACTGCTTTTAATAATGAAGAAGCCTATATTTTTGTGCCTTCAGATGCGACCTATCTTGACGTTAGAGCGCAATTAGAACCTCTGTTAAACGATATAGAAGCTTTTGATGCTTTAGCTGTTAGAAAAAAATATACGACAAACTTGACCGCTGGTCGCTTTGTGATAAAAAAAGGAATGGGTAATAATGATATTATTAATTCTATAAGAATTAATAATCTCCCAATTAAAATTTCATTCAATAATCAGGAAAGCATAGAAAAATTAGCCGGCCGTATAAGCAACCAAATAGAAGGAGATAGCCTATCATTATTAAATGCTTTGACAAATGAAGCCTTTTTAAAAGAAAGTGGATTTACTAGGCAAACTCTACTTGGGATGTATATTCCTAATAGTTATGAGTTTTTCTGGAATACGTCTCCCGAACAGTTTAGAGATCGAATGTTAAAGGAGTACAATCGCTTTTGGAATACTGACCGAAATTCAAAAGCCAAAGCTATTGGTTTAACAAGAGATGAGGTTATGGCATTAGCATCTATAGTGCATGAAGAGTCTAAAGAAGCCAGCGAACAACCAAGAATTGCTGGAGTTTATTTGAATAGAATTAGAATAGGAATGCCGCTTCAAGCCGATCCTACTCTAAAGTTCGCAGCTTACCAATTACCAGAATACAAAAACACAATTATTAAACGTGTCTTAAATAAGCATAAGGAAATCAAATCGCCTTATAATACCTATTTGAATGCTGGACTTCCACCAGGTTTAATTGCTATGCCAGATATTTCTGCAATTAATGCAGTACTTAATTATGAAAAGCATAAGTATCTCTATTTTGCTGCTGATGCCAAAAAATTTGGCTTTCATAAATTTGCTAAAACACTGTCTCAGCATAATGTTAATGCAAGACAATATCAACGTTACTTATCATCACAAGGCATAAATAAGTAAGCGTGAAAAGGCGTTACATATTCATTTTAATATGTGGGTTGTTGACCCATCCTGTACTATCACAATCTAAATCGAATTTATTTTTAAAGCCTAGTGACACCCTTAATACCTCACGGCGAAATGCTGTTGTGATTACTGAAGCTTCTTTGGCTACACTAACCTTAGTTGGACTCGATCAATTATGGTATGCTGATTTCCCAAGGTCTAGTTTTAAAACTATAGATGATACAGACGAGTGGTTACAAATGGATAAATTGGGTCATGTCTTTTCTTCGTATCAACTGGGAAGATTAGGTGCCAGTGCTTTAAATTGGGCAGGTGTCAGAAAAAAGGACCAGCTACTTTATGGTGCAACTTTAGGTTTGGGATTTTTAACTGCTGTTGAAATCTTTGATGGTTACTCTGATGAATGGGGGTTTTCATGGTCAGATATGGCTGCTAACGGATTAGGAACCGGTTTATACGTCGGGCAAGAATTACTTTGGGATGAACAACGGATTCTAATGAAATATTCATTTCATCAAACCCAATTTGCAAATCAACGTCCAGACAAATTAGGAGAAGGGTTTTTAGAAGAAATGCTAAAAGATTATAATGGTCAGACCTATTGGTTAAGTCTTAATGTGCATTCTTTTTTTAAAGACAGTAAATTTCCTAAGTGGCTAAACGTTGCATTTGGTTATGGAGCTGAGGGAATGCTGACCGGAAAAACAGAGGGCGTTGATAACTTATTTATAACTCAAAGTAGAAGACGTCAATTTTACCTCAGTTTAGATGTAGATTTATCTAGAATTAAGACAAATTCTCGAGTGTTGAAAACTATTTTTGACGTTTTGAACGTCATAAAAGTGCCAGCTCCAACGTTTTCGTACGACGGAGAAAATGGCGCAAAGCTCCACTACATCTACTTTTAACAACACTTTAACAGCTTATTTTCAGAGATATAGAAAAAAGCGTATATTTGCATCCGCAATTTGTAAGTCATACAAAGGGATGATTTTGGCTTACTAAAATTAACTATTATGTTTAAAAAAGTAGGTAATTATTTTGTTGTACCATTAGCTATTTGTGTCACACTTTACTTGGCACTAAAACCAGAAGCATCGTTAAATTATGACGATTATTCTACAAATGGTTTAGACCTTGACTATAACATTTCTAAGGAAATAGCTTTTAATGAAGAAATGTCTAATGACGATATGTCTTATGATGTATCTAATTATGAGTTGTCAAACCCATTTCAATCTTCACATATTTATTTTCCACATCTAGGGAAGTCATATAACGGATTTAAAGAAGCATTGGCATTTAAAGAATCTAGAGGAGACTATTTTACAGTTAATACTTTAGGATATTTAGGAAAGTACCAATTTGGAGCTGAAACTTTAAAAATGATTGGTATTTACAATCCAACACAATTTTTATATAATCCAGAATTACAAGAAAAAGCATTTTTAGCTAATGCTGAGCGTAACAAATGGATTTTAAGAAAAGACATTAAACGTTTTGAAGGGAAAAAGATTAATGGTGTTTTAATCACTGAATCTGGTATTTTGGCTGCAGCGCATTTAGCTGGCCCAGGAAGCGTTAAGAAGTTTTTAAGAAGCTACGGAAGTCAGAATGTTTCTGACGCCTATGGATCGTCTGTACGATACTATATGAAGAAGTTCTCAGGTTATGATACGTCTTTTGTTGAAGCTGATAGGAAAGCTAAGGCTATCTTGTAGGGAATAGATATTTATTGAAAAACACAGAAACAGGAAAGCTAATTATTTAGCTTTCCTGTTTTTATTATTAATACTGTTCCATAAAGGCACTTATAAAGATTGTTTTTAATGATCCTTATGTATCACAAAAATAGCAGGACGTTTATGTAAATCGACTTTGGCGTGTTTCCATTCGTTTACAGTCATTGTACGGATGTATTCTGTAGGTAATGTAATATCACAAGCTATACATACCCTGGTGTTAGGATGTAATATTGCACAAATGTCTTCTAAGATTTTATTATTACGATAGGGTGTTTCAATAAATAATTGTGTTTGATCTTGCTCATACGATAAACGTTCTAAGCGTTTTAAAGTAGCTTTGCGTTCCGACTTATCGATAGGAATATAACCGTTAAAGGCAAAACTTTGACCGTTCATACCAGAACTCATCAAAGCTAAGACAATAGACGATGGGCCAACTAAAGGCACAACCTGAATATTATTGTCATGAGCTAATCGTACAATATCAGCTCCAGGATCTGCAATACCAGGACAGCCTGCTTCAGAAAGCAAACCCATAGGTTTTCCATTCTTACAATCGTCTATAAAATTTTGGATTTCTTCGGGTTGGGTGTATTTATTTAAAATTTTGAAGTTTAAGTTCGATTGTTGTTTCCTAGAATCTACCTTTTTTATAAAGCCTCGTGCTGTTTTTTCATTTTCAACAATGTAGTCATCGACCAATTCAATGATTTTTTTTACTGAAATAGGCAAGACTTCCAATGGTGGATTGTCTCCAAGACGTGTTGGTATGAGGTAAAGTTTTCCAAAGTTTTGATTCATAGTTTACTCAATAATCAGTTTACGTATACTTTTATTTCCTTTCGTATTAATGATTTCTACAATGTAAATACCACTAGTTAGTGTTTTAGTAGAAATGGTAATTAATTGATTGTCAAACTCAGAATACGACTGAATGAATTTTCCTTGAACATCAAGAATGTTAATATGACTCAATTGATTGGATGTGTCTAATACATCAAAGGTCAAACTATTTTTAGCTGGATTAGGATACATTTTGATTGTATTAATAGAAGCTTCGCCTACACTTAAGTTGCCATCTACTATTCTATATATTCCACCATTTAATAAACTACAAACAAATAATTCATTATTTACATCTTCACCAAAAGCAGAAAATCCGCCAGGAGAAAATACTTCAAAAAATGTCAAACTAAAATTGTCTGGGTTCGTTTCTTCAACGTATCCAATTTCATCACTACAAAAATCCGCAAAAAAGAAGAGTCCTTGTAGACCAGATTGCATAGTGCCTCTATAGCGGTAACCGCCTGTGATAGAGCATTTAAAAGGGCTTCCTCCATAGTTGTACTCAGCAACAGGAGGCGTGTGCGTGATTGTACTACATCCAGAAACAGTACTAAAAGTGGAGGTGCCTTCAAAACATTTCCAGCCATAATTTTCACCACCTGTACTAGTTCCAAGTGTTCTATTAATTTCCTCTCTATTGCTTTGACCAACATCTGCAATCCACATATCTCCATTTGAGCTATCGAATGAAAACTTCCAAGGGTTTCTTAAACCATTAGCCCAGATTTCATCTAAAACTGCTGTATCACTTACAAAAGGATTATTTGCTGGAATTAGGTATGTTGTACCTGTATCAATCTGTAATTGAGTAACATCAACATCTATTCTCAATATTTTTCCTAAAAGTAAGCTCTGATTTTGAGCTATGTTTCCAGGATCACCACCAGAGCCACCATCTCCAGTAGAGATATATAAATACCCGTCATTGGGTCCAAAATGCATATCGCCTCCATTATGATTTGGAAAAGGTTGTGATATATTTAGAAGTATAACTTCAGAACTTGCATCTGCAGTATCGAACGTGCTTCGGGTAAATCTTGAAATTACTGTATCACCACTGTTATCGATATAATCGACATAAAAGAAACCATTAGTCACATAATCTGGGTGAAATGCCATGGCCAAAAGCCCTTGTTCATCACCATTATTAGACACACGACCATCAATATTTAAAAAAGGCGTTGAATTTAGAGAGCCATCCGTATTTACAATTTTTATAAGTCCACTTCTCTCAACAACAAAAAGACGATCATCACCAGCATGTTTCATGTTTACAGGACTTGATAAACCAGAAGCATAAAGTTCTAAGGTAATATCTTGAGCGTAAGCAAAAGACATAAATAGGCAGGCTAGGAAAAGGGTAATATTTTTCATTTTTCTAGATTTTATGGGGTTTTTTTTGGCAAAATACGAAAAAATTAAGGATTTAATAAAGAATTTCTTAGGTCTCCTTCTCGATTAGTGCTTTTGAAATTATTGCGCATGCCGCATCTAAAAGTGAAAATACATGTTCAAAATCTGAAATATTTCCATAATAAGGATCGGGAACTCTTTTGGTATTTATGCTATCATCAACTTCTAAGATGAGTTTAACTTTTGCTATATCGTCAGTGGTTCTAGAAAGTTTGATAACATTTTCAAAGTTAGACTGATCCATCACATAGATGTAATCAAAAGAGTCAAAATCTGAAATCTTAAACTGTCTCCCTCTTTGGTTAGAGATATCTATTCCGTTACCACTTGCCACTGAAATAGAACGATGGTCAGGTAAGTCGCCAACATGATAATTTGCCGTTCCAGCAGAATCTACGTAAAAGGTGTCTTTAGGTAATTTTGATTCTAAAATTCCATGAGCTAATGGAGAGCGACAAATATTGCCTAAACAAACCATTAGAATGCTTGTCATTGTAAAGTGTTTAAAGCGATAATTTTTTTGCGAGATCTTCTACGTATTTTCTAAATTGTTTATCTGTAGAAGATAGATTATCTACTGTTTTACATGCGTGAAGTACAGTAGCGTGATCGCGCTTTCCAATTTGAGAGCCAATACTTGCTAATGACGCTTTTGTATATTTCTTTGCAAAAAACATAGCCAATTGTCTAGCTTGTACAATGTGACGTTTTCTTGTTTTAGATTGAAGTGTACTTACATCCATTTGAAAATAATCAGAGACTACTTTTTGGATATAATCGATTGAGACCTCACGTTTGGTGTTTTTAACAAACTTCTCTACGATCTCTTTTGCAAGATTTATTGTAATTTCCTTTTTGTTGAAAGACGATTGAGCGATTAATGAAATAATAGCACCTTCTAATTCACGAACATTGGTTTTAATATGTTTTGCAACATACTCTATAATGTCATCTTCCATTTCAACACCATCACGATAGAGTTTGTTTTTTAATATCGAGACTCTAGTTTCAAAGTCTGGGCTTTGTAATTCTGCTGAAAGTCCCCATTTAAAACGCGATAACAGGCGTTGTTCGATATCTTGCATATCAACAGGAGCCTTGTCGCTGGTTAAAACAACTTGCTTTCCATTTTGGTGCAAGTGATTAAATATGTGGAAGAAAACGTCTTGTGTTCCAGATTTTCCAGATAAAAACTGAACATCGTCAATAATCAATACATCTATAATTTGATAGAAATGAATAAAGTCGTTACGATTGTTCTTCTTAACTGAATCAATATATTGTTGTGTAAATTTTTCCGCAGAAATATATAAAACAGTTTTTTCAGGATACTTGTCTTTGATATCAACACCAATAGCATGTGCTAAATGGGTTTTTCCTAAACCAACACCACCAAAAATCAATAATGGATTAAATGATGTGCCTCCAGGTTTGTTAGCCACAGCGATACCTGCATTTCTAGCTAAACGGTTAGAGTCACCTTCCAGAAAGTTTTCGAAACTGTAATTAGGATTGAGTTGTGATTCAATCTTTACATTTCTAATACCAGGAATAACGAACGGGTTTTTAAGCTCTGGACTTTTATTATTTAATGGAACATCAACATCTTGAGATTTTAATGCGCCACGATTTGAACTTGGAATCTTTTCAGTAAATGGTTGTTTGTTACCATAGGTGTTTTCCATTTTGATAACGTAAACCAATTTTGCAGTCTCTCCTATTTGTTTGGTTAATGCAACCTTTAGGATTTTCACATAGTGTTCTTCTAACCACTCATAGAAAAATTTACTTGGAACTTGGATACTTAAAGCATTGTCGGTAAGCTTAACTGCTACTATAGGCTCAAACCAGGTTTTGTAGGCTTGAGGTTGTATGTTGTCTTTTATAAATGAGAGGCAGTTACTCCAAACCGATTGCGCAGTTACATCCATTCTCTAAGTTAATTTTAAGGGTTGTTAGTTAGTCAGCAAAAAAAAGAGAAATTTAAGTTTCTCCTGTGTGATTTCTACATGACAAATATGTGAACAAATTTTTTAATAAAAAAATCAAAAGGTATTGATTTTCTAGAATTTTTTCCTCATGTTTAAACCTGTTCGAAAATACAACAAAAATATCGAAAACTATGGCCAATCTTTCCAAATCTGATGAAATACAATTTAGAGTGCGTTATGGTGAAACCGATCAAATGGGGGTTGTATATCATGGTAATTATGCACAGTATTTTGAAATGGGAAGAACAGAATGGTTGCGTAAAATGGGATTTTCTTACAAAAAAATGGAAAAGGAAGGTGTCATGTTGCCTGTAATTTCTTTAAATATAAATTACAAAAAGTCAGCGTGTTATGACGACCTCATTAAAGTAAGAACTAAACTCGTAAAAAAACCAGGTGTAAAAATTGAATTCGATTATGAAATCGTAAATGAAAGTGACGAAATTTTAACGACTGGAAATTCGGTTTTAGTATTTATGGACATAAATAGGAATCGTCCTACAAGGTGCCCAGATTATATTTTAGACCAACTGCAAATTTAATCGTTTAAATTCTTTATGTTTATCTCATAAAGTGAGTTGAAAATTTCAAATATTGCTTCGGCGTCTTTCAATCGTACCGAAATTATAATCTCACAACTTAATTCTAAAGTTTGATTAATCACATTTAGATGTTTCTCTTTGATGATTCTCATGACTTTATTCATGTTTTTATAATCAAAAGAGATAGAAAATTCGATGTTTACAGTTTTCGTTACAATGTTTGAAGCTTCAAGAGCCATTTGAGCTCCACTGCGATAAGCATTTATTAATCCTCCAACACCAAGTTTAGTGCCTCCAAAATACCGCACGACCACCATAAGGACATTGGTGACTTTAAAGGATTGGATTTGCCCATAAATTGGCATTCCAGCACTATTACTAGGTTCTCCATCGTCATTTGCTCTAAAAACGTGATCTTTTTCTTGCATTCCGAACTGGTATGCATAACACCAATGCCTCGCTTGATGGTGCTGTTTTTTTAGTTCTTCGAGGCGTGTCTTGACCTCATCTTCCGAAGTTACGGGAAATGCATACCCAAAAAACTTACTGTTTCGGTCTTTAAATAAGACTTCAGGAGAAGGTTTTATTATGGTTTTATAAATATCACTATCTTCCATTAGGCCAAAGTTATTAATAGTATCGAGATAATTGCTAAAACAATACCTAGCCAATTCATTTTTGATACCTGCTCTTTAAAAATCCATAAGCCTAAAAGTGTAGACACCATGATTATGGCAACATTATTTATGGTAAATAAGGTTGAGCTTTCTAAATTCTCATGGTTTAGTGCTTTCAGTAAATAATAAATAGAAAAGTAATTGGTAATACCCAAAACGGCGCCTCCTAAAATGGTTTTTAACGGAAACCTGAAAGGTTTCTTTATCATTTTAATAATAAGAATAGTTACTCCAATTATAAATGCAAATCCGAAGATTGTGGCTGAGAAAATCGGAATTCCGTTTTCAGCCAAATACCTCGTTTCAATATATTTTATAGATGTATCAATGATTCCACCTCCAAAAAACAATAATATTGGTAACAAAAGCCCTTTGGATACGTTTCCTGTGATTTTAGGCTTTGCAGAAGTCAAGTACACGGCAATTAAGGCTAGAATGATTCCAGCGATTTTTTGAAAACCAGCACTTTCATTATAAACATAAACTCCGAAAATTACCGGAATAATTACACTCATTTTTGTAGCTACAGAAGCAACCGTAAGTCCATTACGCTGGGCAGTTATTGCCATAATATTAAAAACAGCAATAAACAAAAAACCTAAGGCTAAGGCACCATAAATCCATTCGGATTCCAGGATTTCACCCACTTTGACAGGTGCATCATAACTCCAAATTCCAAAGAGACAAGCCGTGAAATAATTAACAACAATAGCCTGTAATGCATTGATATTGTATTTATCAAATAATTTAAAAATGATAAAGATGAGCGTTGAAGCCGTAATGCTGAGTAAGAGATATATCAAAATAAATGGTTGTTAATAGTGAATAGGTTGATAATATCTTCTTTGGTTTCGTCAATGTTCCAAATATGAATTCCTAGTGCAGATGCTGTATCCGTATTATCTTTGGTGTCATCAATGAAGAGACATTCTTCTGGTTTTAGGTCATTTTCTTTGAGTACAAATTGATAAATATCCGTATTTGGTTTTCTTAATCGGATTTCGTGTGACAAATAGAATTGATCAAAGCATGCTTTAAACTCTTCATAAAAAGATAGCTTATCTTTTACCCAACTGATATGTAAATCGTTTGTGTTGCTCAATAGAATGAGCCTGTGATCTTTATTTTTTGCAAGTTTTTTAATGAATTCTAATCTGTTTTCAGGGAAATCCTTTAATATGTAGTTCCAAGCATCTATGATCTCTTTTTTTGATAGCTTCGGAAAATTATCTATATAAAAATCTACAAATTCTTCCGTAGATAGGAAACCTTGCTCGTATAAGGTGTTAATCGCAATCAAGTCTTCAGGGAATTCTTCTAACTCGAATATGTTGAGCGCATTTTCCATAGCGCCTTGTTTGTCTAGATTGATGAATACATCACCAAAATCGAATATGAGTGTTTTAATTGTTGACATATATTTTTAGTGTATCATCGATAATAGGTTCTTCGGAAATGAGTGTTCCTGAAAATTGAGGCGCTTTAATTCCGTCTTTAAAGCTAGAGTTTCCTTTAAATACTCGAGCTTCATCCCATAGGTTTTCGTCTATAAAGGTTTGAAGCGTTTGTGCACCACCTTCTATAATAACAGAATTGATATCCTTTAAATGTAGTAAGCTTGCAATTTGCTGTGCAATAGGTTGATTAAAATCAGTTTCGTTTTTAGTGATTATGTGTGTTTCAGCTTCAGTATTAAAAACCGAATGTTCTTTTGATAGTTTTAGTTCTCGATCAATGACAATACGAATTGGGTTGTTTCCAGTCCAATCTCTAACCGTTAAACTCGGATTATCCTCTAAAACGGTATTAGTGCCTACTAGAAGTGCTTGTTCTTCTGCTCGCCATTTATGAACCAATTGTCTAGAAAATTGGTTGGTAATCCATACAGGTGCTTTCTTGTCTTTGGTTTTTGGAGCGATATATCCATTACTGGTTTCTGCCCATTTTAATATAATATAAGGGCGCTTTTTATTGTGAAATGTAAAAAACCGTTTGTGATGTTGCTTGCATTCAGTTTCTAGAATTCCGATGGTTACATGACATCCAGTAGCCTTCAGTTTGGCAATTCCTTTTCCTGCAACTTGTATGTTGTCATCTATGCAACCAATAACCACATTAGGGATTTGATGCTTGATTATTAAATCACTACAAGGGGGCGTTTTTCCGAAGTGAGAACAAGGCTCAAGAGTCACATATAATGTAGCGTCTTTGAGTAGGTCATTATTTTTAACCGAAAGAATGGCATTTACTTCTGCATGATTACCACCATAGGGACTTGTATAGCCTTCACCAATGATTTGATTATTATGCACAATAACGCATCCAACCATTGGGTTAGGAGCCGTAGTGCCTAATCCATTTTTGGCAATTTCTAAACAACGTTTTATGTAGGTTTCGTGAATTGTCAAAACTTAATTTTTACCATTTCAGTTTCGTCTACAGGATAGGTGTATGAAAACCCAAAGGATTTATAAACGATTTCTCCTTTATAGTGAACTTTGATTTCTTTATTGAGAACGCTATTTAAAATACTGCTTAATAGGTTATTACCATCTCCTTTTAAGATGCTATCTATGCTCACCTTAACTTTTAAAGGAATGGTGAATTCTTTTCTGGCTGGGACTTTAAAGCTTTCAGATGAAACATGAGCAACCATAACGTCGTTCACATATACCGAAATATCATCACTTTCTAGCGAACCACCAAGGTCATTGGGGTTTTCAAAAATCGCATCGGCTTTTAAAGTCAGTGTTTTAGAGTTTGATTCTACTAATTCAATGTCTTGAACTGCAATAAACAAAGGTTTTTCTTTAACGCTACAACTTAGTACTGTTAAGGTAAGTGTTAATAATAAAATGAAATTTCGCATGTTTATAAAATGGATTTATCTGTATCTTCACCACAGCAAAAATACTATAATAAAGTGAGTCAAGACCATATCATTATTAGAGAAATTCGGCCTGGTGATAATCCGCAAATAGAAGCTGTAATTAAGGACTGTTTTCCAGAATTTGAAATTCCTTTAAAAGGTACCGCTTACGAAGATTCTGAAACTCCTCATATGTACGAATCTTATCAAGGTGAAAGAGAAGTGTATTTTGTTGTAGCCTCAGAAAACGAAGTTCTAGGAGGCGCAGGCATAAAGCAACTTCAGAATTTTGATGATAATGTATGCGAGCTTCAAAAGATGTATTTTTCACCAAAGATTAGAGGAAAAGGTTTTGGGAAACAGATGTTCGAGAAATGTTTGAAAGCCGCCAAAGACTTTGGATATGAGACATGTTATTTAGAATCGGCTTCACAATTAAAAGCTGCGATTCATATTTATGAGGAATTTGGGTTTACACACCAAACAAAGCCTTTAGGGAATACAGGACATTATTCTTGTGGTGTTTGGATGACGAAAGCGTTATGAGATTAAAAGATATTCAGGATATTTATCATAAGGAATTAGATGAGCTCTACGGAAAAAATGAAGTCGATTCTTTTTTCAACTTGGTTATGGAGCATTATTTGAAATTGGATAGAATGCATCTTTTTATGGAACCTGAGCATGTTGTGACCAAAACTGAAGAACAGCCACTCTTTGAAGCTTTAAATCAGTTGAAATTAGAACAACCCATTCAATATATTCTCGGCGAAACAGAATTTTATAGCTTGCCTTTTAAAGTAAATGAGCACACATTAATTCCACGTCCAGAAACAGAAGAATTAGTCGCTCTTATTATAGATAATGTCACTTCGAGTGCAGTCAAGAAGCCTCTCAAGATTCTCGATATCGGAACAGGAACAGGATGCATTGCGATTTCATTAGCAAAACATCTTATAAAAGCACAAGTTTCTGCGATAGATGTTTCCGAAGGTGCGTTAGAAATTGCGAAACAAAATGCTGAGTTAAATGAGGTTGGTGTGGCGTTTATCCAAGACGATATTCTTAAAACCTGTTATTCCGCATTTGATGCGGAATCCAATTATGACATCATCGTCTCCAATCCACCATACGTTCGCAACTTGGAGAAAGCTGAAATACAACCCAACGTTCTCAATAACGAACCCCATTTAGCCTTATTTGTGGATGATGAGAACCCTTTGCAGTTTTACAACGCTATTTGTGAATTTGCACAACTAAATTTAAAAAATGGCGGCACCTTATATTTTGAAATCAACGAATATCTAGGAGAGGAGATGGTCGAGCTATTAAAAGCGTTCAGTTTTAAAAACGTTGAATTAAAAAAAGATCTATTTGGAAAAGATCGAATGATAAAAGGTGTGAAATAACTAATCCATTAAATCATTCAACGTTTTAATCTTCAAATCATTCAATGTATTCACTTCAGTTTCAAATTCAATTGTAACGGTTTCATTAGGTGTCAAATCAAAATAGTTATCGCTAAAATGACCTTTGACTTTCGTGTATAGATACACATTTTTTTGAAGTGTTGTACTTCGTAATGTTATTTGAAATCCGTTAACAGTTTTGGTTATGGTTTGTTCTATCGGCGCTTTTTGGAGTTTTAAATCTTTGGGTTTTGCTAGATAAAAAGAATAGATTTTATTATTAAAGGAAGAGCTAACAAAGACTTCATTTTTATTCAAGTTAAGTGATGACAAATTTAATTGATGTTTGATTTCGCTAGAATTACCTTCAATGTTTAATCCTTTTGAGTATTCCTTAATAATAGTGCCATTAAAATCTAAAATTTTAATCGATAACATATCATAGAATGATCCAGTATTATCATTAATGATATACGTTTTTAAAATATTATCTTCTTCAATATTAGAAACCAATACATTCTCAAAACTCTTTTTAGCCTGATAATGCAAAGCTTTCCAATTTCCGAAGTAATCAATACTCGACCAAGACACAGCTGGCCAACAGTCGTTCAATTGCCAAAACAAAGTTCCCATATTATAAGGTCTCGCCCTGCGGTGTGCTTCAATACCTTTCGTAATACCATAGGCTTGTAATAACTGACTCACATACACATAATCTTCAGCGTTATCTGGAACAGAAAAATCGCGTTGCATATACTCGTCTATAAGTTGAAATCCGCGAATATGCTTTTGATGATTTTTAAAACCTTCCGAAGCTATTTCAATAGAATCACTTTGATTGATATACCGAATAGCTTCATAACTTGGAAACGACTGAAATCCAAACTCACTCATAAAACGAGGGACATTCTCTTCTAAATGTTCAAAAGGGTAGGCGTCATGCCAAATCCACCAATCGTGAGCATCGCCTTCGGTTTTATATTTTGGATTGCCTCGACCATAACGTGGGGAAGATTGCCAGTAACTGACATTTGAGTATTTACGCACTGTTGCAGGAAGAATACTATCAAAGACTTTTAGGTAGTTGCTCCAGATTTCTTCTTTTTCCGAATCACTTCTTCCATCCTGCCAGCCCCAACGACGCCAACCTTCGGAGTTTTCATTATTGCCACACCATAAAGCAATTGAGGCGTGGTTACGTAAACGTATGACATTTTGAGTAGCTTCTTCTTGTACATTCTCAAGGAAGTCTTTGTCTCCAGGATACATGGCACAAGCAAACATAAAATCTTGCCAAATTAAAATGCCTTTTTCATCACATAGATCATAAAAGATATCATTTTCATAAATGCCACCTCCCCAAACACGGAGCATATTCATATTGGCATCAACCACATCATTTAATAGATTTTCATAATGTGCATCAGTGACTTTGTTTTGCATACTGTTTTGCGGAATGTAATTTGCACCTTTCATATACACAGGAACGTCATTCACTATAAAATAGAAGGATTCGCCAATCGTATCTTGTTCGTTAACCAGCTCAATTGTTCTCAAGCCTCTCTTAATTTCAATACTGTCTAAAACTTTATTTTCGTTTCTAACCTTAATCTTTATATCGTATTGATAAGGCTCTCCTATATTGTGAGGCCACCATCGTTTTGGGTTTTTAATTTCAAAAAGAAATGGTAAACCGTCACCAGTCATTTTAAAACCATGTGATTTATGAAAAATGTCGTTTATATACAAATCAGCGTAAATGTCACCTTTTAGAGATATGTTATAAAGTAAATTTGCACTAAGTTGAGCAACAGAGTCATTTAATTTAAGTTGTTGGATTTGCAGTTGATTAATTTTAAAATCGTTCCAAGCACTTAAAGAAACAGGTTTCCAAATCCCACTAGTATTCAGTTTCGGTCCCCAATCCCAACCATACTGAAATTGTGCTTTTCGCGTAAATATGCGATTGCCTTCTGGAAGTTGATAAGCGAGTTTGGATTTCTCTTGTTCTTCGGAAATGGATGTGCGTTCAAATACAATGCGTAAATCATTTTGAGGTTTTAGAGCCGATTTAACATCTACTGAAAACTCTCTGAATGCATTATCTGTTTTCAGAATTAAACTATCATTTAAAAAGACTGAAGCATAAGTGTCTAGGCCTTCAAAATTGAGTTCGATGTGTTTTTTCTGAAGTGTTGCTTTGTCAACTAAAAATGTGGTTTTGTATTCCCAATCGGTATCTGAAATCCATTGTAAGCTGTCTTCATTGGCTCCAATAAATGGATGATCGATTAACTTATGATCTAACAAATCGGAATGTACATTTCCCGGAACCTTAGCCGATTCCCAAACCGAATCTTTTACAGCTTTAAATGACCAGCCCTCTTGTAACTCAATTGTCAAAGGCATATCGTGCTTCGGTTGACAGCTCATTAACGTTATAAGAATGATTACTAAAACACTATGCTTCATTTGCAATCGCTTTTAAAATGGCTTTAATTTCTTCTGTACTAGATTCCGTTTGAGGTGTGTTTCCAAAATATGCTGAAGATTCTGTATGTATAACTTCGGAAGCAGACGCATGGATTTCATCAAAACCAGCGTCTTTGAATGTCTTAACATTTTTCGAAGAGACACCACTTCCAACCAAAATCGTAATTCGGTTTTGAGCTTGTCGCTTTAATGCTTTTAATGTGTCTAAACCACTAATAGCTTTGGGCTGTTGGCCTGAGGTTAAAATTTTATCAACACCTAATTTGATGAGTCTTTTTAAAGCATTTTCTGGGTTGGGAACTAGGTCGAAGGCACGATGAAAGGTAAAGGATAATGGTCTTGATAATTCTATAAGCTCTCGAGTTCTTTCAATATCTATGGTGTTGTCGGGATTTAAAACACCAGACACAATACCTTGGCAACCTAGTTTTTTACAGATTTGAATATCATTTTTCATGACTTCAAATTCTTGTTCGGTATAACAGAAATCCCCACTTCGTGGCCTAATTAAGACAAAGGTTTCTATTGCTAATTCATGAGCTACTTGTTTAATCAAACCATAACTTGGCGTAATGCCTCCAATGGATAATTCGCTACAAAGTTCGATACGATGAGCTCCAGCATCTTTTGCGTTTTTAGCAGACTGGTATGAGTTGGCGCAGATTTCTAATTTCATATGTATTTCCTGCCAAGGCAGGAGTCTTTTAATTATTTTTCAATTTATATAGATTCCGCATCAAGTGCGGAATAACAGGTCAGTTAATTATGATTTCGTCAATAAACGTCCAAGCTTTTTGTCCTGCACCTTGTTTACCATCTGGAATAATGCCGTAGTTTGGGATTTTTAAATATATATATCTAGTATTTACATTGGCTTTAATAACAATATCAACGATCGTTTTTTCTGAATTTTGTATTTCAACTTTTGAATCTATTCCATGTGAACTGAATCCAAATTCAATTACTTCAGGTGCATAAATCCATTGTCCGTTGCCATTATGAAATCGCGTTTCTATAGAATTAATTTTTGTGTCTTCTCCCAAATCAATTGTAATCTCAATATCTTCTCCCCAAAATCCTAACCATTCTTTATCACCAAATCTAGAATCGCTTCCAGAGACCCCATTAATTAATCCTTGAGGTCCACTTCCAGAATAAGAGTTATGTGGTGTTTTGTTGATGGTTATTGTTTTGCCAACCGCTTTATGGTAATTAATGGTTTCAGAAAATATATTTCCAAGGCCTTTTTCGGAATTGAAGACAGCAGCTTTAATAGTACTGCTTTTAGTTATAGGAATTGATTGCGTATATATTTCCGAAGACAAACTAGGTTTAGAACCATCTAAAGTATATCTAATGGCTTTGTCATCTATAGTTGTTGAAAGCGCATAAGATGTTGTATTATTCTCTGAAATGAGTTCACCTGAAATCTCATATAAATGATTCGCATAGTTGATATCCAATGCATCGAGTCGTTTATTGAAATGCTCTACACGCTTGGTGAAATCTGAATACACTTTATTTTCATTTTTAGACCAAACCACTTCACTCATAGCCAGTAGTCGCGGGAAGACCATATACTCAACTTGGTCTTCAGTTGGCATGTATTCGGTCCAGATATTTCCTTGTGCGCCTAAAATGTATTTAGCTTCGTCTTCATTTAATTCTGAAGGAATCGGATTAAACCCATACACTTTTTCTAAAGGTAGAAATCCGCCAATAGCCGTTGGTTCATCAGGATCTGTTGACTGATAATAATCAAAGTAACAATGCGACGTTGGTGTCATTACGACATTGTGTTTTTGTTTTGCGGCTTCTACTGCGCCTTTAGTTCCTCGCCAAGACATGACTGTGGCGTTAGGAGCAAGTCCGCCTTCTAAAATTTCATCCCAACCAATAATTTGTTTGCCTTTGGCGTTGAGGTATTTCTCTATACGAGTGATAAAATAATTTTGAAGTTCATGTTCGTCTTTTAGGCCTTCCGTTTTAATACGGTTTTGACATTGTTCACAGGTTTTCCAATTGGTTTTTGGTGCTTCGTCACCACCAATGTGAATATATTCACTTGGAAATAGCGAAATCACTTCATCTAAAACATCTTCAAGAAATTCAAAAGTTTCATCTTTGGAGCAATAAATATGTTCGAAAACACCCCATTTAGTTGCAACGTCGACTTGCTCTCCAGTACAACCTAAATTAGGATACGCAGCGATAGCCGCTTGTGCATGTCCAGGGAGTTCAATTTCGGGAATTACAGTCACATAGCGAGATTGCGCATAAGCTACGATGTCTTTAACTTCTTCCTGTGTGTAAAATCCGCCATAGCGTTTCCCGTCAAATTGATGCGGTTGATCACTGTAATGGCCAATTAAGGTTTCATTTCTGTAAGCTGCAACCTCTTGAAGTTTTGGGTATTTTTTAATTTCTATTCGCCAGCCTTGATCTTCGGTGAGGTGCCAATGGAACGTATTCATTTTGAGCATGGCAAGCGCATCAATATAGGATTTGATAAAGTCTACCGAAAACATATGTCGTCCCACATCTAAGTGCATACCACGATACTGGAATTGAGGAGCATCTGTTATCGTCATGCATGGAATGCTTACTTTTTCTTCTGAAATTGAATTGTTTTCAAATCCTGTAGGTAACAATTGTCTTAAAGTTTGTACAGCATAAAAAGCACCTTGATCTGTTTTTGCACTAATTGTTATTTGATAAGGTTGAATATCGAGTATATAACCTTCAAGATTTTCAATGGTGTCATCTAATACAAATTGAATATCATTATTGTCTTCTAATTGTATGTCACTGCCTTCATGTATAAAATTCCAAAGAAAGTCGCCAGAGACTTTAAAGGTGTCGTCGTAAGAAATTCCGATACTATTATCTAAAACGAAATGTCCTTTGTTTAAGATTTGACTAGTTGGTACAGGAATAATTTGCGGAATTTCAGGCACATACCCTTCAGATTTACAATTGAATAAAAAGCTGATAAAAACACTGAGTGCTACAATTTTTTTGAAAGACATTTTAGTATATTAGAAGCTTTAAAGATAACTTTTTTCACGACGATTTTAATGAGTGTAGAACAAAAAATAAATAGCCTTCGCGAAGAGCTTCGCGAGCATAATTATAACTATTATGTCCTCGATAATCCAACCATTAGCGATTATGACTTTGATATCAAATTAAAGGCGCTTCAATCTCTAGAAGAAACACATCCAGAATTTCACGATGCCAATTCACCAACCTTAAGAGTGGGAGGAGAAGTCACTAAAAATTTTAATACTGTGGTTCATGAGCATCGCATGTATTCGTTGGATAATTCGTATTCTAAAGAGGATTTATTAGATTGGGAAAAGCGCATTAAAAAAATGGTTGATGGCCAAGTGAATTATACCTGTGAATTAAAATATGATGGAGCATCTATTAGTTTAACCTATGAAAATGGAAGTTTATTAAGAGCTGTAACACGAGGCGACGGAACTCAAGGTGATGAAGTGACTGCTAATATTAAGACTATTAATTCTGTGCCTTTGCAACTGAAAGGTAATTTTCCACAGAAGTTTGATATTCGCGGTGAAATCGTTTTACCGTTTGAAGGCTTCAATAAAATGAATGAGGAGCGATTAGAAGCAGGAGAGGAGCTTTACCGGAATCCGAGAAATACAGCCTCTGGTAGTTTGAAATTACAGAATAGTGCCGAAGTAGCCAAACGACCTTTAGAATGTTTATTATATAGTATAAAAGGAAATAACTTAGGTTTTTCAAGCCAGTTTGAAAGTCTGGAGAAAGCAAGGCAAATGGGATTCAAGGTTCCTAAAGCGGCAAAATTGACAACTTCTATAGATGAAGTATTAGAATTTGTAGAGTATTGGGATATACATCGACACGATTTGCCTTATGAAACTGATGGTGTAGTCATTAAAGTGAATAATCTTCAGCAACAAGAAGAATTAGGTTATACTGCAAAAGCACCTCGTTGGGCAATGGCTTATAAGTTTAAGGCAGAGCAAGTATCGACACGTTTAAATGAAATCACGTATCAGGTTGGTCGTACAGGAGCGATTACTCCTGTAGCCAACTTAGAGCCGGTAGAATTAGCAGGAACAACGGTTAAGAGAGCTTCTTTACACAATGCAGATCAAATAGAAAAACTGGACATTAGAGAAGGCGATGAGGTCTATGTTGAAAAAGGCGGAGAGATTATCCCGAAGATTATTGCAGTCGATTTAAGTAAACGTCCAGCAGGTTCTGTGCCTACATTATATATAGCGCATTGTCCTGAATGTGAAACTGAACTCATAAGGCAAGAAGGTGATGCAAAACATTATTGCCCGAATTATAATGGTTGTAATCCGCAAATCATTGGTCGGATTCAGCATTACATTTCTAGAAAAGCCATGGATATTGAAGGTTTAGGAGGTGAAACTGTAGCCCTTTTGGTTAATGAAGGTTTGATTTTAGATTATTCAGATTTGTATACATTAACAAAGGATGACGTGTTGCCATTGGAGCGAATGGCAGATAAAAGTGCCGAGAATTTGGTAAATGGTATTGTAGCGTCTAAGCAAATTCCGTTTGAGCGTTTGCTATTTGGTTTAGGAATCAGATATGTTGGAGAAACGGTTGCTAAGAAATTAGCAAAACACTATAAACGTATTGATGCTATAGCAAATGCTTCGGTTGAGGATTTGATATCGGTTGATGAAATTGGTGACCGAATCGCAGAGAGTGTAATAGAGTTCTTTTCTTCCGAAGCGAATAAAGACATTATTGAGAAATTAAGACATCATGGACTTCAGTTAGAGATATCTGCGGAAAAATTAGCCAACCAAACTGATATACTTAAAGGATTATCTATAGTAGTCTCTGGTGTGTTTCAATCGGTTTCGAGAACCGAACTCAAAAAATTAATTGAAGATAATGGCGGGAAGGTCTCATCTTCAATATCTTCAAAGACGAGTTTTTTGGTTGCAGGTGACAAAATGGGACCGAGTAAGCTTGCTAAAGCAGAAACTCTGGGAGTGTCAATAATTTCGGAAAATGATTTCTTGTTAAAATTGAAATAAAATTCCTACTTTTTGATTAATTTCATCGATTAAATGCGTTTTTATTCGTTTACATGTCATTTTTACATATATTTGTTTTGCTATTAACAAACAGATTATGAACATAAGTAAAATTTTAGGAATCATTATTATAGTTCTAAGTGTGCTATTTTTAGGACTTCAAGCTCTAGGACGAGAGCTTGATGCTTTTGGTGTAAAAGCACTTGCGATGACTTTATTAACCTTGCTCTATTTTTTTAGTGCAAAGCAGAGGAATGTCCTTTTTATTCTGTTTTTAGTAACCTATTCTGGAGCCGAGATTCACAATTACTTGACATATAATACCTTTCCGTCTGAAGACGCGAATTATGACATGCCTTATTTAATTGGTAACGCACTATATGTCTCAGCATACTTGTTTTTAATTGCTAGAATATTTACAATAATGAACTTTAAGAGATCAATTTCACGATTCCCATTTCAATCATTATTGCTTTTTGTATTGGGAACATTTGTAGTTTACATGATTACAGATCTATCAAAGCTTGAGTTAGGTTTCGACTATACTTATGCTGTAGAGATGATATATAATACTGTGATTATGTTTTTAGTTTGTTTAGCGTTGATTAACTATATGTATAACGATACAAAAAAATCAATGAATCTACTTATTGGCTCTATTTGTATTGTGTTTTCTGAAGTCATACAAATCGCTTATTTTTACATATCAAACGTGGACAATACCTTAAGTGTGGTGTATTCTTTATTTCTTGTGTTGGCTTTCGTGTTCTTTTACTGCCAATCTAGATTAAAACAAGAGTATAATACAGTTTACGAAGCGCATCAAGAATTAAATATCTAGAGTTTCTCACCAATTATTGGAATATCCCCTTTCTGTAAATGCATCATTATCGCGCCACCAACGCTACCAATGACTAGCATTGCTCTAGTCTCAAGCTGTTTTTTTTAAAAGTAAGAGTATGTCGGCAATGAGTTCTGCTATACCGATTCTGGTAATAGGTTCAAGACCAACCTTAGTAAATATGTAAACACTGTCTGGATGTATATTAAATTTAAACCCCAAAGTTTGTATCAAGATAACTGCAATAAATAAGTCGCAAAAGTTATTGGAAGATTTTTTTCATAATATAAGTGTATTGTCTATTAGATAATTATAAAATATAAACATACGCTAAGAGTTCAAAAAATCAAAAAAATCGATAAAATGTATATTTTTAACGTTGAAATACATATATTTCACTATATTTACCTTAGCCTATTATAAAATCTATCATGCGAAAAACGAAGAAATTAAAGCCAAATATGGTGTTAGTTATCGTCTTATGTACGTTGTTGCTATGTATTTCAATGGCGACATACTATGACCTTATTATTTTGCCAAAGATTTCAAAATTGATTACGGTCACTATTTTGTTCTCCTTCTATTTTTGTCAACTCAATAAGATGGCTAATGTATTTCTCTCTATTTTCTTAATATTCTTTATTGGAGATGCACTATCGGTTTTTGATTTTGGTGAGATCTCTTCGCAGCTTTCTAAATCTATGTATATAGGCGCATATTTGTTATTGATTTTTGTGCTATTAGGAAAATTGAAGAAGGTGAAATTCGAAGGTTTAGTTACAGTTTACCTAGCATTGGTGCTATTGCTTAATTCATATTTTTTATATGCACTGTATGGTGTTGCAAAAGAAAACTTTATAGACGATATAGATTTGGTATTATATATATGTCATGGCATTACGCTCATTGCAATGACTTATTTTGCTTTTGCAGTCTATTTGAGTCGTGAAACAGTACAATCAATCACATTCTTGTTAATGGTATTTTGCTTTGTGTTTTCTGATGTGTTGTATTACATCTGTCAGTTATATGTCTATTTCTGGATATTTGAGGTATTCGAAGGTATTTTGCATACTAGTGGTCTGTTCTTACTTTATAAGTATGTATACGATCATCACACGCACAGAAACAGTGATAAACGTATCAATTTTTCAGAATATTTTATACCTACAACCGAAAAGTTAAAACAGATTAGAGTCAATTTCTAATTAGACAATTATTGAGGTGCCCTTTGCTGCTTTATTTTTATCGGCATCAAAATAGAAATCTATTTTCCCTAAATTAATTCCGTAACATCCAACCTGGTTAACGAGTAAATTTTTTCCTTCGGAATTCTTTACAACCGTAGGTTTCTTTAAAAAGGTATGTGTATGTCCACCAATAATCAAATCGATGTCTTTAGTGACTTCAGCCAATTTAAGATCACTTATTTTTTCCGAATTACGGTAGTTATAACCCAAATGTGACAAGCAGATAATCAGATCACAGTGTTCATTCTGTTTTAAAATTCGGGTCATTTCTTGAGCGCTTTCAGTAGGATCAAGGTATTTGGTTTCCTTATACATTTTTTTATCTACAAGTCCGCCGAGTTCAATTCCTAATCCGAAGATACCTATCTTAATACCATTTTTAACAATAATACGATATGGCTTTACGTGTGTATCCATAATTGTATTAGAAAAATCATAATTAGCCGACACAAAATCAAACTTCGCGTGAGGTAATTGAGCGTAGAGTCCGTCAATACCATTGTCAAAATCATGATTTCCAATGGTTGCGACATCATATTTAAGCATACTCATAAGCTTAAACTCCAATTCGCCACCATAATAATTAAAGTAAGGTGTCCCTTGAAAAATATCTCCAGCATCCAATAATAAGGTGTTTGGGTTTTCTTTTCTAATCGCTTCAATTAAACTTGCACGTCTTGCAACACCACCTTGATTAGGGTTTCGTCCATCGTCTGGTCCAAAAGCATCAATATGGCTATGTACATCGTTAGTATGTAAAATGGTAATTTTTTTAGATGCTGGTGCAAATGATGTTAAACCCATTCCGCCAAGACCAATTAAAGTCGAAGCTACAGCTGTTTGTTGTAAAAACTCTCTTCTTTTCATTTGATTAATTTTTTAGCTGAATAAATCGGTTATCAATAACTGGATTGAGTGTGTCTGTTTTTTTGAAATAGTCTATGAGTACATTTCTAATCTTATAGTCTAAAACGTAAAGGCTATCATTGGGTTTAAAGAAATCCATGTGGTCACCTCCATTATATAAATAGTCATTAGTAGCCACATTATATGTTTTACTAAAATCTAATGCTTTGCCATTAAGACCTGCAGACTTAAAATTGCCGTCGATATCTAAAACAATATTTAATTTTGAAATAGGATGAGCTCGCTTGGCTCTTACTAAATAATCGATGAGCTCTTTCACTTGCGCTCCTTTGAGTTTAACGACAACAATCGAGTTATCGAAAGGCATGACTTCGTAAGCAGTTCTAGACGTAATATTTCCTTTGGAAATAATAGAGCGAATACCACCATGATTTAATAACACAAAATCAATGTCTTTACCAGATCTGCTTTTAAAAATAGGATTAGATTCTTCGTATACAGCGTCTGCCATCATATTGCCAATTGCGGTATTGAATTCACCATCAGATTTAGTATAGGTAGCTACTGCGTAAGTTAAAATACTATCGAGGTTTTTATTAACGTTCTCTCTATAAGGTTTAATGAAGTTTTCAATGTCAGAATTTGTTTGTAAGCTATCTGAAATATTAATTTGTTGACCTTCAATTTTATAAAGATGAACGTCTTTTTTGCATGAGCTGAAAATTATCAGGCAAATGATAAGCAAACTATGTTTATAATTCATGGAATATTTTTGAATGAGTTCAAAATCGTACAAGGTGTTTTTACTACTTTTGTACAAAGCATAAATATAAATGATTTTAAAGGCATTTAAGACAAAATCAAATCAAAAATACATCAACAAATTGTTAAATGCTAGACGTGTTGAGGTGCGTCATACTAAAATGAATACTGTTGGTGTGATTTTAAATAGAAGTGAGTTCTCAGATTTTGAGGCGTTTAGAGCCTATTTTAAGAGCTTGGGGATGCAGCAAGCTCGGACAAAAATTATTGCTTTTGTAGAAGATCCAAAAGATTCAAATGAACTTTGGGATACCTATTTTAATCCGAAGGATTTTGGATGGAAAGGAAAGATAAAGAATATCGACCTACAGAGCTTTATTGATACAAAGTTTGATGTTTTAATAAGCTTTTATAGAGAAAGTCATCTAGAGCTTGATATGATTACGGCATCATCAAAAGCCAATTTTAAAGTTGGATTGACAGACGAAGATGACAGATTATATGATTTGATGATAGATGTAGAAACGAAAAATTTCAATGTTTTTAAAGAAGAATTAAAAAAGTATTTAACAGTTTTAAATAAATTATAATGACTAAATTTCATGGTACTGGTGTCGCCATTATTACACCATTTAATGCAGATCTTACAGTAGATCACAATGCGTTGTCAAACTTGGTGAATTTCAATATCGAAAACGGTACAGATTATATCGTGATTTGTGGTACAACAGGAGAAAGTGTAACCATTACCAAACGTGAAAAACAGGATATTATAAAGACGATTATTAAAACTAATAATGGTCGTGTGCCCTTAGTTTTAGGAATTGGTGGAAATAATACGGCTCAAGTTGTCGATGAAGTTAAAAACACCGATTTAAACCAAATAGACGCCCTTTTATCTGTGTCGCCATATTATAGTAAACCAACACAGGAAGGGATTTATCAGCATTTTAAAGCCATTTCAGAAGCATCACCAATTGATATTATTATGTACAATGTTCCTGGTCGTACATCATCTAATATGTCACCAGAAATGACCTTGCGTTTGGCAAAGGATTTTAAAAATATTATTGCTGTAAAAGAGGCTGGAAATAATGTACATCAGTATTTAAAACTACTTCGTGATAAGCCAGAAGATTTTTTAGTTATTTCAGGTGATGATGATTTGGTTTTAGGTGTTGTGTTAGCTGGTGGAGCAGGAGTTATATCTGTTTTGGGTCAGGCAATTCCTAAGAAATTTACAACAATGATTAACTTAGGATTAGCAGGGAAAGCTAAGGAAGCTTACCAAATTCATTTTGATTTAATGGATTTAACCTCTCTTATTTTTTCAGAAAACAATCCAGCAGGTATCAAAGCGGTTTTGGAAACTTTAGGTCTGTCTAAATCTGCAGTGAGATTACCATTGGTTGAAGCCACTGATGAACTTAAAGAAAAGATTAAAATTGCACTACAAAAATTAGATTAAAATTTTAAAAGTTAAATATTACTTAAACATAACAAGAGCCTAATTTCAACTGTTATTTTTGGGTAGAAATTTTTGTTTTTATTATACGTTATAAATACGTACTTTTGCAACCTGTTTTTATTTATGAAGAAATTAGTTTACTTATTAGCGATTTTATTAGGACTCAACTCCTGTAGCGAATACCAAAAGGCGTTAAAGTCTGAAGATATCAAAACCAAGTTTGAGTTAGGGACCAAGTTGTACGATGCTGGCAAATACAATAAAGCCAATAGGCTGTTTGCACAGATTGTGCCTAATTATGTTGGTAAGCCTCAAGCGGAAAAGTTAATGTACATGTATGGGATGACATTCTATTACACCAAACAGTATTTAGCGGCAGGTTATCAATTAGCTCGTTTTGAAAAGAGTTATCCTAATAGTGTGAAAGCTGAGGAGACCGGATATTTTTCAGCAAAAAGTTATTATGATGTTTCTCCTATTTACAGTAAAGAGCAACAAGAAACGGTTGAAGCTTTAGAAAAACTGCAGTTGTTTGTCAATAAATATCCAGATTCAGAATATTTGCCTAAAGCGAATAAGTTAATCAAAGAATTGGATTACAAATTAGAACGTAAAGCATTCGAAATTGCTAAACAATATAATCAGATTGCTTATTTTGAGTCCTCAGATTATGAAGCAGCTATTAAGGCATTTGATAATTTCTTGGCAGATCATCCAGGAACAAGCTTTAGAGAAGCAGCAATGTATTACAGATTGGATTCTGCTTACAAACTCGGAATTAATAGTATTAAGGGAAAAAAGCAAGCGCGATTAAATACAGCAATCAATTATTATAATTCTTTCAAGAAGTTTTATCCGAATTCTGAATTCAATGAAGACATTGATAAAATGAACGAGGAAATGACAACAGCTTTGCAACAATACAATACGAAAAGTTAATTTACATATACAATGGATTTAAAAAAGACCGATGCTCCTGTATCAACAGAAACTTATGATAGAAATATCATTGACGCTCAAACAGATAATATCTACGAAGCAATTTCTGTTATAGCTAAAAGAGCAGAACAGATTAACACAGATATCAGACGTGAATTGGTTGACAAACTAGAAGAGTTTGCAACTTACAATGATAGTCTTGAAGAGATCTTTGAAAACAAAGAGCAAATCGAAGTGTCTAAATTCTACGAAAAATTGCCTAAGCCACACGCTTTAGCTGTTCAAGAATGGTTAGACGATAAGATTTATTACAGAAATACTGACGACGACGTTCAGGAATAATACAAGCATGTCTTCTATACTAAGTGGCAAAAATATATTACTAGGCATAACTGCTGGTATTGCTGCTTACAAGACAGCTAACCTAGTTAGGTTATTTATAAAAGCAGGCGCAAACGTAAAGGTCGTTATGACGCCTGCTTCTAAAGACTTCATTACACCTTTAACACTTTCAACATTATCTAAAAATCCAGTCTATTCTTCGTTTACTAATGAAGATGATGATAAAGAGATGTGGAATAACCACGTAGAACTAGGCCTTTGGGCCGATTTGTTTATCATCGCACCAGCAACTGCCAATACCATGTCTAAAATGGCAAATGGCACTTGTGACAACTTGTTAATGGCAACGTATCTTTCAGCTAAATGTCCTGTGTATTTTGCACCTGCAATGGATTTAGATATGTATAAACACCAATCCACTAAAAATTCTTTTGAAAAATTGAATTCCTACGGAAATGTTATGATTCCAGCGACATCTGGAGAATTAGCAAGTGGACTTGTTGGTGAAGGACGTATGGCAGAACCTGAAGATATCATTTCGTTTGTTGAAAATGATATTTTGGATACACTTCCGCTTCGCGGAAAAAAACTATTAATTACTGCTGGTCCAACTTACGAAGCTATAGATCCTGTTCGATTTATAGGGAATCATTCTAGTGGTAAAATGGGTTTCGAAATAGCTAAAGCGGCAGCCAATTTGGGTGCTGAGGTCATCTTAGTTTCTGGACCATCACATCAAACAGTAACCCATAGTCTAATTGATGTGATTCGTGTAACTAGTGCTCAAAAGATGTATGACGAGTGTCATAAGTTTTTTGATACTGTAGACATCGCTATACTTTCGGCAGCAGTTGCAGATTATAGACCAAAAAATATTGCAGACCAAAAAATAAAAAAGAAGGAAACAACGTTTACTATTGAGTTAGAAAAAACTAAAGACATTTTAAAATCTTTAGGAGCGATTAAAAAACAACAATTTCTTGTTGGTTTTGCATTAGAGACTAATAACGAACTGGAGTACGCTAAAAGAAAACTAGAGGCCAAAAATTTAGATTTAATTGTACTAAATTCATTAAACGATAAAGGTGCAGGTTTTGGTGGTTCGACAAATAAAGTTACTTTTATAACAGCGTCGCTTGAAATCATTCAACATGAGTTGAAATCGAAAACTGAAGTGGCACAAGATTTAATGCAGCAAATTTTAAAACAAACACATGCGTAACTATTTAATTATTCTTTTAGTACTGGTTTCATTAGGTTCTTGGTCTCAAGAACTCAATTGCAATGTTGTCGTAAATGCTCAACAAACAGGTAATGAAAATAACCAAGTTTTTAAAACATTGGAACGTCAACTAAGAGAATTTGTGAACAATACACAATGGACAGACAAGAGTTATAAAAGTCAGGAGCGTATTGATTGTAGTATGGTCATTACCATAAATAGTTATGATACCGATCTTTTTCAAGGTACAATACAAGTGCAAAGCACTAGACCAATTTTTGGATCTACTTACGGTTCTCCTATCTATAATTATAATGATAAAGACTTCGGTTTTCAATATTTAGAATTTCAGAATTTTGTATACAATCCAAATCAATTTGAATCCAATTTGGTTTCTATGATTGCATTTCATGTGTATATGATATTGGGTTTAGATGGAGACAGTTTTTCTCAAAATGGAGGTCAAGAGCATTTTAAGCAAGCGCAAACCATTTTAAATTACTCACAACAAAATAGTGCAAAAGGATGGAAGCTTTCCGATGGTCAACAAACCCGTTTTGTGTTAATTGATAATATACTTTCACAAACTTTTAAAGAGTTTAGATCTGTATTGTATGGCTACCATCGTTTAGGTTTGGATATAATGAGTACCGAGGCAAAAGAAGGAAAACAGGCTATAGCTGAATCTATGCTAACGCTTCAATCCTTAAATAACCGTCGCCCGAATTCATATTTATTACGAGTGTTTTTTGATGCTAAAGCCGATGAGATTCAACAGGTATTTACTGGTGGTCCAAATGTTAACGTTTCTGACTTGATATCTACATTGACCAAAATTGCTCCTATGCATGCTTCTAAATGGCGTGAAATAACGTTTTAAGCTCCTGTATTATTGCTTTGATTATCAAGTTTAGTAATTTCAATTTGTAAAAATTCACAAACCATTCTTAGTAATGTTTGCATTTAATGGTTGGTAATGAGTAAATTTGTTTAATGCCCATTATGGGCCTTTATTGGTTTTATGCTTACACAACTCACCATAAAAAACTATGCACTTATTGACGAACTTCAAGTGAGTTTCAATAATGGCCTAACTATTATTACTGGTGAAACAGGAGCAGGGAAGTCGATTTTGTTAGGAGGCTTGTCGCTCATTCTTGGGAAACGTGCCGACTTAAGCACAGTGAAAGATGCCTCTAAGAAATGTATTATTGAAGCGACTTTTGATATTGCTAAATACAATTTAAAATCCCTTTTTAAAATAGAAGGCCTAGATTACGAGTCACTTACAATCATTAGAAGGGAAATTTTGCCTTCAGGAAAGTCGAGAGCATTTATTAATGATACTCCAGTAAATCTAAGCAGCCTTCAGTTGTTGGGTGAATGTTTGTTGGATATCCATTCGCAACACCAAACCTTACAGTTGACTAATGATGATTTTCAATTTCAGATCATTGATGCATTAGCAGAAAATAATAAATCGCTTACCAATTATACGCAATCTTTAAAAATCTATAAAAATTTAGCACGTGAGCTGGACAATCTTCAGCAGCAAAAATCAGAATCACTAAAAGAATTAGATTATAATTTGTTTCTTTTAAAAGAGTTAGAAGAGGCAAAACTAGTAGCAGGAGAATTAGAGTCTTTAGAAGGTGAGTATGAAACGCTCAATAATATAGAAGAGATTGAAGAAAAATTATCGCAATCACATCAGTTATTAAATAATGAAGACATTGGCATCATTACCAATTTAACCGAAGTTAAAAACCAATTGGCTAAGTTATCAAGCTATGGGGAGTCTTATGATGCTATTTATCAACGTATCAATAGTAGTTTGATTGAATTGGATGATATGTTTTCTGAAATTGAAAACCTAGAAGAACAGCTTGAAGCAGACCCTAGCAGATTAGGATTTGTAAACTCCAAATTGCAAGTGCTTCATAATTTGATGCAAAAGCATACCGTAGCTTCCGTTGAAGAATTGATTATCATAAAGGATGAACTCTCCAATAAAGTATCGATTACAGAAAACCTGGACGTCACTATTTCAGCAAAAGAAAAAGAAATTGAAATAATAAAAAGCGAATTAAGATCCATTGCAGATACCATACATAATAATAGGACTCGAATTATTCCGAAGTTAATAGCGCAATTAGAATCTGTTTTGGCAACATTAGGAATGCCAAATGCGAAGTTTAAAATTGAATTGCAATCTTCAGATGCATTTTTGGCTAATGGGACAGATGTGCTGCAGTTCTTGTTTTCAGCAAATAAAGGCGGACAATTTAACGATCTAAAAAAGGCAGTTTCTGGAGGAGAGTTATCAAGAATAATGTTGGCTATTAAATCTATTTTATCGAAATACACGCAATTACCTACCATAATGTTTGATGAGATTGATACAGGTGTTTCTGGTGAAATATCTAATAAAATGGCGAACATCATGCAAGGTATGAGTAAAGCCATGCAAGTATTTACGATTACGCACTTGCCTCAAATTGCAGCAAAAGGCGATTCGCATTTTAAAGTTTATAAAGAAGATATTAATGAGATAACCCAAACCCAACTCAAAAAGCTAACTCCAGATGAGCGCATCGTCGAGATTGCACAAATGCTTGGTGGCACTAATGTTTCTAATTCGGCTTTAGAACATGCAAAGCAATTACTCAATTAATACTATCTTTGAACACATAAAATAATCAACTAACATCTTAATTATAATAGCATGTCATACAATTTATTAAAAGGAAAACGCGGAATTATATTTGGAGCCTTAGACTCGAATTCAATTGCATGGAAAACAGCTGAGCGTGTTCATGAAGAAGGAGGTACGTTTGTGTTAACTAATGCACCAGTCGCGATGAGAATGGGTCAAATTAATGAATTGGCTGAACAAACAGGCTCTCAAATTATTCCTGCTGATGCAACTTCTATTGAAGATATAGAGAATTTAGTGAAGCAATCAATGGAAATTCTTGGTGGCAAAATTGATTTTGTATTACATTCAATAGGCATGTCTATTAATGTTAGAAAAGGAAAGCATTATACGGATCAAAATTATGCATGGACTCAAAAGGGAACGGATGTTTCAGCTGTGTCATTCCACAAAGTAATGCAAACACTTTATAAAGAAGATGCCATGAACGAATGGGGAAGCATTGTGGCTTTAACCTATATGGCTGCTCAACGTGTATTTCCTGATTATAATGATATGGCAGATAATAAAGCCTATTTGGAGAGCATAGCACGTAGTTTTGGGTATTTCTTCGGAAGAGATAAAAAAGTAAGGGTGAATACGATTTCTCAATCTCCAACACCTACAACAGCTGGAAGTGGTGTTAAAGGATTTGATGGGTTTATTGCTTATGCAGAAAAAATGTCGCCTTTAGGAAACGCAACCGCCTTAGATTGTGCGAATTATACGGTTTCTATGTTTAGCGATCTTACCAAACGTGTGACACTTCAGAACTTATTTCATGATGGTGGATTTAGTAATATGGGAGTCAGTGATGCGGTAATGGAGATTTTTGTTGGTGACGAATAAAAAAATAATAGAATATAATAAAAAACCGATGTTTAGCATCGGTTTTTTTCATTTCAACGATTGAAAAAGGATACGAAGAGAATTTTTTATAAGTTTGATAAAAGCAAATAATGAAAAAGGAATTCTTTATACTACTAATTTTTCTATCAACATACTCGTTACAATCGCAAGTACAATTTGAAAATCAGGCAACTGCTTTAGGAATAAATGTAGCCACAGGTTTCACATTTCTCGGTAATGGCGTGTCTTTTTGTGATTTTGATAATGATGGTTGGGATGATATAACACTAACTTCTGAAGACGGAGATGAGGTGCGATTTTTTAAAAATTTCAATGGTAGTTTTGTAGAGCAAAACTTTAATTTACAGTATTTAAATTATGAAACCAGATCTGTAACATGGGTTGATTTTGATAATGATGGTGATAATGATTTATTTGTAACAAGTGAGACCGATGGAAACAAGCTCCTTGAGAATCTAGGAAATATGACCTTTCAAGATATGACATCTACTTCAGGGATATCAGTTAATAATCTGTACACTTATGGAGCGTCATGGGGTGACTATAATAATGATGGGTTTTTAGATGTCTTTTTAAGTAATCGAACATTTCTTGTACCAAACAAATTATATAAAAACGATGGTGACGGCACATTCACAGATGTATCATTACAAGCAGGTATAGACTTAAATCCGGTCCTGTCTTTTTGCTCTGCTTTTTTGGATATCAATAATGATGGACTTCAAGATATTTACGTGTCTAATGATAAGGTGAATTTAAAAAATAAACTTTATAAAAATAATGGCGATGACACTTTTGAGGACATAAGTATGTCTTCAGGAACAGATATGTCTATTGACGCCATGACTGTTACGGTTGGTGATTATAATAGTGATGGCTATTTTGATATCTATGTTACTAATAATTCTACTGGAAATTATCTTCTCCAAAATAATGGCGATGAAACCTTTACAAATGTTTCAGGCCCGTTAGGAACCATATTAAATTACTTTAGTTGGGGTGCTGTGTTTTTTGATGCTGATAATAATAAAGCTCTCGATTTATATGTGAGCACCGCAGCTCAATCAATTACTTCAGCAGGATTTTATCTTAATAACGGTAACGAAAGTTTCACATTGAGTAATTCGAGTTTTCCTAATAATAACAGGGCAAGTCATTCCAATGCCACAGGAGACATTAATAACGACGGTTTGATCGACGTAGTTGTTACTAATAATTATGATGAGGATATTTTTTTATGGAAGAATACGTCAGTCTTGTCTAATTCAAATTGGATTAAATTAAAGCTCATAGGTACTACCAGTAATAGAGATGGTGTGGGTACTCGCATCGAGATTTTAATAAATGGAGAAAAACAATATCGATATACTCACTGTGGTGAAGGGTATTTAAGTCAAAATTCTAAATTAGAACATATTGGTCTTGGAGATAATACAATTATAGATTATGTCAAATTGACGTGGCTCAGTGGTGTTGAGGATACCTTTTATAATGTTCAGGCTAATCAAGTATTAACGGTAACTGAAGGGAGCAATACATTGGGGCTTTCAAATGTATCTCAAGCTGAGAGTTATATCTATCCCAATCCTGTAGGTGATATCTTGAAAATTAATTCAGACACAACCATAAATAAGGTTAGGGTTATTAATGTATTAGGTCAAGATGTTTTAGTGGTTAATTCAATAGAAAACAATAGTTTAGATATGTCTTCACTTCAAGCAGGACACTATATCATAATATTAGAATCTGATATAGGGATATCGAATCATAAGTTGATTAAATTCTAAGTTTGATTTCTCAATCTCCAATACCTACAACAGCCAGAAGCAGCTAAAAGGATTTGATGGGTTTATTGCTTATGTAGCAAAGATGTCGCCTTTAGGAAACGCAACCGCCTTAGATTGTGCGAATTATACGGTTTCTATGTTTAGCGATCTTACCAAACGTGTGACACTTCAGAACTTATTTCATGATGGTGGATTTAGTAATATGGGAGTCAGTGATGCGGTTATGGATACCTTTGTCGATAATCAATAAGAAGAACTCATAAAGTATATAGAAAGCCGATGTAAAAACATCGGCTTTCTCTTTTTAATCTTGGTTTTACTTATTTTTAACCTTAAAAAAAATACCAAAATATTTTTTTTTAAATTTGAGAAAACGACTTATGAAATATAACTACTTCTTATTACTATATTTTTTGTTTTTAGGGAATTGCATGCATTCGCAAATAGCATTTGAAGACCAGAGCATCACATTAGGCGTTGATGTAACAGTTGGAGATACCTTCTTAGGCAACGGAGTATCCTTCTATGATTTTGATAATGATGGATGGGATGATCTTACAATCACATCTTCGAATAATGATGCTGTGAGATTCTTTAAAAATATTAACGGGACTTTTGTAGAGCAATACTTTGTTGGACTAATCTTTAATTATGAAACAAAATCAGTAACCTGGATAGATTATGATAATGATGGTGATAATGATTTATTTGTAACTAGTGTTGTCCTTGGAAACAAGCTATTAGAGAATCTTGGTAATATGACGTTTCAAGATATTACTTCTAGTTCAGGAATATCTCAAAGTAACCTCTATACTTATGGTGCATCATGGGGAGATTATGATAATAATGGGTATTTGGATGTCTTTTTAAGTAATAGAACGTCTATTGTATCAAATAAACTATATAAAAATAATGGTGATGGCACATTTACCGATGTGACATTGCAAGCTGGTATAGATTTAAACCCTTCATTTTCTTTTTGTTCTGCTTTTTTGGATATTAACAATGATGGATACCAGGATATTTATGTTTCAAATGATAAACTAAGTTTTGAGAACAAACTTTACAAAAATAATGGTGACGGAACCTTTGCAGACATAAGTGGCTCTTCAGGAACTAATATATTAATTGACGCAATGTCTGTTACTGTTGGGGATTACAACTCTGATGGTTTTTTTGATATTTATGTTACAAATAATCCAGAGGGAAATTTTCTCTTAAGAAACAATGGTGATGAAACCTTTACCAACGTGGCAGGTTCTGCAGGAACTACGTTTAATAGTATTGGCTGGGGGGCTTCATTTTTTGACGCTGATAACGATATGGATCTTGATTTATATGTTAGTGGGCAGTTAGATGGAAGCGTTCCAAGTTTGTTGTCAGCTGCGTTTTATGAAAGCAATAATGGTAACAACTTTACAGTAAATAATAGTTATTTCCCAGGAGATAACAGGTCGAGTCATTCAAACGCTATTGGAGATATCAATAACGATGGATTGATTGATGTAGTGGTTATTAATAATGATGATCTTATATTTTTGTGGAAAAATGTTTCTCCTAATCCATTAAATTGGATAAAACTAAAATTACTAGGAACTGAAAGTAATAAAAATGCTGTAGGAGCCAAGATTGAGATATCCATTAATAATGAAAAGCAATATCGATATACTTTCTGTGGTCAAGGTTATTTGGCACAATATGGTAGTAAAGTACATTTTGGAGTTGGAACTAATACCGTAATAGATTATATAAAAATAAATTGGCCTAGCGGAATTGAAGAAACCTATTTTAATGTTCCGGCTAATCAAACGATGAATATTATTGAAGGCGATGGTACATTAAATATTGGTGATATTTCAAGTAATAAAAGTTATATATATCCCAATCCAGTTGGAGATATCTTAAGAATTAATTCAGATAGAACCATAAATAGAATCAAAGTGATAAACACACTTGGCCAAGACGTTTTAGTTGTTAATTTAATAGAAAACAGTTGTTTAGATGTGTCTTCACTTCATGCGGGACACTATATCATATTATTAGAATCTGATAGGGGTATATCGAATCATAAGTTGATTAAATACTAAGTACGATTTTTCTTTCACCTACGTATATTGCTACTGGTCAAATAGTTAAGTATTTGGTGACTTTATGCAGTATTTAAAGAACAGGTCACTTTAGCGAATTGGTATTACAATTAGACTATGCCAACGCGGTCCAAAAATGCTGTTATTTAGTGACTTAACGAAGTTAGTGAATTCTTAAAAATTTTCTAATGTACTGGTTTTAGTGCTATGGTGTGAGTGATGCCGTTATGAATATTTTTATTTATGAACAGTGCGCTATAGTAATTACAAAATAAAATCCTTGCATTTTACGGGCAAGGATGTTTTATTTATACCAGTATGATATCGATAAATATTTATGGTATTTTCTAGGTATTTAGGATATAGTACCATCTACATTTTGTCGGTGTTTATTGCGTTTAATCGATTAGTGTGTTCAGCTTATTTTAATTAGAATTAATTAGGTTAATTTCAGTCAAAATTAATTTAAAACTAAACTTATTTATGAAAAAAATTACATTATTATTTATGCTTATGTCCTTTGCGTTTACGTACGGACAAACAACTGTTACTTGTGGAGGAGCTCCTGTAAACACAACGTATTGTTATGATGATAACGAAGATACACTTTGGACGTTTACGTCTAGTGATGGTTCGGCTTTAAAAGTAGATTTTATTGAAGGATACTTTGAAGATTGTTGCGATGATATCATCATTTATGATGGAGTAGATACTACAGGAACTGTTTTATTTACGAGTGATACTAACTTTAATAATGATGCTACTGGGATTAGCGCATTTTCAATTGGCGATTCCATGACAATACGTCTAACGTCTGATGGATCTGTAAGTTGTGCTGCTGGTTCTGGTACACCAGACCTTAGCTTTGATGTAGTATGTGCAGCTTGTTTACCAGCTACAGGAACAGCTGTCCTTGGAACAACAGATTGTGTTGCTGGAACATTTATGGTTGATGTAGATGTAACAGATTTAGGAACTTCTACAACAGTTACCGTTAGTAATGATGGAGGTGTTGCCTCTACAGTTGTTATGGCTATAGGTATAATAAACGTTGGACCTTTTGCATCTGGAACATCACCTGTCTTTACTTTAGAGCATGAAACAGATCTTACCTGTGATGCGATTTTAGGGACTGTTTCATTTACTTGCCCTCCTACAAATGATAACTGTGCAACTGCCGAGATGTTAACTGTTAATTCAGGGAGTTGTGCGGTGACTACTGCAGGAACATTAGAAGCTTCTACAGAATCTGCTATTGACCCTTCTTGTGATACAGGAACTGAATGGGATGTATGGTATAGTTTTGTTGCTCCAGCATCTGGAATAGTAGAATTTACGATTACACTTGGTACAGGAAACCCTTTAGAATATGCAGTATTTGATGATTGCGCAGGAACAACTGAATTATTTTGCAATGACCCATTAAATGGATCTCAAGTAACAGGCCTAACTTCTGGAGTTACGTATTATTTAATGGTTTGGAACGATGGTTTTGAAACTCCTGGAGATTTTACTGTTTGTGCTTTTGAACCAACATGTTTACCTGCGACTGGAACTGCCGTTCTAGGAACTGAAGATTGTGGTGGTAATACGTTTATGATAGATGTAAATGTTACTGATTTAGGTGATTCTACTACAGTTACAATTGCCAATGATGCAGGTATAACTGCTACAGATGTTATGGCAACTGGAGTTGTTTCGGTTGGGCCTTTCCCAATAAGTACTCCAGTGGTAATTACATTAGAACATGAGTCTGATGCATTTTGTAATGCTGTATTAGCAGAAGTTGCGGATAATTGCCCAGTAGTAATAATGGCTGCAGTAGATTGTGCTTCGGGTACGCCTCAAAATGTTACTTACTGTTATGATAATAACGATGATATAGTTTGGACGTTTACATCTAGTGATGGTTCGGCTTTAAGAGTAGACTTTGTTGAAGGATACTTTGAAGATTGTTGCGATGATATCACTATTTATGATGGAGCAGATACTGCAGCTTCAATTTTATTTATGAGTGATGCTAATTTTGGTAATGATGCTACTGGTATTAGTGCCGTTTCAACTGGCGATTCTATCACAGTACGTATGACGTCTGACTCGTCGGTAAGTTGTGCTTCCGGATCAGGGTCGGGTATCCCACTTAATTTTGATGTAACATGTAATTCTTGTACTCCTGCAATTGCGACAGCTTCGGTTGTTGATGACTGTGCAACCTCAGGTGGATTTAATATTGTAGTAGATATAACAAATTTAGGATCTGCTACTTCATTAACTATATCTGATGATCAAGGAAGTGCAGACCAATCTGCTGCGGCAATTGGTATGTATACATTTGGTCCTTTTGTAAATGGTACTGCGGTTACAATTACTGTAACAAGTGACCAAGATGCAGCATGTACTGAAGCATTCGCAACATTAACACAAACATTTTGTCCTGAAACAGGTAATTGTGGTGCTTACTCAAGTTCTCCTGGAACTGCAGTTACTGATGCAGCACCAGTTAATGATGTAATCACTGTTGCTGGGACAGCAGGTGATATTCTTACAGATTTAAATGTTATTATTGCAATCGATCATACATTCTTGGCTGATTTAGATATTACACTTACAAGTCCAACAGGAACAGTTATTGGAATTATGTTTGACCAATGTGGCGGTTCTGATAATATGAATATTCAATTTGATGACGAAGGTATAGCTATAGTATGTGGTTCACCAACTGCAGGAATTTTTAATACTGTTGGTGTTGGTTCTGGTGCATTATCTGGATTTGATACTGAAGTTTTTGATGGAGATTGGACACTAAATGTTGTTGATGATGCTGGTGGAGATAATGGAACTTTAATACAATGGTGTTTAGTTCCTACTTTATCGACTCTAGGTGTTGATGATGAATCACTTAATAGCTTTACTTACTATCCAAATCCAGTAAAAGATAGCTTGGTGCTAAAATCACAAAGTAATGTGCAAAGTGTAACTGTTTATAATGTCTTAGGACAAGAAGTATTAAGCGTTTCGCCAAATACAACAAATACTTTAGTAGATATGTCTCAATTAACTACTGGAGCTTATTTTGCGAAGGTTACTATAAATGATGTAACTGAAACAGTAAGAATTATTAAACAATAAATTATTATCTTATAGTTTAGATTAAAAAGCCACCTTTATAAGGTGGCTTTTTTATACCTATGATAGATAATGCTTTAATTAAAAGCATTAGTTTCGTTTCGTTCATAATCAATAAGAACTCATAAATTTTATTAAAAAAGCCGATGTTTTTGCATCGGCTTTTTTGTGTTTAAAGGTGGCGTGATTTTTATTCTGAAACGTATTGAAGGACAATAATCTAATATAAATTCGTCGATTAGACAAAATACATTTAAACACGGTGTATCTCGACTTTTGTATTGTGTAATTCATATTAAATCGTTATAAAAAGTATGATTATGATAATTATTTAGCCAAATAATGAAGTATTCATAAAAACACTCAGGTATTTTATCGGCTTTTTTTTTATGATTCATCGAATTGTTAATATTTTATTAAGTCTTTTTTCGACGTAAAGCTTTTAATATGAATAACTTATAACGGACTAATTAATTTATTAACTTTAAACTCACCAAGACCAATTGATACTATAGAAGTATTTAATATGTTAGGACAACGTATTATTGGTGTTGACAGCCAAAATACAATCCAAAACATTGATATGTCTAATGTGCAATCTGGAGCTTATATAGTTATGGTGTCTATAGGAGATCAAACTAAAGCTATTAGAGTTATTAAGCAATAACAAAACAGATAATTGAATTTAATAATGAGACCTCGCTTCATTGAAGCGAGGTCTTTTTTTTAAGGCTTTGACTGACAAAGAGATGTGCGTATTATGTCGATATTATCAGTGTTTAATCGATTATATAACTTTCGCTTGACTTTGTTAGAGAATTATCATATTTTTAAGACTTAAATTAATTAAATTCAACTAAATATGAAAAAAATTACTTTTATTTTATTATTTGCTATGATGAGTAGTTTGACTTTTGCTCAAACTTTCACATCTGATTCTGTTAGTGATCCAGCTACTTACCCTGCAGATATGCAAAATGGAAACGGAGGTACAGGTGCCACTTGTGGTACTATTGATGAATTAACTTTGCCTTCAACAGCAGTTGCTGCTGTAGGTACTCTTGGTACAACTAACATTTTAGCAAGCGTAACACTTAATGTAACGCATACATGGAATGCTGATGTTACTGTTAGTTTACAAGATCCATCAGGAGCTGTAACAGTATTATTAGTAGATGCTGTTGGTGGAAGCGGAGATGATTTTGTTGATCTTGTTCTTCAAGATGGAGCTAGTGCATTACCAACGGGAGCTACGAGTCCTCTTACTGGAACATTTGCGCCTTTAGAAGCCTTAGCTGCTTTTAATAGTGGTACTACTGCTGGAGATGGCGTTTGGAACCTATTAGTTTGTGATGATGCTGGAGGAGATATTGGTAGTCTTGATAGTTGGGCACTTACGTTTGCACCAACGCCTACCTGTTCTACACCAGTTGGAGCTGCAGCAATAGCAACATCACCGATGTCTGCAGATTTCTCATGGCTTGATGTGCCTACTGCAACTTTAGGTTTTGAATGGGGAATTTTAGCGCCAGGTGGTGATCCAACTATGGATCCATTCTTATTCTCTAGTTCTACAGGTTTTGGAGTCTTATTAGACTCTGAAGCTACTTTATTGCCTGCTAGTGATTATGTATTTTATGTAAGATCTAATTGTGATTCAGCTGGATTTAGTGATTGGTCTGGTGGAACAGCGTTTTCTACGCCTGCTTTACCGCCTGCAAATGACAACGCCTGTGCTGCAATTCCGCTAAATATTGGAGATGCGTCGAGTGGTGCATTTTATACCAATGTAGCGGCTACTATTGAAGCTGGTGAAGTTCCAGGTGGATGTTATTTTGGTACACCTTCTGCTAGTGAAACGGTTTGGTTTTCTTTTGTAGCTCCTGCTACAGGTGAAGTTTTAATTCAAACTGAAGAGTTAGCTGGTGATGGTTCATTAAACGATACTCAAATTACATTATTTACTGTTGCAAATTGTGCAGATTTAACTACTGGTGTAGTTGAAGTGGCTTGTGATGAAGATGATGATGCTGATGTTGTGGGTGATGGTTCTGGTCTTCAGGCTAATCTTCAAGTTGCTGGTTTAACTGATGGCGCTACTTATTATTTTGTAATAGACGGATTTGGAACTGGTGTAGGTACATTTGATGTGTCATTAACTGTTCCAGCTTTAACTGTAGATGCTGTTGATAATCCAAATGCATTTACGTATTTCCCTAACCCAGTTAAAAATGTATTAACATTAAGTGCTGCTCAAAAGGATATTCAAAACGTAGCTGTATATAACATGTTAGGACAAGAAATTCTTAGAACTGCTCCTAATAGTTTAGAAAGCACTATCGATATGAACGGAATGAGCCAAGGTGCTTACTTCGTACAAGTTACTATTGGTAATGCAACAGAAACAATTAGAATTATTAAGCAGTAAGATTTAATAAATAAGTTTTCAAAAGCCACCTTTAAGGTGGCTTTTGTTTTTTGTTTACTTACCTTTGTAAGGTATGAACGCATTACAGTTTTCATTTATAATTCCCGTATATAATCGGCCTGATGAGGTTGAAGAACTACTTAATAGTTTTAAAGCTCTAGAAGGTGATTTTTTATATGAAATTGTAATTATTGAAGATGGTTCTTCTATTGATTGTAAGTCGGTTGTCGAAACGTTTAAAACAGATTTAGACATCTCTTATTACTTTAAGCCCAATTCTGGGCCAGGAGATTCCAGAAATTATGGAATGCAAAAGGCAAAGAACAATTACTTTATTATTCTAGATTCAGATTGTTTATTACCACCACAGTATTTGAGTATTGTACATTCGTACGTGTCATCGACATATGTAGATTGTTTTGGAGGTCCTGATGCTGCTCATGAATCTTTTACTAATCTTCAAAAAGCGATAAACTTTGCAATGACCTCTATTATTTCAACAGGTGGAATTAGAGGAGGTAAAGCTAGCGATGCGAAATTTGAACCACGTAGTTTCAATATGGGCTTGTCTAAGAAGGCCTTTTTAGATTCTGGTGGTTATGGGATAATACATCCTGGTGAGGATCCAGATTTATCGATAAGGCTAAATGGTTTAGGTTATAAAACGGTATTGATAAAAGATGCTTTTGTGTATCATAAAAGGCGTGTATCATGGCAGAAATTTTATACACAAGTTCATAAGTTCGGACTAGTAAGGCCAATTCTTAATCAATGGCATCCTAAAACCAAACGAATAACATATTGGTTTCCAACCTTGTTTATGTTAGGTTTAATGATAGCTATTGTACTGTTTTTTATTGGATATAGATTGCCGCTTTTAGGATATGGTATTTATCTAATTATCGCATTTATTTTATCATTAATTTCTAACAGAAATTTAAGTGTGGCTATTCAATCTATTTTAGCTATTTTTATTCAGTTCTTTGGATATGGTTATGGCTTTTTAAAGTCGACTTTTGCCATTTCGATTTTAAAGAAAAATCCACAGCAACATTTTCCAAAATTATTTTTTAAAAATGTTAAATAGTATCAAATCAAAGTTATTACAGTCAGTTAAAAACAAAAGACTCAATGTTTTCGGCCTCTTTTTTTTAATGGCATTTTTGATATTGGTTGTTACCAAGCTTTCAGAAACCTATGTAGAGACCATTCCTTTTAATGTGACATATCAAAATTTACCTGAGACAAAAATTATTACTTTAGATAGCACTCCAAAAGTTAATGTTACAGTTTCTACTCATGGTTTTAATTTGTTGTCCTATTATTTCCAGAACTACACTTACAAGCTGGATTTTGAAAATATCACCTCACAAAAAGATAATACGTATATATGGACTGCTGAAAAAGGCTCCTATAGTTTGCAAGGTCAGTTAGGTCAATCTGTCAAGATCATATCAGTAAAGCCAGATACATTAATTTTGCCTTTTGGAACCTTGAGCGTTAAGTCCGTACCAGTGGTTTTAAAGTCTGAGATAAATTATGCTATAGGATATGATACTTTGGAAAAAGTAGAAGTCATACCAGATTCGGTTAAAATCATTGGCGCAGAAGAAGAAATTGCCAATATTGAATTTATTGAGACCATGCTATTGGATTTAAATGATATTAAAACCAACATTAACACAACTATTGGTCTTGAGTTATCCAATCAATCAAAACGCTTAAAACTCTCCGAAGAAAAGGTTACCATTAAAACCAATGTTGAAAAATTTACAGAAGGTACATTTGAAATTCCGTTAGCCATTTTAAATAAACCGAATGCAGTAGAAATTAATTATTTCCCGAAGTATATAAAGGTTTCATATTACCTTAGTTTAAAAGATTACAAGCAGGTTAAGCCAAACGATTTTAAAATTGAATGTGATTATAATGAAGCCATAGAAGCAGGCGCTTCGTTTTTTGTGCCAAAGCTTATAATTAATTCAGATAAGGTCAAATCTGCCAAAATGAAACAAAATAAAGTAGAATACATTATTATAAAATGATGGTTGTCGGACTTACAGGAGGAATAGGTAGTGGCAAGACTACAGTGGCTGCTTTTTTTAAAGCGTTGGATGTTCCTGTATATATAGCAGACGTTGAGGCCAAAAAACTTATGGTGAGGTCTAAAGTGATCCGAAGAAAACTTATTGCACTTTTTGGAGAAAAAGCGTATATAGGTAAAGAACTTAATAAACCTTTTATCGCTTCAAAAATTTTCAAGAAAAAAGAAGACCTAGACAAAATGAATGCTATTGTTCACCCAAAAGTAGCCTCTCATTTTATGCGTTGGTTAAAAAGACAAAACTCCCCATATGTCATTAAGGAAGCTGCAATTATTTTTGAGATTAATAAAGCTTCTGCATACGATTTTATAGTTCTAGTAACTGCAGATACTGAAGAACGTATTAAACGCGTTATAAAAAGAGATAATACAGATAGATCAAGAATTGAAACCATTTTAGATAATCAATTGAGCGACGATGAGAAAATAAAAATGTCTCATTTTGTGATTGTTAACGACGATCTCGAAGCAACGAAGAAACAGGTGTTAAAAACACATCAATCTATACTAAAAAACATCCAAAAACTCAAAAATTAACATAATTGTTAATGTAAGGTTAAACACTAAGAGTTCTAAATGTTAAAATACTAAATTTGAACGATGGGCAAAAAGCTATTCAGTTTGTTGGTGGTTTTAATGAGTTTATCTCTCATAGGTATCATTTTTGTTCAATCATTTTTTATCAATAATACGTATAAGAATGAAGAGAAGCAATTCATATCAGATGTAAAGCGTTCTCTAATTTCTGTTTCTAAAGCTATTGAAGATAAAGAGCTTCTAAGTTATAATAAACTGTATAGAGAAGCTATAGAAAATGGTAGAACACCTGATACTTCGGAGATTAAGCAACTTTTGATTTTTGAATCTTATAATGAAGAGACCAACCAAGCAATACAATTTAGAAATGCAATTTCTGAAGAAAGCTTTAAAGTGCCATCATTGTTCATTGACATTGGTACAGACAGTATAAATATTAGTAGGATTACTAATTTTAGTGAAACTAAAATTTTTGAACGTAGTACTATTGATGGTCAACTTAGTATGAATCCAGTCCAAACATTCTCTGATTATAGTACAATGGACGATGTTGGTAGGAGGATTTTTAAAGATAACTATAAGAAAGTTTATAGGAATTATCCGGTATACAAGCGAATCACAAACGAGGAAGTTTCTGAGTTATTAGAATCTGAATTTTCGATAAGTGGTATAGAAACAGCATTTGAGTATGCTATTTATGATAAGGATTTATCGACTAAAATTAGATCTGAGAATTTTGAAAAAGATGCTGAATCTACTATAGGTATTCCCGTTTTTCGGGATAATGAAAATAAAAGTAAGTTCGCCTTATATGTAGATTTTCCTGAGCGGAGAAAGTATTTATTATCTTCTTTATTAGGAATGATAATCTTATCTATCGTATTTACATCTATAATTATTATAGCCTATTCTAGTGCGATTTATCAGTTAATCAAGCAGCGTCAAATTTCGCAAATCAAAACAGATTTCATCAATAATATGACGCATGAGTTTAAAACACCCATTGCGACGATTAATTTGGCATTAGATTCTATTAAGAATCCAAAAATTATTGGAGATCAGGAAAAGGTTATGCGTTATCTAAAAATGATTAAAGAAGAGAATAAACGTATGCATGCTCAAGTTGAAAATGTATTGCGAATTTCTAAACTTGAGAAAAACGAACTCAATATAAGTAAGGAAAGATTAGAGTTACACGAGTTAGTAGAAGATGCGATTACTCACGTTGAGTTACTCGTAGAAGACCGAAAAGGGTTTGTGAAATTACATTTGGAAGCAGATAAGTCTTCAGTTTTAGCAAATGAAACCCATTTTACTAACGTGATTGTCAATATTTTAGATAATGCCATCAAGTATAGTGATGATGCTCCTAAAATTGATGTTTATACTGAAAATGTAGGCAATAATATACTGCTTAAGATTTCAGATCAAGGAAACGGAATGTCTAAGCAAGTTCAGAAAAAAGTGTTCGAAAAGTTTTATAGAGAGCATACAGGAAATGTACACAATGTAAAAGGACACGGTTTAGGTTTATCGTATGTTAAACGAATCGTAGACGACCATCAAGGTCATATATCAGTAGAAAGTGAAAAAGGAAAAGGTAGCGTATTTATAATAAAACTACCACTAATATCATAAATTATGGAAGAGCAAAATAAGAAAATACTTTTAGTTGAAGACGATCCAAACTTTGGAACGGTTTTAAAAGACTATTTAAACATGAACGATTATGATGTGGTTCATGCAAAAAACGGAATGGAAGGTTTCGAAAAATTTAAGAAGGATGATTACGATCTATGTATTTTAGATGTTATGATGCCTTACAAAGATGGTTTTACTTTAGCCAAAGAGATTAGAGAAAAAAACACGGATGTGCCAATCATTTTCTTAACAGCAAAAGCTATGAAAGAAGATGTACTTAAAGGGTATAAAGTTGGTGCAGATGACTATTTAAACAAACCGTTTGATAGTGAGGTGCTCTTGATGAAGATAAAAGCAATTATTCAGCGTAAGGCTACAGATACCATTGCAGATAGTAAACAATTTGAGTTTAAGATTGGTGGGTTTGATTTAAATTCGAAACTGCGTTTCTTAAAATTTAATGGTACTGATCCTATTAAACTATCTCCGAAAGAAAACGAATTATTACGTATGCTTGCGCTTCATGAAAATGATTTAATGCCTCGTGAGTTAGCATTAACTAAAATTTGGAGAGACGACAATTATTTCACATCTAGAAGTATGGATGTGTATATCGCTAAGCTTAGAAAATACCTAAAATTAGATCCAAATGTTGAAATACTAAACATACATGGAGAAGGATTTAGATTGGTAGTTAGCCAAGATGCCTAAGTGTAAATTATAGATATAAAAAAAGCCAATCATTATGATTGGCTTTTTTTTTAAAAAATATCGAAATATTAGATAACTTTTACGTTTACTGCGTTCAATCCTTTTTTTCCTTCTGTTAAATCGAATTCTACTTCATCACCTTCTCTAACCTCGTCGATTAAACCTGAAATGTGTACAAAGTGTTCTTTGTTGTTTCCTTCTTCTGTTATAAATCCGAATCCTTTAGAATCGTTGAAGAATTTTACTGTACCTTTACTCATAATATATATTAAATTATTTAAGCTGCAAATGTAGTATTAATTAATTAAAAATTTCAATTTTTATGATTTTTTTTAAAACTAATTATTTTATGGTGTCGTAATTTGCCTACTAATGCAGTCGAGTATCTCTTCGATATCAGTTTTATAATCAAACCAAATTGTTTCCTCATTCTTCCTAAACCAAGTCAATTGTCGCTTAGCAAAACGTCTAGTATTTTTTTTTATTTCTGAAACAGCAAAACCGAAGTCCCATTGGTCTTCCAAATAGTTAAAAATTTCTTTGTAACCAACCGTGTTTAACGCATTTAAGTGCTGCTTAGGTCGTAACGCTTTTACTTCATCTATTAAACCTTCTGCCATCATAATATCTACACGTTTATTGATGCGGTTATAAATAATCTCACGATCTGCAGTTAAACCAATGGTTATCGTTTTGAAGTCTCTTAGTTTATCTTCACCTTTTAAAAATGAAGAATACGGCTTTCCGCTTGATAAACAGACCTCTAAAGCTCTAATAACACGTTTCGGGTTATCAATAGCAATAGTTTCAAAAGCTTTTGGGTCTAATTCTTTTAGTTGGAATTGTAAGGCTTCTAGTCCGTCTGTTTGAAGTTTTGTATTAAGTGTTTCTCGTAAGGATTGGTCTATTTTAGGCAATTCATCTAAACCTTTAGTTACTGCATTTACATATAGACCAGAACCGCCAACCATGATAACAACAGAATGATCGTTATGTAGTTCTTTTAATTTAGCAATCGCATCGTTTTCAAATGAACCAACACTATAATATTTGTCGACCGATATGTGTTTGATAAAATGATGTGTTGCGGCGTCCAATTCGGTTGGAGTAGGAGCTGCAGTGCCGATTTGCATTTCTTTATAGAATTGTCTGGAGTCTGCCGAAATTATTTCAGTATTAAAGTGATGAGCCAATTTTATGCTCAATGCCGTTTTGCCTATGGCAGTTGGACCAACAATAGAAATGAGTATTTTAGTCATGATGTAATTCGAAACCGCATTTATAGCAGAAGTCAGCGCCATCTTTATGTGTTTCAGTAAGGCAATTGACACAACATTGGGTATTGAGTTGAACATTTTTCAATTGCTCATGCTCTTCATCAGAAATTGTAGCTTCATCATCCTCATCCTCATCATTTACAGCTTTAGTATATTCGGCTGAGACAATTCCTGTAGGTACTGCTATAATGCCATAACCCATTATCATAATTATGGCCGCTATAAACTGTCCAACTGGTGTTTGGGGCGCAATATCACCAAAACCGACAGTTGTAAGTGTAACGATACACCAATAGACACTTTTAGGAATATTAGTAAAGCCATTTTCTTCGCCTTCTACCAGATACATTATCGTACCAAAGATTACAGAGGCAATAATAACAGCAAATAAAAATACGGCAATCTTTGCTCTACTCGCTTTAATAGCATTTGCCAATTGGTTTGACGCACCTAAATAACGTGCTAATTTTAAGATTCTAAATACACGTAATAAACGCAATGCACGCAGTATTACTAATGCATGTGAACCCGCTAAGATTAATGAAATATACTTCGGAATTGTAGATAATAAATCTATAATCCCATAAAAGCTAAGAATATATTTTAATGGTTTTTTTACAGTAACAATACGAGCGATATATTCTATTGAAAACAAAATAGTAATGACCCATTCTGAAACATTTAAAAAGACATGATATTTTTCGTCAAAACTGTTAACGCTCTCTAGCATAACAAGAACAATACTTGCTAGAATGGTAATAAGAAGGATGACATCAAATAGCTTACCAGCGGGTGTGTCTGCTTCATAAATAATTTCATGAAGTTTATTTTTCCAGTTTGGTTGTGTTTTTTTCAAACTCATTAAATCAAAAGTACTAAAAAGTTTATTCTTTCTTCTCTAATACAATGAGAGAGTTGTTTTGCAGATCTACAACTGTAGACATTATTTTCTTTAATGCTTCGTAATAGAGCGATTCATAGAGTGGCTTCTTAAAGGATAATTTAAAGTATAACGATACTTGATTATTCTTTTTTTGAGCTGTAAACATCAAAGAAGCATCTTTATTTGGCAAGATCAAATTAACTGTTTCAGGAATTTCAATTATGTTGTAGGACTTGTCAATCTTTATTTTTATTTTATAAATATAAGTATCCTTAAAACCAAAGTCGATTGGATAGGTGCGTTCCTGTAGTTTAAAAGGATTTTTCTTGAAAAATTGAAATAAAATCGGATTGACGTAAATACTATTACCAATGGCTTCTGTTGTCTTATTTACATCAAAGTTAATTAAGAATTTTGTCGATGCTTTATCAGTAGTTGTTACTTTAAAATTAGAAATTTCTATATCGTCATATTCATTTTTGAAGTCTTCAATAAACTGTTCCTCTTTTTCAAAATAATCTTCTTTTAAAGATAATGCATGGTATCTACTTGCATTAAAATCAACATTTCCAGTCATATTTTGATCTGTATCAATATTAAGGATATAACTATATTCTACAAGACTTGCTTCATTTATACCAATTTCATACCAGTCGCTACCATTTACAAAATCTAAAACTCTGCCATAATGATTGAGACATCTAAAAGGAATTTCACCAAAAGATAAATACTCATCTGTTGCATCGAGCAAATAGGTTTTTCCATCAATCTCTGCTTTAATTATCAAATAGTTAAAATCTGAAATTACAGGATATAATACAGTAGCAAATCCATTGTCTCTAGTAGATAGAATAATGGGTTTTACAGGAATGTCGTTATTGCCTAAGAGATGATGTAATAGCATGTTTATATCTCCAACGTTACCTGTTTTTTTTTCTACTAGGTTTTTGGTTGAAACCCCATTGAGAATAAGATCGTTCCCGTTCCAGATATAGTTTTCTTGAACGTACCTCAAAATCATCTTAGCTTTTTCTAAATTATTAGTCTCAGAAGTGATTTTTTTGGACAGCAAGTTTTCAAATTGATTAACACGAATAAATTCGTTACCTAGGCTAGTTTCTGTTAGGATTTTACGATCAACATTTTTCCATGTTTTGGTTAAGTGTTTTGTTCTTCCATTATAGCCTCGGATCGTTTTTAATTCATATTCAATTCTCGCGAGGTAATTGTCTTTTGTCGTCATGAAGTCTTCTTCTATAAATGCAGATATATCCTTAATAACATATTTACTGACATTACAGTTGCCATCACTGCCAGAAGCTCTAAAGCAATATTTTTTTATACTTAATTCTTTGGTTGTAAATTTTAAATCTCCAACTAATTTAGCATGGTATTCTAAGATTGCAGGAATACTTGCATTATATTCACTGTAGAGTTTTGGAATGTCATCTTGAAAATTCCAGCCTTTATATTTATAAAAAAAGGGAGAAACTTTCGTATAGCTATAAACAATCACAGAACCTTCTTTTACTTTAGGAAATACAATTTTTACAGAGATTAAATTATCTGATACAGCTTCTTCAAAAACAGATATCTTTTTTAGTTTAGTTTTTTCAATAGTCCCGTTTTCTAGATTATAAACTGTTGCTTTAATGCTTTCAACGCTTTCTTTTTTTCTTTTACTCTCTTTAAAAAGGGTTATAAACACTTCGGCATGATCAAAGCCATTTTTGTTAAAAATTTTGATTTTTTTCTCAACTTCAGTTTCTAAATTATACGTTCTTGAGTTCAAATGAGTACTGCCAATTTCGCGAATAACTAATGCATTTGCTGTTGAATCTTTAGCATATATATTTAGTTCTAAATCGTCCTTGGTAACTGAGAAACTTTCAGAATTAAAGTTTGACTGTGAGTTAGCAGATGCAAAAAAGAAGAGAATAAGTAGGCTTAGGTATTTCATTTGTCAAAATATTAAAAGTTTATGATTTCTTTTTTAATACAATTAAAGAGTTCTTTTGAATTTCAACTATTGAGGCAAAATAGTCTTTTAACGAATCATAATACGGTGAATCATATATGGCTTCTTTGAAGTTAAATTTAAAGAATAAGATAACAGAATTGTCATTAACACTTGTGTTAAATAGCAATGTTCCTGTTTTATTAGGTAAATTCAAATTTACAGGTTTTGGAATGTCGACAACGTCATATCCTTCAATATTCAATTCAACTGAATATAAAAAAGCGTTTTTATAGCCAAAGTCGATAGGATATGTACGTTGCTGCAGTTTTAGAGGGTTTTCGTCTAAAAATTCAATTAAAAATGGATTTATATATAAATTATCTCCAACACGTTCAATAGATTGTTCTATTTCAAATTCTTCTGAGAATTCTGGGTTTATTTTATCAATAGTTTCCGATTCATGATTTATAAACTGTACTGACGGATACTTATTTATGTAATAATTTAAATAGTCTTCGGAGTTGTTAAAATAATTTTTCTTAGCTCTCAAAGCATGATATCCAGTTTTATTCCCTTTAATTGTCCCTTTTAAGGTTTCATCGTCATCTATATCTAATCTCACACGATACTTTTTAAAACTCAATTGATTCGCTTTGATATCTACCCAATAGCCACCTTCCTTGAAATCTAACATACGGCCATATTGATTGAGGCACCTAAAAGGCAGTTGACCAAATGATAAGTAATCATCTGTGGCATCTAACATAAAGGTTTCATCTCCAATGGTAGCCTGCACAATAACATAGTTGAAATCTGACATTACTGGATAAATTCGTGTTGCGAAACCATTATTTCTTGTAGATAGTAAGACAGGTTTTACACTGATATTATTGGCTTTTAATAGGTTGTGAAGTAGAATGTTTATTTCTGAAACATTGCCTGATTTATCTCGCACTAAATTTTTTACAGATACATCATTAAAAATATTGAATTTCTCATTCCAAGTATACGTGTCTTGAACATATTCGAATATAGCCTTTGCTTTTTTTAAGGGATCAGTTTCATTAACTATGGTTTCGCTAAGTAAATTTTTAACAACACTACTTTTCTTTAATTGTCGACCGAAACTATTATCCGTTTTAAATTCACTTTCCACATTTTTCCATGTTTTAGTGTATCTTTTAATTCTGCCATCAAAACCTCTAAACACTTTTAGTTCGTATTCTATTCTTGCGATGTAATTCTCTTTTGTAGTCATAAATTCCTCTTCAATAAATGCAGGAATATCTTTCATAACATATATGTAATCACCACAGTCTGATGATCCAGCACCACCAGATTGCAAACAATTTTTTCTTAGAGAAGAAGTATTCGTATGGAGCTTTTTTCCGCCAACTAATTTGATGTTATATTCCCAATTAGCCGGTATACTAGGGCTATATTCGCTGTATAGTTTTGGAATATCTTCTTGAAAGTACCAACTTTTGTATTTAAACATGTACGGAGATTCCAGTGTATAACTATAAATGATAACCGAACCTTCTTTTATATTTGGAAATGTAAATTTTACCAGTGTACGATTCTCGTCGTATTTTTCTTCAAAAATGGCACTTTTATCCAATTGGGTTTGCGTGACCTGTCCATTTTCTATATTATAAACTGTGGCCTTGATCTTCTTTACGCGTTCTTTGTCTAAACTCTTCCCATATAAATAAATCGTTTCGGTAGCTTTATCAAATCCATTTCTGTTTAAAATTTTAAGCTTCTTCTTTATTTCAGATTTTAGTAAGAATGTTCCTCTATCCACATAACTTTTTCCTGTCTCATAAATGATTAAAGCATTGGCTGTAGAGTCTTTTGCGTATACATTTAGTTCTAAATCGTCCTTGGTAACAGAGAAACTTTCAGAATTAAAACTTGATTGGGCTTGTAGGTTTAATATAATGCTAAAGACTAGACATCGTAATAATAATTTCATTAAGGTGAATTTAGATAGATAGGGTTTTTACGCGTTTGTTTCGTCTTAAATAACTTTGAATGATATGCTGCGTGTCTCTATTGTTTTCCATAGGCGTAATAATAGATTCTAGGACTTCAATAGTGTTAATTTGATGGTTAAGATCATAAAAACCTAAACCTCTAAATACGCCATTTTCAATGTAGATAACACTCTTTTCGTCAATATCTCTACCTTGATCTATAATGATCATATTTTTGTTGTCATAACTGTTTTTTGCTATGAGCTCTTCAACGCGAGTATTATATTCTTCTGATGATTCTTCATTGATGCATGCACCATTACAACTTTTAATAGTGTAATTGAAGCAATTCGATTTTGTTGGATATAATCCAGTCAATTTTTGACAAAGGTCATATTGCTCCACAACCCTAAACATAAAGCTCTTGCCACTTTGCATATTACTGAACGTGGTTATGTGTTTTTCATCTTCTGTCGTCTTGTCAATTTTTAAATTGATATAGCCATTATCATCCGTAAAGCTATAAAGTGCATGTGTAAAGGTGGTGCGTTTTAAAGCTCTGTTGTAAATAGGCTTATTTCGTTTTATTTCTTCGCTTTCTTTTAATAAGGCTACAAGTTCGCTTCCCGTAGCTTCATAGGTCACCGATCTAGCCAACAACTGTAGTTTCTTAGACTTCGAACTCGTATTTGTGAAATGTTGATTGATGCGATGTTTAATGTTTTTGCTTTTTCCTATGTAAATGATTTCGCCATTTTCATCATGTATGTAGTACACTCCAGTAATTGAAGGTAATTTGTCAATAATGGTACTATGTGTGTCTTTAAGGCGTTTAGCGATATCTTGCTTTACATTATCTTTTATAATATGCTTGTCCAAATCTTTTGAAATCAGCATTTTAAATAACTTCACAGTGGCCATCGCATCTCCATTGGCACGATGTCTATCACTTACAGGAATCCCTAAAGCACGTGTTAGTTTCCCTAAACTATAAGATGCTTGGTCTGGAATTAATTGTTTTGAGAGCTCAACAGTACAAAGTGTTTTTCGCTCAAAACCAAAACCAAGACGTTTAAATTCTGTTCTTAATATGCGGTAATCAAATTGTGCGTTGTGAGCCACAATAATACAATCCTCGGTAATTTCTACAATGCGTTTGGCGACTTCATAAAATTTAGGAGCCGTTTTCAGCATGTTACTATTAATGCCAGTAAGATTAACAACAAAAGGCTGTATTTCTCGCTCTGGATTGACTAAACTTATAAAATTGTCAACCACTTTGTGACCATCAAATTTATAGATAGCTATCTCAGTGATGCCCTCTTCATTGTACTTTCCGCCTGTAGTTTCTATGTCAAGTATAGCGTAAATAAATCTGTGTTTTTAGTGTGATTAATTTCTATAGCCAAATATACTACTTCCAACTCGAATCATAGTACTTCCAGAGTCAATTGCTAATGGATAATCACCACTCATTCCCATACTTATGGTTTCTATAGATTCATCAATGGTTTGAAGCATTTCAAAAGTCGTTTTGAGTCGTTTAAATTCTTGTCCAACTTGGTTTTTATCATCTGTAAATGTTGCCATTCCCATGACACCAGTAATGCTAACGTTTTTTAAGTCGGAAAATTCTTCGGAAGCCAATAATTCCTTAGCGTCTTTTGATGACATCCCAAATTTGCTGTCCTCTTCGGCTATTTTTATTTGAAGTAAGCATTTGATGATTCTATTGTGTTTTTTTGCTTGTTTATTAATTTCAGAAAGCAGTTTTAAGCTATCAACACCATGAATTAAACTTACAAATTCAGACATATACTTGACCTTGTTACGTTGTACATGACCAATCATATGCCATTCGATATCTTTTGGCATTTGCTCATGTTTTTCGGCCATTTCCTGAATTTTATTTTCTCCAAAAATACGCTGACCAGCATCATAAGCTTCCATTAAATCACTTACAGGTTTGGTTTTAGAAACTGCAACAAGGGTGACCTGTTTTGGGAGTTGAGAAAGTATGTTGTTTAGGTTTTCTTTTATGTTCATATTTCATATTTCGTTTGTCGTGAAGTGGTTTGTTATTGAGTCGAACAGCTTAACGACTAAACACCAAACAAATCAACTTTTTTTAAAACTCATAAATAGTCACGCCACTTCTGAGCTTAGGTTCTATAAATGTACTCTTTGGTGGCATTTTGAGTCCGTCGTCAGCAATGTGCTTCATCTCAGTGATATTCACAGGAACCATACCAAAACCGACAGCAAATTCGCCATTATCAATTTTATCCTTAACATTTATGATGTCTTTTTTTCCGTTGATATAATCGATACGAATATCGTTACGTAAATCTTCGATACCTAAAAGAGGTTTAAGAATAGTATTATAAAGTATTTGAGGATCTAATGCATCTAATGTAGTGTCAAAATTATAGAGTGATTTTCTCAAATAAAGCGAGTAAAACTCTCCATCAAGATACATGCTGAAATGATGCTTCTTTGACGGTTTGTATGGCATGATGCCTCTATTTTCTATTCTGAATATCGTATCCAACTGAATTAGAAACTCTTCTTTTGATAAACCGTTCAAGTCCTTAACTAATCTGTTGAATTCATGAATTCGCAATTCAGATTCTGGAATCAAAAAGGTCATAAAGTGATTGTAAGATTCATCACCAGAATGATTAGGATTAAGTGCTTTTTCGTCCTTATACAACAAATAGGATGATGCAGAGCGATGATGGCCATCGGCAATATAAATGGTTGGCATCTTTTCAAATTCCTTTTTTATTGTTTCGATCAAATCTGGTTGTTCCAATTTCCAAAGATAATGTGTGTCTCTATAGGTTGTTGTAAATTCAAACTCCGCGCGCTCTTTTTGTGTGTCTTGGATAATTTTGGAAATGATGTCGTTATCAGGATAAGTCAAGAGTACAGGTTCTGCATTAAAACCAACGGTTTTTAGATAATCTTTAAAGATGCGTTCGCGATACTCGATAGTTTCTTCATGCTTTCTTATGATATTGTTTTCATAATCTTCGGCATTTGCTGCAGCAACAATACCATTAAATACTTGACCATCTCTATCTACAATTTTGTAGATGTAGTATGATGTAGTCAGATCATGCACAAAAATGGAATCTTCTTTAAATTCTAGATAGCGATTTCTCACCAAAGTATAGCGTTCGCTACCTGTAATTTCTCTATCGTATTTATAGCCTGGATTGACAATATGTAGAAACGAAAATGGATTATAATCCAGACGCGCTTCACGTTCAGCTTGGGTATAGGTTTGATAGGAGCGAGAAGCTACTAAACTCACCTTGTCTCGCGTTGGTCTTACTGCTTTAAATGGAAGTATTTTTGCCATAAACTAAGTAATTAGGAGTTAGTAAAAAGGCACTAGCTACTAATTACTATTGCCCATTAACCTTCTACTTTTTAAACTGATTCGCTACGGTTTCGGCTTTTCTACTTTCAGAATAATCATAAAAACCTTCATTAGATTTTATACCTAATTTACCAGCGTTTACCATATTAACTAATAAAGGGCAAGGTGCGTATTTCGGGTTTTTGAACCCGTCGTACATCACATTCAGAATAGATAGGCAAACATCAAGACCTATAAAATCGGCCAGTTGTAAAGGACCCATTGGATGTGCCATACCTAATTTCATAACGGTATCTATTTCTTCTACACCAGCGACGCCGTTAAATAAGGTTTCAATCGCCTCGTTAAGCATTGGCATTAAAATACGGTTGGCAACAAATCCAGGATAATCATTAACTTCAGTTGGAGTTTTACCCAGAGTTTTGGATAATTCCATAATGGTATTTGTGACTTCGTCACTTGTAGTATACCCACGAATAATCTCAACTAATTTCATAATTGGGACAGGATTCATAAAGTGCATACCAATAACCATATCTGGTCGTGAAGTCACTGCAGCAATCTGTGTAATAGAAATAGACGAGGTGTTACTTGCTAAGATCGTGTCTTCACCACAAGCTTCATCTAATTGCTTAAAAATATTGAGTTTTAAATCAATATTTTCTGTTGCAGCTTCGACAACTAATCCAGCATATTCAACACCAGCAGTGATATCTGTAAATGTGGTAATATTATCAAGAGTAGCTTGTTTGTCGGCTTCGGAAATTTTCTCCTTAGCAACCATTCGGTCTAAATTTTTAGCAATGGTATTCATACCTCGTTGAAGAGATGCTTCACTAATATCGATTAATTGGACTTTAAATCCAGATTGAGCAAAAGTGTGGGCAATTCCGTTTCCCATAGTTCCTGCTCCAATAACTGCTACGTTTTTCATGTGAAATTTATTTCATTTCTGAAAAGACAGAAATTTTATTTATGTTATGTATTTAAAATTGATCAATAATCATCTTAGCAACACGCAAAGCTTCAGTTCCATCATGAAGTGTCACAATAGGAGTCGTGTTGTTGTTGATGGCATCTGCAAAGGTTTCTAATTCGTCTAAAATTGCATTATTATTTGCGATTTCAGGATTGTCAAAATAGATTTGCTTTTTGATGCCTTCAGCATTTTGAAGAATCATATCAAAATCACCAGGCTGTTCTGGAGCATCTTTCATTTTTACAACTTCACATTTCTTTTCTAAGAAATCGACAGAGATATAAGCGTCCTTTTGAAAGAAACGTGTTTTTCTCATATTCTTTAATGAAATACGACTTGCAGTTAGATTCGCAACACAACCATTTTCAAATTCAATACGTGCATTGGCGATGTCTGGTGTATCACTAATTACAGAAACACCACTAGCTGATACGTTTTTTACTTCTGATTTTACAACACTTAAAATAATATCAATATCGTGAATCATTAAATCCAATACCACAGGAACATCGGTTCCTCGAGGATTAAATTCTGCCAAGCGATGCGTTTCTATAAACATCGGATTCATCACTTGCTCTCTCACAGCAATAAACGCAGGATTGAAACGCTCCACATGTCCTACTTGTCCGCGAATATCATGTTCAGCAAGTAATTCTCTAATATGCTCGGCTTCTTCCACGGTATTTGTAATCGGTTTTTCTATGAATATATGCTTCCCATAAGAAATGGATTTTTTTGCACAATCGTAATGTGATAAGGTAGGTGTTACGATATCAACCATGTCAACAGCTTGAATAAGCGCGTCGATAGAATTAAAGTATTTGTAACCAAATTCTGCTTCTACCTTTTTTGCATTAGTTTCATCTGCGTCATAAAACCCTACGAGCTCATATTTTTCAGATTGATTAAGAAGTCTTAAATGAATTTTACCTAGATGACCAGCACCAAGTACACCAGCTTTTATCATTGTTTTACGTTTTCAACAAAAATAAGATTTTTCAGAGTTTTTTTATGTGAATTCTTTGATAAATAATAGTTGTTCTTAGCGACGTTGATAATTCGATACGTTTTAACTTTCAGTATAAAAATGTTTCAGCTATTTTAGCATAGAAAACTTAACTACTTTGAAAGATACGCTTAAACACCAAGGACTCAGACAACAACTTGTTGCAACCATTAAACGCAAGGGGATTAAAGACGAAAGGGTAATAGATGCCATTGGCAAAATACCAAGACATTTGTTTATGGACTCTAGTTTTTTGGATCATGCCTATCAAGATAAAGCTTTTCCTATTGGTGCAGATCAAACTATTTCGCAACCGTATACTGTCGCATTTCAAACCGAATTAATGCAAGTAAAACCAGGGGATATCGTTTTAGAAATAGGCACAGGAAGTGGTTATCAAACTGCTGTGTTATGTCTTTTAGGAGCTAAGGTTTTTAGTATTGAACGTCAAAATGAACTCTATAAAAAAACAAGCAAGTTTTTACCTAAATTAGGTTATAGAGCAAAGAAACTTATTTTTGGAGATGGTTATATTGGCTTAGAAACTGAAGCGCCTTTTGATAGTATCATTGTTACAGCTGGAGCACCATTTGTACCCAAGCCCTTATTGAGTCAGTTGAAAATAGGAGGTCGCTTAGTGATTCCTGTTGGTGATGACGTGCAGATTATGACCTTATTTATTAGAAAAGGACCTAAAGAATTTGAGCAGCATGAGTTTGGTGAGTTTCGATTTGTGCCACTTTTAGAAGATAAAAATTAATAATCTTGAAATAGTAAAGAAATCTTTAAGTTGGTGAAGGAGTAAATTATTCTGCTTTTAAAACCGGAATAGTCTGTTTTAGGTTTTTTGATTCTGACATTGATGGTTTTATAATTCCATTCGTTATCTATTCTATTGGCAACAATATCCATAACAGCTTTTCCTTTTGTGCCAATAATTCGTACTACGCTTTTGTAAGATCTGTTGCAATCAAATTCATTCCTCAAGAAAAAATCGCAACGACTACCAACACAACTACAATTGACGATATCAACCATTTGCGGTTTCGTTTCCACCAATGTTTTTGTTTAATGATTTCGTTATTCAAGAGAGCTACTTTTAATTCGTTGCTTTCTCAAAAGCATCCTTTCCTCCAACTACTGGGAGTTTTAATGTCGTGTTATGAATGTAAATCGTCAACTCTGTTCCTGGATCTGGATGTAATGTAAACTCTTTGTCACTGGAGAATATCATTAATCCTATTTGCTGACCTTTTTTTATAACTTGATCATCTGGTTGTAAATCAAAATTCAGAGTATAGGTTTGCTTTGGATCTAATGGTTCACTCTCTGTTAACGATTTATAGTTTTGAGGATCTGCCCAACCACGTGTGATAATGTCATTAGTTATTTTTCCACCTTCCCAAGGTAAAGCGACCAACCAAACCGATAGGTTAGCTGCTGGTTTATTACTCTTTAATTCAATAGTCACATTTGCTAATCCAGAGATATGTAAATCTTCAGTAAGCGTAGGCGTAATGTATAATAGTCTGTTATTTGAACTTTTAGCTTCTGCTAAATCCTTTCCAGAGAAATTTACGTCATCTACTACTGTTTCCGCTTTTAAGCGTTTGCCTTTATTTGGTGTAGTTGTTAATCCTCCAATATTATTACCGCCAGCAGTTAAATGCAAAACCACATCTGAAGCATCAGGGTTTGGGTAATCCTTATAAGCTGTTGGGTTTTTATTATTATCATCCTCTCTAACAATATAAGCCTTGTTTTCTTCCGTTTCTACACCGTTCTCAATACCATGTAAATATCTTGTAAACCAACGGTTCATCATGGCTATAGGTGGAGGACCACCATGACCATTTTGATGATAATATATTTGTGCCGGTAAGCCTTTTTCTTTTGCTGCTTTGTAAATGCGGTAACTATGTTCTGGCATAACATTCCAATCGTTAAAACCATGAGACATTAATAATGCAGCTTTAAATGGTTCCATGTCATTAAGATAATCTCGTCCTGACCAAAAGGTATTATAATCACCAGTTAGACGATCCATACCATTTGCCATTTCAGTATCTCTTACCGTTTTATTATTGAAAGGACGCTTGGCTTCATCTCCACTATGGATATAGTCGTAAAGCACATCTATATCTTCACCTAAATAACCTCCTGGAGACCGCACCAAACCATTAGATCTGTAATAATGATAATAGGATGTATTTGGAGCTATAGGAATAATAGCTTCCAAACCTTCAACTCCTGTGGTTGCTGCTGCAATGGGTAAAGTTCCGTTGTATGAGGTTCCAGTCATACCTACTTTTCCTGTAGACCAAAAGGCTTTCACTTCTTCATTTCCATCTGGAGTTTCATAACCTTTTGCACGACCATTTAGCCAATCTATGACTGCTTTAGGAGCTAAAGATTCGTTGTCTCCACCAACAGTTGGAGCACCTTGAGATAAGCCTGTTCCTGGTGATGAAGAATGAACAACAATATAACCTCTTGGTACCCAAGTTCTAATTTGTGAGTTGGAAATAACTGGTCGTTTTCCACGTCGTACCACTTCTGGATGCACACGTTCTTGAGCTGCCTCACCCAGTTCTACTTCGACATTCCAAAAGACACCATCGACATCTGCTGCAACGCCTGCGTAGTATGGACTAGTTTCATAAACAATTGGCAGTTTTAAACCTTGGCTCTCCGTTTGTTCAGGTCGCGTCACATCAACATGCATACGATCTAGTTTTCCATCTCCATCTGTGTCAAATTCGGTTTCTACCCATAAATCATGACGAATCCATAAACTTGAATTACTAAAAGCTTCAACAATTTGAGCTTCACCATCTTTAAAAGTTGGTTTTGCTTTTTCTGAATTGTCTTGAGCATTACCAATTGTAAATAGGATTAAAGCAATACTCAGTAAGGCATTTGATTTAAATGAAAATGTCATATGGATAGATTTGTAAAATATTCTCGTAAATGTATGAAGTAAACTATTGAAACTAAAATGAATTAACGTTTTGATAAAAGCTGTTTTATTGTCTTATTGTTTTGACAAATATTTCTCAGGAATGGGATTATCATCTGTTTCCTGTTGCCAATAGATATTAATAACCCACCAACGATTACCATCATTTAGCAACTGAATACTATTGATGCCTCTCATAAAAGGTTCGGTATCGCTTTTGCTTTTATAGGATTCGTAGGTGCTAAACACTTGTGTAATTTGACCAAAGGTTTGCGTTTGTCGGCTAATTTCAACTTCGTGAAAGCCATTTTCTACGAGCCATGTTCCAGCGCGTTCTATATAACCATCAGCAGACATAAAAGTTGCAGTATGTAAACCTTCTTTGGTTTTTCCTGTCGGAATCAACTTCGCATCCTCATGGAACAGGTATTTAAATAATTCCCAATTACGAGCTTCGCCTTTATCACCAGAAATAACACCGTATAATGTTTCTATAGTACTATCAACGGTTGCGACATGTTTTGAATAGTCTGCTTCCTTCTGTGCAAAAACAGATGCACTTATAAGTACAACTAGTAAAACTAATTTTTTCATAATGTTTAGATTAAAAGAATTTCAAGCCAAAGATAATAGCATCACTTTGAAACCCGCTTTGATACGAACGTACATAATCTAAACGTAAAAATCTAAATTTCCCCCAACCAATATTATCCAAACCAACGGTGTATTCTTGATACGGATTATTATCAGGAGTTGCTAACGCATGTGCGCCAACGATTAAATTGAAGTTCAGCTTTTTCAGGAGTGGCAATTTTCCGAGGAGAAACCCATTAAAATCATGTTCGGCATGCATTTCCAAATAGGAATCATTCGTACTTGCCGTATAGTATGGTAAGTTATTAAAGACATTGAGATAAGAACTTTCTCCAAAATTGGTTTGATTGCCATTAAAATGTTGGTAATCTACAAATGAAATGTCGTCGGCATTAAAGAACTTCCCTGCTTTTAAATTGTATCTAAAACGCCCTTTGTCTGCGACATTGAGTCCTTGTGTAATTCGCAATCTCACCTGGTCAAAATTATAGTCATCAACCGATGATGATAAGCCTTTTTCGTAAGCTACAAATAGCGTAGGATATTTAGAATTTGGAATATTGTACTTACCATCAGGATAACTCAAATAGTTCTGAGCAAAATTAATTCGGGCAGAGACATTAAGTTTTATGATATTATGCGTTTCAAAAGGCGCAATACCATAAGCTGTTTCATCTAAAGGATTGTTACTGGTATAATCTCTATCATCTTGAGGATACCATGCTTGATCTGTGGTGTTGAATAAAGCTTTTCGTCTTTGATAACTCAGACTTGAAGTCATTCGAAATCCGTTAAACAATTCGTTAGAGTAGGAGGCTTGCACATAACTGTTTTCATAGATTTTCAAGAAATTCTGTTCAGAGAATAAAGAAAATCCCGTATTTATACTTTTAGAAATAGGATCACTTGAATTAAACTGTTGTGCAATTACACCACCAGATACTGTTAAAAACGGCCTGCTTTCGTTGTTGAATTTATAAGTTGCAGAAACAGTACCTCTTAAACGGTCTTCACTAAATGCATAGTTGATATTTCCGTTAATTGAGAAAAAACGATTATAATCGTCATAACTTTTTCTGTAAAAAGCGCCAACATTGGCATTCCAACCTTGAACAGTGTTAAAGCTAATTGCTTCAATAGGAGAGGAGATACCAGCACTCCAGTTTTCATAAGAGTTGTTATAGGTATAACCACCAATAATATTACCTAATTTAAATTTGTTATTAACCGTATCAACAGAATCTTGATAAGTTTTAGACTCTCTAAGGATTTGTATACTGTCTTTTTTGACGTAGTCTGTGATTTCTTCTACTGTCAATGGTACAGGTCTTATAACACTCCAAAAAGTAGAATCTTTTTTGTTGGCTTCAGCTGCAAATGAGACAATTTCTCTAGTAAAATCTTTTCGCGTTAAACCTGTATTAAATAGATAGTTACTGTAAACAGCTGTAAATCGACCATCACCTTTAATTCCCAAGATTCCATATTTCAAATCGACATTTTGGGAAATTTTAGCCCAAATATTACCTTCCTCAGAAAAGGAATAATTTTGAGTAATTCTAATTTTATCTATGGCTGGAATTTTGGCTTGGATTCCTGTGATGTCCAATTCTGCTGCGTAAATCGTCCATTGGTCTTCAACGATATAAATAAACCCTTCAAAAACCGGATCATTTTCTCGTCTAGGCGTGACTTTTATTTTATTGATGAGGTTGCTTCTGTCATCATAAAAGACACCCTCAAGTTTGTAACGGTAATATCCAAAAGCGTTGTTTGCTATAGGTGAGATAATCTGGTTGCCTAATTCTATGGTTTTCTCATAAAGATCATATTCTACATCAATGGCTTTGTTGAAACTAAATCCGTTGTCATCACCACTCACTTTAGATGCTAGTATTTTTTCTTTGAGTTTATGAGGTCTTAAATACTCAAGTTTTGAGATGGTTTCAGATAGGTAAATCACGCCACTTCTTGTAGAATCTAATCCACCACCAAGATCACCTATTTCCTGACCAAGAAATTTTTCGGGAGCCTCCTTTATTCTTATGAGTCCGCGAGAATAGAAATCGGCTTTGTAACCACTTATTTTTTCCAGATTTTCTTTTCGTTTAGCAATCGCTGCACGAATGATTTTATTGGCAGGATTTTCTTCAGAATTGATAACCACTTCATTGAGTGAGATTTCTTCCGTTGTCATCACCGCGTCTAACGTAAAAGGAAAGGAAGTGATGCCTACATTTTTCTTCACCGTTTTGTAACCTAAAAATTGAAATACAACGGTATAGTTTTTAGGCTCTGTAATATTGAGTTCGTAGTTTCCTTCTTCGTTACTTGTTGTGCCAGTAAAGGTGTTTTCGATATAAATATTCACAAAAGGTAAAGGTTGGTTTTTGTTGTCGGTGACAGTTCCTTTGATTTGTGAAAATGAAGCGAGAGCACATAAAAATGCAAACGTAGAGAGTAGTTTAGTTTTCATAGGCGTTGATCGATGGTTTTATTGTAAAGACGTATTTTTTTATAAAAAGGTTGCCTAGCGAATGTCAAACATAGACATTTTAATAAATGCCATTTGTTAAACAATCATAAATTAAACGCATAGTTTTGTTAAATATTTTCTTACAACAATTTCAGTGCCAAGAGCAGGGTTACTTATAAATTTTCTTGATGCGATCTAGGTCACGCTTATTGTCACGATCTTTAATCGTATCGCGCTTATCGAATAGTTTTTTACCTTTCCCTAAGGCGATTTCAAGTTTTGCTAAACCTTTATCGTTGACAAATAGTCGAAGTGGAATAATTGAGTTCCCTTTGATGTTGACTTCTTTCTCTAACTTTTTTAGCTCTCTTTTGTTAAGTAGAAGTTTACGTTCAGCTTTAGGTTTGTGATTGTAGTAGTTTCCGAAGACATATTCTTGAATGGTCATATTGATGACAAACAATTCGCCACGATCATTGAATTCACAAAAGCCTTCTGCAATAGAAGCTTTGCTATCTCTAATGGACTTGATCTCGGTTCCGGTTAAAACAATACCAGCCGTATAAGTATCGAGAATCTCGTACTCAAACTTTGCTTTTTTGTTCTTTATGTTAACCGGTTTTAGCATGGAAGCAAAGGTATAAAATTTAAGTAGAATCTAATTGAAAAGTAAACTCAAAATTGAAAGCAAAGGATATTTATACTACTGTTTTGCTGACTTCTTTTTATATTTGATATGATATCGATTTAATTTTTAAGAACATGCAAAAGACACACATACTAGCAAATCGCTTTAGAGAAGTTATTCTTGATGGCTTATGGATTGCAAATGCAAATTATAAATCACAGTTAAACACTATGGATTGGGAAATTGCAACTAAGGAGATTGGTGGTTTAAATACGATTGCAGTATTAGCACAACATGTTCATTATTATGTAGACGGTATACTGAATGTTTTTAAAGGCGGAACTTTAGATATAAGAGATAAATTTAGTTTTGATTTTTCACCAATTCAATCTCAAAAAGATTGGGAAACTTTTTTGGTTAAGTTTTGGACAGACGCTGAAGAATTAGCACACTTGATTCAGCAATCACCAGAAATTCAACTTAATGAGCCATTTACAAACATAAAATATGGTTCTTTAGAACGAAATATTGATGGCTTAATTGAGCATGCGTATTATCATTTGGGCCAAATAGGTTTAATTAAAAAGATGTTGATTACATAAGTTTATCAATGTCTAATAATGGTTCTGTGTTATGAATTGATTAGCTTTCCGACTTATCTCTGAAAGCCCATAATGGGCATTTACAAAAACGCACTATTTAAACAGTAATTCAATGAAATATTTTTTGTCAATCATCTTAGCTCTTTTTCTTTTCAATTGCAAACAGGAAAAGGTTGAGCAAACTTCAGTACAAACCATTATTGATGCATCGATCGAAGTTTCTGGAGGAGATTTGGTGTCGTCGTCTACTATTGATTTTGGTTTTAGAGACAGGCATTATAAAGCGATTAGAAATAGTGGCAAATTTCAGTTAGAACGAAAGTTTGAAGATTCTATGGGAATCGTTAAAGACGTACTGACTAATGACAGATTTACAAGATATATCAACAATAATGTATTTGTGGTTTCAGATGGTAAAGAACAAGCATATTCAGCTTCAGTAAACTCTGTGCATTATTTTTCGGTGTTGCCTTTTGGTTTGAATGATGCAGCCGTTCAAACAACACTCTTGGAAACTATTTCAGTAAAAAACAAAAAGTATCATACTATTAAAGTTACATTCGACCAAAATGGAGGAGGAGAAGACTTCGAAGATGTATTTGTGTATTGGGTAAATAAAGACACCAATAAGGTCGATTACCTAGCGTATTCTTATAATGAAAGTGATGGGAAAGGTATCCGATTTAGAGAAGCTTATAACGAACGTTATGTTGAAGGGATTCGATTTGTAGATTACAATAACTACAAACCTGAGGATACTTCAGTTTCCTTGACAGATCTACCTCAATTATTTGAAAGCGGAACCCTTAAATTACTTTCGAAAATAGAATTAGAGAACCTAGTCGTTACCCTTAATTAATCGTCAGAACTTGGTCGCTAATTTTTCCTTCGGAAATTGTTACGATGTACAAGTTACCGTTGTTATTATCCTCGATATCTTCGTGCTTTTTTTCTTTCAAAATCATATTAACAAAAGCAGGAGTCGTATTGCTATGACCAACCACTAAAACAATTTTTCCTTTTGTGGCTTTAGCAAAATCTTCAGAATATAAAGCTCTTGGGTCGTAGAAGGATAATTCTAAATTGTTCTTCTTGGCTGTTGGTGTAGCAGTTTGAGTTGTACGATTGTATTTTGTAGAATACACGGCATCAAATTTTACATACTGAAATACCTCACTCCAATGATTCGCTCTAGTTTTACCTGCTTCTGTAAGATCTGGATTTCTATTCGTTTTATCACTTCTGTCTTTTTCTGCATGACGAATTAAATAGTAAGTCGTTGTTTCAGAATCTATATTTTTTTCTTGAGAAAATGAAGGAATAGATATAAAAACAATAAGTAGAAGTGAGAAAATATTTTTCATTTATAGTTAAATTGTGATTGATAATTCTCAAATATAGTATAGTTAATTGGCGAACTACTTAAAATATTTGTTAAATTAAAAGATTGTGCATTGAAGAAATTGAATTCTTAGTAAAGAAGAATCTATTTACTTTTTAATACATTTATACAATGGTAGAAAAATCACATAACTTTATAAATTTCATAAATAATTATGTTGCACTTACTGAGGAAGAAAGGAAAATCATATTATCTAAAGTATCATTAAGAAAGTATTTAAAAGGACAATATGTAGTGCAACAAGGTGATGTTTGCCGTTATAGCGGTTTTATAATTTCCGGTTGTACAAGAACATTTTATGTAGATGATGATGGTGAAGAGCATATTGTGATGTTCTCAATAGAGAATTGGTGGGCTTCAGAAATAGGAAGTTTTGTATCCCAAAAACCTTCTGATTATAATGTACAATGCATAGAAGATACAGAATTGATACAATTATTATTTGAGGATCAAGAAGAATTATTCAAAGCGGTACCAAAATTAGAACGTTTTTTTAGATTGATTTTAGAGCAAGCTTTCGTAGCATCACAAAAAAGAATTGTCTCAAGTTTTAGTCTTTCCGCCAAAGACCAATATATTCAGTTTACAAAACAGTATCCCGAAATTGAAAAACGTATTCCGCAATACATGGTAGCATCATATCTTGGTATTACTAAGGAGTTTTTAAGTAAAATAAAAAACACTAATCTCTAATTTTAAAGTTAATATAGATTAACCTTTTTTAATAATCTACATCATTTTATTTTAGACTTTTATTTTCGAACTTTGTGTAAATACTACTTCTAGGAGTATTAAATCACAACGATGGTTGAATTAATAGTTAAAAAACGTAATGGACTTGAGTTAAGCAAGGAGGAATTAACATCTATTATTGATGGGTTTATTTCTGGCGAAATTCCTGATTACCAAATATCTGCTTTTTTAATGGCTATTTATTTTAAAGGTATGGATAGCACCGAAACGGCTATTTTAACTGATTTGATGATGCGATCAGGTGAATTAATTGATTTGTCCGAAATTGATGGCATTAAGGTAGATAAGCATAGTACAGGAGGTGTTGGCGACAAAACTACATTGGTGTTGGCACCATTAGTGGCTGCTGCTGGAGTACCAGTTGCAAAGATGTCTGGACGAGGGCTTGGTCATACAGGCGGAACTTTGGATAAGATGGAATCGATTAAAGGCTTGTCGTTCGATATGACAAGACAAGAATTTATAAATAATGTCAAACAACATAATATTGCAGTTTGTGGGCAAAATGCAACTTTAGTTCCTGCAGATAAGAAGCTTTATGCATTAAGAGATGTTACTGGAACAGTGAATAATATTTCTTTAATAGCTTCAAGCATTATGAGCAAAAAATTGGCTTGTGGAGCCGATGCTATTGTAATTGACCTTAAAGTTGGTTATGGTGCATTTATGAAAACACTCGATGATGCTGAAGAATTAGCTCAAGTGATGATTAATATTGGTGCTAAGATGAATAGAAACGTCATTGCTGTTATCACCTCTATGAGTGAGCCTCTTGGATATACTGTCGGAAATGCTTTAGAAGTAAAAGAAGCCATAGAGACTTTAAAAGGTAAAGGACCAAAAGATTTAACTGAACTCTGTTTAGAATTGGGCGGACATATGTTGGTCTTAGGTAAAGTATCAGAAAACCACGAGCAAGCAGTTGAAAAATTGAAGACGTTGATTAGCTCAGGAAAAGCGTTTGATAAGTTCAAAGAATTCGTAAAGGCACAAGGAGGTGATGTTAATAGTGTGGAGAACACAGATCAGTTACCAAGCACTAAATATTCAAGAATTTATAAAAGTGATCACCAAGGTTATATAAGTGAATTGAATGCTCTCGATGTAGGATTAGCTTCAGTAAAACTCGGAGCAGGTCGCGAAACAAAAAACAGTATTATTGATCATGGAGCTGGTATTTTACTAAAAAAGAAAATAGGAGATTTTGTGAACATAGGTGATACATTGGCCGAATTGTTTTCCAATGAAGAAAGTTCTTTTGAAAAAGCAAGTGAACTTATGGCGATAGCGTATAAATTTACTAAGAAAAAACCCATAGCAAACCCATTAATCCTTAAAACAGTAAGGTAAACTCTTTAAGATTTGTTATTTTTAATAATTAGAATAAAACTAAACGAAAAATTGTATGAGTAATACAAAAATGAAGGTGAAGAACATGAAGTCAAATAAGAAGCAGATATCACAGCATCAACGAAATGAAGGTATCCCATTTGATTCAAGTCTATTTGAAGATATAAACGTAAATAGAAGTGCTGTTGAAAGACGTGCGGCTACATTAAGTGGACGAAGATCTGTAAAGAAGCAATGGCAAGCAGCTTGGTTATTAAAAGCTGTGAGTTGTATTGACTTAACTACCCTTGCTGGTGATGATACAGAAAGTAATGTATTGAGGCTTTGCGCAAAAGCAAAGTCTCCAATTAGATTAGACTTATTGGAGGCTATGGGAATGAAAGATGCTCATATTCATACAGGAGCAGTTTGTGTATATCACAATTTTATTAAGGATGCAAAAAAAGGTTTAAGAGGAAGTTCTATACCTATTGCTGCTGTATCTACAGGGTTTCCTGCAGGTAATATTCCACTGACCGAGAAACTAAAACAAATTGAATTATCAGTGGCTGCAGGTGCAAAAGAAATAGACATCGTAGTCAGTAGAGATTTAGTGTTACGATCAGATTGGAAAGCATTATATGATGAAGTAGCTGCGTGTAGAAAGGCCTGTGGAGATGCTCATATGAAAACCATATTAGCCACTGGAGAAATTCCAACATATACTAAAGTAGCAAAGGCAAGTTGGGTAAGCATGATGGCTGGCTCAGATTTTATTAAAACCAGTACAGGTAAAGAACCAGTGAATGCTACTATTCCTGTGAGTCTAGTGATGATTAGAACGATTAGAGAATATCATGAATTAACAGGCTACAAAGTTGGCTTTAAGCCCGCTGGTGGTATTGGTAAAGCCAAACAAGCTATCAATTGGTTAGTATTAATAAAGGAAGAACTTGGTGACGAATGGTTGACTCCAGATTTATTTAGGTTTGGAGCTAGTAGTCTACTTGGTGATATTGAAAGACAATTAGAACATTATGTAACTGGAAGGTATTCAGCGTCATTTAGACACCCAATGGCATAAATAATATAAGGCATGGAAATTAAAGAAATATACGATACAATGGCTTATGGTCCAGCACCAGAAAGTGCAGATGAAGCCATTCACTTTTTGGAAAGTCATAAAAGAAAGTTCAAATTATTTATTAACGGAAAATGGGTTGCTCCCTCATCTGGAGAGTATTTTGACAGTATTAATCCTTCAAATAAGGAAAAATTGGCAAAAATTTCTGAAGCCAATGAAACTGATGTTAATAAGGCAGTAGCAGCTGCTAATAAAGCATTACCAGAATGGGTAAAGATTGGGTCGCATCAACGTGCCAGATATCTATATGCTTTAGCAAGACAAATCCAGAAACATTCTCGTCTTTTTGCGGTTTTAGAATCCATGGATAATGGAAAACCAATTAGAGAGACAAGAGATATTGATATTCCCATTGTTGCAAGACATTTTTATCACCATGCTGGTTGGGCACAATTAAGAGATTCAGAATTAAAAGACTATAAAGAACTTGGAGTAATTGGTCAGATTATTCCATGGAACTTTCCTTTAATGATGTTAGCTTGGAAAATAGCACCAGCAATTGCAATGGGAAATACTGTGGTTTTAAAGCCTGCAGAATCAACCTCATTAACAGCATTGCTTTTTGCAGAGATTTGTCAACAAATCGGTTTACCAAATGGTGTCGTAAATATTATAACAGGACACGGAAAAACAGGAGCAGATATTGTAAACCATAAAGATGTCAATAAAATCGCTTTTACAGGTTCAACAGAAGTTGGTAAAATTATAAGAAGAGCAACTGCAGGGACAGGAAAAAAATTATCTTTAGAGCTTGGTGGGAAATCGCCATTTATAGTTTTTGAAGATGCAGATTTAGACAGTGTCGTTGAAGGTATAGTCGATGCTATTTGGTTTAATCAAGGTCAAGTATGTTGTGCAGGTTCACGATTATTGGTACAAGAAAGTATTGCAGAAAAGTTATATAAAAAGATTAGAGCCAGAATGGAAACCCTAAGAATAGGGAATCCATTAGATAAAAGTATTGATATAGGCGCTATTGTAGATAAAGCACAGCTTAATACCATTACAAAAATGGTGAAATTAGGTGTTGATGAAGGCAATACCATAAATCAGCCATCTTGGTCATGCCCAAAAGACGGGTATTACTTTCCACCAACAATGTTCACTGGTGTTTCACCTTCTGCAACTATAGCACAAGAAGAAATCTTCGGTCCTGTTTTGGTCGCTATGACGTTCAGATCTCATAAAGAAGCTATAAAACTGGCCAATAATACCAGATATGGTTTGGCATGTAGTATTTGGACAGAAAATATTAATCTAGCTTTAGATGTTGCACCACAAATAAAGGCAGGTGTTGCATGGATTAATTGTACTAATGTGTTTGATGCAGCAGCTGGATTTGGAGGATATCGTGAATCTGGATTTGGTAGAGAAGGAGGAAAGGAAGGTTTAATGGAATATCTAAAACCAAAAATTGAAGAGTCTTTTACAGATCAACCAATTTCAATACCAAAGCATAAATCAAATGGAACTCTTAAAAAATCAGAGGCGAGCTTAGGAATAGATAGGACTACTAAAATGTACATTGGTGGCAAACAAGCCAGACCAGATGGAGGTTATAGTGAGGTTATTAACGATATCAATGGTAAATATATTGGCGAAGTTTCTAAAGGTAACCGTAAAGATATTAGAAATGCAGTAGAAGCTGCTCATTCTTGTAACAAGTGGACGAGTATGACAGGCCATGCAAGAGCGCAAGTATTGTATTATTTGGCAGAAAATTTGGCAATTCGTAGAGAAGAATTTGCGAGTAGAATTGTTCAAATGACCAATCAAAGTAAGGCTGACGGTTTAAAAGAAGTCGATTTGTCTATTGAAAGGATTTATACCTATGCAGCTTTAGCAGATAAGTATGATGGCCACGTACATCATACTATTCATAGAAATGTTACTTTGGCAATGCCAGAAGCTTTTGGAGTTATGGGAATTGTTTGTCCTGATGAATTTCCTTTATTAGGTTTTATTTCAACAGTAATTCCAGCAATTTCGATGGGTAACAATGTGGTGGTTGTACCTTCTGAAAAATCACCTTTTTCAGCAACTGATTTTTATCAAATTTTGGAAACATCAGATGTGCCAGGAAGCGCAATAAATATTGTCACAGGTCATAAAGATGAATTAGCTCAAGTTTTGGCAAAGCATGATGATGTAGATGCTATTTGGTATTTTGGTAGCAAAGAAGGTTGTAAAGCTATGGAATTATTATCAGCTGATAATATGAAACGAACATGGGTGAATTATGGCAAGTATAGAAACTGGTTAGATAAAGCACAAGGTGAAGGAAGCGAATTTCTTAAAAAGGCAAGTCAGATAAAAAACATTTGGATTCCTTATGGTGCTTAATTAATAAGTGTCCAATAACGATAAACAATTAATAATCAATAGAATATGAGTAGTATCCATTTAGAAGCCAAAGTTGGCGATATTGCAGAAACTGTGCTATTGCCAGGAGATCCTTTAAGAGCAAAGCATGTTGCAGAAACAATGTTAGATGATGCCGTTTGTTATAACAAAGTAAGAGGAATGCTCGGTTTTACTGGTTACTATAAGGGAAACAGAGTGTCTATTCAAGGTACAGGAATGGGAATGGGAAGTACTTCTATTTATGTGAATGAGCTCATTAGAACTTATAAAGTAAAAAATTTAATTAGAGTTGGTACTTGTGGCACTATACAAGAAGATATCGATCTAGGGCAGGTGCTTTTGGCAATGAGCGCCTCAGGTGATTGTGATGCCAACAGTTTATATTTTGATGGTATGAATTATGCAGCTACCGCAGATTTTGATTTATTATTAAAAGCATATAATGCCGCTAGAGATATGAATATCAAAACTTATCAAGGCTCAGTATTTAGTACGAATACGTTTTATGACAATAGAGATAATCGTTGGGAAAAGTGGAAAAAACACGGTATTCTTGGTGTAGAAATGGAATCACAAATTCTTTTTACTTTAGCCAAAAGATATGGAGTAAAGGCCCTTTCAATACTAACAGTAAGTGATAATATAATTACTGGAGAGGGAACGACTACCCTAGAAAGGGAGCAATCTTTCAATGATATGATGAAGATAGCTTTAGAACTGGCTTAGAAAACGATATATCCATTGTTAATACGATGAACTATCAGTACCTTTAGTTTTGGATAAATAGCTTCTTTGAGGCTATTTCAACTCCTGAAAAAGTTCCTATGCGCTCAACACCAATATCTGTGTATTTTCTAGCCGTTTCGTAATCGCCAATACCACCCGAAGCTTTTATTTTACAGTTTTTTCTAACTGTTTTTCTAATAATTTTAACAGCTGTTAGTGTGGCTCCGCTTTTAGTAAATCCAGTAGACGTTTTTACGAAATCTGCTCTGGCATCTAAGCAGATTTCAGAAGCTTTAACAATCCCGTTTTTCGACAGTTCACTTATCTCAATAATAACCTTTAAAGGTATTCTGCCAATAGCCGTTTTGACCTCTTTAATGTCTTTAAAAACCTCTACATAATTTTTACTTTTAAACACGCCAAGATTCATCACCATATCTATCTCATCCGCACCATCATTTATGGCTTGCTTCGCCTCAAATACTTTAGATTCTGTAGAATTGGCTCCAAGCGGAAATCCTACAACAGTGCTTATTTTTACTTTAGAATCTTTAAGTAATTGCCTTGCTAATGGCACATAGCAACTGTTGATACAAACAGAATAAAATTTATGTTTTTTGGCTTGATTGCAATGATCTATAATGTCACGTTCGGTGGCAGTTGCACTTAAAAGTGTGTGATCAATATATGCGTTTATGTTCATACTAAAGTAGGTGAATTATTCACTGATCCTTGATTTGAAGAAGGATTAGTGTGCTTTAACTAATGTAAATTTGGGAATTAATAGCAGTCCAAAGTTAGCAATTAAATCTAACATTCATAACCTTAATTGCTAAAGTTTTATTGTGTAAACTTAGAGTTTTAAAGGGTTTTTAACAAAAAAGCCTCTTAATCAGAGGCTTATTGTTCAATTTGTAGCGAATTTCATTCAACCGATTTAACAGTATAACCAGCTTTTCTAAGGAGTTTTATGACACCATTTTTTCCAGCAAGATGTGCTGCGCCAACACCAAAAAAAGTGGGCTGTTTCTCTGCGTGTTCTCCAATTTTATCAATCCACTTTTTGTTTCTGTTATCTAGCATTTTGTCTTTATGCTTAGTCGAAGTCAAGTTTTTATCTTCTTCCATCATGGTAATCATGCCTTCAATATCTTCATTACCATATAGTTTATTCAGTTTTTGAAACGATTCTTTATCATAGGCTAGATTGTCTTTTGCAGAGCGTAATAAATCTGTAGCTTGATCTTTATAAGGAATTTGGTCAAACACGTCAAGTTGCTCTTCAATAGTTTCTAATCCCAATACTTCTTCTTTTTGTTCGTGCGCAACTTTCATCAACGCTTCTTCGTAAGATTGTACTGGACAACCTAATAGTTTCGGATAAAACATTGCGGTTATAAAAAAGGGTTTAACGTTCGCTAATGCTTCAAGCGGCATTCCTATTTGTTCTTTTACAAATTTTGAAAGTGCCACATATTCCTCTTCACTTACTAGGTCTTTAATAGTTTTTCCATCTTTCATATAAATCCCTTTCATCATTGTCGATTGCATAGACGGATCGTCCATATCAATCTCTAAAACAAGAAGCTTTGTGTCATCTAAGGCTTTTTGTACGTCTGTACCTAAAGACGCATCACAGGTCATATGTATCGTTCCATAGAGATATGATGATTCTGTTAATCCATTTCCTGAAATTTCCCAAAGGAGTGATTTTTCGAGATCTTGAGCATGAAGCATTCCAAATCCCGTAAGGAATAATGCAATAGAGCATAGTAGTTTTTTCATAATAATCATTTAGATTTCTTGATAGGTATGAATATACGCTGAAAAGTTACAGATATCCTAAACTACAGCTTTTGCTTTTTTGAATTGCAAAATGCGTTCTTCGAAATTAACCGCATTTACCGGATTTACAATAGCCTCGAATAAATTCATCATAGCATCGGAATGTGTTTCTCTAGATTGCTTTAAAAGATTGAAATGCACAAAACCACACCATATAACTGCTTTTAAATGTGTTTTGTTTTCATTATACATACGCATTTCAACTTTTAATTGACTAGAGTCATGATAGAGGAGTTGTGATTCTATCACGACAGTTTCCATTAAGAATGCTGGCTTTAAATACGCAATTTGATTACTGCTAGATACCCAACTCACACCTTTAGTTTTCGCCATGTTGTAGATATCAATATCATAATGCTCTATTAATTGATCTTCACGATGATTCATAAAGTAATTAATATAACTTCCATTATTCAAATGATTAAAAGGATCACAATCTTGAAATCTGATTTTTGTTTTACTGCTGACAATTTTTGATAATTCCATCTAAGTGTTTTTTTTGATATATACCAAATGGTATATTATTGATTAAATTTTTTTAAGCTTTTAGTTCGTTATGAATCATTTGATCAATTTGGTTCATCGTATCTTTCATGTAAAATTCATCATCCATCGTATAGGTCATAAATATAGCACCTTGAATCATGGTGTCTAAACGTTTTGCATATTGCATGGCATTAATCTCTGTTGAGATTTCTCCAGCTTCAATTCCGTTTTCAATAATAGCAGCGACCTGATCTTGAATTTTTTCAATAACCATTTTTACGTTTTTGAGCAGAAGTGTGTTTTGGTTATTAGCATCTACACCAATATTCAATACTGGACAACCTCCTAATTTTTTACTGAAATCATAGTAATTACCATAAAAATCTGAAATTAAAAATAGCTTCTGGATAGGAGAATCACTTAATTCTAAATGACTTGAAATGTGTTTCATTAGGCGTTTCACCGTAAATTTAAAAGCTGAAATGGCCAACGCCTCTTTATTTTTAAAATTTCCGTAGATAGCACCTTTAGTTAAACCAGTAGCTTTAGTAATATCACTCATGCTTGTTGCTGCATAACCGTTTTTGTTAAAAATGGGAGCTACAGTCTCTAAAATAAATACTTTAGTAAGTTCTGCTTTTGTTTGCATAATGCAAATATATATAAAAAATATACCAATTGGTATATTTAAATGAAAATTATTCTCATATTACTTATTTATATTTATAAAAAAGTATGGGAAATAATTCTGTTCATATCGATAAAGATTATGATTTAACTTGTTTTGGATAAAGGATTTCCAGAGCTTCTTCATTCAGGAAAGGGAGTGCAATTATTTAAAGGAGACTCCTTCCTAACTTGGCGTGTCGATATTAATGAAGCCCTATTTAAAGATAGTCTAGCAAAATTGAAACGTTGTTGAAGCTCTAATTAATAATTATTTTTTTAGTTGCAATTCCTCTATCAGATTTAATCTTGAGAAAGTACATCCCGCTACTAACCTGATTTCTAATATCAATTTTAATGTCGTTAGAACTTTTAATACTATTAGTTTCATCGATAGTTAAGAGTTGTTTTCCGTTAATTGAATATAGGTTTATAGAAAAATCAGATCTTATAGATTCATTTAAAGATACAGTTAAAAGACCGTTACTAGGATTTGGATTAACACTCGCAATAAGGTCAAGATTAGTATTTTCAATAGAAAGAGCAGGATTATCTTGAATAAAAATTTTATAACCATCACAAGTACCAAGAATCATATCCAATAAACCGTCGCTATTGATGTCTATGTAATCATGATCGAAGGTAGATATATTCCATGGACTCATAGTAGCTCCATAAGGGTGTATTAGATTTCCGCTGTATAACCCATCATTTTCAAATATGATGAATCTTCTAAGTTCACCTGTTTCGCAAGGAGGAAGATCGGTATCAACACTTGAGAGGCCTAAATCTAAATCACCATCATTATCTAAGTCAACCATTTTAACATTACCTCCAAAGCCATCAGTTCTATTTGTAGGCATGTCATACAGAGTAGAATTCACATTTTGATCTATAGTAACACTTGTGATTTTATTGACATAATCTGGACCATCATCTACTAAGTAAAAGTCTAACATACCATTATTATCCAAATCACCAGCAGTAAACATATAAGGGTTTGGACCAGGAAGCCTTTGCCAATTAGTAAAAGTTGCATCACCATTATTGAATAATATAATAGTTCCTTTTGTATTAAAAGGTGCAATATTATTTAAACCTAGGTTCTTAATAATATCTAGGTCTGAGTCATTATCAACATCATGAAATTCGACTCCTGTTCCGAAGCTAGAGTTTCTTAAATCTCCCAATCGTGTAATTGTTTCATCTGTAAAATTTCCAGTACCATCATTAATTAATAAAACGTCTTTTGCATTACCAGAAGGGGCATAATTTATGAGGTATAAATCGTTGAAGTTGTTACCTGTTAAGTCGCCTCCCCAACCTGCGCAAAACTGTATGGGATTTACTGTTATAGTTGGTAATCTCGTACTAGATTCATCTTCAAATCCTTGCCAATCACCATTAATATCATTGCCTTGATTAATGAATAATTTTGGCTGGTCTTCAAACGTACTAATAACGAACAAATCTGGCCAATCATCATTATTTACATCCACACATATGACATCTCTAGAATCGGTAACATCTGATAAAAATTCTGGAGCATAAATATCAGTTTCATCTGTTAAAACACCATTTCTATTCATAAACAGTAAATCTGTCTTTGGACCAGGAGAAGAAAAAGGGGATTTTCTAACAACAACGAAATCCATAAATGAATCTCTATCAAAATCACCGATTGCTAAATCTTTTTCTTGATCATCAACGGCATTTATATCCGTATTTCCACTAACATTTGTAACGACGATCCGGGTGTCTGTTTCATCATCAAAATCTACCCATTGAGAATAGGTTTTCGTATATGCCAAAATTGTAAGAAGTAAACAGACGTATTTTATTTTCATTGTAGAAGGATTTAATATTTAAGCAAAAGTGGAGTCATTAAAAAAAATATAATGACTTAATATAAATACCCATAGTGAATTTTAAAAGTAGTGAATTTTATTTAGATTATAATTTGAATTAAAAACTAACACTTTGTTTTTCAATAGTTTTGATGTCGTTTATGCTTTAATTAAAATGATTTTTTTAACCTGTTAAAATAAAATTTTCGGACTATGACTTTTGTCATAATTCTCCTTATAATTTCATTCTAAATTTGCTTAAATATTAAATTTTAACAACATGAAAAAAGTAATTTTTGCACTAGTAATAACAGGTCTTTTCTCTTTAACAAGCGTTAATGCTCAAGAGACAAATTCTAATGATGATCCAACTTATAGTAAATGGCAAGCCCGTTTTAGAGTAATTGCTGTAGCACCTTCTCCAGATGATGATATTGATGGTGCCAATGTAGATATCTCTACAGCTTTTGTTCCTGAAGTAGACTTAACTTACTTTTTTAACAAAAACCTCGCAGCCGAATTAATTTTAGCAACAACAAAGCATGATGTTGAAATTGAAGGTGTAGCCGATTTAGGATCCGTTTGGTTATTACCTCCAACACTTAATCTACAATATCATTTCTATGCAGATGAATTTAAACCCTATGTTGGAGCAGGTATAAACTATACCATATTTTATGGAGAAGATGCTGGAGATTTAGATGACATTGAATATGAAAATTCAGTTGGATTTTCTCTGCAAGCTGGAATAGATTATAACTTGAATGACAAGTGGTTTTTAAACTTTGATGTCAAGAAGTTCTTCCTTAAAACGGATGTCATACCAAATAATGATTCATCCGGTATGGTCGAAGTGAATATAGATCCTTTAATGATTGGCTTAGGGGTTGGATTAAAGTTTTAATAAAAATTTCATTAATAGATTAAAGGGTCACAATATTGTGGCCTTTTTTTTGTTCAATTATTTTAGTATTAATGACTATGCATTTTCAACGCTCAATTCGCTATTTTCTCTCTGTATGATTTTCTGGACCCATTCAATAGCTTCACTTAAGTTGTCAAAGATGCCGAATGGACGGTCATAAAACTGACTTTCATATTTTGCACTTGCACGTGTTTTTTCATTTGAAGGAATAACAGCTATGGCAACCAAATTAGGTATTTTTTCAGCTTCTTTATAGACCAATGGATTTACAGAATAGGAAAACACGCGATTAGAAATGTAAGCCATGTTTTTTTCATTAAAATGTTCTTTGAGAATGATTTTAAACTCTTCAGTTTCCTCTTGATCGACTATAGCACCTTCTCTAACTTGTTTAATTAAAAAATCATCGAAAATAAATACTTCAGCATGACCAATATCGTAGTAGCGGAACATTCCCATAGGTAATAATGTTAGGTTAGGTTAATGAAATACAAAATTAGTGTTTATAACGGAAAAGCAACGCTCCTTTTATTTCTAAAATTCGCGTTGCTTTTCAACTAACCAACCACTTAAAAGACTGTTATATAATCATTTTGTTACAGCGATTATCATATTTCTTTTGAAACAAAACTCGCTTCGTTTCTAAAAACCAATTTATCATCAAAGGCGTCAAGAAGAATGATGCTATCCGTAGTTATTTTTCCTGATAATATTTCCTTACTTAAAGCATTTAAAACTTCTTTCTGTATGACTCGTTTCACTGGTCTTGCACCATATTCTGGATTAAAACCTTTTTCAGCTAAATAGGTTATAGCTTCTGGAGTAGCATCAAAAGTGATACCTTGTTTTAATAACATTTTTTGTAAGCCCTTTAATTGTAAGCCAACAATATCTTTAATATTAGATTTTGTTAAAGGCGTAAACATAATGATATCGTCAATTCGATTTAGAAACTCTGGACGTACACTTTGCTTCAACAAGCCGAGAACATCCACTTTTGCAGCTTCAATTGCTGAGTCTATATCCTTGGTTGCTTCAAAACGCTCTTGAATAATATCACTACCTAAATTTGAGGTCATAATGATAATAGTGTTTCTGAAATCGGCCACACGTCCTTTATTGTCTGTTAATCGACCTTCATCTAATACTTGTAATAAGATATTAAAAGTATCCTGATGTGCTTTTTCAATTTCATCAAGTAAAACAACAGAATAAGGCTTTCTTCTAACCGCTTCGGTTAATTGTCCGCCTTCTTCATAACCAATATATCCTGGAGGTGCTCCAACTAATCGACTCACACTATGACTTTCTTGATACTCGCTCATATCGATTCGCGTCATGGCATTTTCATCATCAAAGAGATATTCGGCTAAGGCTTTAGCTAACTCGGTTTTACCAACACCGGTTGTTCCCAAGAACAAGAAGGTGCCTACTGGTTTTTCCGGATTTTGCAATCCAGCTCTCGAACGTCTCACTGCATCACTCACAGCAGTAATGGCTTCCTCTTGACCAACGACACGTTTGTGTAATTCATCTTCTAATTTTAAGAGTTTCTCACGATCACTTTGTAGCATTTTGGTCACAGGAATCCCTGTCCATTTCGCAACTACTTCAGCGATATCTTCATAAGTAACTTCCTCTTTAATCAGCGAGCTTTCACTCTGATTATCTTGCAATTCTTTCTGAAACTTCTCAAGCTGTTCTTGAGCTTCTTTAATCTTTCCGTAGCGAATTTCAGCTACTTTTCCGTAGTCACCATCACGTTCAGCACGTTCGGCTTCGAGTTTATACTCTTCAATATTTGATTTGGCCATTTGAATATTATCAACAACCTCTTTTTCACTTTTCCATTTCGCATTAAGCTCGTTACGTTCTTCTTTAAGATTAGCTAAATCAGCACGCAGCGATTTAAGCTTTACTTCATCCTTTTCACGTTTAATCGCTTCAATCTCAATTTCGAGTTGCATAACCTTTCTGTCAAGCACATCTAATTCTTCTGGTTTCGAATTGATTTCCATACGCAATTTTGAAGCCGCTTCATCCATTAAATCAATAGCCTTATCTGGGAGAAAACGATTGGTAATATAGCGTTCTGATAATTCTACAGCACCAATAATCGCTTCATCTTTGATTCTAACTTTATGATGTGTTTCGTACTTTTCTTTAATACCTCTAAGAATAGAAATCGCACTTTCTGTATCTGGTTCATTCACCATTACTTTCTGGAATCGACGCTCTAAAGCTTTGTCTTTTTCAAAATACTTTTGGTATTCATCAAGTGTTGTTGCACCAATAGCTCGCAATTCGCCACGCGCTAAAGCTGGTTTTAGGATGTTTGCTGCATCCATAGCACCTTGTCCACCACCAGCGCCAACAAGTGTGTGGATTTCGTCGATAAATAATACGACATTACCTTCGCTAGAAGTGACTTCTTTAATAACGGCTTTCAGTCGCTCTTCAAATTCACCTTTAAACTTCGCTCCTGCAATAAGTGCACCCATATCGAGCGCATAAATTTGCTTATCGATTAAGTTTTCTGGAATGTCGCCATCTACAATTCTATGTGCTAAACCTTCAGCAATGGCAGTTTTGCCAGTTCCTGGTTCACCAACTAAAATAGGATTGTTTTTGGTACGACGTGACAATATTTGAAGAATTCGTCTAATTTCTTCATCACGACCAATAACAGGGTCTAGCTTTCCGTCTTTTGCTAATTGGTTTAAATTCTTCGCATATTTATTTAGCGAATTATAAGTCTCTTCCTGACTTTGAGATGTCACTCTGTCGCCTTTACGTAGCTCTTCAATAGCTGCGTTTAATCCTTTTTCGGTAACACCCTGGTCTTTTAGCATTTGAGCAATTTTACTCTTCGACTTGAAAATAGCGAGGATTAAATGTTCTACTGAAACGTAGTCATCATTCATTTTTTTAGCAATGATAGAGGCTTCGTTAAGCGCTTTACTTGCGTCACGAGAAATAGCTAAATCGCCTCCCGAAACTTTAGGAAAGCTCTCTAGCTGCTTATCTAACGCTAATTTTAGCATCTCGATATTAACGTTGAGTTTTTTTAGTAAAAAAGGCAGTACGTTTTCATCAACTTCAAAAATGGCTTTAATGATATGCTCATTCTCGATGTGCTGATGGCCTAAGCTTTGCGCGAGCTGTTGTGCTTGCTGAATCGCTTCTTGGGATTTTATAGTATAATTATTAAAGTTCATAGTTTATTTATAGTATTTTTAAACCTGTCATTCCGAATGAAATGAGGAACCTTATCTAGTTTTAGATTCTTCGTTGGCACTCTGAATGACAAGGTAAAGTTTAATATGACCTTGTCATTTACAAACACATTAAATCAATAACCTTACCAATTGAAAAAGGCTAAAACTAAACGACAAAATGGCTGATTTAGTGTGTATTAGCGTGACTTTTCGTCAGTTTGTAAGCTTAAAATAAAGATACGACTTATAAGTTGAAATAGATTCTGCGTCAAGCGTGGAAAAACAAAAAAGATAACTATGGGATTATTTAAAAATATATTCGGCTCGTCTGAGCCAAAAGAAGAAAAACTATTGCCTTGGCAAGCCTTAACTAATGTCTCACAATTGAGTGAGATAGAAAAGCTGTCGAAAACGAAAACACAAGTGGTTTTCAAACATTCGACACGTTGTGGTATTAGTAGTATGGTGATGAAGCAGTTTGTGAGTGCTTATGATGTTGATTCTAATCTAGACTTATACTATCTAGATTTATTGAACCATAGAGACGTCTCTAATGAAGTAGGTTATAAATTTCAAGTGATGCACCAATCACCACAATTGCTTATCATAAAAAACGGAACTACGGTTTCTCATGCGTCTCATAGTGCGATTAATGAGATTGATTTGGAGAGGTTTGTTTAAGCGCTTAAGATTTTTTTCAATATTTAGAATTAAAAACTCCCATAGTAATCACTTTGGGAGTTTTTAGTGTGAATATATAGATGAGCCAATTTCTTCGCATAGGGTTGTTGTTAACAAGTTGGATTTGATTAGAGTTGAATAATATGCCTCTAAAAATAAATTTAGCAAATACTTCCTTTATACTGATGGCTAAATGGTGCTTGTTGTAATTGATATTTTGATTTGTAAACTATCTTTAATTTTTTATAAAGATTAAGATTATTTATTTTTGCAGAGGGTGTAATAATTTTCAAGACAAGCCACTAACTTATAGAACACAATATTGAGCAGCGATTTTTATAATATATCTATTTTACCCTATGCCGGCATAATTATAAAATTATGCAGGGCTTACACAAACTCGCAAGAAGACTTCGAAGATTATTATCAGGAAGTCTGTTTGCAGATATGGAGAAGCAAAGATAATTTTCGGGAAGAATCGCAATGGAGTACTTGGGTGTATCGCATTTCGCTAAATGTTTGTTTAACCTTACTTAAGAAAAAGAAAAAAAAAGGTCAACAGTTTGCTTCAGATACGATTCCTGTTGAATTAACTGAAGATAGTTATGCGTTTTCTGATGAAAACCTAAATGAATTATACCGAGCTATTCGGCAATTATCGGAAATAGATAGAGCAGTTATTCTTCTATATTTAGAAGAGAAGTCATATAAAGAGATTGCAGACATTATGGGAACTAATACCAATAACATTGGTGTAAGAATAAAGAGAATAAAAGAACGCTTGAAAAAAATATTAGATGGAAAAATCAATTGAGAATATTTGGAAAGAAGGGTTTCTTAAAAGTGATGCATTATTAGCTCCAAAAATCAATAACCTTTATAATCAGAAATCGATTCATGTTATTGATAAGTTTAAAAGGATGTTTAAAATAAACTTGATAGCAATTGTTGCATTCTCGATTGTCTTTCTAATTGCATCATTCATTGTAGGAATACCATGGTCGGGAATCCTATTTTTTATTGTTCTTAATGTACTTGTTATTATTAACAAAAAGTTATTAAATGGTTTAGAGAAAATAGATAAAGGCGATAGTAGTTATCAATATCTAAAAGCATTTAATCTATGGATAAAAAAACAGGTATCTATTAATAAGAAAATATCAACATTTTTATATCCTATTATGTTTATGTCCTTCATCATTGGTTTTTATTTTAAAGATGCTGAAGGCGTTTTTTTGGGCAAAAGACTTGTAAATGAGATCCTATTTGGCTTTCCAGATGTTTATCTCATCTTTGAAATTCCATTAATAGGAATTGTTGTTGTGCTTGTGATTTCAGTTGTATTGGCCATTTTTGGAGGTAGAATTTACAAATGGGATTTGAATATTGTTTACGGAAGAGTATTCAAAAAACTAGAAGAGCTGCTTGCCGACATGGAACGTTTAAATAATTAGTTACTGTTTATTAAAAAAAAATAAGGATCACCTGTAATAAATATTGTTTTGTGCCACTAACCAAGAAAACAGTAATTATTATGACACTACAGAAAGCCTATCATTATTTAGAAAGTTTAGTATCTGAAACGAGTAAAAAATCTGAAATCAAGATTTACGAAAAATTCCTTAATATTCTAACCAAACTGAAAGATAGAACGTTTTCAAATGAAGACATTCAATTGATAGAAACGGAACTTGATCGTTTGCAATTAAAGTCAAATCCAGAGCACAATAAAAAACACATTAAGAAAGCTCTTAATGAATTCGAAAAATATTTAAAAGACACCTTTTCGCTAACTACAGCGGGATATTACACCAAATTATATGGTGGTTTAGGATTATCATTCGGTTTGCTATTTGGCGTTGCTATTTTTTCGAATCTAGAACGCTCGTTAGGTATTTCTCTAGGTTTAATAGGAGGAATCGTAGTGGGTTCAATTATGGGCCGTAAGAAAGAAGCTGAGGCTAAAGCTGCTGGAAATATCCTTTAATACCAATTTATCTAATCCTTCTGCAAACACCTTCAATTACCAAATCATTAATACAATTTTTTCACTAAAACACAACTAAATAAAATTTTACACACATGAGATTATATATTACAGTAGCCATTTTTATTACATTTTCTATAATGAATGTCTTTTCACAAGATCTTTCTGGCGTATGGCATGGCATTGCTAAAACACCCGATAACAAAGAAATCACCTTTGTCTTTCTTTTAGAAAAAAACGGAGAAGTTTACACGTCAACAATGGCTATCCCAACCTTTAATGTTGACGGTATTAAACCTAAGTCAACGTCTTTTGAAGAAGGGACGTTATTAATCGATGCACCTGACTTAGGTATGAAATATGAAGGTATCTGGAATAAAACCACACATCTATTTGAAGGTAATTATAATGAAGGTAGCGTTAAACTCGTTTTAAATTTAAAAAAAGGGAATCCTATTATAGCAAAAATCATTAGACCTCAGGAGCCTATTGAGCCCTATCCTTACTACGAAGAAGACGTGACTTTTGATAATGCCGAAGCTGGCGTTTCACTTTCTGGAACGTTTACACGACCGTCAAAAAAAGGTAAATATCCAGTAGTTGTTTTAATAAGCGGAAGTGGGAGAACTGACAGAAATGGAAGCTCAGCAACACACAGACCGTTTTTAGTACTTTCGGATTACCTTACGCGAAACAATATAGCTGTATTACGTTATGATGATAGAGGCTTTGGAGAATCTACTGGTGATTTCAGCAAAGCCACAACAGCAGATTTCGCACAAGATGTGCTAAGTGCTGTACACTATTTGAAATCGAGAAATGATATCGATACCAAAAAGATTGGATTAATAGGACATAGCGAAGGTGGAATTATCGCACCATTAACAGCAAATCAAACTGACGATGTTGCATTTGCTGTTCTTTTAGCGGCAACAGGGATTCCGGGAAATGAAGTGGCGCTTATGCAAACAAAAACCATACGCTCATTTCCTGTGCCAGATGAAGCTGCCTTTGAGCAGAATGTTAGAAAATCTCATGACATTCTTTTGTCTAATAAGAGTATTCCAGAAATAGGGCGAGAATTATTCGCTCACAATACCGCTTTTTTAACTCCAATTTTAAAATCTTTGGGAGCACCTGACGCCAATATTTCAAAGTTTATTGAGAATGAAACCAAAACGAGCTTAAAGCCTTGGACTAGATACTTTTTGAGCTATAATCCTTCTGTAGAGATTGAAAAACTACAGATTCCAGTATTATCATTAAATGGGAGTAAAGATCAACAAGTAAATGCAGCAATAAATCAAAATGCTATACGTGCTGCTTTAATCAAAGGGAATAATATGAACTACAAGGTGTTGGAATTAGAGAACCTAAATCACATGTTTCAAGAATGTAAAACTGGTGACATTAACGAGTATAAAGATATTGAACAAACTATTTCTCCGATGGTCCTAGAAATTATCTCTAATTGGGTTTTAAGTGTAACTAAATAGAGTCTGTGATAGTCTATGAGTTGTAAATAATTTATTAAAAACTCCCAAAGCAATAACTTTGGGAGTTTTCATTTGAAAGATATAGAAGAATCAACTTCTTCGCATTCGGTAAGAGTTAATAATTTTTTTTAATTTCAGTTTTAAATCCTCACCTGTATCGTATACCATTTGTTCATTAGATGGAAATTGTGCGCTACGATTGCGCAACAATTCTTTATCATCTCTGTCTAAAGCTCGCTTGTCACCTCTATACGTGGCGAATATGTTTTCGAAAATGAAACCACTATCTATAGGAAAGGATTCAAGTGTTTGGTTTTGCTTTAAGTCCGTATAAACGACATTGGCTATTAGTTGTGATGACTTGGTTTGTATAAATTCAAAATAGCGTGCCTTTACAGTAACAATTTTATCAATCTTAATGTCATTGCCTAAGCTATCTTTCATAACATTTCCTGCGGCATTTAATTGATATTCCCAACCATCAATAATTTCTCTTTTTCGAAGGAATTCCTTTTCTTTAACACGTTCTGGCGAAATATTAATGCGCTCTAATTGCAATTGCATGGCAAAATCGTAGTTTATATTTGAAGTTGAATTTCCATGGTAAACGGTCCAGAATTGATTTAAGCCATAAGTATTAAAATCTAATAATTCATCTTCTAAACGTTGTGGTATTACCTGTTGTGTTTGATTTTCAATTGACACCATCACATAATCGGTTCCTTTTTCATGAGCTTCAGTTAATAGACTTCTAGTTTCCTCAAAATTCGGATTTATACGTTCTATATAACTAAAGATATCATGCGCTTTTCTGGCATCATATTTATTTTCAGAATCTAAAAGCGTAATGCCTTCATCTATTAAATACTCGGATGTTTTGTATCTGTAATCGACGATTTCTGACGAATAATTATTGAATTTCAAATCGATATTTCTACCATTTATTTGTAACGGCAATACACGTTTTATGGCATTTTGTCTCGCTTCTAAATCTAAATAGATTTCGTAGATCGTTTTGTATTGTTCAGGATTTCCATCCTTTTTAAGATGTTGAATGTCTTTTAGGTCTTCCTCCAAAACTTTGTAATACGCATCTTCAAGCATGACAATGTAGTCTTGCTTACGCTTTTTGTCTTTGTTGTTTTCGAGTTTTCGTAACGCGTCATTGATTGCTAGATCATAGTTTCCATGACTAATGGCTTTTTCAATTTGTTTTCTTCCGCTACATGATGTTAGAGCCAGAAGAAGTACTGTTGTGAGTAGTAATTGCTTCATAATTCTGGTTTTAATTGGTTATTTATAATTGGATTTCAATCATCGTGCCAAAATAAAAAAACCCTCAATATTAAATTGAGGGTTTGCAAATATAATTGAATTAATTTACTTCTTTTTCTTCGGATTAAAAATTGGTAATAATTGTGTTTTTACCGAACCAAATCCAATGCGAGTTCCGTCGTTTTCGCAATAACCTCTCATAATGACAGTATCATAATCATTAATAAATTTACGCTCAGTACCATCTTTCATTTTAAGCGATTTGGTGCCTTTCCAAGATAATTCTAGCATTGAGCCATAAGAATCTTCTGTAGGACCAGAAATGGTTCCACTTCCCATCATGTCACCAGAATTCACCGGACATCCATTTACGGTATGATGCGCCAATTGCTGTGACATATTCCAGTACATGTATTTAAAGTTAGATTTACTAACCGTCGTTTCTTTGGCGCCTTTGGGTTGTATGCCAGCTTCTAAATGAATATCAAAACTTCTTTTTCCTTTTGTTTGTAGATATTCTAAAGGTTTTGGGTTTTGTTTTGGACTTTCAACTCTAAATGGTTCTAGAGCGTCGAGCGTTACAATCCATGGTGACATAGAAGATGCAAAGTTTTTTCCTAAGAAAGGACCTAATGGTACATATTCCCATTTTTGGATATCACGAGCAGACCAGTCATTAAATAAGACTAATCCAAAGATGTATTCTTCTGCTTCTTCAATAGGAATTGGTTCTCCTAAATCATTAGCGTCTGTTGTAATAAATGCCATTTCTAATTCGAAATCCACTAATCTTGAAGGTCCGAAAACTGGAGTTTTAGCACCTTCAGGCATCGTTTGTCCTTGCGGACGATGAATAGGAATGCCAGAAGGAATAATAGACGAACTACGACCATGATAACCTACAGGTAAATGCAACCAGTTTGGCATTAATGCATTTTCTGGACCTCTAAACATAGTTCCTACATTAGTTGCGTGTTCTTTACTTGCATAAAAATCGGTATAGTCTCCTACTTGAATTGGTAATTGCATTTCAATTTCATCTAAACGGAATAAGACTATTTCTTTATGCGGATTATTATTTTTTAGTTTATCGTTTTCAGCATCGAAAATTTGAGCAATACGATTACGAACCAAACGCCAAGTTTTTCTTCCATCTGCTATAAAATCGTTTAAGGTATCCTGAAGAAAAATATCATCTGTTAACGGAATATCTTTAAAATACCCCAATTGATGCAAAGCACCAAGATCTATGGCTGTGTCTCCAATTCGAGTACCAATGGTAATAATGTCATCACGCGTTAAGAACACTCCGAAAGGTATGTTTTGAATCGGGAAATCTGAGCTTTTTCCAACGTGTAACCAAGATGAACGGTCAGGATTGTTTGCAGATAAAGGCATAATATATAAGATTTTGATGTTTTGTTTTCTATTCAAACCTACATAATTTTTTTATTTTAATGGCATAAATTCATAAAAATAATGACTCAGAAAAGATGTTAATAACCTGCTCATAAAACATAGAGTTAAACTGAGTTTTTCAATCCTTTTAATAAGATGATTTCTTATTTTTGATAAAATTTAATTTAAACTTTACATATGCAACGCGATTCACAGATTTTTGAGCTTATAAATGCTGAAAAAGACAGACAAATAAATGGCTTGGAGCTTATTGCTTCAGAAAACTTTGTTAGCGACCAAGTTATGGAAGCTGCAGGTTCTGTATTAACTAATAAATATGCAGAAGGTTATCCTGGAAAGCGTTATTATGGCGGCTGTGAAGTGGTAGATGAAGTTGAGCAGCTTGCTATCGATAGAGCTAAAACTTTGTTTGGCGCTGCTTATGCGAATGTGCAACCTCACTCTGGGAGTCAGGCAAATACTGCTGTATTTGCAGCTTGTTTAAAACCAGGTGATACTATTTTAGGTTTCGATTTATCTCATGGTGGACATTTAACTCATGGTTCTCCTGTGAATTTTTCAGGTAAATTATATAACCCAACATTTTATGGTGTAAAGAAAGATACTGAACGTATTGATTATGATATGCTATCGGATGTTGCTGAAAAAGAACGTCCTAAGTTAATTATCGCTGGTGCATCTGCCTATTCACGTGATATGGATTTTGAAAAGTTTAGAGAAGTCGCTGATAATGTAGGTGCTATTTTAATGGCCGATATTTCACATCCAGCAGGATTGATTGCAAAAGGCATTTTAAGTGATCCTTTACCACATTGTCATATTGTAACTACGACAACGCACAAGACCTTGCGTGGGCCACGAGGCGGATTAATTATGATGGGGGAAAATTTTGAGAACCCTTTTGGAATAACTCTAAAAAACGGAAATCTTAGAAAAATGTCAGGATTATTAGATTCTGCTGTATTTCCAGGAAATCAAGGCGGACCATTAGAGCATATTATTGCTGCTAAGGCAATTGCTTTTGGAGAAGCACTTTCAGATGATTTTATGCATTATATATTGCAAGTAAAACACAATGCAGCAGCTATGGCTAAGGCATTAGTAGATAAAGGATATCATATTATTTCTGGAGGTACAGATAACCATATGATGTTAATCGATTTAAGAAATAAAGATCTTACTGGAAAAGAAGGTGAAGAGGCTTTAGGAAAAGCAGATATCACTGTCAATAAAAATATGGTGCCTTTTGATGATAAGAGTCCGTTTGTAACTTCTGGCATTAGAATAGGTACAGCTGCAATTACAACTAGAGGTCTTAAAGAAGACGATATGGAAACGATTGTTGACTTTATCGATGAAGCACTTATGAATTACCAAGACGAGTCAAAATTAGAAGCTATTGCAGAAAAAGTAAATGCGATGATGAATGGTAAGCCATTGTTTACTTAATATATCGTCATGCTGAATTTGTTTCAGATTCTAGTAATACACTAAATAAAAAAGACCTTTCAATTTGAAAGGTCTTTTTAAATTTAATCATTAGTATAATGTTTCTTTTTTAATGGACCTTCCCATAAAACTTGTTCTATCATCCATTTGTCTCCTCTTTTAGATAATAAGATAAAGTCAATTCCCCACCAAGCTGTAACTCTAGCAGCGGCAATTGTGTCGCCAATATCTAATATGGTTATTTCTTTAGGTGCATCTTTTGCAGGAAATTTTTTATTGTCCTTAACATCTTGTGCAAATGCTAATGCTTGTTCAAATGACATATGACCGACTTGATTATAAACGTTTTTTTCTTTGTCTTTCCAAAAACCAAATTTATGGAGACTAGGTTGTAAACTCTCTTTAAGTTTGGCCGTGTCACCTTCGTAAAAGCCTTCTATATAATTTGTACAAGCTTTTGTAACACCTGCTTTTGCAGATGTTTGAGCAATAGCTAAGTTAGAAATTAAAACTACAGCTAAGGTGAGAATTAGTTTTTTCATGATGATAAGATATTAGTTGTAATTTGAAAATTAATAAATAAAACAATAAGTGCGTGTTAAGTGCTTGTTAATCCTCATGATTTAAGGTGTTAAATATCTGTTTTTGATTGTGTATTCAAGAAAACCAAAACCTTGTTAAAGTATATTTCCCCTCCAACTTTCCAGACGTCAGCATGCTTCGCAGAATCAACTTCTATAAATTCTTTTTTATCACTTGGTATTTTTGAAAAATTCTGCCGAGCATATTTTATATTGATGCGTTCATCATTATATCCATGTACGATTAAGATGGGCTGATTTATAGCTTCGCAATATTTTATTGGTTTAGCATCATCTTGATCAAATCCTGCAATAGTTCCAGCTCTGTTTACCAAATAATTCGAAAAAGGTTTAAAACTAAAGCCAGCGTATAACTTAAAGTAATCGTCTACAGTGGTTTTAAAATCTGAAAATGCACTTTCAATGATTCCATATTCTATACGATCATCATAACCCATTGCTTGTAAGCCGATTGCTCCACCTAAGGATTGTCCCCAAACCCCAAAATGATTGAGGTTTTCATTATTAGATAAGTAATCGATTAAGCTTTTGATATCCTTTTTTTCATTGACACCAAAGGAACAAAAATTGCCTTCGCTTTCTCCGTGAGCTCGAGAATCTAGGGCAACTGAATTAAAACCATTTTCAGATAAAAAATTACTTATGTCAATAAATTGATCTTTATTAGAACGAATGCCATGTAATAAGATAATAGTGCCTTTGGACGACTCTAGATTTGAATATGTTATTCTAGCTGATAACTTTAATCCATCAAATGAATTTATAGATATAGCCTTTTTTTTTACATCTGAGTTATTAGTATCTATGCTTAGGTTATGACTTGCATTACGATTTCGTTTTATAAGGCTAACCACTGGGTTTCTAATTTCAGAGATAAGTCTTGGTACAAAAAAGTGAGTTAGTGAAATTCCGGAAATTATTAAAACAAATACAATTCGCTTAACTCTTTTTAGTCGCTTTTTTTTAGTCATAGTGTTTAAGTTACTCACTAATCCTCATCAAAAGTCACATGCTGATAAGCACCTAAGTCTGGACTTGCTGTTCTGGTGTTATTGAGAATATCAAAAGGAACTTGAGCGCCAAATATTAGATTTCCTTGGGCATTAGCTTCCGAATCATCGCCAATCATTAGCATGTTTTCAAATGGTAGCTTAAAATCTGGATCACTATTAAAAATGCAATTTTCGTATAAGTCAGAATTATTGAAATCGTAATTATCTCCAGTAAAATTGTTATTAGTATTTTGAAAACGAATCAGGCAATTGGTAAACTTAAAGTTGAAATCAAATCCGCTAATCCCTTGAATTTCATCCAAAATAACTTCAGGATTATCATTTCCGTAGATGATACAGTTATTAAAGTTAGCTTCAGTTAAGTCATTACCTTCATCCATATTATTTTCATTAGTAATGAAATTATTCAAGAATACAGATGGAAATTGTCTAAAGCTACTATTCCAATAATTCGCAATCGTACAGTGTGTGAAATTATACTTTCCGCCAACAGTACCAGCAAAAGAGGATTGTCCCGAGTTATTAATCACGACATTTTCAGCAGCAATAGAACTCGCGCGTGCTAATATTCCGAAGTTACTCGAATTATAAATTTGTGAGTTGGTAATGGTTAATTTATCATCTGTAGCATTTTGATTGCCTTCAGATAAAATCCCGATAGTTGCATTTTTAATCGTGGCATAATTGATGTCATTATCCTCACTACCATTAAACAGCCAAATCGTTCCCCATTGCCCAGGAACATCAGCAAATAAAGGTTCTAATCGGTCCCCTTCAAAAATCACTTCATTCTCTAATAGCTCTTGATCTGCACTGAGTGCACCATTAACTTTCAATGATGCGTTATTAGTCACTAACAACCCAGAATTGGCATGAAAATGTACACGTGCTCCAGCTTCAACAGTAAGCATATCGCCTTCATCTACAGCAGCATAACCATAGATAACATAAGGTTTTTCGTTGGTAAATGTAAGTTCGTCATCTTCAAGAAAACGACCTTGAAGCGTCGTTTCCTCTGCTGTTCCGTCGCCATTGACATCAAAAGATAAGGTTTCTATAACACCAGTGGTATTATCTCTATCAGGAAAGATAAAAACAGCGTCTCTTATTAGTGTGACCAATTCTACTTTTTGCTGGTTATTTCCGCTATCAAATTCAATAGCATCAGTATATAAAAATTCCAAACTGTTTTGGGCAAGTGTTAGAATATCTGCTGTGGTTTCAACAAAAATGAACAAACTATCATTGGCTAATAATTCTACATTCTGAAATTCCTTTCCTGGAAGTCCGTCAACATTCAATCTATAATTAGAAGCTTCACCTTGACCCAAACGAACTGTAGGAATAGAAATATCCTCATCACTTCGGTTGTATACTTTTAAATTGTAAGTGCTCGATCCAATATTTGTAAAAAGGGTATCGAGGTAAATGGTGTCTTTAGAGAATTCTAAATTTCCTGTGCTTGGACCAAAGTCGAAATCTTTTCGGCAAGAGCTCCAAAGCATCAATATTGAAATAGTAAATAAAAAGTAAAGTATTCGTTTCATCTGTTAATTTTAATCTTTTTTCAACGGTCTAAAATAATTAGCCATTTAGCATTTCGATAGTTTTAAAGAATTGCTGTGGCTCATTTCATAAATGTAATCTAAACCTGTTACGCATGAGTAAGAAAAACTAATGCACATTATGTGCTAAAAATATAACTTTTGAAGTCATCTTTTAGTATGAAAAGTGAAAATTTAATTGAAATTTATTCTTTTTTGTATTCTAAGAGAAGTTGACCAAAATCTTTGCTGTGAATGAGCAGTGTATCCAATAGCGCGAACTCATTACTTTTGGAAAGTAGTGACGGACTTATTTGCTGTGCGGCGAGATATTCGAAAAAGAGATATTCATGGACTTCGGAAACGTGAAATTCATCACGAAGCATCTTTTGGTTGAAGAAGGAACTTGATTTAAATAATCTCACATAATCTAAACTTTTAATGATTGGAATTTCTGTTTTTTTCTTTTTGAAGAGTTTCCCAATAAATTTTGCAACTGCAATCAAATCTAGTGTGGGTTGTAAACCAGATCCACTTCTTAAGAGAGGTGCTTTTGGGATCCTAGGAGCCTTTGGGTCTCTATTGCTTTGAAACGCTGTTGAATCAAAAACCTTTTCTTTAACCTTAGTGATTTCAACTTGATCCAATTCATTGGTGATTTTTTTGAGTTCGATAACGACCTCTTGATCAAAATATTTTTGGGTAAGTGTGATGGTTTGGTCAGAATGAAAATAAGAACTCACGACCAGCGTATCATTAAGTTTTGCTTCAATTTTAAAATATCCTTTACCATCAGAATAGGTAAGAATACTTTGTGTTTTATTAATGAGTTTAGCGCCTTTTACAGTGGTTCCTGCATCGTAAATAAAACCTTTAACGGTTTGTGATTCGGACAAAAATGAAATAAATAAAAAGAGAAATAATCTAAGCAGTTTCAAAAGTGATTGTGATGGTTGTTCTCTCAAATAAAGTTAATTTCAGGAATAGAGAGACTCTTATTATGAGACTTTAACAAGCGTTTTAATACTGTTTTAACTAAAAAGCGTTTCTATATTCTTTGGAATTCTAGAAGGGCGATTGCTCTCATGGGATAAAAAGCACCAAATGGTTTCAGAAGTGGTGAGTAGTTTGTCTGTTGATTTATTATAAATTTCTACAATTCGAGTGGATTTGACACCTTGAGATTCGGTGACATAGGTTTTGAGCAGTAAAGTGTCACCTAAACGGGCTTCGGCTTTGTATTGAATATGATGACTAATCATAACCCAATAGTAAGCCTTTCGAGTTTCTTGAGAAGATTTTAATAGCCAATGTGCTTCAGCAATATCTTGAACCCATTCTATATAACGAACATTATTAACGTGATGTCTAGAATCTAAGTCATCTGTAGTTACAATAAGTTCTTGCTCGTGGATTTGCATTTATTTATTTTTCAAAAACTTCAACCTCAAAAAGTTTGTCCCAACGTTTCCCTGTTACAAAAATGGTGTTAGTATCTGGATTATAAGCAATACCATTTAAGACATCTAATCCATCATGTTGCTTGACCAATTTTATCAAAGGCGAAAAGTCAATCACACCTTCAATAGCACCATTTTTTGGATTGATAATAGCAACTCCATTTTTCTGATAACGATTGGCGTAAATTTTTCCGTTGATGTATTCCAATTCATTTAAGCCTACGATTTTTCCTTTATTGGTGTAGACTTGAAGTTTTGAGTCTTCAACTAAAGTTTCTGGGTTTAATAACCAGATTTGATCTGTACCATCCGACTTGTAAATATTTTTTCCATCGTTACAGATTCCCCAACCTTCTTTACTCTTTCCGTAGGCAAAACTACTGGTCTTTTCAAAGGTGTTTACATCGTAAACAAAACCTATGTTTTCTTGCCATGTGAGTTGGTAGATATGATCATTTATAATAGTCAAACCCTCCGCAAAATATTGATTAGCCAAAGCTATATTTTGTAAAACCTCACCAGTTTTGTAATCTACTTTTCTAAGTTTCGATTCTCCATATTGTCCTGTGCTTTCATATAATTCGCCATTATGAAATTCTAAACCTTGAGTATAGGACGTGATATCATGCGGATACTCATTTACGATTTTGTAACCATATACTTTTGGAGATACATTGCTAAGGATCGTAATCTTGGTGGTTATATCTTCGGAAGATTCTCCAAATTTAACCGTAGCTGTAATAGTTTGTATGCCTAATTTTTGATCATCTAGTTTAAAACTGTCTTCAATAGTTTCGCCATTAAATGAATAATTGATTGAAGAAATTTCTAATCCCTTTGGATTATGTACCGAAAGCTTTACTGTTTCACCTATAGTGATCACATTGTTTTTGGCGTCAGTTGCTATAGATAAATTTGTTTTTTGTGTTCCTGAGTTACCACAAGAGATTATGGTAATACTTAAAAGCGTTATTATGAAAGCTTTAATTGTGTGCATTTTTTATAAGATTTTGCTGCAAGTTATTTAATAAAATTCAGTTTAAAAAATCATTGTTACATCCAAATTATGTTTTAGAACTTCATCACGAAGCGAAAAACTGCAATAAAATATAATTTTTATGGATTTTAGCATAGTATTACTATGATTAAACTTAAAAAAATAGTGATATGATATATTTTGGCGTCTTTTTTTGATGTAGTAGTTTTTCTGAAATATATTTTGGATAAAACTATTAAAAGATTGTATCTTTGCAACTGGCAAGTCCTACACAACTAGCTCCTGTTTAATCCTCCAGGTCGGGAACGAAGCAAAGGTATACGGTTGTAGCAGTGTGATGTAGGTAGCTTGCCTTTTTTTGTGCCCAATACTTTCCTATTTAAATTGTACTTTTGAAATCAAATTAGCCAATTATATTCTATGTCTAAAGTTGTATTAATAACAGGTGGATCTTCTGGAATTGGTAAATCTATTGGAGAGTTTCTGTCTCAAAAAGGATTTACTGTGTATGGCACGAGCCGATCTCCAGAGCGTTATCCGGATTCTAAAATAAAATTAGTAGCTTTAGATGTTGCAGATGTTGATAGTATTAACAAAGCAATCAAAACTGTGGTTGAAGCTGAAGGTCATTTGGATGTTGTTATTAACAATGCAGGCGCAGGAATTACAGGGCCGATTGAAGAAGTTCCAAATGAAGAAATCAAGCGTAATTTTGAAACCAATCTTTTTGGTCCTATAAACGTGATAAAAGCGGTTTTACCTCAGATGCGTCAGCAAAACTCAGGACTCATTATTAATATCACTTCGATTGCTGGATATATGGGATTACCATATCGCGGTATTTACAGTGCAAGTAAAGGTGCTTTAGAGTTAATTACCGAAGCCTTTAGAATGGAAATTAAAGATTTTAATATCCATATGACAAATGTTGCTCCAGGTGATTTCGCGACCAATATCGCTTCAGGTCGATTTCATGCTCCCGTAACTATAGGCTCACCTTATGAAGTCAAATATAGTTCGGTATTAAAAGCTATTGATGACGATGTTAATAAAGGGAATGATCCTATTCTGGTCTCCAATATGATTTACAAAATAATCAAAACACCAAATCCTAGAATTCATTATAAAGTTGGTGCATTTATGCAAAAATTTTCTATTGTTCTTAAACGAATCTTGCCAGACAAGGTTTATGAAAAATTACTACTTAATCATTATAAATTGTAGTTTCTGGTATAGTTTTTGAAGATTGTTGCAACATAAATATCCGCTATGAAAAGACTATTACCACTATTTTTATTTTTAAGCATATTTACATTTTCGAGTTGTGATGATTTCCTAGATTGTGTTGTTAATCGCAGACCAGAATTACCAGATAAATCATTTGGTGTTGGCACAATTGATCTTTATTATTATGAAGAGTTTGATGCTCAGATTAAAAACGAACCTCAAGATAACGATTATGGTTATCATTTTGAGATTGATGGTGATCTCCCAAACGGACTAGAAATGTTCGTCAATTACAGAACGGTATCTATTGAAGGCACACCAACGACTGTTGGTACGTTTAGATTTACCGTGTTTTTAGATGTGGATCCTCCAATAACTTATAATGAAAATAACGATACGTATGATGATCCATTATGTTCAGAATCGACATCCAAAGAGTATACTATTATTATTGGAGAATAAGTGTCGAATTGTTAATATCATTTGATAATATGTTCTTCGGAAAGCGTGATAAAATTGTAAATTCGTCCTCATAATTTTAATCACAACTATAACATAACTACACATGAAATTTTTTATTGATACAGCTAACCTAGATCAAATAAAGGAAGCTCAAGATCTTGGTATTTTAGATGGTGTAACTACCAATCCATCATTAATGGCAAAAGAAGGTATTACAGGTCATGATAATATTATGAAGCACTATGTCAACATTTGCAAAATTGTGGATGGTGATGTTTCAGCTGAAGTCATATCTACAGATTTTGAAGGTATGGTAAGGGAAGGAGAGGCACTTGCAGATTTACACGACCAAATCGTTGTTAAATTGCCAATGATTAAAGATGGTATAAAAGCGTGTAAATATTTTAGTGATAAAGGTATTAAAACCAATATGACTTTAGTGTTTTCAGCTGGTCAAGCGTTATTAGCAGCTAAGGCAGGCGCGACTTATATGTCACCATTTATAGGTCGTTTGGATGATATCTCTACAGATGGTCTAAACCTTATTGCTGAAATAAGAATGATTTATGATAACTACGGTTTTGAGACTGAAATATTAGCAGCTTCTGTTCGTCATACCATGCACGTGATAGATTGTGCTAAACTTGGCGCAGATGTCATGACTGGACCTTTGAGTTCAATCCTTGGATTATTGAAACACCCATTAACAGATATAGGTCTAGAGAAGTTTCTTGCAGATTACAAGAAAGGGAATTAAGCTATTTTCAGAAGTATAAAGAAAATGAACTCTTGATTAGTAATAATCAGGAGTTTTTTTATTTGAATCCAGAGCAGTTTCGATTTGGTCACCTATTTCATCACTAAATAAATCTGCATTAGACCTAACGATTATTCCATTTTTATCAACAACTAATACCTTTTGAGAATAAGCAATAGCAAACGTTTTGATGGCTTCATTAGGGTTTTTGAACATGTACTCATTTTCCGTAGGAAACTTTAAAAGCTTTAATGTTTTCTTCCAAGAGTTGGTATTCATATCATTGATATTGATCGCAATGAAATTTACTTCTGGATATCTCGCTTTTAAACTTTTCATCATATAATGATTGTTTCTATAGCTGTATTTGAAATTTGATGACCAACAATAAATTACGGTTGGTTCAGTAATAACCGAATGTAAATCCAACACCTTATTATTGAAATCTACAATTTTAATGCTCGGAATGGTATTACCAGGAAATAGATTGATGGTTGATGATACCAAATTTGTAAGGTATTCATTGTTATCATCATCGGTACTCTTTTCTAAGTATGCAGCTAACATACTTTTTGATTTTTCTGTATTATCACTATTGAAGATAAATTCACGAGTGGTATGCATAAGAACATAATTCTTAATAGTTTTATTTTGAATAACACTATCAATCACCGTTAGTTTATCAAGATTGTAGCTCAACGAGCGTCTATTAAAAGCTAAATGCGAACCATCTTTATAATATTTTTGTAATGCTATATTTTGAAAATGCCAAAGAAGAAAACGGTTATAAGAATACAACCCGCTTAGACTCTCGTCATTAAAATCGGCATCGATTCTATAATTGTAGAAGCTTTCAGGTAAGTCTTTAACATGAATCAATTTATTATTTCCGAAGTAACCAAATGGATACATTTCCTTATAAGCATAAGAATCATAGTCGATGCTCGCTTTTGCAATTTTAATAAATAAAGGAGAGGTCTGTTGCGTAGCAATGAAGCGTTCTAGGTTCTCTAGTTTTTGCCCCTTTTGACTTTCTATATGGTCTTCAAATTCTTCAGGCTCTAAACGTTGGAGTTTTTTAAACTTTTTACTTTCACTTTCATCATTTAAAAAGGCTCTTATAAAGTAGTTGTTCTTGTGTGAGCCTTCACCTGTATAAACAAGCGATTCATCAAAATCGTTGGTATTGAGTCGAAATAAAATACTATCATTAGGCTCGATAAGTAAAGTTTGGTATTCGCCGCCATGGGTAAATGAATACAAACCAGATTTTAAATCATTAATCTTATAAACGAATCTATTGTTTTGGTCTAAAAGGACGGTATCACGGTCAGTCTCATTACAATAGATGGTTATGTAATTGTTATTCGGATTAATAATTTCACCACCAAAATAAGCGACATCGCTATTTTCAGTATTAGAATCACAACCCAAAAAAAGGGAAGTTATTAAAAACGTAACTAGATAAAGTTTCATAGGTATAACTATAATGTAGGTTATTCTATTTCCAACAAAAATAAAGCTTGAGAATAGGAACTCTTGTTAATACGTTGTTAAATGTTGATTTTACTAACATTTCGTAGTAAAATACCTTGGCAATTTAAGGGTCTTAAGTTTCTTTCAATGGATTGATTTTTTTACTTTTGCAAACTATTTAAAACACGCATTATGTTATCAGTTTCAAATCTTTCAGTACAGTTCGGAAAACGAATTCTTTTTGATGAAGTCAATACAACGTTTAATAACGGAAATTGCTACGGAATCATTGGAGCCAATGGAGCAGGGAAATCTACTTTTTTGAATATTATAGCAGGAAAACAAGATCCTACTTCTGGTCGTATTCATTTAGAGCCAGGGAAGCGTATGTCTGTTTTAGAACAAAATCACAACTTATACGATGAGCATACGGTTTTAGAAACGATCATAATAGGCAACAAGCCCCTGTTTAAATTGAAATCTGAAATTGATGCGCTCTATGCGGATTATACAGATGCAAATGCCGAAAAAATTGGAGAGCTTCAAGTAGAGTTTGAAGAAATGAATGGTTGGAATGCCGATAGTGATGCCGCTGCTATGTTATCTAATTTAGGTATCAAAGAGGAATTTCATTATACATTGATGAAAGACTTAGATGGTAAGCAAAAAGTTCGTGTCCTATTAGCTCAAGCATTATTTGGTAATCCAGATGTGTTAATTATGGATGAGCCTACCAACGACTTGGATTATGAAACGATCGCTTGGTTAGAAAATTTCTTAGCAAATTATGATAACTGCGTTATTGTTGTATCGCACGATAGACACTTTTTAGATGCGGTTTGTACACATATATCAGATATTGACTTTAGTAAAATTAACCACTTTTCTGGAAACTATACATTCTGGTACGAGTCGTCTCAATTAGCAGCTAGACAACATGCACAACAGAATAAGAAAGCAGAAGACAAGAAAAAAGAACTCGAAGAATTTATTAGACGTTTCTCTGCCAATGTTGCAAAATCAAAACAAGCAACAAGTAGAAAGAAAATGATTGAAAAATTAAATATATCAGATATTAGGCGCTCTAGTCGTCGCTATCCTGCTATTATCTTTGAACGTGACCGCGAGGCGGGAGATCAAATTTTAAATATAGATGGCTTAGCATCTTCTACTGAAGGTGAGGTTTTATTTAAAAATATAGATATTAATTTAAATAAAGGTGATAAGGTCGTATTATTCTCTAAAGACTCTAGAGCAACAACGGCGTTTTATCAAATTATAAATAATAAGCAAAAGGCAAATGAAGGTAAGTTAGCCTGGGGAGTTACAACATCTCAGTCGTATTTACCATTAGACAACAGTGAGTATTTTAATAATGATCTAACCCTTGTGGATTGGTTACGTCAATGGGCTACAACCGAAGAAGAGCGTGAAGAAGTCTTCATACGGGGATTCTTAGGGAAAATGATTTTTAGTGGGGAAGAAGCGCTAAAAACATCAAAAGTGCTTTCTGGAGGAGAAAAAGTACGTTGTATGTTGAGTCGTATGATGATGGTTAGAGCTAATGTTTTGATGTTAGATGAGCCAACAAACCATTTAGACTTAGAAAGTATCACGGCCTTTAACAACTCGCTTAAAAACTTTAAAGGGACTGTGCTTTTTACCACTCACGATCATGAGTTTGCTCAAACCGTTGCTAATAGAGTTATTGAGTTAACTCCAGGCGGGGTTATAGACCGTTATACGACATTTGATGAGTATATGAGCGATAAGAAAATAAAAGAGCTACGTGAAAAAATGTATGCAGTAACTGCATAATCAAATCACATGTTGCGTGCTTCGGAAATAAAACTACTATTGGGATTCTAGTTCTGCTTTAACACTAGCAATTATAGATTGAGCGAGATCTAGTTCTTCATCATTAACATAGAGTTCTTGATAGCCTTGAAGCTTTGTGCCAAACCCAATAATTGAAGATTGAGATTCATCTTTTAAAATAGCATTGATACCTGCGCTTTTTAGGCGATCCATAGCTAACTGTACAATAATGAAACTTCCTGAAAATATTTTACTATAAGTTGTATCTGACATAGTACTTAGATTTTGAGATTAATTGTAGGACTTATAACTGACATATAAGTTACAAAAAAAGAGCCACATATCCTTTTTATTTCCTTTAAACTAAATGTTAAAATTTTGATAATAATCATTTTTTATGTTTAACTTTTATGTATATTTGTTAAACAAAAGAAAAATTATCGCTAGATAAAATTTTGATTGGTTTAGTTAGGTTGTTAAAAAGCCATATTCGAATAGAGTATGGCTTTTTTTATTTCAATAAATTCTATCAATTATAATATAAGTTATTATAATATATTTCTATTCCATAATGGCATGTAATTTCTCTAACTTTATGGAATCATAAATCAACAGTTAAATTAAAACACATAAACATGGATAACAACGGAAATCATCAAATGAATGGTGACGCAAGTCAATGCCCTTTTTTAAGCGGTACACAAAAGAAAACTGCGGGTGGAGGAACTAAAAATCGCGATTGGTGGCCTAACGAATTAAAACTAAATGTTTTACGTCAACATGCAGCTAAATCCAACCCAATGGGAGAAGATTTTGATTATGCTAAGGCTTTTAATAGTCTTGACTTTGGTGCTCTAAAACAAGATGTTATCGATTTAATGACCGATTCTCAAGATTGGTGGCCTGCAGATTATGGTCATTATGGAGGATTTATGATTCGTATGGCATGGCATGATGCCGGAACATATCGTGTAGGTGATGGAAGAGGAGGAGCAAGTACTGGTACCCATCGATTTGCACCACTAAACAGTTGGCCAGATAATGGTAACTTGGATAAAGCGCGTTTGTTACTTTGGCCTGTTAAAAAGAAATATGGGAATAAAATTTCTTGGGCAGATTTAATGATTCTTGCAGGAAATTGTGCTTTAGAGTCTATGGGCTTTAAGACATTTGGTTTTGCTGGAGGTAGAGAAGATGTTTGGGAGCCAGAACAAGATATTTATTGGGGAAGTGAAACAGGTTGGTTAGATAATGATGATCGTTATGATACAAGTGATGGTGACTTAGAAGGGCATTTAGGTGCTGTTCATATGGGATTAATTTATGTGAACCCAGAAGGTCCTAACGGAGAACCAGACCCATTAAAATCGGCACACGATATCCGAATTACTTTTGGACGTATGGCTATGAACGATGAAGAAACAGTAGCGTTAGTTGCAGGTGGACATACCTTCGGAAAAGCGCATGGTGCAGCCGATCCTGATAAATATGTTGGAGCTGAACCTCATGGTGCATCAATAGAAGAAATGAGTACAGGTTGGAAAAATACGTTTGGAACAGGTGTGTTAGATGATGCTATTACAAGTGGTATTGAAGGTGCTTGGACACCAAATCCAATACAATGGGATCATGACTTTTTTGATGTACTCTTAAATTATGATTGGGAATTAACTAAAAGCCCTGCCGGTGCTCACCAATGGACACCAACGGCGTCATCTAATGCACGTATGGCTCCAAAAGCAGGTGGTAATGGAACACAAGCTTTGATGATGACTACAGCAGATATGGCTTTGAAAATTGATCCAGGTTTCTTAGAGATATCACAACGTTTTCATACTGATCACAAAGCTTTCGAAGATGCCTTTGCTCGTGCTTGGTATAAGTTAACACATAGAGATATGGGGCCAATTTCACGTTATTTAGGCCCTGAAGTTCCAAAAGAAGAATTACTATGGCAAGATCCAATTCCTACTGTTGAATACAAGTTATCAGATGCTGATGTGTCTTCATTAAAACAGATGATTTTAGCTTCTGGACTTTCAGTGTCTCAGTTGGTAACAACAGCTTGGGCCTCTGCTTCTACATTTAGAGGTTCAGATATGCGAGGTGGAGCTAATGGTGGGCGTTTACGTCTAGAACCACAACGCAGTTGGGAAGTTAATAATCCAACAGAATTGAATAAAGTTTTAACTATTCTAGAAGGTATTCAGAATGAATTTAGTGGTGCAATTTCTATGGCAGACTTAATTGTTCTTGCTGGTGCTGCTGGAGTTGAAGCAGCCGCTAGAAATGCGGGTCATACGGTATCAGTGCCATTTACTCAAGGACGAGGAGATGCATCTCAAGAGCAAACTGACTTAGAATCGTTTGGGTATTTAGAACCCTTAGCTGACGGATTTAGAAACTACATGAATTCTAAATTGGATGTTGCTGCTGAAGACCTATTAATTGATCGTGCAAACCTTTTAACGCTTTCAATTCCTGAAATGACTGCTTTAGTTGGAGGATTAAGAGTATTAGGAACCAACTATGATGGTTCTAATCTTGGTGTATTAACTGAAAATGTTGGAAGTTTAACTAACCATTTCTTTACAAATATTCTTGATTTTACATATACTTGGAGAGCAACGTCAGAAGATGATACAATTTTTGAAGGGCGTGACCGTAGGACTGGAGAAGTGAAATTTAAAGGAACACGTGCAGATCTTATTTTTGGTTCTAATACTGAATTAAGAGCAGTCTGCGAAGTTTATGGCGCCAATGATGGACAAGACAAGTTTGTAAGTGATTTTGTTGCAGCTTGGGCAAAAGTGATGAATTTAGATCGTTTCGATTTAAAATAAACTCAAATGAAATATAAAAAAGAAGGAGTGAGTCGTTTAGGTTCATTCCTTTTTTAATATAATACAATAGTTATGACTCCTATAGAATCCTTTTTTGAAGCCATGCGAACTGGAGATAACGAGCAACTTGTAGCTCAAATAAAGATGAATCCGAAATTGGTTAACACCAAAGATTCACGAGGTTTCACACCATTGATTTTCACTACGTATTTTGATAATGAAAAAGCAACAAAGATTTTAATTGATCACAATGCTGAAATAGATACCAAAGACGGAACAGGTAATACGGCTTTAATAGGTGTTTGTTTTAAAGGCAATGAAAAGTTGGCAACCCTATTAATTGACAATGGCGCTAATATTAATGCAAAAAATAATATGGGAACGACACCTTTAATTTTTGCAACCATGTACAATAAGGAAAAAATCATCAAACTCCTTTTAATTAGAGGTGCAGATGTTTCTATAAAAGACAATGAAAGTAAAACAGCTTATCATCATGCATTAGAAAAGGAATATAATAATTTATTGGAACTACTTAAATAAAAAAAGCCACTCGATAGGAGTGGCCTTTTTTATATAAATGAGCTAGAACTAGTTCACGTGCTTTTCTAAAAAATCAGCTACACCTTCATGTGTTGCTTGCATTCCAGATTTTCCTTTGCTCCAGTTTGCTGGACATACCTCACCATTTTCCTCTACAAATTGTAAAGCATCTACCATACGTAATGCTTCATCAACATTTCTTCCTAAAGGTAAATCATTAACGATTTGGTGACGAACGATACCTTCTTTGTCGATTAAAAATAATCCACGGTAAGCAATTAGTTCACCATCTGCTTGAAGCATATCATTATCGTCATAATAGTATTCTCCAGCTAAAACGTCATAATTTTTAGAGATGGTTTTATTAGTATCAGCTATCAATGGATATGTTATTCCTTTGATGCCACCTTGATTTTTTTCCATTTGTAACCAACCAAAGTGAGATTGCTCAGTATCTGTAGATACTGCAATAACTTCAGTATTTCTAGATTTGAATTCCTCCAATTTTTCTTGAAAGGCATGCAGTTCTGTAGGGCAAACAAATGTAAAATCTTTTGGGTAAAAGAATAATACAACGTGCTTCTCTCCAATGAATTGATCCAATGAAAAATTGTCTACAAATTCGCGACCATTTACAACCGCTTGCGCATTAAATTGAGGTGCTTTTTTTCCTACTAATACAGCCATTTTCTAATTTATTTTTTTGAGTTAAATTTTAAATCCGGCTGCAAAGATATGTATTGCCAAACGATTGACAATGGAGAACTATTTTAAAAAATTATGGAATGATAGCCTATGCCAATTTACCTGAAAGTTGTCTTATTTTTATTTTGAAAGCGGCAAATAATAATGTTGTAAAAGGACTCAGCCAGTTGAATATTGCAAATGCAAAATATTCTCCAACATCAACGCCAAGAACACCAGATTGATAAGCTCCACAGGTGTTCCATGGGATAAGTACGGAAGTAACTGTTCCGGCATCTTCAAGAGTTCTACTTAAGTTTTCAGGAGCAAGACCTTTGTCTTCATAAGCTTGCTTAAACATCTTTCCTGGAATAACTAAAGCGAGATATTGATCTGAAGCAATGACATTAAGTCCTAAACAACTCACCACAGTGCTAGCAAATAATCCGAAGACCGTAGTTGCAACAGATAATAAGGCTTTGGTAATTCTAGCTAAAGCACCAATACCATCCATTACACCTCCAAAGATCATAGCGCAAATAATAAGGTAAATTGTCCAAAGCATACCATTCATTCCGCCAGCAGAAAACAAATCATTAAGTTTTTCATTTTCAGTGACAATAGATGTATCAGTAAATATTGAATTCGCGAGAGCTCCCAGTTTTGAATCTGAAAGTGTATTTAGAATTTCTGGTTGAAAAATAAACGCAAAAACACAGGCTAGAAGCACACCTGCTCCTAGAGCAATTAGTGGTTTTGTTTTAAACAATATTAAGGCAATTACAGCTCCTGGAACTAAAAATAGCCATGGAGAGATATTGAAGGTGCTATCGATCGTTCCTAAAAGATCACTTACGTCTGCGCTTCCAGATGTTTCAATTGTAGCGCTAATAATTCCGAAGGCAACCAAGGTTACAACAATAGTTGGTATAGTTGTATATGCCATGTATTTAATATGAGTAAACAAATCGGTTCCAGCCATAGCAGGAGCAAGGTTGGTGGTATCACTTAAAGGCGACATTTTATCACCAAAATAAGCTCCAGAAATCACAGCACCAGCAATCATTCCTGGATTAATACCTAAAGCGGTTCCAATACCAACAAGAGCGATACCTACAGTAGCTGAGGTCGTCCATGAACTTCCAGTTGCTATTGAAATAACTGCTGCGATAATGACAGAGGCTGGTAAAAATATTTCCGGACTTAAAACCTGTAAGCCATAATAGACCATTGCAGGAATTACACCACTAACGAGCCATGTGCCAGCAAGTGCTCCAACTAAAAACAGAATCATAATTGGGATAAAGACACTTTTAAGATTCTCCCAAACTTCTCTAACCATAATTATTGGTGATACTTTATTCATAAGACCTCCAATCATAGCAACAAAAGCTCCCATAAGTAATATAAGTTGATTTGTGTATGTACCAAACCATTCTTGATCTTCAACAAAAAAGATGTTATATGCTAGTAATCCCATTAGGATAACGACAGGAACAAGCGCTTCAAAAATATTCAACTCTTTATTCTCAATAATATTTTGCTTATCTGCTTTAAATTCTGAAATGTTATTGTCTTCGTTCATATTGATTTTCGTGGCTATTTGTTATTGTAATGTTACGATATTGTGAAGTCATTTGCAAATAGCATTTTATAGCATAGTTGTATTTTGAGTTATGCTTTGTTTAGTTATTTGGTTGTTTCATAATACATTATAAATTAATACTATAGGAGTGATTTTTCGATAAAACTTATAGCTTTATTTTTGTATTATTAAATTTTTAACAAAAAACACACCCATACATTACCTCACATTTGTATGGTTTTTCTATTTAGGCAAAAATAAATTAAACCCTAAAAGACACTAGTAGAGGTGGCTCTTGAGGCTTATTGGGTTATTTATTGTTTTGTATGGTTTTTATGTGTGTTAGTGTATCTCATATATCCTTATCTTTAATTGTAACAATACAATTCATATATAGCATGAAATCATTTCTGTATACCCTGTTTATTTTATTATTATCATTTTCTATAAATGCCCAAGTTGGAATAGGTACCACAACGCCCAACGGCGCTCTTGATATAACATCTACAACAGATGGATTATTAATTCCTAGAGTGGCCTTGGCTGCAACAACAACAGTTACAGTTTCTACACCTATTGAATCAGAGTTGGTGTACAATACAGCAACGGCTGGAGATGTTACTCCAGGCTATTATTACTTAAGTTCTGCAACTGGACCTTGGGTGAGATTTGGAGGATCTACAGGTTGGCAAATAACAGGAAATGATGACATCGTAGATGGCACAAATTTTATAGGAACTATAATTAATGTTGATGTTGCTTTAAGAAGAAATGGAGTTGCTGCTGGGAAAATTGGAGCTACAAGTACTTCCTTTGGAGTTGGTGCATTAACAAATGGTGCAGCGTCTAACAGTACAGCTATTGGCAACAATGCTTTGTCTGTTAGTACAGGAAGTAATAATGTAGCTGTTGGACAAAATGCTTTACAAAACAGTAATACTACAGCGCAATGGAATACAGCTGTTGGTAATAATGCATTAAGTGGCATTAATAGTAATGCAGCACAAAATAATACTGCTGTAGGTTATAACACTATGACTGGTGCTGGAAATGTAAGTAATGTAACCGCTATTGGCTCCAATGCACTTTCAGATAATACAGCTTCTAATAGCACTGCCGTAGGGTATAACGCACTTCAAGCTCAAACTGGTGCTGGAACGAGTAATACTGCTGTTGGTTCTGGAGCGTCAAATAATAATTCAACAGGAGATAATAATGTCAGTGTTGGTATGGCTGCCGGATTTGGCAGCACAGCTGGCTCAAATAACACGAAAGTGGGTACTAATGCTGGAAGTTTTTCAAGTGGGTCAAATAACACAGCTATTGGGTTTAATACGCTTACAGCAAATACAGGTACTGATAATTGTGTAGCAGTTGGTTTTAATGCCTTGTTAGCAAATACTGCGGATGAAATTACAGCCGTCGGTTCTAACGCTTTAAATAGTAACACTTCAGGGATTGGAAATACAGCTGTAGGTTTCAATTCGTTAAGTGCGAATACTGTAGGGACAGCACTTACCGCTGTAGGATATGGTACTTTGGAAAATAGTACAGGAATTAATAATTCAGCCTTAGGATGGGGTGCTTTAAGATTTAATACTACTGGAACTGAGAATACTGGGCTTGGTGTACAGGCTTTATATAATAACGTTGGTGGGGCAGATAATGTGGCCGTAGGAAGGAGTGCATTAATTTCAAATACAACCGGAAGTGAAAATGTAGCTGTTGGATTTGAGGCTTTAAGAGCTAGTACTGGCGCTGCTAATACTGCTATTGGTAAACAAGCTTCAGAAAACTCTGGTAATATTAATAATGTAACGTCAGTTGGTTTTCAAGCTGGATTTTCAAATAATCAATCTAATACTACGTTGCTAGGTTTTCAAGCTGGAAGCACAAATACTGGGGCTGGTGTGACTGCAGTCGGTTTTCAAGCCGGAAATTCAAATTCGGGAACTGATGCTACTGTAGTGGGCTATCAAGCCGGAAACGCAAATGCTGGAGCCGATGCAACTATTGTGGGTGCTTGGGCAGGTAGAGCAAATGCAGGGACAAGTAACACGTATATTGGTAAGAATGCTGGAGGGCTTTTAAATACAACCTCTTCTAGCAACAACACAGCGGTTGGTTTTAATGCCTTACAAGGTGGTAACGGTGAAGATAGTGCGCAGAACACGGCAATTGGTAAATCAGCTCTAGAAAATCTTAGTAATAATGCAAGTAACAACACAGCGGTTGGTAATGAAGCAGGCGCACAAACTACTACAGGTTCTAATAATGTAATGGTTGGTAATGGAACCAGGATTACTACTGGGTCTAGTAGTATAGCTATAGGTAATGCTGCTTTCACCGATACGTTCTCAAATAGTATAGCCTTTGGAAATGGAGCTTCTGTTTCTGCTTCTAATTATGTTCAAATTGGAAATGGAGCCGTAACGATTATACATGGTCAAGTGGATTGGACTTTTGGTTCTGACCGAAGATTGAAGTCGAACATTAAAAACCTTGATTTGGGATTAGATTTTATTAAAACATTGCGTCCTGTTTCTTTTTACCGTAATAATGATGAAAAGAAAAAGACAGAATATGGTTTTATTGCTCAAGAAATACAAGAAGCACTTAATAATGCAGGCGAATCAAACAATGGAGTAATTAGTACAGATGCTTATGGTATGTTAGGTTTGCGACTCGGTGATTTAACATCAATGACCGTAAAAGCAGTACAGGAACAACAAGAACAGATTGAAGAACTTCGAAAGCAAAATGCTGAACTTCAAAAAACCAATGCAGCTATCTTAAAGCGCTTGGAAGCATTAGAAAATAAATAGATCTACACTTTAAATAGGATACTTATATTATAAGTTATGACAATTGAAACACTTGATGTAAATTCGCACATCATATGGATTCATTAACTCAAATCGTTTTAGGCGCTGCTTGCGGAGAAGCCGTTTTAGGTAAAAAAATCGGTAATAAAGCGTTACTATTTGGAGCTATTGGTGGCACCATTCCTGATTTGGATGTCTTTATCGGAAGTCTCTTATACAACAATGAGATTGATGCCATGTTGTTTCATCGCGGTTTCATGCATTCTATACTATTTTCAGTTCTAGGTGCTTTTGTATTGGGTTGGCTGGTTCATAAATTATATAACAAAGGAAAACGATTAGATACAACCACTCAAAAGGATTGGATCTCTCTATTTTTCTGGTCTTTGTTTACGCATCCAATTTTAGATTGCTTTACGCCATACGGAACACAACTATTCGCGCCATTTTCTTCGTATCGTGTCGCCTTTAATAATATTGCAGTTGCAGATCTTTTGTATACCGTTCCTTTTTTGATATGCATGATTATAATCATGTTTTACAAGCGACAAAGTGATAAGCGTAAATTATGGTTAAAGCTAGGTATTGGGGTCAGTTCTGTTTATATGTTGCTTACCATTTTTAATAAGTTCTATATTGACAATGTGTTTAAATCCTCTTTAGCCGAAAAGGGTATATCCTATGAACGCTTTAGTGCGCAGCCTTCGATTTTTAATAATATTTTATGGTATGGTATTGCTGAAACTGATGACCATTATCAGGTAGCTTTTTATTCCTTGTTGGATAGGTCTGATCAATTTTCAGAATGGAAAACAATCCCTAAAAAGCGCTTGTTAAATAAGAATTATGATCAAGACATTGCTTGCTTAGCATGGTTTAGTAATGGTTATTATAACGTTCAAGCGGCAGAAGATGGCGAATTTATTTATAATGATTTAAGATATCCGTTAGTAAAAACGAGAGAAGGGTACAAGTCCGTTTTCAATTTAAAACTTTATGAGGCTGATGGTCGTTTAGACATGAAACCATTTGCTCCAGAAATGGAGGATTTCGAATTTACCATGTCGGCACTTTGGGAACGACTAAAAGGAAAATAAAAAGCCTTTTAAAAATTATACATTCAAAAGGCTTTTAAAATAATTTGTTAATTGTCTTAAGCTAGAACAACTTCGTTTTTGTTGTTTAAAATTTTAAGACTTTCCATACACTCACGCATCATGTTGTAAGTGCGTTCAATATCGGCATCTAGTCCAATCGAAAAACGAATCAAACCATCGCTTAATCCCATTTCCTGTTGTTCGTCTTCTGGTATTTCCGAAGATGTAGAGCTTCCTGGTGCTGAGAATAAGGTTTTGTAAAAGCCTAAACTTACTGCTAGATAGCCTAAGTTTCGCTCTTGCATCATTTCCATGAGTTCGTTGGCTTTGTCTAAACTACCAACATCTATGGTGAGCATTCCTCCAAATCCATACTTCTCATTCATCATCGATTTAAATAATGCATTTGAAGGATGAGAGTCCAATCCAGGATACACAGTTTTTAATCCGTCTTGTTGAAATTTTTCAGCCAAATAAGAGGCATTTAAACTATGTTGTTGCATTCTAATATGTAATGTTCTTAGATTTTTTAATACTGAAGATGCACGCAAGCTATCCATAGTTGAACCCAATAGCATAGATGCACCATCATTTACATTTCTGAGGTCATTAATAAATTCTTGAGTTCCACAAACCACGCCGCCAACAGTATCACTAGAACCATTGATGAATTTTGTTAAACTGTGAATCACGACATCAGCTCCTAATTTTGCTGGAGAAATAGATAGTGGTGAAAATGTATTGTCAACGACCAACTTTAAATTATGGCGTTTAGCAATCTCTGCTAAGCCTTTAATATCAGCAACTTCTAATAATGGATTACTAACTGACTCGCAGTATAATACTTTTGTGTTTTTTGTAATTGCAGCTTCAACAACATTAAGTTTTGTGATATCTACAAATGAAGTTTCTATATTAAAACGCGGAATAAAATTTTTAAGAAAAGCATAAGTACCACCATAAATGGTTCGACTAGAAACGATGTGGTCTCCTGCACCACACAATTGCATTAAAACTGGAGTTATGGCTCCCATTCCAGAAGCCGAAACATTAGCGGTTTCTGTTCCTTCCATTGCAGCCAAAGCTTCGCCTAAATGTAAATTTGAAGGCGTAGAGTGACGAGAATATAAGTAGCAACCATCCGCATTACCTTCGAAAGTGTCGAACATCGTTTTTGCAGATAAAAATGTGTAGGTAGACGAATCAGAAATTGAAGGATTAACCCCTCCAAATTCTCCGAAATATTGTAAGTCTTGAATGTTATTAGCTGGTTTAAATCCCATTAGAGCACAGTTTTAAGTTTATATTACATCAAATGTCGATCTATTTAGATTATATATCAATAGTCATTTAAGTATTTAGATAATAAAACTATGTTTATTTATATTTGTAGATGTTTTTACTGGGCTTATTTGGATTCAACTCATAATACTGAAAATTTTTCGAAATGATACAACTAGATGCTATTGATAAAAAATTACTACACTTTCTTCAAGAAGATAGTAAGCAAACCAATAAAGAATTATCAAATAAATTAAACCTGTCGGTTACCGCCGTTTATGAACGTATCAAAAAATTGGAGCGTGAAGGTATTATCTCTAATTATGTTGCGCTTATTGATAAAAAAGCTATAGACAAAGGATTTGTGGCGTTTTGTAGTATTAAATTAATGCAACACACAAAAAGTTATGTTATTGATTTTGAAAAAGAAGTTACCAAGTTAGATGAAGTATTAGAATGCTACCATATTAGTGGAGATTATGATTATCTATTAAAGGTTTTGGTTGCAAATATGGAAGAGTTTAGAGAGTTTATGGTAAAAAAACTGACTACGATTAGCCATATTGGAAGTACGCATAGCGCATTTATGATTAATCAAGTGAAGCATACGACAGTAATAACAATCTAATTTATCTATATTTAGAGCATGCAATCAACGTCTTATAAACTCACCGAATTTTTTATCGTCTTTATTCTAGTGCCAGTTAGTTTTGCAATTAGCTATCCGGTTTGGGTTAAGATGATTATTGGATTACTTGGGTTTTTCTACATCATATTTGTCCTATTACGAGTTGAGAAAAATAAATTCAGAATTGCTCAAAACCTAGATTGGCCATCTTTTATTAAACGAACCCTTATGCAATTGATTGGCATTGCTATACTCACAACTATTTACATGTGGTTTGTTGATCTGCCTAATCTTTTTGTTGTTGTTTTAAATAAGCCTTTACTATGGTTGACGATTTTATTCGTTTACAGTTTTTTCTCGGTATATCCTCAAGAGTTGATTTACAGAACCTTCTTTTTTCAGCGTTATCAATCGTTGTTTAAAAACAAAACACTTTTTATTATTGTTAATGCAGCTTTATTTTCATTGGCTCATATTTTCTTTAGAAATGGAATCGTCATGATCTTGACGTTTGTTGGAGGAATTCTCTTTGCATTAACATTTCAGAAAACAAAATCTACACTCTTAGTATCCATAGAACATGCTATTTATGGCTGTTGGTTATTTACAGTGGGAATGGGAGATATGTTAGGGTTTCCCCAATAAAGGTTTATTTATTTTATAATTTAGCGTAAATAAGATTGCGATTCTATGAAACACAACCAAATTAAGGATTTTTATAAGACTATTTTTAGGTCTTATGATAAACCTTCCTTAGAAACACATATTAAAAAAATTATTGAATTAGATAACTATTTACCTTATAGCTCCACGTTTTTCTGTATTACGAATACGCAAAGCTTAGAGTTTGAGTATATAAGCAAAAATTTTAAAGCATGTCTTGGGTTAGATTCTAACCTGTTAAAAACTAAAGGTATGCGCTATTTCTGGAGTAGAATTCATCCTGATGATCTTGAGAAATGGCTTAAAGCACTAAATGAATTAATGGAATTTACTTTAGGGAATATTAATTTAGAAGACCGTCAAAAAGCAAATTATACATGGAATTATAGATTTAAAAATGCCGAAGATGTTTATGTGAATTTAATTCAGAATACAACACCGTTAGCTTTTGATAGTCTTGGGAAACCTATTATTGGGCTGGCGCATTATACAGTTCTTCATTCTGACATAAAAATGGACATATCTGCATCAGCCAAACTCTTAAATAGTCAGAATGAATACGAGACCATTTATTTTAATAATTACGGGCAAAAATTATTAAGTGAAGGGATTAGTAATAGAGAAAGAGATGTTATTAGATTGTTGGTTTTAGATTATAGCAGTAAAGAGATTTCTCAAAAACTGAATATAAGTCCTCATACTGTGGATACGCATCGCAGAAATATTTTAAAAAAACTTAATATATCTTCCACAGGCGAACTTATTGGTATGCTAAAAATGAATCAAAATTTGTTTTAAAAAAATAATTCAAATTACTCAATTTAAGTATTGCATCACAATTTGTTTTGTAGGACCTTTACCTTTAGCTATTAATTAATTCGTAGGGGAATTAAAGCAAAGTGTCTACTAAGAATTGTCATTGATTCAGGTAGGCACTTTTTTTATTTTAATTATCTCAATTAAATTCCTTCAAGAATTTCTGTTTAAGAATAAAAAACGTTAATCTTCATTCGGCATTAGTCAATCAAAATCATGCTTTTGTGGACGTTTTTTAATTAAATAATGTTTTTCAGAAGACAAAACCCACACTCTTAATCTCTATAGAACATGCCATTTATGGCTGTTGGTTATTTACTGTTGGTATGGATGAGATGCTTGGGTTTCCATCATAGCTAAACATTTAACATAAAGTGATGTTAAACACCTAATTGAACGTACTCATTTTAATTATCTTTTCTGTAACTAATCAACAATTTACTATTATGAAACGAGGTAAGTTCATTAAAACAGCCGGAATAGGAGCGCTTTTAATTCCGTCCACAGCTTTTGCATTTAATATAAATTTAAAGCAAGAAGAAGAACAATTAGACAAAGGACTTGTTCAGAAATTTGTTGGCGCATCTCATGGCAAAATGGATGTTGTAAAAGAACTATTGGAAGAACATCCTACTCTAATTAATGCCGCACACGACTGGAAATTAGGAGACTTCGAAACAGGTTTAGGAGCAGCAAGTCATGTTGGTTATAAAGAGTTAGTTCAGTATTTATTAGATCATGGCGCTCAAGCCAATATCTTTACTGCTGCTTTATTTGGAAGAATGGATATACTTAAACCAATGATAGACTTTTCACCAAGTCTATTAAATGCTCGAGGACCTCATGGATTCACCTTGTTACATCATGCGGAAAAAGGTGGTGATGATGCTTCGAAAGCCAAAGAATACCTTTTAAGTAAGGGTTTAAAAGAAACAAAAATCGCCCTGTACTAAGTCCTTTAATTTTTATATTGCCTTCCCATAAAACATTCGTATTTTTGTAATCATTTATTAAAAACTGATAAATATTTTCTTATGAAATCATACGATGTAGCAATAATAGGTTCAGGTCCTGGTGGATATGTAGCAGCAATTCGTTGCGCACAATTAGGGATGAAAACAGCAATAATCGAAAAATATTCGACACTTGGAGGTACCTGTTTAAATGTAGGTTGTATTCCTAGTAAAGCCCTTTTGGCATCGTCTCATCATTATGACGAAGCAACCAAGCATTTTGAAGAGCATGGCATCGAAATTCCAGGTGACATCAAAGTGAATCTAGAAAAAATGATTGGTCGTAAACAAGCTGTAGTTGATCAAACTACTGGAGGTATTGATTTCTTAATGAAGAAAAATAAAATTGATGTCTATGAAGGTTTAGGAAGCTTTAAAGATGCTACTCATATTAAGATTGAGGGAAAGGATGCAGGTGAAATTGAAGCAAAAAATATCATTATTGCTACGGGTTCTAAACCATCAAATTTGCCGTTTATTACTTTAGATAAAGAACGTGTTATTACATCTACCGAAGCTTTAAAACTTAAGGAAATCCCTAAACACATGATTGTGATTGGTGGAGGTGTTATTGGTCTAGAACTCGGACAAGTTTACAGACGTTTAGGAGCTGAAGTCACTGTGATTGAATATATGGATAGAATCCTTCCAACAATGGATGCTGGCTTATCTAAAGAATTGAATAAAGTCTTTAAGAAGGCTAAATTTAAAATGATGATGTCTCATAAAGTACAATCTGTCGAGCGTAAAGGCGATGAGGTGATTGTGAAAGCTGAAAATAAAAAAGGAGAGGTAGTCGAATTTAAAGGCGATTACTGCTTGGTATCTGTTGGGCGTAAACCATATACTGATGGATTAAATGCCGAGGCAGCAGGCGTGAAATTAACCGACAGAGGACAGATTGAGGTGAACGATCATTTACAAACAAACGTAAGTAATATCTATGCGATTGGTGATGTAATTAAAGGCGCCATGTTAGCACACAAAGCTGAAGAAGAAGGTGTTTTTGTTGCTGAAACTTTAGCAGGACAGAAACCACATATCGATTATAACTTAATTCCTGGTGTTGTTTACACGTGGCCAGAAGTTGCTGCGGTAGGTAAAACTGAAGAAGAATTAAAAGAAGCTGGTGTAGCGTATAAAGCTGGACAATTTCCTTTTAGAGCTTTAGGTCGTGCAAGAGCAGGAGGAGATTTGGACGGATTTGTAAAAATCTTAGCCGATAAAACCACAGATGAAGTTTTGGGAGTCCATATGATTGGCGCACGTTGTGCCGATTTGATTGCTGAAGCAGTTGTCGCTATGGAATACAGAGCATCTGCCGAAGATATTTCTCGTATGTCTCATGCACATCCAACATTTGCAGAAGCCGTAAAAGAAGCCGCTTTAGCAGCAACTGATGCTAGACCGTTGCATATTTAAACAGTATTGTCATTTCGCACTTGATGCAGAATCTATGATATAAAAAAGCGAACTCATTGAGTTCGCTTTTTTATATATCTATAATTATTTAATATACTTCACCTTAGAGCCAACTAACTCAACATCAGCAGTAGACCAGCTTTCCTTTATAGCGTCTTCCATTTTACTAATGTTCTCTGAATCTCCTAGCTTTTCATAAGCTAATTTTAATCCATGTTGTGCCCAACCATTTCTTGGTAACCGGTCTAAGTCTTCTTGATATGTTGCTATAGCGTCGAGATATTGGCCGTTTTTTATAAGGACATCACCTAAATGATGACGAATAGAAAAGAACCAATCTGGTGGTTCGTTATAATTTAAGGCATCTTCTATAACAACTGCATCACGCAATAACACAATGCTAGCTTCATAATCACCTTGAGCAGCTAATAGTTCTGCTTCTAAAACCATGTCTGCTATTCCTATTAAATTTCCTACAGTATTGATGTCCCAAATGGTAATCTCGTTCATGCTTTCATCTGCTGCATAGGTTTTTAGAGCTTTTAGTTCGGTTTTGGCTTTGTTTAATTCATCTTTTGCAACATAAGCCATGCCTTTTGCATAGTGTTGCATAGCCAAAGGATATTTTAAAGTGCTAGTTTCCTCTTTAGCGAGTATCTCGTCCCACATTCCAAACTTTACCATGGAGTAATATGGAATCACATAATAATGTTGCAAAGTTCCCCAGCGTGGTTCGGCCATAATATCTGGATGTACATGTTCAGATACTTTATTGGCACCTATCATTGCCCAATGCTTATTGCCTTCTAATGCTGCTGTTGCTGCCATAAAATGATGATTATGCGGATAATAGGCTAGAGGATAAGCGCCTTGAGCATGACAAAGTGTAACATAAGTACTATCAGCTTTCACAGCATTTATATTTGAAACAGTGCCTTTGTGATAATCTCCAGTGCGGATATATATATGTGATGGCATATGCACTAAATGTCCGGCGCCAGGAATAGTACCATCGTCAAATACTTTTGCAGATGCGTAAGCACGTTCTGGAGTGCTAGAAGCTTCAACTGCATGAATATAAAAATGATTAGCTCCAGGATGTGAAGAATTCGTTTTTATAATGTTCGCTAATAGGGCTACAATTTTAGGTGTCCATGGTTTTTCGGTACCATCCTTTTCATTTAAATCCCAAGGATGTAAGTTCATTACAGATTCGGCATACAATGTTGCGACTTCAGAGTCGTTGGGATAGGTGTTGTAGATCTCTTTTAATGCATTGGAATAATTAATATCTAAATGCGAACGATCTTCAGGAGGTTTTGCAGAATAGCGTTCTGCCATAGCATTAATTAACGCTTTTTCTTTATCAGTACAATTAGTTGATACCTTTTTAGCTTCTTGAATGGCATTATATGCTCGCTCATAATGGTCATCTTCCATTCCTGCATTATAGTTTGGTCCTAAGACATAAGCATATCCCCAAAATGCCATTGCGCAATTCGGATCTAGTTTTGTAGCATAGAAAAATGAACGCGCAGCTTCAGCATGATTAAAAGCATAGGCTAAAGTTAAACCTTGATTAAAGTAACTTTGTACCAACTCTTTATCTGTTGTGATTGGATAATTTAAATGACCTAAACCTTCAAATAAAGGTGCCTTATTGTCTTTTTTATACCAATCGGCATCAGTAATCCTTGGCGCACAAGTATACTTTGCTAAAGGTGGTGTTTTTATAATAATCTCTAGTTCAGTTTGTTTGTCCGATTTGCAAGAAACGATACAGAGGTTGAGGCAAAGCAGAAACAGAATTGCGTTTTTCATATTTGTGATTGTCTTAAAATTGACTGTCTTTTATAAAGGTATTAAAAATAGCTAATAGGTATTTGTCTTGCAAGTGGTTTTGTGTGCTTGGTACAGAATACTTTATAGTTGGAAAAGTAGAAGCACAGGTCTTTTTACTATATTTAAAGTATACAATTAAAAGTTATGTGAAAGTTCCTGAAGCTATATATACTGAAACCCAACTTCTAGTTGATTATATTAATGAAAGTTATATGTTTGTCAGGTCACTTAAAACTAAATAACCACAGATAGTATCTTTATGGAAGAACTAACACTTACAACACCAGCACTATTGTTTTCTGCGATTTCTTTAATTATGTTGGCTTACACGAATCGTTTTTTAGCTTACGCTGCAGTCATTAGAAACTTGCACGATAAGTATTTGGAGAAAATGGATGAGTCTCTAATAGAACAAATTAAGAATTTGAAATTGAGATTGAACCTTACCAGATGGATGCAAATATTTGGGATAACAAGTTTGTTACTTTGTGTACTAACGATGTTCTTAATTTATATAGATTTCAATATTTTAGCAGTTTGGGTATTTGGTGCCGCTTTGATACTGCTAATTTTATCTTTGTCGCTTTTGGTTAAAGAAATTCAAATTTCAATACGTGCATTGAGCCTTCATTTACGTGATATTGAAAGTCACCTAAAAAAGAAATAGTCGTGTTATAGTTCTTTGATTAAATCGTAAATCCTCAAGCGTTTGCTATAATCATACTCGTTAACATCTCTCACAAAACAATACATGCTTATTTTTTCGCTTTTCACTTTTTCTGAAAGTTCTTCGACAGTAAATGGTCCAAATTCTTCAGATTTTTCGATGTAGTAAAACTCATGGCCATAAATTAAATCGGTCACTTTCTGCTTGTATTTCTCCCTTAAAAATGCTTTTACATCTTCAACAGAATTTAAATCCTCCCTATACTTCGTCGTATTGATAAAAAGCGCAAACTCTTTTTTGTTTTGATGGTTGAGAACCAAAACATCATCATCTTTAAAATAGGCTTTTACAGTAATGAGTCCGTCTTCAGTTTCTATCTGAAATATGTTGTTGATATTGAGTGTCCATGAGGTTTCTATTATAGATTCCTTCCTGGAAATTTGAAGAATATTATCTTTCAAAAAGGTATAAACAGATTTTTTTTCTGAAATACCATTGACTAAAACCCATTGATGATTAATAAACAAAGAATCATGATGAATTGTATAATCAAAAGCTTGTAAGTTAGGAATAGTGTTGTGCAGGTATTCTTTCATTAAGCAGACGTTTTAAAAAATAACGATTAATAAGGCAACGTCTAAAATACAGTTTTATTGAATAACTTTCAAAACTTTTCTAGATGTTTTAGGACCTCTTTCTTATAACTTCTGCTAATTGGTATGGCCTTTTTGTTAATCGTAATATATTCGTTTGTAAACGATTGGATATATGCTATAGCAATAATATATGATCTATGGATTCTTAAAAATTGCTGCTTAGGCAGTTTGGCCTCAATAGCTGTAATGGTCTCTCTAGTTACAATAGTTTCGTTCTCCTCATGAATTTTGAGATAGTCGCTATAGCTTTCAATATAACGTATTGAACCATAATCTATCTTTATCATTTTACGGTCTGAACGTACAAACATAAAATCAGATTCATCAATAGAGGATATTGGTTTTGTTTCTTTTTGTCCGTAGATTTCAAAATAGTTATGCAGCGATTTTTGTAATCTTTCAAAGGAAATTGGTTTCAGTAAATAATCGACAGCTTTAAGTTCGAAACCTTCAACAGCATAATCTCTATAGGCTGTTGTGAAAATCACTTTGATGGTACTGTTAATTGATTTCGCAAAGGAAATACCCGAAATTTCAGGCATATTAATATCTAGAAAAACCAAATCAATAGGTTGATTGCTAATATGGTTAAAAGCTTCTAAAGCATTACTGCAGCTCGCTACAACATGAATATTGTCAATTTTAGACAAATGTGTTTCAATGATTTCTCTAGCGATAGCTTCATCATCAACAATCAAACAAGAAATGGGTTGTACTTTAGGCATTAGAGGTCTTTTTTAATTGTAATTCAACTTCAAATGATGTGGCAGTATTGCTTATCGATAAGTCATATGTTTTTGGATATAACAACTCTAAGCGCTTTTTAATATTCTCTAAACCAATGCCTTGTTTTGATGAGGTGTTTTCCGAATTCGAATTTTTTATATGGAAATAGATCAGATCATCATTAGCTGTGAGTTTGATGTCTATCTCTAAAACGCCATTGTTAATGCTTCCATGTTTAAAACTATTCTCAATGAATGGAAGCAGTAACATAGGAGCAATCGTTGTGTTTTCCGAATCTAGTTGTACATCCATTTTTACATTTAATGTATTATTAAAACGCATTTTTTCTAGTGCAATATAATCTTTGATGTGTTCAATTTCTTCAGAAAGGAGTACAAAAGGTTTTTCGGCTTGATACAATAAATAGTCCAGTAAATTAGAGAGTTTTAATATCATATCTGGTGTTTGTTCAGCCTTTTTCAAAGCAAAACCATACATGGTATTTAAAGTATTAAACAAAAAATGCGGATGAATTTGCATCTTTAAATAGTTGAGCTCTTGCTCTTTGAGTTTGAGTTGCGTATCAAGAATTTTAGTCTCAAGCTCCTTCGTTTTTGAGATTTGCTCCAAATTAAGTTTTAGCAGTTTAAATGCGCTTACAATGACAACAACCAAATAAACGGCAGTGCTAATAAAAATGATATTCTTAGTAGCAGGATTCATTTCGTCATATTCAAAATTCGAAATGTAAATGAGACTAAAAAAAATGGAAACCATTAATAAATACACTGATATGATGAGTGTATATATGCTATAAAGCACAAATCGCCAGTACTGTTTGGTGATTAAATAATCTGGAATTAATTTATACGTCGATACATAAGTGGTGGCAATTGTTGTAGGCATTAAACAAAGTGAAAAGAGTAAAGTGTCGTCAAATCGGGTACTGTTTACTCCAAAAAAATAGGTATAGAAAAACAACACAGCAACCCAGAAAAGGAGGTGTAGGATTATCTGTCCGATTTTTTTTAAAATGAATTGCCTTGTAAACATATACTATAGTGTCAATACAATATTACTATATTTTTTTACTGAATTTGTCTATTTTGAGACGAACAACCAATTTAGTTCGCTTTTTGACATTGATGTCAAATCCATTCATAAACGCGTTATTGGTCGCATTAGTAAAAAGTAAGTTCGTCTAATTTTTAAGTTTGAACATGTTTAACTAAATTTAAAAACTATGAACACACTAACAATTACATTTAAAGGTTTATTCAGTCAAGCCATAGCGGCAAACATTTTTACGGATGGCGGAACACTATTTATGTCTCTTATTTTAATTTGCTTATTAGCCGCATTGTTTTTTCTTGTTAGAGGTTTTATGAACGTTAGCAAATCCTCAGAACTTTCAAATAAAATGCTACGACTGGCATCAGATGCCAGTTTATTAGGATTAACTATGGGGTTTTTAGCATCTATTATTGGGCTTATTTCGGCATTTGATTCTTTACAAGCTATGGGGAATGTTGATCCTTCAGTTTTTGCTGGCGGACTTAAAATTTCGTTATTAACTGCAACCTCTGGACTATTTACATTTGTTGTGGCTAGAATTGGGATTATTATTTTAAGACTAATGTTACCTTCTGAAGAAATTTCAGAATAAAAAACAACACCAAATTGTCATCAAGCAATAAAATAAAGTCATGAAGTATATACTAAAGTTTAAAAGAAAAAGCATTCAACATGTAGCATTCATTCTTCCGCTTATCTGTTTAGTTTTTCTTAATTCCTGCAAAGAAAAAGCTAACTCTTCAGATAGCGAACTGATACAAAAGGTTAAAGCTGTTCAAAAACAAGTGATGATACAAGGTAATATTACTGATGAAGAAAGGCAGTACATACTAAGCTTAACTAGTCTTGTAGGCAAGGAAGGTATTGCGTCTAACGGTTTTGATGAAACAACGAAGGTTGATAATGTAGAAAATGCTCCCGTATATCCAGGTTGCGAAGATCTATCTCAAGCAGAAACAAAAGCCTGCTTTAAGCAGAGTATCGCTCAGTTTTTTGACACACAGGTTGATTCTAAAATATTTAAAAACCCGAAATTCTTAGAGCCTAAAAACATTGAAATACTCTTTAATATAAACAAAAATGGTAAGATGTCCCAGCTTAAGGTACGAGATGCTGATGTTTTAATCCAGGCTGAAGCGGCTAGAGTGATAAAACTGTTGCCGATTATGAAACCTGCCACTCAAAACGGAAAAGCGGTAGATGTAATTTATATATTCTCATTACCCTACGGAGGAGAATGATCTCTAATACAAATAATACAAAATAAATTTAATACATATGAAAAGAGCAATTCGAATTACCTCTATAATAGCATTTATATTCTTTAATGTATCTGTTGACGCGCAAGCGAACCCAAATCAAGAAATTGATGTTGAGATTGTAGATAGTATATATTCAAAAACTTTAGATAGTTATCGTCAGTTTTGGGTGAAATTACCAGACAACTATAACCCTAAAAGTAATGCAAAATATCCAGTAGTATATCTGCTGGATGGGTTTTCTCTTGAGTCTACCTTAGAAATCGTTTATGATAGTTATTGGGGACATTATATGCCACATATGATTTTGGTTGGTATATCTAATAGAACCAATAGAACTCATGATTTAACGATTTCAAAAATTGAAACACGTCGAGGTTCTGCTATGCAGACAGGCAGCGGAGGAGCGGAGCAGTTTACAGAATTTATTGAAACCGATTTAATGCCTTACATTGATAAAACGTACCCTACGACAAACTATAGAACATTAATAGGACATTCGTATGCTGGCTTATTTACACTAAACGTCTTAGTGAATCATCCGCATCTCTTTACAAATTATATAGCTATCGATCCGAGTATAGAATGGGATAATCAAAAATTATTAAACGAAGCTAAAGAAAAATTAAAAACTGAAAACTTTGAAGGTAAAGGGGTGTTTGTTGCATTAGCAGCAGAGCAATTGCATATGCGAGATGCTTCAGTAACGATAGATAATCTAATGGAGGATACATCTGAATTTAGTTTATTCTCACGCTCTATTGTTGAATTCTCCCAATTTGCTTTAACACAAAAACAAAATAAATTAAACTTTATATGGAAGGTTTATCCTGAAGATCTTCATGGCACTGTTCCTTTGCCAGCAATAAGAGACGGACTTATATCATTGTTTGAGTGGTATCAATTTAAGTCTCCACAAACGTATAACAATCCAGAAACTTCGGTGGACGATTTACGGATTTTACTAAATAACCAAGAAACGATTTATAATAAAAATTTTGGTTATAAAACAGCTCCAATGATAGAAGAGTTGTTTAATGGTTATGGTTATATGAATCTTCAAATGGAACAACCAGAAAAGGCGTTTTTGTTTTTTAGTATGGCTGTAAAGTATTATCCTGAAAGCGCTAATGCTTATGATGCTATGGCAGATTATTATAGTGCTCAAAACAATAATGCAAAAGCAATTGAATATGTTGAAAAAGCTTATGAAATAAGTGGCAATACCTATCACAAAGAAAAATTAGATGCTCTAAAAATGTAATAAAGTAGATTGATAAAAAAAGCGAACTCAACTGAGTTCGCTTTTTTTATGCCTTGTTTTTTGTGTATTCAACTGTTTAATTTTATAATTTTAACATTTAAGTCTAATATTAATGTGACTTAATCTAAAGGTTAGTGTCTTAATAGAAACCAATAATACTAAATCCAACATTTTTGGAACCTTCTGTAAATATTTATAAACTGTCAGATGAAGAGCTGGTAAGCTCTATTGTCAAGGATAATAACACCCTGCTTTTTGAGGTGTTGTATGATCGTTTTGCAGGTCTGGTTTATAATAAATGTTATGGATTTGCAAAAGACGAAGACGAAGCTAAAGATCTTACACAAGATGTGTTTCTTAAGCTTTTTGTTAAGTTGGCAAGTTTTAAAGGTAAGTCTAAGTTTTCTACATGGCTATATGCTTTTACCTATAACCATTGTGTAAATTATGTGACAAGAAATACCGCTAAAAAGCTTGAAAAACAATCTGTAGATTATGCAGATATTGAAAATATTTCTGAAGACTATGATGAATCTTCAGATTTTAGCGATATGAGAGTTGAAAAACTCCAAAAGGCATTAGAATTAGTATCACCAGATGAAAAGATGATACTGTTACTAAAATACCAAGACAACCTTTCTATTAAGGAAATTGAAAGTGTTTTAGATATTGGGGAAAGTGCAGTTAAAATGAGAATTAAACGCGCAAAGGATAAATTATTAACTGTTTACGAAAATAACCTTAACTAATGGAAAATCCTTTCAGAGATCTAGATAAGCCATTGAAGTCAGTTCCGCAGGAATTGAAGTCTAAGGTTATGAACGATATTGCCATTGCAAAATTACTTATGGAATTAGCCGAACTGTTTTCATATAATCTTGGGGATGTTATTGAAACGGTTATGAGTAAAAGGGATAAAAAATAAATATAAATAGCTATTAAATTAATAATAAATCATGGATAAACTAGCAGAATATAAAGACAACGCATTAGGCTCATTATCTGACATGTGGCCTGAAATTTTAAGAATTGGAATGAACGTTATTGGAGCTTTAGCTGTACTCTTCATAGGTTGGATAATTGTGAAGGTCGTCGTTAAAGTTCTCAAGAAGGCTTTAAAACTAGCAAAAGCAAATAGATTAGATGATAAATTAAATGAAATCGAAATTGTAGAAGGGAAGAAGCTTAATTTCGATACCATTAAGATTGTTTCAACTTTCGTGAAATGGTTAATATATATTATGTTACTAATTATAGTTTCAGATATATTAAACCTTAAAATTATATCAGAGCAGATTAGTAAATTTCTAGAATACTTGCCTCAATTATTTGCTGCCCTTATCATATTTACAGTAGGTTTACTTTTTGCAAATTTTGTAAAAAAGGGACTAAAGTCCTTTTTTGATTCAATGGATTTGTCTGGAGCCAAAATTATAAGTCAAATTGTATTTTTCTTATTGCTCATTTTTATTTCAATTACTGCTCTAAATCAAGCGGGAGTAGATACAGAAATCATTACAAGTAATTTTACGATGATTCTAGGAGCCTTTCTTCTTGCATTCGCTTTGGCGTTTGGTTTAGGAGCAAGAGAAGTTGTAGGTGATTTACTGAAGACGTTTTATACGAGAAAAACCTTTGAGGTAGGCAAGAAAATAGAGTTTGAAAACAAAATCTATGAGATAGAGGCTATTGAAAATATTTCAGTTGTTCTTAAAAATGCAGAAGAAAAAATGATTATCCCAATTAAAGACATTGTAGAAAGTCGTATTAAAGTTGTAGACTAATATCTAGGGTTATTGATTAATTATGTCAGTTATATATTATCTAGTCTGCCTTTAGACTTTCTTTAATCCCTTTTCATTCATTTGAAAAGGGATTTTTTTGTAAACAATAATAGTTGTTTAATAATGTAGAACTCTACAAGATATCATTTAATACTTTTGCTAATCGAATACCCGCTTTTTGCATTTGAGATCTTGCAATATTTAAGTACTTATATGAATATCTGCTACGTAAATTTTCGTCTTTTTCTGCAGAGGCATAAGCCATTTTAGTTATTTGGTGAGTTTCAGCGATCCAATCTAACTCAGTTCCTTTTTTTATGGCTTTAATTTGAGCTTTAGAAAGGTAATCAGCATTAGCAGCTAATTCAGAAAAACTCATCCCGTAAGACTCAATCATCTGCGTATCCCAAACGCGATGCATATTAGAATCTTTATAATTCCATTGTACTTTAAAATCATTGCCACCACGATCTTCTTTTTGTCCAATATGAAATGGTTGATGTAAATCACCAATAAGATGAATTAATAGTTTTAAATAAAACACTTTATCATCATTAGAGGCTGTTTTGTCAGTTATCATGCGTTTACAATATGCAATTCCAGTGACTAAATCCCCTTCTGGGTTTTTATTAGATGTTTCATAGGTAGCATCCAAAGGCATATTCAGATAATGCCAAGTTTTAAATTTATTATAGCGCTTATCTGATTTGATTTCGTCTGCAAATGTAGAAACTAAGGCCAAAGATTTATGATTAAGTAGTTTTTCTAGCTTGCGCTTAGTGCTATTTTTTAAATAATCATCAGCTATAGCACCAACAATACGATGACCAGTTTTTCCCCAAATTGGAGGAGTCTCTGCATTTAAGTTGAAATGGGATACTAAAAAGAATAGGAGTAAAAAAATATATTTCATTATAAATTGTATGTGAGATTTAGTATGGGTTTTTTAATAAGAGTAAGCACTGAAACTGAAACTGAAACTGCAATTTATTTTTTATTATTTCGCTTGTTATAATTCTTATCGCCTTTGGTTTTTGGCTTTTTGTATTTGGCTGCTATTTTAAACTTGTAAGAGCCACCTAAGTTTTCTTTTTTGTTCTTGTCTTTCTTTTCATGAAAGGCTGGTCCTGGTGCATCTTCGTCCCTTTGTTTAAGAGGGTTATATCGTTCTCTTATTTGCGGGCGTTCTTCTTCAATCAATAAATTAGAAATTTCAACTTCCGAAGGAAACTCAATAAAATCGATGGTTTTATCCATATAGTCTTCAATACCTTCGATAGCTTCTTGTTCATTTTCTGTAGAAAACGTCAAGGCCTGTCCTTGTTGCTCAGCACGGCCAGTTCTACCTATACGATGCATATAATTTTCAGGATATTTAGGCGTGTCAAAATTAATAACCTGGCTTATGTTTTCGATATCCAAACCACGAGCCATAACATCTGTAGCAATTAAAATTCGATTTTCTCCAGCTCTAAATTGCTCTATACTTCTTAATCTGTAATTTTGAGTTTTATTAGAATGTATCACACAAGATTGACCAGGGAATCGCTCTTCTAACTCGTCAAATAAGCGATCGGCTAACTTCTTAAAGCCAACGAATACAAGAACTTTATTATAGGTTTCACTGTCATGTAGTAAATGCTCCAACAGATTAGTTTTGGTGTAAAAGTTTCTTACATCATAACGTTGTTGTTCGATATTATGCAGCGGTGTTCCAGAAACTGCTATCGTTACTTTTTCCGGTTTTGTGAAGAAATCAGTAATCAACTCATCTACATCTTCAGTCATTGTTGCCGAAAACATAATATTTTGTCTACGTTCGGGTAGAATGTCAAATATGTTTAATAGTTGGTGTCTAAATCCTAAATCTAGCATGACATCAACTTCATCAATAACTAACTTGTGTATTGATTTTAATTGTAGCACATGACTTACGGCCAAATCAAACAAACGTCCTGGAGTGGCAACAATAATATCTTGACCTTCAGCAATAGCTCGTTTTTGTGTATTGATGTTTGTTCCACCATAAACACCCAAAACCCGAACATTAATGTAAGCGGCTAATTTTTCTATTTCATCAACAACTTGAACCACTAATTCACGAGTAGGTACCAAAATAAGTACTCTCGGATTCTCTTGTGTTGAATATTTTAAGTGACGCAAAATAGGCAACATGTACGCAAATGTCTTTCCTGTTCCAGTTTGCGCAATACCAACAACATCTTTGCCAGAAGCTACGATATTAAATGCCTGCGCTTGGATAGGTGTTGGGTACTCAAAACCTAAATCACCTAAGGCATTATACAAAGGTGTATTTAAATTTAAATCGGTAAAACTGGTTTGTTGTTCCATGTTGCAAAGATAAATTTTTACTTCGGAAAAACATACTTGTTATTGCGCACTTTAATTCGGTACTTTGTTATCCTATTAAAATCCATATTGAGAACTGTAAAAACCCAACATATTTCTAATCCTGAACGCTTTAAAAAACAGCTCTTGCTTTGGAGTGGTCAGTTTGATGAAGTGGTTTGGTTAGATAGCAATAATTATAATCAGAAATATACATCTTATGATGCTGTTTTGGCTGTGGATGCGTTCACTGTTTTTCAAACCGATTACTATGATGCGTTCAATCAGCTAAAGGAATATCAAACCACTACCAACGATTGGATTTTTGGTTACCTCTCCTATGATCTTAAGAATGATGTAGAGCAATTATCTTCTAATAATTTTGACGGACTACAATTCCCGGAGCTTTTCTTTTTTCAGCCTAAAAAGCTCTTTTTTTTAAAAGGAAATGTGCTAGAAACACATTATCTCAATCTTGTTGTTGATGAGTTGAAAGAAGATGTAGATTCGATAAGCCAAACAGAAATTGAAGATGAGAAAGAGGAGCTTTCCGAAGAAAATAACATTAAGATAAAGCTTAGAATTCATAAAGATGAATATTTTAGTAAGGTAAATGAAATGTTAGCACATATGCATAGAGGCGACATTTACGAAGCTAATTTTTGTCAGGAGTTTTATGCAGAAGACACAACTATTAACCCTATTGAAACTTACCAGAAGCTCAATGCGATTTCAAAGCCGCCACTTGCTTCGTTTTTGAGAGTTTATGACAAGTATTTATTATCTGCTTCTCCAGAACGTTATATTAAAAAAGAAGGCTTAAAAATTACATCACAGCCTATAAAAGGAACAGCCAAACGCTCGTTAGATAAAGTCGAAGATGAACAATTAATAAAAACGCTTTCCGAAGATATTAAAGAACGTAGTGAAAATATTATGATTGTTGATTTGGTAAGAAATGACCTTTCAAAAACAGCAACCAAAGGAAGTGTAAACGTCGAAGAACTTTGTAAAGTCTATACCTTTGATCAAGTGCATCAAATGGTTTCTACAGTAACGTCTACTGTGAATAAAAGTACACATCCAGTTGATATTATTAAGACGACGTTTCCTATGGGAAGTATGACAGGAGCTCCAAAGATTTCAGCAATGCAGATTATTGAAGAACTAGAAGCTACAAAACGCGGACTCTATTCTGGAGCTGTGGGTTATTTTTCTCCTAATGATGATTTCGATTTTAATGTCGTGATACGAAGTATTCTTTACAATGAAACAAATAAATATGTGTCCTATTCTGTTGGTGGCGCCATAACAGCTAAAAGTGACCCACTTAAAGAATATGAGGAATGCTTGATTAAAGCCAAAGCCATGCGTACTGTATTAGAAAATTAACCTAATTTTTTTCTGAAACTTTTTTGAATGGCTTTAAATATCCTTTCCAGTCTAATGATTTCTAAGTGTTTTAGTTTTGAAATTTCTTCAAAATTGAGTTTACCAAAAACATGTAAATCAATAATATTAGCAATTTGTGGTGGTATCCAACTGTAAAAACCTCCAATTACTTTCGGTGTTTCTTGTAGACTAATATCTTGAATTTCAAAGGCATTTAGCAAAGTACTGTTATTGTCAGTGTATAAAAATAAGTGTTTGTGCTTACGATCTTGTGCATAAGAAATATCATCAAAATCTTCTTGCATAATGAAATCTAAATCGGCATCTACATAAAACTGTTCATCTAAGCCATCTAATTCTTCCTCTAAAATTGAATTGGTACTGATCGTGTTTTTATGAAAAGCTTCTTTTTTAAATAACATATCTAAGTCATTATCAACATAAGCAAACAGTCTGAGTTTCACAGCAAGAGCCTCATCATCTATATTATAACCGCCTTCATACAGCTCAAGAATAGCTGTGTCGATCAAATCATTAGAATTAAACATGTTCTTAGGTAAAATACCTGTAGACTCTGCAATGTATAGTCGATGTTTTACATAAGGTTGCAAATGTTGTATCGCAGAAAGTACTTTTTTGTCATATTCATTTTGAGCAAATTTGTCCTGAATTTCCTTTGAAGTTTTCATGGTTGTCGAATTAAATTAATGAATTAAATTTAAAATATATTTAAGTATTTAAATATGATTTATATCATTTTCAATTAAATTGTATCGTCTATTTAGTGGAGCAAAGTTGTATATTTGATTTATGATTGATGCATTTCATAGCCACATAAAAACCAATCTTGATTTTTTAAATAAAAGCAAACTCCTAATTGCCATTTCTGGTGGATTGGATAGTGTGGTATTAACGCATTTATGTCACAAGCTCAAACTTGATATGTCTTTGGCACATTGTAATTTTAATTTACGCGGAATAGAAAGTGATGCAGATGAAAGCTTTGTTCTAGAATTGGCTGATAAATTTGGACTAGAAGTTTTTGTGGAGAGTTTTAATACTGAAGATTATGCAAATGAACATAAGATGTCCATTCAAATGGCAGCTCGAGAATTACGCTATGACTGGTTTTACGATTTAGCTGAAGGTTTGGGGTTTGATTATATTCTCACGGCACATCATGCCGATGATAATCTAGAAACAGTTTTGATCAATCTCACCAGAGGAACAGGTTTAAATGGATTGACAGGAATTCCTGAAATTAACGATAATATTGTGAGACCTTTGCTTCCGTTTTCTAGAGATGATTTAGAAAACTATGCTAAAGCAAATCATATAAAATGGAGGGAAGATAGCAGCAATGCATCCGATAAATACCTTCGGAATAAACTACGACATCACGTGATTCCTGTTTTAAAAGAGGTTAATCCAGAATTGCTTAAAAACTTTAAAAAGACTTTAGGGAATTTAAATGATACTGCCGATATTGTCGATGAGAGCTTAAATGCAGTTGCTAAAAGAGCCATTGATGTTATTGATGAACATCAAATCAAATTTAAAATTTCAGAACTTAAAAAAGTCAATAACCCCAAAGCCTACCTCTATGAACTGTTAAAAGACTATGGTTTTACAGAATGGAATGATGTTGTTAACTTATTAGATGCACAATCTGGGAAGCAAGTGTTTTCTGAAACGCATCGTTTGATAAAGGATAGAGAGCATTTGATTATAACAGAATGTCATACTGAGCGCAGTGGAAGCGCTACCGAAGAACCCATTATCATCAGTGAAACTGATAAAAAGTTTCAAACGCCCATCGGAAGCTTGTTTTTTGATGAAGCAGATGCTGTTTTTGGAAAGCGAACCAATGTGATTTTTGTGGATAGAGATACTTTTAAATTTCCTTTGAGTTTGCGTCAATGGGAAAAAGGGGACAGCTTTTATCCTTTAGGAATGAAAGGTAAAAAGAAGCTTAGTAAATATTTTAAAGACGAGAAGTTGTCTTTAGTAGATAAGGAAAATGTCTGGCTTTTATGTTCAGGCGACGATGTTGTTTGGGTTGTTAATAGTCGAGCAGATGACCGATTTAAAGTCACCAAAAACACAAAACATATTTTAAAAATTGAATTAAATTAAACTATCATTCTGTCCCGAAGTGTGGGGAATTCGGAATTTAATAATAAAACTAACATATTGAAACTACAAGGACAAATAGTCGATATAAAAAACAAACGCATCTTTAAAGGAGAAGTCACCATTTCCGAAGGAAAGATTAGAGCAATAGAAGAAAAGGAACATGATATAGAACACTACATCCTTCCTGGCTTTGTAGATGCACACATTCATATAGAAAGCTCTATGTTGGTGCCTACTGAGTTTGCTCGACTTGCGGTAAATCACGGAACAGTTGCCACAGTTTCTGATCCGCATGAAATTGCAAATGTACTCGGAATTGATGGTGTAAATTTCATGATTGATAACGGAAAGAAAACGTCTTTTAAATTCAATTTTGGCGCACCATCCTGCGTGCCTGCAACGTCTTTTGAGTCGGCTGGAGCGGTTATTGATTCTGACGGAATCAAACAACTCATGGCAAATCCTGACATCAAGTATTTAGCAGAAATGATGAATTATCCTGGTGTGTTATTTGATGATGCCGAAGTCCTTAAAAAATTGGCTTGGGCAAAACATTATAATAAGCCTATTGATGGTCATGCTCCTGGAGTAGTTGGCGATGATATTACGAAATATATTAGTGCAGGAATTTCTACCGACCATGAGTGTTTTACTTATGAAGAAGGCTTAGAGAAACTTCAAAAAGGAATGAAAGTGCTCATACGTGAAGGGAGTGCAGCTAAGAATTTTGAAGCTTTAATCGATTTACTTCCTGAATATTATGACAACATGATGTTCTGCAGTGATGACAAACATCCTGATGATTTAATTATTGATCACATTAATAAATTATGTGCTCGTGCAGTGGCTAAAGGGATAGATATCTTTAAAGTATTAAAAGCGGCTTGTATTAATCCAGTAGAACATTATAATTTGGATGTTGGTTTGCTGCAAGTTGGTGATGATGCCGATTGTATTGTAGTCAAAGACTTGAAAGATTTTGAAGCTATCCAAACCTATATCAATGGCGAATTGGTAAGTGAGAATGGGATGTCTAAATTGCAATCTGTACCATTTGAAAATCTTAATAATTTCAATACAAATAAGAAAGCGGTTTCTGATTTCAGAGTACCTTCTGAAGCGAAACAAATTCGAGTTATAGAAGCCCTTGAAGGACAGTTAGTGACCAACGAGTTAATAGAGGATGCTACAATTAAAGATGGTAATCTCGTGTCGAATACTGAAAACGATATTCTAAAAATGACTGTAGTTAACCGCTATAATAACAATAAGCCAGCTATGGCTTTTATTAAAAATTTCGGATTAAAAGAAGGTGCTATTGCTTCATCTGTTGGTCATGATTCTCACAATATTATTGCTGTGGGAGTTTCTGATGAGATGATTTGTAAAGCCGTTAATCTCATCATAGAAAATAAAGGTGGGATATGTGCTGTATCAAATTCCGAGGAAAAAATCGTTCCGTTGCCAGTGGCAGGTATTATGAGCGATCAGGATGGAGAAACTATTGGGAAAGATTATGCGGTTTTAGATCAAATGGCTAAAGTATTAGGTAGTCCTCTAAATGCACCTTATATGACCTTGTCGTTTATGGCACTATTGGTAATCCCGTCATTAAAATTAAGTGATAAAGGGTTATTTAATGGAACAGAGTTTACGTTTACTTCCTTAGAAATTTAATAAAAAAGAATCCCTAAACACCTTTGGTTGAGGATCCCATTAAACCTGTCTTTCTCGTGGAAACGGGAATCATAAATAAGAATCATTCAATATAGTTTTTAAATTATTATTGACTTCTCAATAATAGCTACATTTTAATATATATTTCATATATTTGATTGGAGTGTGATTAAAAATCGTCAGTTCTATGACAAGGTTTTTATAGCATTCTTATTTTTTGTTCAAATATTAATAAAATTAATCTGAAAAGCTGATTATGAATGTAAGCGAGACACTTTCCGAAGTAAAAAATTATATAAATGGTAAATTCGAAAGAAATGGTCAAAATTCAATGGATGTTTTAAGTCCTATAGATGGCAGTAAAATTTCTTCAATTCCATTATCTACAACTCAAGATGTTGATGCTGCCGTCCAAGCTGCAAAGCAAGCATTTCCTGAATGGTCGGGAATGACTTTAAAAGAGCGTGTTCAAATATTCTTTAGATATCGTAATCTACTAGAAAAAAATATAGATGAGTTAACGAAATTAGTTCAGCTCGAAAATGGTAAAACCTATGGAGAGGCTAAAGCCGAAGTTGAAAAAAGCATGGAGCTTTGTGAATTTGCGGTGTCTATGCCACAAATTGTAGTCAATGAAGTCCAAGAAGTAAGTAAAGGTGTAGAATGCCGAATTGAGCGTAAACCATTAGGTGTTGTTGCATCAATTACACCATTCAATTTCCCAAATATGGTACCACATTGGACGCTTCCTAATGCACTAGTTTTAGGGAATACTATGGTTATGAAACCTTCTGAATTGGTCCCGCTAAGTACAGTTCGAATGGCAGAACTACTCAAAGAAGCTGGTCTTCCTGATGGCGTTTTTAATATTGTTAATGGAGGTAAAGAAGTCGTAGAAGCCATCTGTGATCATCCAAAAATTGAAGCAGTATCATTTGTAGGCTCAACTAAAGTAGCAAAAATAGTATATAAAAGAGCCACTTCTAATTTAAAACGTTGTGTAGCACTGGGTGGCGCAAAAAATCATTTATTAGTCTTTCCAGATGCTAATCCCGAAATGACAGCATCTAATGTTGTAGCCTCAATGTCTGGCTGTGCTGGACAACGATGTATGGCAGCTTCAGTAATGGTTGGTGTAGATAAGGTGCAGCATATTATTGATCGTATGGTGGAAGATGCTAAAGCTATTGTGCCTGGAGATAATTTAGGTTCTGTAATTACTGCTGAAGCGAAAAAACGTATTGAAAGATATATAGATGAAGCGGAAAAGGATGGCGCAAAAATCTTATTAGATGGTCGTAATACAACTGTTCCGGGCAAAGAAGGCGGTTATTATGTTGGACCAACAATTATAGATCATGTGACAACAGATATGTCTGTAGCTCGTGAAGAAATTTTTGGACCTGTGATTTCAATTATTAGAGCTAAAGATTTGGATGAAGCTATTGAAATTGAAAACGGATCTAATTATGGAAATGCAGCTGCTGTATTTACACAAAGTGGTGGATTAGCGAAGCAAGTAATGGATCGTGCAAGTGCTGGAATGATTGGTGTTAATATTGGAGTTCCCGTACCTCGTGAGCCTTTTTCTTTCGGTGGTTGGAATGAATCTAAATTCGGTGTTGGTGATATTACTGGACGTAGTTCTATTGAGTTCTGGACACAAAATAAGAAAACCACAACGAAGTGGAATCCAGAAGCACAAACAAATTGGATGAGTTAATTAATTTGTATATATAGCTATATTTAAAATAATGATTAATCAACTATTTGAAATTAATGAGTAACCAACAAATTATAAAAGATAATTTAGACTATACGCTATTTTCATGGGGAAAGCAAGGTGGTCTAAACCCAATAAATGCTTCACATGCCAAAGGCTCTTATATCTACGATAGAGATGGAAAAAAATACTTAGATTTCTCTTCACAATTAATGAACGTTAATATAGGTCATGGGGACCAACGAATTACTGAGGCTGTTGCTAAACAAATGCAAGAGGTGAGTTATGTGTATCCTGGTATGGCCACAGATGTTCGTGGAAAACTTGGAAAAAAACTAGCAGAGATTACACCTGGGAATTTAACTAAAACTTTCTTTACCCTTGGCGGAGCTGAAGCGATTGAAAACGCAATCAAGCTTTCAAGAATATTTACGGGTCGCCATAAAATAATTTCACATTATAGAGCGTATCATGGTGCAACTTATGGCGCAATAGCTGCCAGTGGAGATCCAAGGCGGTTTCCTGTAGATAGCCAAGTAATGCCTAATGTGGTACATGTAGAAAATCCATATGCTTACCGTTGCCCATGGAACTCTGATTCAATTGAGCAATGTGGAGAACGTGCCTTGGCACATTTGGAGCGTGTCGTATTATTAGAAAACCCAAATAATGTCGCAGCTATTTTACTAGAAGGCGAATCGGGTTCTTCGGGATGTTTAAAATATCCACCAATGTATTTGAAACACGTTCGTGAACTTTGTGACAAGTATGGAATTATGATGATTGATGATGAGGTGATGAGTGGTTTTGGACGCACAGGAAAAATGTTTGGAATAGATCATCATGGTGTAACGCCAGATTTCATGTGTCTAGCTAAAGGGTTGACTTCAGGGTATTTGCCTTTGGGCGGACTCGTAGTGACTGATGAAATTGCAGAATATTTTAATGATAATCCGATGACCATAGGATTGACTTATTCTGCGCATCCTACGCTTTGTGCGGCCGCATTAGAAAATGTACGAATCATTGAGGATGAGAATTTAGTCGAACGTGCAGCAGACATGGGATTGTATATCGAAGCCGAAGTAGAAAAATTAAAAGCAAAACATCCATCAATTGGAGACTTTAGAAATACAGGTTTATTAGGTTGTATAGAACTCGTGAAAAATAGAGACACTAAAGAACCTACGACACCTTGGAATGCAAAACCTAGTGAAATGGAAGCCACTTCAAGAATGGCTTCAAAGATTAGAGAATTAGGAATGTTCACGTTTGTTCGTTGGAATTGGATTTTTATCGCTCCTCCTTTAAATGTAACAAAAGAAGAAGTCGATGAAGGTTTGAAGATCATTTCGCAAGCTATTGCTATTGCTGATGAATATTGCTACTAAATATAATTCTGTTAAAATTTGAATCAAGAAATTTAAGAATCATGAAAACACTATTAAAAACCCTCGCTTTATTATTGATTGTTACGACACTAAATGCTCAAGAAATTACTGGAAAATGGTTCGGTGTATTAGACATACCAGGTAATTCATTACGAATACATATTAATATCAGTGAAAATGGAGATAAATATTCAGCTGTATTATTGAGTCCTGATCAAAGTAATGCTGAAATTCCAGCAACGGCTATTACTTTTGTTAATCCAAGTTTAGCATTTGAAATAACAAGTCTTGCAGTGGTCTATAAAGGCGAATTGAAAGGTAAAGAAATTCAAGGAACATTTACTCAGTCAGGAAATGACTTGCCGCTAATTTTTAAGCGTACAGAAATAGTAAAACAGGAGCCTATAACAATTGAAGGAAAAATAGATGAGGTTTTTGCTTCTTGGGATAATCCAAAAACTCCTGGAGGTGCTGTTGCTATTATGAAAAATGGAGAATTAGTCTATTCTAAAGCTTTTGGTGCGGCGAGCTTAGAATATGATGTGCTAAATACAACGGAAACCTTGTTTAATATTGGTTCAGTGTCCAAACAATTTACTGCAATGGGTATTATACTATTACATCAACAAGGTAAAATATCTGTTGATGATGATATTCGGAAATACTTAACCGATCTACCTGATTTTGGACATAAAATCACCATCAGACATTTACTGCATCATACAAGTGGTTTGCGAAGTTTGCATGCCCTTTTTGGTATTGCTGGTTGGCGTGATGATGATTCCAAAACAAATGCAGATTTAAGACGTATTATGAAATATCAAAAGGACTTAAACTTTAAGCCTGGTGATGAATATTTGTATTGCAATACTGGGTATATGTTTATGGCTGATATTATTGAAGAAGTTACAGGTGAAAAATTTACAGATTGGATGAAAAAATCTGTTTTTAACCCCTTAGGAATGGAGAATTCTTATGCGGAGGATAAGTATAATCGAATAGTTCCTAATAATGCAACATCTTATAATTATAACTCAGAAGCATTTGAGCGAGAAGTTGAATATTGGGGTTATGTGGGATCTGGTAATGTACATTCTAATACCAATGAATTATTAATGTGGTTATCTAATTTTTATGAACCTAAAGCAGGCTGGGAAAGTGCCTTTAAAATGTTAGAAACTCTTGATCCATTTAATGATGGAGGCCTTAATAATTATGCCTTTGGAGTTTTTATTGATGAGTTTAACGGTAAAAAGGTAATACAGCACAATGGAGCTGTTGGTGGCTTTAGAGCTTCTGCATCGACGTTTCCAGAAGAAAAATTAAATATTGTTATTCTTTCAAATTTTTCATCAGCTAATGTTGGAGGGAAGAGTAATGAATTGACTGAATTATTTATTAAAGAAGATAATCAGGGTAACGATTTCACATCAAAACTTCCTGATGCAATCTCAATGACTTCAGAAGACTTAAAAAAGTTTGAAGGTCAGTTCTGGAATAACAAAGAAAGCTACGCTCGAAAAATTTATGTTAAAAACGATACACTTAGATATCAGCGTACGCCAACAAATGAAAGTGTAATTGTTCCTATTGGTAATTCAAAATTTAAAATGTTGAATGTTCAGGTTGATCTGGTTGCAGAATTTGTGTACAAAAAAAACAGACTTGATAAAATGATAGTAACAGTAGATGAAGATGCTCCAACAATTATGGAAGCTTTCGAAACATTTATTCCTACTACTGATAATAAAAAATCTTATGTGGGAACATATTATAGCCCTGAATTAGAAACTCAGTATCGATTTTATTTGGAAAAGGATAAACTGAAATGGAGGCATATTCGACATGGTGAATATGAAGTTGAATTTATTGGTGAGGATATTTTGCAGATGATCCCTGGCGTAGTAATTAAGGTTAAGAGAAATCCCAAAGGTCAAGTTGAAGGATTTTATTTATCTAATGGTCGCGTCAGAAATCTTTGGTTTGAAAAAGAAGACTAACAAACAGATAGGAATTACTAAATGAACAAAGATATTGTAGAATTACAAGAAGATGTTTCTAAGTCACCATTATATAGTGAGGATTTAGCGCCTGTACCATCAAGTCAACGAACTTGGAGTAAGTGGCATTTGGCTGCTATTTGGGTTGGAATGGCGGTATGTATTCCAACATATCTTTTGGCATCTTACATGATTAAAAGCGGTTTAAACTGGTATGAAGCGCTCATTATTATTGGTGTTGCTAATTTAATTATTACTATCCCAATGGTGCTTAATGGCCATGCAGGAGTGAAATATGGAATCCCATTTCCTGTTATTGGTCGTGCAGCTTTTGGTACAAAAGGCGTGCATTTGGCTTCGGTAACTCGAGGGATTATTGCTTGTGGTTGGTTTGGTGTACAAACTTGGATAGGTGGCTTGGCTATTTATGCGATTTTTAATGCTGTTACCGGTTCTACTGGAGAGTTAGAACTCTCGGTTGGAAAATTTGTGAGCTTTGGAATTTTCTGGCTGATTAACATGTATTTCATTTGGAAAGGAACAGAAAGTATCAAATGGCTCGAAACCTATTCAGCACCTATTCTTGTGATTATGGGAATTGCTCTCATCTATTGGAGTTATGCTAAAGCTGATGGGTTTTCAGTGGTGTTAGATCAAAGTGTTCAGCTTGAAAAAACTGCTGCTACCATTACAGAAAAGGAAGATAAATTTTATCTCAATTTGAATGTTTTAAAGAATAAGGAAGGACAACTCAAAGTATCTGAATATAACATTGTATCAGATGAAAGCACTACGTGGCAAACTTTTACTGCAAATCCAATTTTGGTTAATAGTACTGAAAATGTGCAAGTGCAATTCAGGAATAATAACACTGTATCTAGTGTTGTTAATGCTAACGTAATAACTACAGATGGAAATTCTGAAAGTAAATTGTGGAGCTACTTGTTGTGGTTGACAGCGATGGTTGGTTTTTGGGCTACTATGTCTATTAGTATCGCAGATATTACGCGTTATGCCGCAACTCAAAAAGATCAAGTGGCTGGGCAATTTATCGGTTTGCCTGCAACGATGATGTTGTATTCTTTTGTTGGGATTTTTGTAACCTGTGCAGCGATTATAAATTTTAAAGACATATTGATTGCAGATGATGCACCTTGGGATCCTGTATCGCTAATCGCGAAATTTGAAAATCCAGTTGTCGTAATTGTAGCGCAAGTCTTTATGATTATTGCAACCTTAAGCACCAATATAGCTGCAAATGTTATTGCGCCTTCAAATGCTTTTTCAAACTTATGGCCCAAAAAAATAAGCTTTAAAAAAGGAGGGACTATTACTGGAATTGTAGGAATACTAATTATGCCGTGGTGGTTGCTCAATGAAATTTCTGGATTTTTAATTTTTGTTAGCGGACTCCTAGGTCCAGTACTTGGGATTTTGATTGCAGATTATTATGTGGTTAGAAAAAAGCGATTAGAACTCGCCGAATTATATAAAGAAGATGGTATGTATTCATATCAAAAAACAGGATTTAATAAAGCAGCAATGATTGCATTGTTTATTGGAGTATTTGCTGCGTTGATAGGATATTGGGTTCCTGCGTTAAGCTTTTTGTATTCCTTATCATGGTTTACAGGGTTTATCATATCATTTGCATTGTATTGTTTTCTAATGAAAAAACCAAACTAACATGAACACAAAGTATATTATATTATTTATATATTTTTCGATCCTTTTTTTAATTGGATACTTCGCTTCTAAAAAAATTAAAAGCACGAAAGATTATTATGTAGGCGGAAAACAATTAAACTTCTGGGTTGTTGCGTTCTCTGCAAGAGCTACTGGAGAATCCGCATGGTTGCTGCTAGGACTTACAGGTTTGGGCGCCATGGTAGGCGTTTCAGCCTTTTGGGTTGTGTTAGGAGAAGTCATAGGAGTCACAGTTGCGTGGTTTTTTATGGCTGAAAAATTCAAAAATCTTACAGATAAATATAATTCCATCACTATTCCAGATTATCTAGTGAGCCGATTTAAGCCAAAGACCAACACGTTGCGTATTGTTGCAGCAACTGCTTTGTCTTTATTTGTGATTATTTATGTAAGTGCTCAAATTGATGCTACAGGTTCTGCGTTTGAATCATTTCTTGGTTGGAATTATTTCACTGGAGCTATTGTTGGCTTCGTTATTGTCTTGACTTATATTTTTTCAGGAGGTTTTGTTGCTGTTGCTTGGTCTGATTTATTTCAGGGTTTAATTATGCTTTTAGGATTAGTTGCATTGCCAATAGTTGCTTATTATTCAATTTCGCCTGATGTTTCAGTAACTCAAGAACTCATAAAACTGGATCCTTCATTTTTAAATATTTGGGGAGAAGGAGGTTTTAATACTTTAAACCTATTTACAATTTTAGGTTTTATGTGTATCGGTTTAGGATTTATGGGGTCGCCTCAATTATTTGTGAGGTTTATGTCTATAAAGAGTACGGCAGAAATTAAAAAAGGACGTTGGGTCGCTATTGTGTTTACCATACTTACAGATGTATGTGCTGTGCTTATTGGGATTTTTGGAAGATATCTTTTAACAACAATTGATGCTGATCCTGAAGTGCTTTTAGGTAATGCAGCGCAAAATGTACTACCTCTTTTAGTCGAAAAAATAATGCCGCTTACTTTAATTGGAATTTATATAGCAGCTGTTTTATCAGCAATCATGTCTACTATAGATTCTCTCTTAGTCGTTGCATCTAGTGCAATATCTAGAGACTTTTATCAGCAAATTTTTAAGCCAAATAAAACAGAAAAACAATTAGCAAAAATTTCTAAAATAATTACATTATTACTTGCTGTATTCGCATTAATAGTTGCGATGATTGTTGCCGTTACAACTCCAGAAAGGACAATCTTTTGGTTTGTTATTTTTGGCTGGTCTGGAATAGCAGCTACATTTTGTCCAACAATTATTCTGTCACTTTTTTGGGGTAAATTCAATGAAAAAGGTGCTATTGCTTCTATGATAACAGGTTTTTTGTCTGTTCCTCTTTTTAAATTCGGATTTTCGTCTTTGGATACTATTGGGATCTATTTTGAAAAACTTGGAGAACTAGGTCCATCATTTGTTTTGGCAATAATCGTTGGAGTGATAGTAAGTAAAGTTTCAACTAATAATAAAACGATAAGTGAACTGAATGCTAATACTGATTAAAAACTTGTAAATTTAAGAAATCGATTAACCTATAAATTCAATACTAAAAATGTCAATTTTAATAAAAAATGGTCAAATAGTAACTGCATCGGAAACTTATATAGCTGATGTATATACTGAAGGCGAAAAAATAATTGCCATAGGAAAAGATTTAAAATATCAAGCAGATAAGGTGATTGATGCAACCAATAAACTAGTGTTTCCTGGTGGAATTGATCCTCATGTTCATCTAGACATGCCATTTATGGGCACTTATTCTAGTGATGATTATGAGACGGGAACACGAGCCGCTTTACATGGTGGTACTACAATGGTGATTGATTTTATATTGCAAACACAAGGAGATTCACTTCATAATGCATTAAAGACATGGCAACAAAAATCTAAGGGTAAAGCTGTAGGTGATTATTCGTATCATATGGCTGTGACTGATTTCAATGATGAGGTAGCCAAGGAAGTCGTTCAGATGATTGAAGAAGAAGGGATTTCATCTTTTAAAACTTTTATGGCCTATAAAGGAGCCCTAATGATCGATGATGGTCAAATGGTGCAACTTATGAAGGTTGTTAAAAAGTATGGTGGTTTGGTTACCGTTCATGCTACTAATGGTGATATGATAGATTCATTAATTGCTAAAAACCGAGCAGAGGGAAATTTGTCACCTTTATATCATTATTTGTCACAGCCGGAAGTTACTGAATCAGAGGCGTCAGGTCGCTTTGCAGATATGTTGAATTATACAGGTTGCCCAGGGTATATTGTTCATATGACTTGTGAAGGTGCCTTAAATGCTGTCCGTAAAGCTACGCAACGAAATCAAAAAATATTTGTAGAAACTTGCACGCAATATCTAATGTTAGATGCGTCACTCTATGAAAATGACTTTGAAGGGGCGAAATGGGTTATGAGTCCGCCATTAAGAGAAAAGAAAGATCAGACAGCTTTGTGGTCTGGAATAAATCAAGGTTTAATTCAAGTCGTTGGGACAGATCATTGTCCGTTCATGTGGGAACAAAAGAAAATGGGAAAAGATGATTTTTCTAAAATACCTAATGGACATCCAGCAATTGAACATCGTATGGAATTATTATTTTCTGAAGGTGTACATAAAGAAAAAATATCATTGACAAAATATGTAGAAATCAGCTCGACTAATGCAGCAAAAATCTTTGGAATGTATCCGAGAAAAGGAACAATTGCTATAGGTAGTGATGCTGATATTGTGATATTCGATCCAAATAAAGAACATGTGATTTCTGTAGAAACACATCATATGAATTGTGATTATTCAGGTTACGAAGGTCAAAAAGTTACAGGGAAAACAGAAACTGTAATTTTAAGAGGTAGAGTTGCAATTGAAAACGAAGCATGTCTTTTAAGTGCAGGACATGGACAATTTATTAAAAGAGGAAAAACCTCTAAGACAGTTATATAAACGATTAAACATATCAACAAATAAACAGTAAGAAGATGCCAAGAAAAGTAAAATCAGGATTGATACAAATGAGTCTTCCTATGACAGAAGGAGAAGGAACGATTCAAGAAATTATGGATGCAATGTATGATAAGCATATTCCGTATATAGAAGAAGCAGGACGACAAGGTGTTCAAATATTATGTTTACAAGAAATTTTTAATACACCATATTTCTGCCCAGGACAAGATAAAAAATGGTATGAATCTGCTGAATCAGTTCCAGGACCAACTACTGAGAAAATGCAGGTTTTAGCAAAAAAACATGATATGGTTATCATAGTCCCAATTTATGAAAAAGAGTCGCCTGGTGTATTGTACAATACAGCTGCAGTAATTGATGCAGATGGGACGTATTTAGGGAAATATAGAAAAAATCATATTCCACATACGACTGGGTTTTGGGAGAAATTCTTCTTTAAACCAGGGAACATGGGTTATCCAGTATTTCAAACGAAATATGCTAAAGTTGGTGTTTATATCTGTTATGATAGACATTTTCCTGATGGCGCTCGAGCTTTAGGGTTAAATGGCGCAGAGATTGTTTATAATCCTTCAGCAACAGTTGCTGGTTTAAGCGAATATCTCTGGAAATTAGAGCAACCAGCACACGCAGCAGCCAATGGTTATTTTATGGGTTGTATCAATCGTGTTGGTGAAGAAAAACCATGGAATTTAGGGAAGTTCTACGGACAGTCCTATTTTGTGGATCCACGCGGACAAATATTTTCTGAAGCGTCTCGTGATGATGACGAATTGCTTGTAGCTGAATTTGATTTAGATTTAATTGAAGAAGTGCGTTCTACTTGGCAGTTCTATAGAGATAGACGACCAGAAACTTATGGTAGATTAACAGATCTTTAGTGATTTAATTATGAATTAAGAGTTAAGAATTTCTTTAATAATGAAACTCATAACTCATAACTTTTAAACTCATAACTCTCAAATGGCAGAATATAAAAGACCAAAAACTGAAGCGGAATTCAAGAAGAATTTCAAACAGAAAAAACCCTTAATGAATGATACTGAAGCTTATTATGAAGCTTCACGATGTTTGTTCTGTTACGATGCGCCTTGTGTTCAGGCTTGTCCTACAAGTATTGATATTCCGTTATTTATCAAACAGATTCATACAGATAATATAACAGGAGCGTCCAAAACCATTTTCGATTCTAATTGGCTAGGAAATGCTTGTGGTGTTGTTTGTCCTGTAGGTGTTTTATGCGAAGGTGCTTGTGTGTATAATCATCAAGATGTACCTCCAATTCAGATTGGACGACTACAAAATTATGCGACAAACAAAACGATTGATGCAGATAAAGTTATTTTTAAAGTTGGTGAGCCTAACGGAAAAAAGATAGCCATCATTGGAGCAGGACCAGCAGGAATTGCTTGCGCTTGTGAAGCACGAACCTTAGGATATGAAGTTGATATATATGAAGGAAAAGAAAAACCTTCAGGATTAACGGTTTACGGAATTGCACCTTATAAGATTACTAACGAGGAAGTCTTAAAAGAAGTTGATTATCTTCAAAATCAGCTTGGTTTTAATATTAAATACAATAATGCCATCAATTCTAAGGAAGAGTTGAATGTATTGGAAAAGGGTTATGATGTGATCTTTATTGGTGTTGGTTTAGGAGCTACAAGACATTTGGGATTAGATGGCGAAGATAAAAATGGTGTTGTTGGTGCTGTTGAGTTTATTGAAGAACTACGTATGAAACATCACGAAGTTAAAATTCCAGCTAAAGTTGTCGTTCTTGGTGGTGGAAATACAGCTATGGATGCGGCTTCTGAGGCCGCTAGAATGGGAGCTCGTAAAACAGTTTTAGCATATAGGAATTCAAGAAAAAAAATGGGAGCTTATGGATTTGAATACGACTTGGCTATTAGTGCTGGTGTAGATAGTTTATTTAATGTTACACCAATTGCCATTACAGGAAATGGTAAAGTAGAAGGCGTCAAATTCGCGAAAACCGAAATGGTTGAAGGAAAATTACAAACGAACATGAATAATACATTTGTAGTTCGATGTGACATGGTTATAAAAGCAACTGGTCAAGCTAAGCAAGGTCATTTGTACGATTTAATAGATGGATTGGACATAGATAATAAAACAAGAATTAAAATCAACGATGAATTTCAAACGTCAAATCCAATATATTTTGCTGGAGGAGATGCTGTAAATGGAGGTGCAGAAGTTGTAAATGCAGCTTACGATGGCAAAATGGCAGCCCAAGGAATTCATAATTGGTTAACTAAATAAGGATATAAGACATGATAGATTTATCGATAGATTTTGGAGGAATCAAAGCACCTAATCCGTTCTGGTTAGCATCAGCACCACCAACAAATTCGGGCTACCAAATTATGAAAGCTTTTGAAGCAGGTTGGGGAGGTGCGGTATGGAAAACGCTTGGTGTTCCTGTGGTTAATGTCTCAAGCCGTTATGGGTCTTTGAATTATAGAAACACCAGAATGATGGGTTTCAATAATATAGAATTGATAACAGATAGACCTTTGGCAGATAATCTTCGAGAGATTGAAGAGGTGAAAAAATATTTTCCAGATCATGCTGTTATTGCGTCTTTAATGGTTGAGAGTAAAGCAGAATGGGAACAAATTATAAAAGATGTTGAAAATGCAGGCGCTGACGGTATTGAGCTTAATTTTGGATGTCCTCATGGGATGTGTGAACGTGGCATGGGATCAGCAGTTGGACAGGAGCCAGAGGTTTTGAAGACTATTGTTGGTTGGGTTAAGGAAGCCGCAAATATTCCTGTAATCACAAAATTGTCTCCCAATATCTCTCATATTACTGATCCAGGATTGGCAGCAGTTCAAGGAGGAACGGATTCTATTTCATTAATCAACACCATCAAAAGTATTGTAGGGATCGATTTAGATTCTTATGCACCTTATCCGATTGTAGATGGTAAAGGTAGTAATGGAGGTTATTGCGGACCAGCAGTAAAACCTATTGCTATGCATATGCTCAAAGATTTAGCGCAGCATCCAGAAATTGGAAAGGTGCCTTTGTCAGGAATTGGAGGAATTGAAACTTGGCGTGATGTCGTTGAATTTATATTACTTGGCGCAACTTCAGTGCAAGTGTGTACTGCTGTGATGCATTATGGGTTTGGCATTGTTCGTGAAATGGAAGCTGGTTTACGTCAGTTTATGGAAGAAAAAAATTATAGTACGATTTATGATTTTGCAGGTAAAGCTCTTCCTAATGTAACAGATTGGAAGCACCTTAATTTAAAACATAAAGTCGTAGCCGAAATAAATCCTGATAAATGTATAGGATGCGACCTTTGCTATATTTCTTGTGATGATGGAGCGCATCAAGCCATTGCATTACCAATTGATACTACTAATAGAATTCCAAGTATTATTGAAGAGAACTGTGTTGGTTGTAATTTATGTTCATTAGTTTGTCCAGTTGAAGACTGTATTACTATGGTTAAGAGAGATGACGGAACTGAGAGTTTAACATGGCACGAACGTACATTAAATGATGATATCCCAGTAACTTTTGATGATGATAGAGCAGGAGGTAAAGGTCATTTTGTACCGACACCAGAAGATGCACTGAAACATAAGCGCTAAAGTTTATTAAGAAATAGATTGAAGCTTTATAAATTATAAAAACCTTTTTTAGATGAATCTTTAAAAGGTTTTTTTATTCATTATCTTTAAACTTTTCAAAATTACACCAACTATGATTAAAAGAATTTTCATTCTTACTTTAATAGCAATTACGTTTACAAATTGTAAAGAAACACCAACAACTAATACTGATGTAGTCGAAGTTGCTGTGGTTGAAAACACCTATGTCAAAGACAACTACACCAAGAAAGAGGTAATGATAGAAATGCGTGATGGTATAAAACTCCATACAACTATCTATTCACCTAAAGATACTTCTAAGTCGTATCCAGTTCTTCTAAAACGCACACCATATAGTTGTAGACCCTATGGAGAAACTGAATTTAGCAGTAAAGTTGGACCAAATAAATACCTTATGGAAGAAGGTAATATCATGGTGTATCAAGATGTTCGCGGACGATGGAATAGTGAGGGCGTTTATGACAATATGAGAGCTTTTATTCCGAATAAAACAGGAAATCAAATCGATGAGGCTAGCGATACTTATGACACAATTGAATGGTTAATTAATAACGTTGAACATACCAATGGTAATGTTGGTACTTATGGAATTTCGTATCCTGGATTTTACGCAACATATTCTGTATTGTCTGGTCATCCAGCATTAAAAGCGGCATCTCCTCAAGCCTGTATTGGTGATTTCTATTTTGATGATTTTATTCATAATGGTGCCTTTTTATTGAGTTATTGGAGAGCAACTTCGGTATTTGGTTATATGAAAGACAAACCAACTAAAGAAGCTTGGTATGAGTTTCCAGACATAGGAACCGAAGATCAATATCAGTTTTTTGTTGATAATATGCCCTTAAGTAAATTAGATGGATATTATGGAGAAGACAATGTGTTTATGGAGCAAATTAAAACGCATCCTAATTATGATGAATTTTGGCAAAGCCGCGGAATCATTCAGCATTTAAAAGATATCAAACCCGCAACAATGATTGTAGGTGGATTATTTGATGCTGAAGATTTATATGGTCCATTCAATACGTATTCAAGTATTGAAGAGAACAGTAATAATTATAATTCAGTGGTGTTCGGCCCATGGAGTCATGGAGATTGGGCACGAGCGAAAGACCGTCAAGTGATCGGGAATATTCATTTTGGAGATAATATTTCAGACTATTTTCAGAAAGAAATTGAAACACCATTCTTCAACCATTTCTTAAAAGGTGATGCTAACGGAAATACGAAGTTGCCAGAAGCGCATATGTTTGATACAGGTAAGAAGGAATGGGTGAGTTTTGATGCTTGGCCTCCCGCTAATGCCTCTAAGAAAAGTTATTTTATGCAGCCTTACCAAAAGCTGACACAAAAGGCTAATCGTATGATTGCGACTTCAAATTTTGTGAGTGATCCTAGAAAACCAGTTCCTTATTCTGAAGATGTTAAAGTCGTATTTACACCAAGAAAATTTATGACAGACGATCAACGATTTGCGGCTAGACGTCCAGATGTTTTAATTTTTGAAACTGAAGTATTAGAAGATGATACAACCTTAGCCGGCGATATCTTAGCGAAGCTAAATGTATCTACCACAGGTACAGCGGCTGATTGGATTGTGAAAGTGGTTGATGTGTTTCCTGCAGATACAGAAACTGCCGAAGACAATGAAGATATACAAGATCATTTAAAATTGAGTAATTACCATATGCTGATTAGAAGTGAAGTGTTGAGAGGTCGCTTTAGAAACAGTATGACAACTCCAGAGCCTTTTGTGCCTAATCAGAAAACAGGTGTCAATTTAAAGCTTCAGGATGTGTTTCATACGTTTAAGAAAGGTCATAAAATCCAAGTGCAAGTACAGAGCACATTCTTTCCTTATATAGATGCTAATCCGCAAACTTATGTGGATAATATCTTTGAGGCAAAAGAAGAAGATTTTAAAGCCCAAACCCATAAGGTATTTAACGACTCGTCTATTGAATTCACGATTTTACAAAACTAAGTTTTGTATTAAAAACACTTACTGCTGACTGCAAACTGAAGACTAAAGAATGCCAATAATAGAATCATCCTACAAACCACCTTTTCTGTTTAAGAATGGGTTTATAGCCACTGTGTATTCTGGAATATTCCGAAAAATTAAAGGACTACAACAACAGCGTGAACGTATTGAAACACGTGATGCCGATTTTCTAGATTTGGACTGGAGTTATGCTGAAGATAAATCGGATGCGGTAATTATCTTGCTTCATGGCTTAGAAGGTCATGCACAACGGCCGTACGTCACAGGTACCGCCAAATTATTCAACCAAAACGGAATTGATGCTGTAGCTGTGAATTTTAGAGGTTGTAGTGGTGAAGATAATCGGTTCTACCATAGTTATCATTCTGGCGCAACTAACGATTTAGATGATGTGGTGCAGCATTGTATTCAGAATAAAAGCTATTCCAAAGTTTATATTAAAGGGATTAGTTTAGGCGCAAATATTACACTCAAGTATTTAGGTGAAAAACGAATTATTCCGAAGGAAATTAAGTCGGCAATTGCTATTTCTGTACCCGTTCATCTTAATGGTTCCGCTCGTGAATTACATGCTTTAAAAAATAAGGCCTTTGCTATTAGGTTTCGGCAACACTTAGTTGATAAACTAAAAGTTAAAATTAAAAGGTTTCCTGATAGAGTGACTGTTGAGGACATTAAGTCAATTAAAACTTTAAGAGACTTTGATGAGTATTATACGTCAAAAGCGCACGGTTTTTTGGACGCATCAGATTATTATGAGAAAGCAAGTAGCTTGCAATTCTTGGAAAACATAGAAGTTCCAACGCTTATTATGAATGCACTAAATGATTCTTTTTTATCTCCAGAATGTTATCCCGTCAAAGAAGCTAAGGCAAATGCTAATGTCTATTTAGAAATGCCCAAATTTGGTGGTCATGTAGGGTTTATTCAAAAAGGAAATATCTATTATAGCGAAAAACGTGCTTTGGAGTTTGTGCAAAAATAATTTTCGGATTAGAAGCGTAAAAATTTTTCGAAAAACAGTATATTTCATATCTATTTATAATTCAATAATTTAACTAGACTACATAATGAATGATTTAGAAATTGCAAAGCAAGTAAAGCTTAAGCATATCAGCACTATTGCTAAAAAGTTAGGATTAGATCCAGATACTATTGAGATGTATGGCAAGTACAAAGCAAAATTACCACATTCAATAATAGATAAAGATAAAGTAAAGAATAGCAATTTGATTTTGGTAACCGCTATTTCGCCTACACCTGCAGGCGAAGGAAAAACAACCATGTCTATTGGGCTCTCGGAAGGGTTAAACCAACTGGGTAAGCAAACTACAGTAGTACTAAGGGAACCATCATTGGGTCCCGTTTTTGGAATAAAAGGTGGAGCTACAGGAGGAGGTTATTCTCAAGTGTTACCAATGGAAGACATTAACTTACATTTTACTGGAGATTTTTCAGCAATTGAAAAGGCACATAATTTATTGTCTGCAGTTATAGACAATAATATTCAGAGTAAAACAAATTCATTAGGATTGGACCCGCGAACGATCACATGGAAACGTGTAATGGATATGAATGATCGCGCGCTAAGAAACATCGTTGTTGGTTTAGGAGGTGCGACATCTGGAATTCCTAGGGAAACAGGATTTGATATTACTGCTGCTTCTGAAATAATGGCTATTTTGTGTTTGTCTGATGATTTAGAAAATTTAAAAAAACGTCTTGGAAATATTTTTGTGGGATATACTCTTAATAAAGAGCCGATTTATGCCAGAGATTTAAAAGTTGAAGGCGCTATGGCTGCTTTGTTAAAGGATGCTATTAAACCAAATCTTGTACAAACAATAGAAGGAAATCCGGCAATTATACATGGAGGACCATTTGCAAATATTGCGCAAGGAACAAATTCTGTAATAGCCACTAGAATGGGTATGTCGCTTTCTGATTATACAGTAACAGAAGCTGGTTTTGGTGCAGATTTAGGTGCTGAAAAATTCTTGGACATTAAATGTCAGAGCGCTGGATTGTCACCTAAGGCTGTAGTATTAACAACTACCATTAGAGCACTAAAATACCATGGTGGTGCTGACTTAAAATCACTAACGGATGAAAATGTTGATGCGCTTAAAAAAGGTATTCCCAATCTAGAAAAGCACATTGAAAATGTTAAACAATTTAATTTAACTCCAATTATAGCAATCAATAGATTTATCACTGATAGTGATGCAGAAATTAAAGCTATTCAACAATTTGCAAAAGAAAATAATGTACGTGTTGCATTAGCTGAAGTATGGGCTAAAGGAGGGAAAGGTGCTTTAGATTTAGCAAGACATGTGGTTGAAGTGGTTGAAGAACACACATCTGATTTTACGCCAATGTATGATTGGAATATGAGTGTAGTTGATAAAATTGAAGCGATAGCCACTAAAGTCTATGGGGCTAAGCAGGTTGATTATTCCGCGGAAGCTAAAAAGAATTTACGAACCATTTCAAATTTAGGATTAGATAGTCTTCCAATTTGCATGGCGAAAACTCAAAAATCACTGTCAGATAATCCAAAATTACTGGGACGTCCGAAAGATTTCACAATTACTGTTCGAGAAATAGAAATTGCAGCAGGCGCAGGGTTTTTGGTTCCAATTACTGGAGCTATGATGAGAATGCCTGGATTACCAGCTCATCCTGCATCTGAAAAAATTAATATCGATAATGACGGAAATATTTCTGGTTTGTTCTAGTTTGATTTTAGCATGAAAGCCTCTGTTTTGGCGGCACTTTTTTTTAACAATTGCATTTCGAAAAAATCCATTAACTTTGTGTAAACCGCACTTCAGAATGCGATGTTAGGTATGGCAACTCGAAACTACGAAGGGAAGAAATTTGAATTGGTTAAGGCACAAAATATTGTGGATGCTTTAACCGTAGAAGAAGCCTTGCAAATTAATATTAATGGAAAGCCTTTTACTGTGTCTATGCGAACACCAGGTGAAGATACTAATCTTGTTCGTGGGTTATTACATTCGGAGGATTTATTGAACGATCCAAATTATAATCCAGAGCTCATTTTGACTAAAGAAAATGAAGATGGTATTGTAACGATTGTTAATCTAGATATTCCTAAAGATTTATTAGGAGATGGATATGCAAATAGTAGAAGTTTGCTTTCTGTGTCTTCCTGCGGCATATGTGGAAAAACGGAACTCGGTGATTTAGCACATATTGGCAAAGCCATTGATGATAAAAAGAAAATAAATATTGCTATAATTCATCAGCTGTTTGATAAAATGAAAATACAGCAACATGATTTTAAGAAATCTGGGGGAACGCATGCTGCGGCTGCATTTACTATTGATGGATCCTTGTTGTGTTCGATGGAGGATATAGGTCGCCACAATGCGGTTGATAAGGTTGTTGGGAAATTAATCTTAACAGATAAATTGAGTGATGCAAAAATTATAACTGTAAGTGGGCGTATTTCTTATGAAATAGTCATTAAATGTTTTAAGGCAAAAATTCCATTTTTAGCAGCTGTTTCTGCGCCATCATCCTTGGCTGTAGACTATGCAAAAGAACTAGGAATAACCTTATTTGCATTCTGTAGAGATGACAGAGCAACATGTTATTCGAATCCACAACGAACAAAATTGAATAAAATCGATACAAAAGCGAGTTAATAATATATGTCAGATAATTTAAGTGAGTTATTAGGAAGAAAAGGAGTCAACGAAAATCTCTTTGATACGCTCGGTAAAATGGCTAAATCGGAAGGGGCACCAAGTGATATCGAATTAGCAAAACTTGCTGAAGAGTTTTTAGTTGGGAAAGCAAACACCTTTGGAACAGCTAGTTTTTACGATTTTTTAAAACCTGAAAACAAAGGAAAAAAAGTGTATGTCTGTAATGGTACGGCATGTGTATGTGCCGGAACTCAAGATAAAGTAATTGAATCATTAACTGATCATTTTGAAGCAGATGAAATTGGCCATATGACCTGTTTAGGACGGTGTCATGAGAATTCTGCGTTTCATTATGATGGAAAAAACTATTCTGGAAAAGCCAGTGAAAGCTTAAAAGCTATTATTGATTCTTCAGGTGATTTAAATAGCGACACCTACAATGTTAAGGCGAGTGGGAAACAAATCTTAACTAAAGCGTTTACAAATGTAGTAGATTATTACAAGCCATTTAGAGACGCTTTAAAAATAGATTCGTCTGAAATATTAGAGGAAATTAAGATTTCAAATGTTCGTGGACGAGGAGGTGCTGGATTTCCTATGGGATTAAAGTTAGAGTTTTGTCGTAATGTTGAAAATGAAACGAAATTTATTATATGTAATGCCGATGAAGGAGATCCAGGAGCATACTCTGATCGTTATTTACTAGAGCATCAACCGCATTCTGTCTTATTTGGAATGTTGATTTCTGGTTATGTAACGCATGCTAGTTATGGTATAGTTTATATAAGAGCAGAATATCCTGAGTCAGTAAAAATTGTTCAGGATGCAATTGATGACCTTCAAAGGGAAGGTTTAATTGGTAACAATATTGACGAGAGTGGTTTTAGTTTTCAGTTTAAAATTATTCAGGCTCAAGGATCATATATATGTGGAGAAGAAACGGCTTTAATTAACTCGATTGAAGGTCAACGACCTGAAGTTAGAATACGTCCTCCTTTTCCAGCTCAAAAAGGGTTGTTTAATAAACCGACTACAGTTAATAATGTGGAGACTTTGGCCGCATTGCACTATATAATTCAAAATGGTGGAAGTTCTTGGAAGGCTATTGGTACGGAGCGTTCTTCAGGAACTAAACTTGTATGTTTGGATAGTTTTTTTAATGAGCCAGGAATGTATGAAGTTGAAATGGGAACGCCTTTATCAATAGTAGTAAATGAGTTAGGTGGTGGTTTTAAATCTGAAGTAAAAGCATTGCAAATTGGTGGGCCTCTCGGAGGATTAGTACCAGTTTCGAAAATTAAAGATTTGACAATTGATTTTGAATCTTTCACAAAAGAAGGATTTTTACTAGGACATGCGTCTATAGTTTCCGTACCTTCTGATTATCCGATTCTAAAATTTATTGAACATCTTTTTGATTTTGCTGCTTATGAAAGTTGTGGCAAATGTTTTCCATGTAGACTGGGAACAAAGCGTGGTCAAGAGCTCGCTGAAAAAGCATTAACATCAGATTATAAAATCGATCGCAAGTTATTTACCGATTTATTGACCACATTAGAACAAGGATCATTGTGCGCTCATGGTGGAGGTATTCCACTTCCTGTTAGAAACGCGTTACAGTATTTTGATGATGAATTAAAATCACATTTCAACTAAAACGAACCCATGAAAACGGCGTATATAGATAATCAAGAATTCGAAATAGTTGAAGGTGAAACTATGCTGACTTTTATCCGACGTTATAGAGAAATCGGACTAGTTCCTACCTTGTGTGATGCTCCTAATTTGGATCCATTTGGGTCTTGTCGTGTTTGTAGTGTGGAAGTCGCTCTTGAAGAAAACGGTCCAGTAAAAACAATGGCGTCTTGCCATGCACCTGTAGCTGCAGGCCAACATATTTATACAAGTACAGATTCAGTAAAAGCATTGAGAAAAAATATTATAGAGTTGGTTTTAACCGATCATCCTCTTGATTGTTTGACTTGTGAAGTAAATGGTAACTGTGAATTACAAACTGTAGCTGCTCAGGTAGGCATACGTGAAGTGCGTTATCCAGAAGGGGATAACCACTTATATAGAATGAAGGATTTAAGTCATCCATATATGACTTCAGATTTATCTAAATGTATTAATTGTTATCGTTGTGTAAGAGCTTGTGATGAGGTGCAAGGAGAGTTCGTGTTGAGTATGTCGGGTCGAGGATTTGATTCACATATTATCAAAGGATTGGATGACTCTTTTATGGATTCCGATTGTGTGAGTTGTGGTGCTTGTTCACAAGCATGTCCAACATCTGCAATTTCTGATGTCTTTCAGTCAAAAGCCATTCAAGCTACAGATACTACGAGAACGATTTGCACTTATTGTGGTGTTGGTTGCAATTTAGAAGTGTCAACGAGTAATGGTGAAATATTAAGTATAACAGCACCATATGATGCTGAAGTAAATCAAGGACATACCTGTATTAAAGGACGCTATGCCTTTAAGTTTTATAATCATCAAGATCGTTTAGATTCACCAATGATAAAACGAAATGGAACTTTTGAAAAAGTTTCATGGGATGAAGTATATGAGTATATAGCATCAAAATTGAGTTATTATAAATCGGAGTTTGGTTCAGATTCAATTGCCGGAATATCTTCAGCAAGATGTACCAATGAAGAGAACTACTTAATGCAGAAATTTATTAGGACTGTTATAGGAACAAATAATATTGATGGATGCGCAAGAGTTTGTCACTCTCCAACAGCATTAGGAATGCAGAGAACTTTTGGAACAGGAGCTGCGACCAATTCAATTGATGATTTAAAAGATACTAATTGCATTATGGTGATTGGTGCAAATCCAACCGATGCACATCCTGTAACCGGAGCTAAAATGAAACAGTTTGCAATGAAATCTAACAATGTTTCTATAGTTATAGATCCACGACGTACGGAATTGGCAAGATATGCAACTCATCATTTAGCCTTAAGACCAGGTACCAATGTTGCACTTCTTAATATGATGATGTATTACATTATTACCGAAGGGTTAGTTGATGCTTCTTTTGTGGCAAGTAGAACAGAAGGTTATGATGCCTTTCAGAATGAAATTTTAAATATTGATTTGGACGCTCTCGAGGCCGTAACTGGCGTAAATAGAGAAGAGGTTAAAGCTGCAGCTGTAGCATATGCAAAAGCGCCAAATGCAATGTCTTTTCATGGTTTAGGAGTTACAGAGCATTCTCAAGGAACGTTTACAGTGATTCAAATAGCTGATTTAGCTTTATTGACAGGGAATATAGGAAGACGTGGTGTAGGTGTTAATCCGTTGCGTGGACAAAATAATGTGCAAGGTAGTGCTGATATGGGCGTTCAGCCACACCAAGGCGCAGGATATTTAGATGTCACTAATGATGAAGTAAACAAAAAGTATAATGAATTCTATGGTGTAGACGTGCCAAAAGTGATAGGATATAAAATCCCTGAAATGTTTGACGCTGCATTAGAAGGGAAATTGAAAGCACTTTGGGTCATTGGAGAAGATATCGTACAGACAGATCCAAATACTAAAAAGGTTATTAAGGCAATTGAATCTACCGACCTTGTAATTGTTCAGGAGTTATTCATGACAGAAACAGCTAAGTATGCTGACGTGATATTACCTGGAGCTTCATTCTTAGAAAAGAGTGGCACATTTACAAATGGGGAAAGACGAGTACAAGCGGTTCGTCAAGTTGTCGAGCCAGTTGTAGGATCAAAACCTGATGGTCAAATTATTGTGGACATTATGAATAAAATGGGTTATCCTCAAGCTGATTATACACCAGAAGGAATGCTAGAAGAAATATCTCAAATTGTCCCTTTCTTCGCTGGTATTACTTGGGAGAATTTAGGTAAGAACGGGTTGCAGTGGCCAGTGGCTAAAGATGGGACTGATACTCAAATTTTGCATACTGTAGATTTCAAAAGAGGAAAAGGCTATTTCGAGTTTAACGCTTGGGAAGAAACTCAAGAATTAGTATCTCATGCCAAAGACTTCCCTTATATTTTAACTACGAATCGCGAATTGGAACACTATAATTGTGGTGCAATGACACGCCGAACAGCTAATGAGGAAATTTTGAAGGATGATTATTTAATGATTAATCCAGAGGATGCTTCTGAAAATTTAATTAATGATGGCGATTATGTGTGTTTGGAATCGCCTAGAGGTAAAGTTGATGTAAAAGCTCGTATTACTGATGAAGTAAAAAAAGGAATTCTAAGTACTACATTTCATTTCCCAGAAATTATGATTAATAATCTCACTGGAGATATCCATGATTCTGAAGCAATGTGTCCGGAATACAAAGTGGTTGCTGTTAGAATTAGAAAAAGCAAAGGGAAATACAAAAAACAACTCATTTAGTATAATTATCCAGCTGTCGTAATCATACTTCGGTTATTATTATTATTATTATGCAATTTAGGTTCAATAGGTTTTCCTGAACGAAGTGTGGTTAATAAATCAGATTTTGTTGATGAAAACAAACAGTTTTTTAGTTGTTCGTTAGCTGTTAAACGCAACCTATTACACGAATCACAAAACGGATTTGTTACAGAACTATTTATAGTAAAACTACCTTTTTAACCCTTTGTTTTATAGTTTTTGGAGGTATCGTTTGGTGCATCTTCTAAGCGTTCAATTTCATCTTCGGTAAAAGCATCATCAACATGTTGCATTCACTTGTTAATACTAGTAATAATCAGCAACAAGCTGTAAAGTTTATTAAAAGGTAAAGTGGTATAAATACTTGTGTTTTAATCAAGCTTTAGTTCTACAGGAAACCCTTCAACCACAAGATCCCAAACTTCTGGAAGTAAGAAGAAAACGAATAACGTGACGACAATAATCGAGATGATATTCATAACGATACCTTTACTCACCATATCTGGAATTCTCAAATAACCAGAACCGAACACCACAGCGTTTGGAGGTGTCGCTACAGGAAGCATAAAAGCACAGGATGCAGCAACAGCAGCGCCAACCATTAATACAAATGGATGAATATCTACCGTAAGCGCCATTGGAGCCAAAACAGGCAGGAGCATCGCTGTAGTGGCTAAATTGGACGTGATTTCGGTTAAGAAATTGACTGCAGCCACCAATAATAAGATGAGGAGTATCGTAGAAATTCCTGCAAAGGCGGTCATTTGGCTTCCAATCCATTCAGCTAATCCGCTTGTTTCAAAACCTTTGGCTAATGCCATTCCGCCTCCAAAAAGTAAAATGATTCCCCAAGGTAATTTGACGGCTTCTTCCCAATTGATGATTTGCTCTTTTTTGTTTTTCGCTGGAATTAAAAATAAAATGATGGCAAAAAAGACTGCAATTATGGTATCATCAAGTGCTGGCAAAAAGCCTTTCAATAAGAACGATCTTGTAATCCAACAAAAGGCTGTTAATCCGAAAACAAATGCAACGATTTTTTCTTCATAACTTATGTTTCCGAGCGTTTTCAATAGTCGCTTGATTTCTTGTTTTCCGCCTGGGAATTCAGTTTGTTTAAACTTAAATGCAAATCGCGTGAGATATTTCCAACAGATAAAAAGCAATACTAACGAAATAGGAAAGCCAAAAATAAACCACTGAAAGAAGGTGATCTCATAACCATAAATATCTGAGACAACGCCAGCCAAAACCAAATTTGGAGGAGTCCCAATTAAAGTTCCAATACCACCAATAGATGCACTGTAAGCTATGGCTAGCATGAGTGCTTTGCCGAAGATGAGATTTTCGTTTTCAATAGTATTAGGATTGTCTTTGAGTTGTTTGATAATGGCGATGCCAATAGGTAACATCATAACAGATGTTGCTGTGTTTGAAATCCACATCGATAAAAACGCAGTAGCAACCATAAAACCTAGAATGATTTTCCGTACGTCGCTTCCAATGATATTGATGATATTGAGCGCAATACGCTTGTGAAGATTCCACTTTTCAATAGCTATCGCAATGATAAATCCACCCAAATACAGAAAGACATATTTATGTCCGAATGCACTTGTCGTCGTCGGTAAATCTAATCCGCCAGATAACGGAAACAAGATGATTGGTAATAAGGCTGTTACAGCAATTGGGATGGCTTCGGTAATCCACCAAATGGCAATCCAAAGTGTAGAGGCGAGTATTGCATTTGCTCGAGGAGATAAGCCTTCAGGATTAAAGAATAAAATGGTTAAAGTGAAAAGTATAGGTCCTAAGACCAAACCAATACGTTTGGTAAGATTCATAAATGATGTTTGTTTGCGCAACTAAGATATAAATATAAAACTTTGAGATTGTAAAACTTTTCGTAAATTTAGATTCTCCCTTATGATGCTAATTAATAGATAGTTAATCTTAAATTATTTAATTATGAAAGCAATCAATTCAATCAATGGGATACCATTACACTACGCAAGACTTACAAGTCATCCTTACGGAACTAGAGGCAAACAGCGGAATTTTTCTGTAGATTCTAATTTTTTAAATATCTTAAAAGATGCTTTTGATGAGGTCTTTGAACATTGTCCATTAGGAAAACCAGAAGTCATGACGACTGCAGGCATTTTTGTTGATAAACCTGGTCAGCATGGAAGCGGTCGTGCTTTCGATTTAGATGCGATATTTTGGTCTAATACGTCGCTGGTGACCTTAAATTTTGTGCATCAAAAGGAGTTGTATTTGGGTATTGAATCCTTTTTGAGAAAGCATTTTGGAATTGTACTTAATCATCTCTATCCTAATCATGCTGACCATTGGCATATTGATACAAGCGTCAATGTCGATTATAACGAATCTTCAAAATCGGAAACCTTGTATGTGCAAATGGTACTTAAATTTATCTACGGAAAAGAGATTATCGTGGATGGCCTCTGGGGACGACAAACGAGTAGAGTCGTAAACGAAGTTTTTGATCGCTTGAATATTGCAAGACCAATAACGACAAAAGTTAATTATTTACAGTTTTTAGACATTACGGGAAAGATTGCGTTTAAGTTAAGCGAAGCTACAGATTCACCACTTCAGTTATTTGATAATTTGACTGGTGTTGTAGAAACCTTGCCTATACAACATAAAAATGAAGTCATGCAGGCACTTAATAGTTTTTCAGATCATTCGGCAACTTCACAATGGTTAACGGCTTTTGAGGACAAGCATCATGATTTGGAATCTGTTATTACTGATGTGTTGATTGCATAATTAAATGTATTGCTGAATTTTATAGCGACATCACTTTTGTAAAGTCCTAAATTTTAAATTATATTTATAGAAAATATTCTATAAATGCTTAAAAAAGTTTATGCTAGTGCAGTCTTCGGTGTTGAAGCCTCGACCATTACTGTTGAAGTTAATGTCGATACTGGAATTGGTTATCATCTTGTCGGACTTCCAGACAACGCTATTAAAGAAAGTAATTTTAGGATTGCAGCAGCACTTCAAAATAACGGCTATAAAATTCCGGGAAAGAAAATTATTATTAATATGTCACCTGCCGACTTACGGAAAGAGGGCTCTGCTTACGACCTTACACTTGCCATTGGAATCCTCGTAGCCACCAATCAAATAAAAGCCGAAAACATTGAGGAATATCTCATTATGGGCGAATTATCTCTTGACGGAAACCTACAACCCATAAAAGGCGCTTTGCCTATTGCTGTAAAAGCTAGGGAAGAAGGCTTTAAAGGTTTTATTCTTCCGAAGCAAAATGCTAAAGAAGCAGCTATTGTTGACGGATTGAAAGTCTATGGTGTCGATAACATTGCGCAAGTCATCAATTATTTTGATAAGGACAAACCTTTAGAACAAACCATCATTAATACGCGCGAAGAATTTAATAAAAGTCTCAATTTTCCAGAATTCGATTTTAGTGATGTCAAAGGTCAGGAAAGTATCAAACGTTGTATGGAAATCGCTGCAGCAGGAGGTCATAATATTATTTTGATTGGTCCTCCAGGAGCAGGAAAAACAATGCTTGCCAAAAGACTACCTAGTATTTTGCCGCCAATGACTTTACATGAAGCCTTAGAAACGACGAAGATCCATTCAGTCGTTGGTCGCGTGAAAGCACATACCGGATTGATGGCACAACGACCGTTTCGGAGTCCGCATCATACGATCTCAAATGTTGCGCTAGTAGGAGGAGGGAGCTATCCACAACCAGGAGAAATCTCTTTGTCACACAATGGTGTGTTGTTTTTAGATGAATTACCAGAATTTAAACGCGAAGTGTTGGAAGTGATGCGTCAACCATTAGAAGATCGAGAGGTGACTATTGCAAGAGCAAAGTTTACTGTGACCTATCCGTCGTCCTTTATGTTGGTCGCGAGTATGAATCCGAGTCCAGGTGGTTATTTTAATGATCCTAATGCACCAGTTACGTCTTCTCCTGCAGAAATGCAGCGGTATTTGAGTAAAATTTCCGGACCGTTATTAGATCGTATCGATATTCATATTGAAGTGACGCCAGTGCCTTTTGAGAAATTATCAGATGAACGCAAAGGTGAATCTTCCGTTGATATTAGAAAACGGGTAACTGCAGCAAGAGAGAGGCAGACTAAACGTTTTGAGGAATCAAATAGCGTGCATTATAATGCGCAGATGAATACCAAACAAATTAGAGCGCATTGCAAGCTGGATGATGCGTCCATGCAACTTTTAAAAACGGCAATGGAACGACTAAATCTATCCGCTAGAGCTTACGACAGAATCTTAAAAGTATCAAGAACGATAGCCGATTTAGAAGCTTCAGAATCTATTAATGGCTCTCACCTTTCTGAAGCCATTCAATACCGAAGTATGGATCGTGAAGGTTGGTTGGGGTAAAAACTCTAAAGTGCTGAAATAAAGTGATTCTTTTAAGTCTAATAACATACCTTTTGAGAGTCTTTTAGATGCTTATAAGTTCTCACTTCGTGAAGCTCCAAAATGTAGTTTTGAGAAGGGGGTTTTAATAAAATGATTAACCACCAATAGTAATCATGCTTCGGTTTTTAGAATGCAATTTTGGCTCTTGAAGTTTTTCAATAGTATTCATTCCTCCACGGATTTTAAGCTTAGCTTGCACCGCTTTTTGAATAATAGGTTCAATCGATTTACCTTCACGAAGTGTCGTTAATAAATCGGATTCTGTTGCTGAAAACAAGCAGTTTTTTAATTGACCATTAGCTGTTAAGCGTAACCTATTACACGAATCGCAAAACGGATTGGTTACCGAGCTAATAATGGCGAAAGATCCTTTATAGTCTTTTATTTTATAGTTTTTAGAGGTATCGTTAGGTGCGTCTTGTAAGCGTTCAATTTGCGTTTCAGAAAAAGAAGTGTTTACGAATTGCATGACTTCAGCATACGACACCATTTTACTTATATTCCATTTATTGCCATCAAAGGGCATAAATTCTATAAACCGAACAACGATTGGTAAATCTTTTGTAAAGTGAATGAAATCAATGATTTCGTCTTCATTGAAGTCTTTCATTAAAACGACATTTACTTTTACCTTAAACCCTTCTTTAACTAATAATAAAATGTTGTTGTAAACCTTTTGAAATTCATTTCTTCTTGTTATGTGTTTAAATTTTTCTTTATCTAAAGAATCTAAACTCACATTGATTTTATTAACGCCGTTAGTCTTTAAAATATCAATAAATCTATCGATAATAACTGCGTTTGAAGTGATTGATAATTCAACAGGAAGCGTCGCTAACTTTTCTAAAATAACAGGTATGTCTTTTCTAATTAAAGGCTCGCCACCTGTTAATCTTATTTTTGTAACGCCATGGTCAACAAAGGTTTTTGCTATTTCATAAATTTCCTCATAAGTCATTAAATGACTCTTTGGTGAAAGTTTCACACCATTTTCTGGCATACAATACGTGCAACGTAAATTACAACGTTCAATTAATGAAATCCGTAAATAAGCATGGTCTCTACCATGTGAATCTTGTAATATGTTTTTATCTGTATTCATTAATCGTGTCTTAGGCCTTTTAGAATTCTGAAAATATGTAATACCGACGGAAAAATTGCATCCATGGATTCTTTGGCTCCGTTTGTAGAGCCAGGTAAAGCTAATACTAGAGTGTTATTAATAGTGCCAGCAATACTGCGTGAAAGCATAGCATAAGGCATTCTATCTTGTCCGTAATTACGAATAGCTTCTTCAATACCAGGTATTCTTCTGTCAAGTAATGGAATTAAAGCTTCTGGAGTAACATCTCTTCTTGAAAGTCCTGTGCCACCAGTATAAATAATTAAATCAATACCTTGTTCGTGATAGATTTTAGCCTTTTTTTGAATGTCATCAATTTCATCAGGAATTATAATATAATCTGCAATTTTCACGTCACATGATTCTAATTTTTCTATAATGGCTTTTCCTGCTTTGTCTTCTTTATGTCCAGCAGAAATAGTGTCACTGCAAACTATAACTGCTGCTTTTAAATCTTTTCTAAATCGGTCTCTATAATCAGATTTCCCGCCTTTTTTATTTAGTAACTTGATAGTGTGTATTTCGATACCTTTGTCAATGGGTTTAAGCATGTCGTACATGTTTAATGCCACTACACTAGCTCCATGCATGGCTTCCACTTCCACGCCAGTTTTATAAATCGTTTTTACAGTAAATAGAATTGTAATTTCTAATCCGTTTATTTCGTATTCTATACCTGTAAACTCAATAGGCAAGGGGTGACAATCGGGTAGGATGTCTGGTGTGCGTTTTACTCCTAACAAGCCCGCTGCTTTACTCATGGCAAATACGTTGCCCTTTGGAACTGTATCGTTTTGAATAGCAGTAATCGTTTCGGGTTTACTAACCTTAACAATAGCTTGTGCTAATGCGGTTCGTAAAGTTGTACTTTTATTTGTAATATCGACCATGTTGGTGTGGATTCGTTTATTTGTTTAATTGTGATTTTCTTAGAGCATTTAATTTATTAGAAATTTTTTCAATTTCTGTTCTTTATGTTTGATAATCCTTGTCCGCTATGAAATTTAATTCTTTTGCAATAATGATTTGATTTAAAACCTCCATTAAAGAACTGAACGATAAAGTTGTAAAATGAGCTTTATCCTTATTTGTGTTTCTTGATGTGCCTTCTGCTAAATTTGAAGCTACTGAAACAGATGCCCTTCTAAGCTGACTTGTTAATCCATACTTTTCATCACTTGGAAATTCTTTTGTGATGGTATAAATAAGTTTTATCAACTCTTTAGAATCAATCCAAACATTTAATTTTTCAAATGAAAACGTATATGCCATATTTTATTTTTTTACGATTGAACAAATCAACAATTAGACAAAGACACTTTAAGTGTTTGTTTTCCATTGATGTGACTCGTCTTCAAATATCTCTTTTCCAAATACAGGAACATTCGCCTTTATTTCTTCAACAATAAATTCTAGAGCTTTAAAAACAACTTTTCGTCTAGGTGATGAAACAAAAACAAATAAACATATTTCACCAGCTTTTACTATTCCTAAACTGTGATAAATGTGCATGCACGTTAATTCGTATTTCTCAAAAGCAACTTCACGAATTTCATGAAACTTGGCGTTTGCCATATCTTCGTAAGCGGTATACTCGATTGCAGAAACTGTTTTTCCATCAATATCATCAGCACGTACTTGCCCTAAAAAAATATTATGTGCTCCAATACTTGTTTTGGTTTGGTGTTTATAAATGGAATTTCCTATAAATTCTGAGGTTATTGCACCATCTTTGAATACATTTTTAGGCTTTTTATCTTTCATTGCGATGACATTTTATGTTGTTCTTGTATGTGATTAATAATTTCTGAAGCCCCTTCTTTTAAACTGAAAGTGTTCTTAATATTTAATTCTTGTAATAAGTTAACAGCCCGTTTACTTCGTACTGCAGATTGGCAAAAAAGCACTTTCTTTTTTGTTGAATCAATTTTGTCTATGTTATGCTCTAATTCACTTAAAGGAATATAAGTTACTTCTAGATTTTCTACTTTTGGATATTCGTGTAATTCTCTAACGTCAATAAATTGAATGTTTTCTTCTGAAATTATATCTTCTATTGAAACTTCTAATATTTCAATATCACAGCCAATATTGATTTGTTTTTTCTGAAATCCATCTTTTTCTTTTAAAATGGATTGAATAATAGCCTCGTTTCTATTAATTTTCAAAGCAGATGTTTGCGAAGTCAAAGCATTATAACAAAGTAATTGTCCTGAAAGCACATTGCCAATACTTAATATAATCTTTAGAACTTCATTGGCTTGCATACTGCCGATAATCCCAGGAAGCACGCCTAATACACCAATTTCAGAACAATTCGGAATAGCTCCTTTTTCTGGCGGATTAGGAAACAAGCAACGGTAACTTGGCCCATTTTTATAATTGAAAACTGATACCTGGCCTTCAAATTTATAAATAGCTCCAAAAACTAATGGTTTGTTTGAAATAATACAGGCGTCATTAACTAAATAGCGTGTTTCAAAATTATCTGTACCATCTACAATAATATCATATTGATTAAATAAATCAATAGCATTTCTATGTGTTAGTTTTTCAGGATATGCAATAATTGAAATACAATCATTTAAATCTTCCAAACGCTGTTTTGCAGCAATGGCTTTATTAATTCCTAAAGATGATGTTCCAAATAATACTTGACGCTGAAGATTTGAAATTTCAACTACGTCAAAATCCATAACTCCAATAGAGCCAATTCCGGCAGCGGTTAGGTATTGCAAAATAGGGCAACCTAAACCACCAGCACCTATTACGAGTACTTTGGCATTGGAAATTTTATCTTGGCCAATTTGTCCGATTTCCGAAAGTATGATATGTCTGTCGTATCTACTCATTATGTTGTTTAAAAGTTTATTCGTTTAGTTGTTTAACCGATTCAACGATTCAATACTTCCACTTTAATTTTTATCAACCACCAGCAAATGGTGGTAATAATGCGATTTCGTTTCCTGTGAGTTCAGTTTCAATAGAAACTAATTCTTGATTTTGGGCCACCTGAAAATCTTTGTTTTTCAATACTTTATATTTTGAATAAAGTAGGTCTAAAAGTTCAGAAATTAAAGTTCCTGAAAACTCTAAAGATTCTTCGTCTAGCTGAGTAACTTCAGCTATTTGTCCAAAGTATTTAACGGTTATATGCATCTTCTACAGCTTTTAATTCGTTTTGAGTGTTTACATTCATAGTAAACATTTCGTTTTCTTTTTCCAATACTATATTTTTTGATTTGAATGCTTTGACTGCAATTCGTAATCGTCGCTCATCGTTTTTTAAAAAATCATAAAACTTGTCTTTACATTGCTTTTTATACAAAGCAATTAACGGCATTGTTTTGCCATTACTTTCAATTTGAATGACTTCAGAAGTGTCATCAATACTTTCAATCAACTTTTTCAATAGGTCTGAAGTAATCAAAGGAATATCACAACTTAAAATTAAATTATATTCAGTTGATGTCGCTTCCAATCCAGAGCATATTCCAGCTACTGGACCTGCGTTTTTTGTTATATCATTTATGCGTTTTAATCCGAATGCATCATAATTTGGATTATCTGAAACAATTATAATTTCTGAAACTAGTTTCTTTAAAGCATCAATGCTATACTGAACAAAAGCTTTGTCGTTTAATAATAGTAAACCTTTATCTGTTCCCATACGGGAACTTTTTCCACCAGCCAAAATAATGCCTGTTATGTCTTTTTTCTCTATCATACTATGTGAAAAATAATTTACCGCAAGCAATAATTAATACAAAGGCTAAAATGTAGCGAAGCTTTTTATTGTTTATTTTTTTACTTCCGTAATATCCGCCAAAAACACCTCCAACTAGTGCTACGGCAACCAATAAAAATGATTCTTTTTCAATAGTAATACCGCTACTCAATTGACCAATTAACCCAGAAGCTGAATTTACCCAAATAAATAATGCCGAAACCGCAGCGGCTTCTTTCATTTTACCCCAATGCAAAAGTAGAATTACAGGGGTTAATATAATGCCGCCACCAATACCGATTAGTCCAGAAAAGAAGCCTATTATACCACCAATTATAAGTCCTTGCCAAAGTTTAACTTTCTTGATAGTTTCCCTTTCTTTTCCAAAAACATTAAGCATTTTTAGGATGGCGAAAATTAATAATACAGCTAATACTTTGTTATAAAGGGACGCATCAACTTCTAGCCGACCACCAATAAAGGCCAATGGAATAGAAGTTATAGCGAATATTATAAAAAGTTTTTTATTAAAAAAACCTGCTTTATAATAATAGTAAAAAGAAATTCCAGCCACGAAAATATTTAGTAATAGGGCAGTGGGTTTCATGCTTTCTGGCACAAATGAAAATAATGCCATTAAAGCCAAATAGCCACTTGCTCCACCATGACCAACGCTAGAATATAGAAACGAGACTATTGGTAGAATTAATAGAAAAAGGTATATGTTTTCGTTTTGTAACATTTATATACGTTCAATTTTTTTAAGTTGTTCATCTAAAAACACCCAACAGCTTTTGTTAATCTCATCGAAAGCAGAAATTAACGATATTCCGTATTCGGTAATTTCTGCGCCACCACCACCTTTTCCGCCAATACTATTTATGGTTACTGGTTTTTTAGCAGATTTGTTTACAGAGTCTAAAAGGTGCCATGCTTTTTTGTATGATATATTTAGGGACTTTGAAGCTTTAGACAATGAACCTGTTTCCTGTATGGCTTTTAATAAATGTACGCGACCTTCACCAAGAAAAACATTGTTCTTGGACTCAATCCATATTCTGCTTTTAATTTTATAGCTCATAATAATGGTTCAAACGGGTAATAATATAACATCAGTTATATCACCTTTATCTATTTTAAAAATATCTTCAGCTATATAAACTAGTGCATTTGAAAGTGCAAATGTTTGCAGCATTGATGAATTCTGTCCTTCTAAAATTTCAACTTCACCATTATTGTAAATGGCTTTCAAAAATTGGGGTCTATCACCTTTCTTTTTGAAGTTTGATAGCGATTTTGCTTTAATACGTGGCAATTCAAGAGCTTCTTGATTCATCATTTTCTGTAATGAGATATATACATAGGTATAAAAGCAGCTAAGTGCAGCGGCAGGATTTCCCGGTAATGCAAAAATAAGTGTGCCTTCTTTTTTTCCAAAGAATAAAGGCTTCCCTGGCTTTTGTTTCACCTTATAAAAGATTTCTTCGGTGTTTAACGCGAGAAGTGATTTTCCAACAAAATCATAATCACCGACCGAAATACCACCCGTCACAATCACTAAATCATTTTGATTTAAAACAGATTGAAGTTTAGATTTTGTTTTTTCGTAATCATCGGCAATCTTATGTAAAGTAATATCGTAAAATTTTAAATTGTATAACGCATTTTGAAGCATTATAGAATTACTCTCGTATATTTTACCATAACTCAGAGGTTGTCCCGCTTTAATCAATTCATTTCCTGTAGTTACTAATGCAATTGACGGTTTTTTATAAACGGAAACTGCTGTAATTCCCAATGATGTTAAATAGCCAATGGCAGCTGGTGTAAGTTTTGTTCCTTTTTTTAAGGCAATACCTCCTTCTTTTACTTGTTCACCAAGAGGTCGGATATTGTGTTCTTCAGATATATTATGTTCAATAACAATTTTATCCCCACTAGATTTAACTTTTTCCTGCATCATAATAGCGTTAGCTGTATCTGGAACTGGAGCGCCAGTAAAAATTCTAACAGCTTCTCCAGGTTTCAATACGGGTTGATGTGCGTCTCCTGCTTTAACTTCATCAATTAGTGTATATGATAGGTTGTCATTTAAATTTAAAGCATAACCATCCATAGCAGATTGCCTAAAAGGGGGCATATGAATTGGAGAAAACACATCTTTAGATAAATAATAACTTCCAGATTTTTCAACAGATTTAACGGTTTCTTTAAAAAGTGGTTGGGTTGTGGTTTTAACTAACTGAATAGCTTCATTTATCGAAATCATACAAATACCGTTATATCTTTACAAATATAACGAATAGGGTTTATGAAATTATAAATTTTATTAAATAATTGTGTTTTCGTAAATTAGATATACAGTTTTTATTTAAAAATTTAAAACTGAAAATTTTGAGTTTATCCGCTAGTTTTTGTGACAGAATCATAAAAGTATCTAGAACGATTGCCGATTTAGAACCATCAGGATCTATTAAAGGTACTCACATTTCCGAAGCCATACAATACCGAAGTATGGATTGTGAAGGTGGGTTGGGATAATAATCTTAATAATGTTGTCGTTTAAAACCTTAAATTTATAACATGAAAAACTATTACTTATTCTGTTTTGCGATTTTAGTAATGAGCTGCAATACTTCGGAAAAGAAAACAGCTGAAAATTCTGAAACCAAAATCGAAATTCAACAAGCTCCAATCCCAACAATCGATTTAGTTCAGGCCAATCGCTTAGCGCAACTGCCCATTCATTGTATACAAATCGAATATCCAAATAAACTCAATCAAACCATTGGTAGTGATGCAGATTTACAATCTCCTCAGGACTTACATCCAGCGTTTTATGGCTGCTTTGACTGGCATTCAGCAGTTCATGGACATTGGAGTTTAGTGAGTTTGTTGAAGCAGTTTCCGGACTTAGAAACTTCAGAAGATGCCAAAAGAATGCTTTTAGAGAATATGTCGAAAGCTAATATGGAAACAGAATTGGCATATTTCTTCGGAAAACACAATACAAGCTACGAACGCACTTACGGTTGGGCTTGGTTATTAAAACTCGCCGAAGAATTGCATACATGGGATGATCCAGTGGCTAGAGAATTAGAATCTAATCTGCAGCCTTTAACTGATTTAATCATCACCAAATATTTAGAGTTCTTGCCAAAACTGTACTATCCTATTCGTGTAGGTGAACATCCTAATACAGCTTTCGGATTGTCATTCGCATACGATTATGCAAAAACCGTTGGAAATTCACCCTTAAAAGCTTTAATTGAACTAAGAGCAAAAGATTTTTATAGTAGTGATGCTGGTTGTCCATTGAGTTGGGAGCCGAGTGGATTCGATTTTCTTTCGCCTTGTTTCGAGGAAGCTGCTTTGATGAAACGTGTATTGCCAACCGAAGATTTTAAAACTTGGCTCAATGATTTCCTTCCGCAGTTAAAAGATAAAAATTTCAATTTAGATACTGGTAAAGTAAGTGATAGAAGCGACGGGAAGCTCGTGCACCTCGATGGTGTTAACTTTTCTAGAGCCTGGAGTTTAAATGAGATTGCTCGTAATTTACCCGAATACGCACATTTGAAAAATATTGCTAATCAGCACATCAATTATTCCTTGCCTAGTATTGTCGGTGATAGTTATGAAGGTGGTCATTGGTTGGGTAGCTTTGCGATTTATGCATTAAATTCTGTGGAACGTGATTAAAAACTGGTTTAAAAATATTGGTCCCGGACCATTAGTAGCAGCAGCATTTATTGGTCCAGGAACGGTTACTGTTTGCACTCTAGCTGGTGTGAACTTTGGATTTTCATTGCTTTGGGCAATGTTGTTATCAATTCTAGCAACGGTTGTCTTGCAAGAAATGTCAGCACGTTTGGGTATTGTTTCACAAAAGGGTTTATCTGAAGTGATTCGGTCTGAAATTTCAAATCCTATATTTAGAACCTTAGCTATTATCTTAATTCTGTCGGCAATTGTTATTGGAAATGCGGCTTATGAAGCAGGGAATATTAGTGGCAGTGTATTAGGGTTAGAGGCTGTGTTTGGTGAATCTCAAGTTTCTATTTATGATTTTTCATTTGGCATTTTTCCATTAATCATAGGTGCTGTAGCCTTTGTTTTGCTATACATCGGAAATTATAAAATCTTAGAAAAAACGTTAATCTCATTGGTGATTTTAATGAGTTTGGCTTTTTTAATCACGGCAATATTAACCAAACCAGATCTGTCAGAAATATTTAAAGGACTGTTTATTCCGAAGTTTTCAGACGACAGTATTCTTACAGTCATCGCCTTAGTAGGAACAACCGTTGTGCCTTATAATTTGTTTTTACATGCCTCCTTAGTAAAAGAAAAATGGAAGAGTGAAACCGATTTAAAATATGCTCGAAAGGATACGATTATTGCTGTAGTTCTTGGTGGAATGGTATCTATGTGTATCATTATTTCGGCAGCTGCTATAAAGACGTTTGAAGTTAATAGCGCTGCGGATTTGGCCAAAGGTTTGGAGCCGCTATTCGGAAATTATGCATCCTATTTCCTGTCTTTAGGTTTATTTGCCGCAGGAATAACAAGTGCAATTACAGCACCTTTGGCAGCGGCTTATGTCGCTTCAGGGTGTTTAGGTTGGAGCTCTAATATGAAAACCAAACGATTTAGAATGGTATGGATGTTTATTCTTGGTTTAGGCGTATTGTTTTCTTCAATAGGATTTAGTTCCATTGAAATTATAAAGTTTGCTCAGGTTGCTAACGGATTGCTATTGCCTGTGATTGCTGGTTTTTTATTGTGGATAATGAACAAGGCGTCAGTCCTTGGGAAATATAAAAACTCATTAGTTCAAAATATTCTCGGATTTGTTATCTTCGGAATAGCTTTGTTTTTAGGTGTTAAGAGTATTTTGAAAGTGTTTAATTTGTTATGATTCTTGTGAATAAAATAGATATCAACTGCGACTTAGGTGAAGGTATGGGCAATGAAGCCTTACTCATGCCATTGATTTCCTCTTGTAATATCGCCTGTGGTGGTCATGCAGGAGATACCTCTACCATGGAAACCGTTGTAACATTGGCGAAAGACTATAAGGTGAAGATTGGAGCGCATCCATCGTTTCCAGATCAAGAGAATTTTGGCAGGAAAGTTTTGAAGATGACTTCAGAGTTATTACACAATAGTATTTATGAGCAAATAGATAACTTAAAAACCATTCTTGATAAGCAGAATGTACCATTACATCATATAAAACCTCATGGCGCTTTATATAATTTAGCAGCTGTAGATGAAAACACAGCATCTATAATTGTGGATGTTGTTAAGCGTTTTGGTAATGAGATCTTTTTATATGTGCCTTTTCAATCGATTATTTCTGAAACCGCAAGTAAAGAAGGTTTGCAAGTTAAGTTTGAAGCTTTTGCGGATAGAAATTACAATCAAGACCTGACTTTGGTTTCAAGAACTGAGGAGCATGCAGTAATTCATGATTCTGAAGCTATGTTTCAACATATGTATCCAATGATTATTGACGGAAAAGTAACTGCCATAAATGGAGTAGAAGTGGAGTTGAAAGCAGATACTTTTTGTGTGCACGGAGACGGAGAAGATGTCGTAAAAAATTTAAAAGATTTAATAGTAAAACTAAGGAAAAATAATATCGAAATTTCTTAATTGTATTCAATGGATTTTGAACTTACATATCGACGCTTTTCAGAACGCTCTATTTTGGTGGAATGGCCTACGGAAATTACTGAAAATATACTTGATGATGTGTTGATTTTTAAAAATCATCTTTTAAATTCAAGAGTTAAATCTATAGTTCAAGTAAACAACGCATATAGCTCGATACTAATAATTTACAAATTCACTATTGATAACGTCTATGGTGAAATTTTAATGCTTAAGACCTCATATTCTGACCGAGTGAGTAAAACTAAACGTGCCTTGAAGCACTGGAGGATTCCGGTGTGTTATGATAACGATTTTGGTTTAGATTTGGTTGAAATTTCCGAAAATAAAAAGCTGTCAAAACTTGAAATTATCAAGCTCCATTCTGAAGCGATTTACATTGTTTTTTTTGTTGGTTTTTTGCCTGGTTTTTTATACTTAGGCGGATTGGATAAACGCTTATATTTTCCACGGAAAAAGAGTCCGAGATTGCACATCGAAAAAGGAGCTGTTGCGATTGGAGGACAACAAACAGGAGTGTACCCAAATTTGAGCCCTGGAGGTTGGAATATCATTGGAAATTCACCAATACACTTTTTTGATCCCAATAAAAGGGAGCCCTGTTTTGCGAAATCAGGAGATAAAATTCAGTTTATTCCTATAGATAGAAGTCAGTATGATGAGATTCAAGATAAGATAGATAATGGATCATATCAAATAGAAAGTGAGGTGTTTTATGGTTAAGGTGATTAAAACAGGTTTATATGATACGGTTCAGGATGTTGGTCGATTAGGGTTTCAGGAGTATGGCGTTCCTATTTCGGGAGTTATGGATAGCTATTCGGCTGCTTTAGGCAATTCTATTTTAGGAAACAATGATAATGCTGCTGTTATAGAATGTGTTGTTTCTGGTCCTCAACTTCAATTTATACAAGATACTATGATTTGTATTACAGGTGCAGATATGAGTGCTACTATAAATACTTCAGTTATAAAAAATAATACTGTAGTGGCTATAAACAGTGGAGATACATTAAAATTCGGAAAGCTAAATTATGGCTGTAGAGCTTATATTTCGGTATTAGGAGGATTCCAGACAGAAGAGAAAATGAGAAGTCGAAGCATGTATGGAGGTGTTACGTCTGCTTATAAACTTGTAAAAGGTGATATTTTACCAATTTTAGATATAAAGAAACCTACAGAAAGGACGTTTTCGACGATTAAAGTAAATAATAAGCATTTTGACACCAAAGATCTAGATGCTTTTACAGGACCAGAATTTGATAAACTAGACACAAGTTTACAGAAAACTTTGTTTAACACTGACTTTACAATTTCGAAAGATAGTAACCGAATGGCTTATCAGTTTAATGAACCATTTGATAATGCGCTTGAGCCTATTATCACATCCTTAGTATTGCCTGGAACAGTACAGCTGACGCCTTCTGGTCAATTGATGGTGTTAATGAGAGACTGCCAAACTACTGGTGGATATCCAAGAATTTTACAACTTACTGAATCTTCTATAAATAGCCTTTCACAGATGTTTTTCAGTAATAAGATTCGGTTTAAACGCCTTAAATAGTAAGAAAAACCCTTGCTTTTAACATGAATAATGGGTTTGTATTAAGATTTTCAATACATTTAGAGTGCAATTAATTTATAACTAATCAAATTATGAAAAAATTAGTATTACTTATTTTCGGATTTATTCTAGGGGCTTTAGCAATGTATTTTTACTGTCAGAAAAATGATGTTGGACTTAAAGCTATGGAGCCCACAGACCCAAAAGGTTTAATTGAATCAGCAGAAATTAAAGTGTTAACCGAAGCTTACAATCCAAGGTATGATTCAATTAGCAGCATATTTTTTAAAGGGGTAAAAGGAGGAGACAACAGGTCATCTTGGTATGCCTTAGAAGACGTTCGCAACTACTTAGATATTGCAGAACAACAAGCAAAAGATTTGCAATACACTATGGATGGTGTGCGACTTTATTTAGGAGCTCATCCTGCAGTAGGTAGTATTCCAGGTTATACTACGATGTTATTCGTGCCAACAGGCTATCCTAGTAAAGCTGAAGGAAATATGTTTAACTTTGTTTTACAAGACGGAGGTGGAGATATTCCTGGAGGACTTGGCTTGGATAAAGGAGGTCAAGGAGTTCCGCCAGAAGCTAATTACCCTCAATAACATTATAAAACAATTTTTTGAAAGATTTTTTTTTAGATAATTATTCAGTAATAACAAAGTCAGTTGAGTTTATTGCTGCCATTTCGGGCACATATTATTTAAAGAAAAATAAAAACTCTGTTTTGAAAATTTTTGTATTCTATTTGTGGCTTACTTTCTTTGTTGAGCTAATTGGTGAATATTCAGGTTTAATGCGAAACAATTATGATAAAGAATGGTTTATTAAACTAAAAAACAGTGTCTTTTGTAAGAACATGTGGTTGTATAATATTTATTCATTTCTTTCTATTGGTTTATTGGGTGTTTTTTATTCAGGATTACTTAGTAACAAATCATTGAAGATACTGATAAGAGCTATTGTAATTTTTTATAGTATTTTTTCCATATTTTATTACACATTTACTGATGCTTTTTTTGTCTTAGGTTTACCTTATGATGATATTTTGGCATCTGTAATTGTATCTATTTATGTAATTAGCTATTTCATTGAATTGATGAATAGTGAGTATATTCTTCAGTATTATAAATTACCATCGTTTTACATTAGTGTAGCCTTGTTGCTATGGTATCTTTGTGTGACACCATTGTTCATTTTTAATGCTTATTTTAGAGAGGTAAATGCTGATTTTGTCATTTTTAGATATTTACTTTTATTATTTATAAATATATGTACATACTTATGCTTTGCATTCGGTTTTTGGTATTCGCTCAAGAAGAGCAAGCAATAAATGAAGAACAAATTGCTTTAATTGGCTATGTCATTTTTGCGGTATTATTGCTATCAGTGATGGTGATACTCTTTTTTGTAACCTTTCAGAAACGAAAAAATAAGCTGCTATTAGATCAAGTTAAACAACAACAAGAGTTTGATGAAGAAATCTCTAGATCACAAACTGAAATTCAAGAACAAACCCTTAAACATATAGGTTGGGAGTTGCATGACAATGTTGGTCAGCTTCTTGCTTACGCTAGTATGCAACTCAATATGTTAGGGGCCAAAGTGCCTGAAGATTTGAAAAGTAAGGTTACCGAAACAACTCAAATCGTAAAAGAGAGTTTAAAAGAAGTTCGTTCGCTATCAAAATCTTTAAATAATGATGTGATTTTAAACATTGGCTTTGAAGCATCTATTACCAATGAACTTAAGCGTCTAAAGCGAATGAAATTTGCTTCTGCCGAATTACAAATTAAAGGTGAAAAGCGCGAACTAAAAGACAAAAAACACGAAATTATTATATTTAGAATTTTGCAAGAGTTCTTTTCTAATGCTGTGAAATATTCTGAAGCTAATCATCTAAACGTAATTTTAGATTATAAACCTGAACATCTCATTATTACTGCATCTGATGATGGTGTAGGATTTGATGTTGCTTCCGCAGAGAAAGGTTCTGGACTCATCAATATGAAAAGTAGGGCAGAGCTCATTAATGCTAATTTTAATCTCAAATCGCAACCTAATGAAGGTGTAGAGCTTGTTATTAACTATCCTTTTTATCCTCACAAGCATTCCAGATAGGATCGTTTGGTAAAGGCGCTGAAACGTCTATGGTGTCTTTAGAAACGGGATGAATAAATTCTAGTCGTCTTGCGTGTAAACTAATGCTTGCATCTTTATTGCTTCGATCAAACCCATATTTTAAATCCCCTTTTATTGGTGACCCTATAGTTGATAACTGACATCTAATTTGATGATGCCTTCCTGTTTCGAGTTCAATCTCCAATAGGAAATAATTATCCAATGCTTTTAGAATTTTATAATGTAGAATAGCTTTCTTGCTATCCTTAATTTCTTTTGGATATGCAGTAGATTTATTATTCTTAGGATTCTTCTTCAACCAATTGATTAGTGTGTCTTGAGGGTTTTCTGGCGCATTCTTTATAATAGCCCAATAGGTTTTATTCGCTTTTTTTTCAGCAAATAATGCATTCAGTCGAGGTAAAGCTTTACTCGTTTTTGAAAACAATACGACACCTGTTGTTGGTCTGTCTAACCGATGAACAACCCCTAAATAGACGTTTCCAGGTTTGTTGTATTTATCCTTAATATAATCTTTTACAATTTCGCTAAGAGGCTTGTCTCCAGTTTTGTCACCTTGAACAATGTCACCAGCACGTTTATTCACAATGATAATGTGGTTGTCTTCGTATAGAACTTGAAGATTGATTTTGTTGGAAAGGATTTTTTTCATAATTATTGTTGCACAGAGTTACTCAGAATTTTTTGTGTTTGAGTATAAGCTGAAAACTGCGACTGCGAGTAAAAACTCTAATATTGCTCCTTATCACTAGGAAAATCAACAGTTTTCACATCATCAACATATTGACCAATGGCTTTGGTCATATCTTCATATAAATTCATATAGCGACGTAAAAAGCGAGGATTGAATTCATGCGTCATTCCTAACATATCATGGAGCACAAGTACCTGTCCGTCAACACCAGCACCAGCACCTATACCAATAACAGGAATAGAAACACTATCTGCCACCTCTTTCGCTAATTTTGCAGGAATTTTTTCTAATACGATTCCAAAGCATCCTGCTCTTTCTAGCATCAATGCATCTTCTTTTAATTGTTGAGCTTCTTGTTCTTCTTTTGCTCGAACGGTGTAAGTACCAAACTTATAAATAGATTGAGGGGTTAATCCTAAGTGTCCCATAACCGGAATTCCAGCATTTAGTATACGCTTTATAGATTCTTTTACTTCTCTTCCTCCTTCCATTTTTACAGCATGACCACCAGATTCTTTCATGATTCTAATCGAAGAGCGCAACGCTTCTTTTGGATCACTTTGGTAACTCCCAAAAGGTAAATCGACCACAATCAAAGCTCTCTCAATCGCTCTAACAACAGACGATGCGTGATAAATCATCTGGTCTAAAGTGATAGGTAAAGTGGTTTCATGTCCAGCCATAACATTACTTGCAGAATCGCCAACCAAAATAACATCTATACCAGCACCATCAACAATCTTTGCCATTGTATAATCGTAAGCCGTAAGCATAGATATTTTTTCTTTATTAAGTTTCATCTCAATAAGAGATTTCACGGTAATCCTTTTGTAATCTTTTTTTGCAGTAGACATATTGTAAAAATTAATTATTCGTAAAAATACAGAGATTTGTTAAACTTTATTTATTCTAAGCGCTAAAACCTATTTATTTTATAATTTAACTGAAATTTTAAAATTATGAAGCATTCTATCTTTTTTATTGCACTATTAGTTTCAACACTTTCCTTTTCTCAATCTTCGGAAAGTGATAACGTAAAAGCAACTATTGAACGTTTTTTCGAAGGCTTTCATAAACAAGACAGTACAATGATTCTCGAAACTGTTAGTAAAGATATACAGATGCAGTCCATAGGAAAGGATAAAGAAGGAAAAGCCGTTTTAAGCATTTCAGAATTTAAAAAATTCCTGAATTCTATTGTATCTATTCCGAAGGATAAAAAATTTAAAGAAGAACTTTTAGGTTTCAATATCCAAGTTGATGGCGATATGGCAAATGCTTGGACACCTTATAATTTTTGGTTTGATGGAAATTTTAGCCATTGTGGCGTCAATTCTTTTCAGTTATTTAAAGATGAAGGAAAATGGAAAATTATTTACCTTATTGATACCCGACGACGTGATTGTAAACAAGAGTAAATGTTAGATTTAACAATCTGCCATATTAACACTAACAGCTAAACCGCCTTCAGAGGTTTCTTTGTATTTGGTATTCATGTCTTTTGCGGTTTCCCACATCGTATTTACAACTGTATCTAAAGGAACTTTGACATTGTTTGGATTGGTGTCTAAAGCCAGTTCGCAAGCATTAATAGCTTTTATAGCTCCCATAGCATTACGCTCAATACAAGGAATTTGAACTAAGCCTCCAATGGGATCACAAGTTAAACCTAAATGATGCTCCATAGCAATTTCAGCAGCGACTAAAACCTGTTCTGGTGTTCCGCCAGACAATTCACATAAGGCTCCAGCTGCCATTGCTGAAGACACACCAATTTCTGCTTGACATCCACCCATAGCGGCACTTATTGTCGCTCCTTTTTTAAATATGCTTCCTATTTCTCCAGCGACGAGTAAAAAACGTTTGATGTCTTCAAAATTACCATCGTGATTTTCAATAACCAGATAATACATCAACACGGCAGGAATAACACCTGCGCTTCCATTTGTAGGTGCTGTGACTACGCGTCCAAGAGATGCATTAACTTCATTCACAGCTAAGGCATAGCAGCTTACCCATTTTAGGATTTGACGAAACTTAACTTCAGTACTTCTAATGGAATAAATCCATTCAACAGGATTTGAATAAGGAGTACTTCCCCTCAGACTTTGATGCATGTCATAAGCACGACGTCTTACGTTGAGTCCGCCCGGAAGATTACCTTCCGTATGACAACCAATATACATGCATTCTAGCATGGTATCCCAAATGCGTTTGAGTTCGTTATTTATATCATCTTCTGAACGAATTGATTTTTCATTTTCTAATACAACTTCTGAAATTGGCTTATCTAAATCTTTACAAAATTTAAGAAGCTCAGTGCCTTTTTCAATGGGATAGGGGAATGAGCATTTGATTTCAAAATTCTTCTTATGATTGGTACGTTCTTCTTTTACAACAAATCCGCCACCAATAGAGTAGAAGGTCGATTTGTTAAGTTGTCCATTTATAGTTGCTGTAAATGTCATTCCGTTGGAATGAAAAGGTAAAAATTTTCTATTGAAAATAATATCAGTTTCGGTATCAAAGCCCAAGACTTTTTCGCCATTAAAGTTTAAAGTTTTTGTAGACTTTACAGTGTTGATTTCGTCAGTAATGTTTTCGGTTGGAATGGTTTCAGGATCACTTCCTATTAAACCAAGTATAAGGGCGTAATCTGTGGCATGCCCTTTTCCTGTTAATGACAAAGAACCATAAAGGTCTACAGAGATTTTTTCAACTTTGTCGAACTTATTAGTGTCTTTAAGTTCTTTAATCCAGCGCTCTGCAGCGCGCCAAGGACCTAAGGTATGTGAGCTTGATGGGCCAACACCTATTTTAAGCATGTCAAATACAGAAATACACTCCATTTACGAAATCGTTTAAGTGCGTCAAATATAATCTGTTTTAAATTATTTAAGAGTTTTTATTTAAAAGTTTAATTAGTAGAAATGACATCATGTCATATTTTTTGTCATGGCATAATGATTGACATATAGATTACGAATAAAAATGAATATCACATTTCCGAAGAAAAGGAAATAGATAAAACTAAATATAAAATTATGAGTAAGATTATTGGAATCGATTTAGGAACTACAAACTCTTGCGTTTCTGTAATGGAGGGAAATGAGCCAGTAGTAATCCCAAACGCTGAAGGTAAAAGAACGACGCCTTCGGTTATCGCCTTTGTAGAAGGTGGAGAAATTAAGGTTGGTGATCCAGCAAAAAGACAAGCAGTAACAAACCCAACAAAAACAGTTTATTCGATTAAGCGTTTTATGGGTAACAAATATTCTGAATCTAAAAAAGAAGCAGAACGTGTACCATATAAAGTGGTGAAAGGTGACAACGATACACCAAGAGTGGATATCGATGGTCGTTTATATACACCACAAGAGTTATCGGCAATGATTCTTCAGAAAATGAAGAAAACTGCTGAAGACTATTTAGGTCAAGATGTAACGGAAGCTGTAATTACAGTGCCGGCTTACTTCAACGATTCTCAACGTCAAGCGACTAAAGAAGCAGGTGAAATTGCTGGTTTAAAAGTAAGACGTATCATTAATGAGCCTACAGCAGCAGCTTTAGCTTATGGAATGGATAAAAAGGGAATTGACCAAAAAATCGTTGTTTTCGATTTTGGTGGAGGAACACATGATGTATCTATCCTTGAATTAGGAGATGGTGTATTTGAAGTATTATCTACAGATGGTGATACACATTTAGGTGGTGATGATGTAGATCAAAAAATCATTAACTGGTTAGCAGATGAGTTTAATACTGAAGAAGGGATCGATTTACGTAAAGACCCAATGGCTTTACAACGTTTAAAAGAAGCTTCTGAAAAAGCGAAGATTGAATTATCATCTTCTACTCAAACAGAAATAAACTTACCATATGTAACTGCTACAGCATCAGGACCAAAACACTTAGTGCGCACATTAACACGTGCTAAATTTGAGCAATTAATTGACGATTTAGTAAAACGTACGATTGAGCCATGTGCATCAGCTTTAAAAGCAGCAGGTTTATCAAAGAGTGATATTGACGAAGTGATTTTAGTTGGTGGATCTACACGTATTCCAATAGTGCAAGCTGAAGTAGAGAAGTTCTTCGGAAAAGCGCCAAGTAAAGGAGTTAATCCAGATGAGGTTGTATCGTTAGGAGCAGGAATCCAAGGTGGTGTATTATCAGGAGATGTAAAAGATGTGTTGTTATTAGATGTCACACCTTTATCTCTAGGTATCGAAACTATGGGTAACGTTTTAACTAAGTTAATTGAAGCGAATACTACGATTCCTACTAAGAAATCACAAGTATTCTCAACAGCAGCAGATAATCAACCATCGGTAGAAATCCATGTATTACAGGGAGAGCGTCCAATGGCAGCAGATAACAAAACAATTGGTCGTTTTCATTTAGATGGTATTCCACCATCTCAAAGAGGAACACCTCAAATTGAAGTGACATTTGATATTGATGCCAATGGTATTATCAAAGTATCTGCAACAGATAAAGCAACAAATAAAACTCAAGATATTCGTATTGAAGCATCTTCTGGTTTAACTGAAGAAGAGATTGCTAAAATGAAGCAAGAAGCTGAAGAGAATGCAGATGCAGATGCTAAAGCAAAAGCAACAGCTGATAAATTAAATGAAGCAGATGCTATGATTTTCCAAACGGAAAGTCAGTTAAAAGAATTCGGTGAAAAATTATCAGATGATAAGAAAAAGCCAATCGAAGAAGCACTTGAAGAATTGAAGAAAGCTTATGAAACTAAAGAGATCGAAGTTATCGAGCCAGCTTTAGAGAAAATCAATGAAGCTTGGAAAGTGGCCTCAGAAGAAATGTACAAAGCTCAAGCCGATGCGCCGCAAGGTGGAGAAGCACCAGGACCAGACGCTAGCCAAAATGGTGAAGCAGAAGCAAATGATGTAGAAGATGTAGATTTCGAAGAAGTGAAATAAACATATAATTACTTAACATTTGAAAAAACGCAATCAGCAATGGTTGCGTTTTTTTATGCATAAAGCTGAAGTTCTATTTAAAACCCGTTAATTTGCAGTCATGACATTTTCCTCTTCAATAGAAAACACATATCAACCCAAACGTCTCGCCGTAAAACTCACCTCAAAAGGAGAAAACTATGTGCAACAGTCACATCCTTGGGTGTTTTCAGATAGCATTGTAAAAATTAATGCTGATGCCAAAACAGGTGATTTGGCCATTGTGTTCGGAAAGCGTAAAAACGGTATGATTGGTATCGGATTGTATGATGCTAATTCTCCTATTCGTATCAAGATGATTTATAGTGATAGTAAACCTGTTCAAATAGATGATGCGTTTTTTCTTCGGAAAATTCAGCAAGCGTATCAAATAAGACTTCCATTATTAAAAACAGAAACCACAAGCTACAGGTTAATTTTTGGAGAAACCGACGGATTTCCGTCTCTCATTGCCGATGTATATGATTCGGTCATAGTCGTCAAACTCTATTCTGAAATCTGGCTACCTTTTCTTAAAACCATTCTGGAAAGTTTAATAGCAACTTCAGGATGTGAAACGATTGTTATAAGATTAAGTCGTGGGTTACAACAATCAGATTCACATGAACTAAAAGATGGTGAAGTCGTTTACGGAACTTTAGAGAATGAAGTCATAGAATTTGTAGAGCATGGTGTTAACTTTTCTGCAAATGTGATTAAAGGTCATAAAACAGGCTACTTTTTGGATCATCGCGAAAATAGAAGACAAGTTGGTTTATTAAGCAAAAACAAAACTGTTTTGGATGTGTTTTCTTATGCTGGCGGATTTTCAGTTCATGCATTAGCTAATAAAGCAAAAGAGGTTTCAAGTTTAGATATTAGTACGCAAGCATTAGAGATTGCCGTTCAGAATGGAAAACTTAATGACTACTCAGGGAAGCATATGACACTCGCTGGAGACGCCTTCAAAATCTTAGAACAGCTCATTTCAGAAAAAAAGAAATTTGATGTGGTGGTTATTGATCCGCCAAGTTTTGCAAAGCAGCAAACTGAAATTCAACTTGCCAAAAAGAAATATGCGCAATTAGCTAGACTAGGTGAGAAGCTTACAGCAAGAGAAGGTTTATTAGTATTAGCGTCCTGTTCGTCTCGCGTGACAGCTACTGCATTTCATGATATTAATGAACAGACCTTAAAATCTACAAAACGTTCTTTTTCCGTAGTACAAAAAACGCAGCATGATATTGATCATCCAATTGGGTTTCCTGAAGGTGCTTATTTAAAATGTGGGTATTATAGATTTTTAGATTAGTCTTGTTAGTTGTGAACATAGAAAAACCCAACAATAAATTGCTGGGTTTCTTTTATTAAATGATAAGCTATTATAGAAAGTTTCCTTCTTGATCTACTTTTACCTTCATCTTTTTATCACCATTTTCAAGTCTCACTTTATATTGTTTTTTGGCGACATCCTTCTTTTTATGAAAGCTTACTAAATAAACATCGCTTGTCATTGACCATTTTGGAAAGCGCTTAGCAATAGCAGTTTGTACTTTTTTAGGCAGTTTAACATTTTTGAACTTCTCAATTGTACGTATTAATTTGCCATTTTTGTCATAAGCAGCTAATATTTTTCCGTCTGGAATATAAAACGATACCTGGTAAGTATCATATTCATCGTTATAATATTCAGAATTTTTTATATCGAACATTGCGACTTTTTCTTCTAGCATCTGAATAGTAAGTGAATTCTCTGCAGAATCTACAGCATTTAGATACTTATAGTTCACTGCGGTAATTAAAACCTCAGGGAGTTCAGTAATTTGTGCATACATCTGATTACTCAAAACGAATATCAGTGCAATTAAGATTGATTTTTTCATATTTTTATATGTTATGATTATTAACTTGAAGGTATATTTTATATGACTTTAACGCAATGATATATATCAGATTCGTGATGTTTTCTTTACTAGAATGGAGCTATAGGATATCAATATGTTATGCGTGCATAATATTTTATTATATTTGTGCTTGTCCAATAATACTTTGGCGAAGTTGGACGTTAATTCAATTTGATATTTATGAACACTAAGCTTACAGAGCAACTTAATATTACTTACCCTATCATTCAAGCACCAATGTTTTTGGTCTCTAATGTGGCTATGGTTACAGAAGCTATGAAAGCTGGAATTGCAGGTTGTATTCCTGCATTAAACTATAGGACTTTAGACGAGTTGCGTACTGCCTTAAGAGCGTTGAAAGCAAATAAAGTTGAAGGTGGTTCGTTTGGGTTTAATTTGATTGTCAACAAATCGAATATCAAATATAAAGGTCAGTTAGAAGTGATATGTGAAGAAGGCTGTGATTTTATTATTACCTCTTTAGGAAGTCCAGAAGAAACTATAAATCAGGCACATGCTGTAGGTATTAAAGTATATTGTGATGTCACCGATTTACATTTCGCCAAAAAAGTTGAAAGTTTAGGAGCAGATGCTGCTATTGCTGTCAATAATGAAGCAGGTGGTCATCGAGGAAATTTATCTCCAGAAGAATTGATAAGACTATTACATGGTAATTTATCTATACCTGTCATTTCTGCAGGAGGCGTAGGTTGTAAAGCTGATATTGAAAAGATGTTGAGTTATGGTGCTGCAGGCGTTTCGGTTGGGAGTCCGTTTATCGCTTCAGTTGAAGCAGGAGTTACCGACGACTACAAACAAGCTTGTGTAGATTTTGGAGAAGAAGATATCATTATGACAGAGCGTATTTCTGGGACACCTTGTACCGTAATTAACACGCCTTATGTTCAGAAAATTGGAACCAAAGCTACATGGATAGAAAATCTGCTTAATAAAAACAAAAAACTTAAAAAGTGGGTTAAAATGGTGCGCTTCTCCATAGGAATGAAAGCCACTGAAAAAGCGGCTAAAAAAGCAACCTATAAAACCGTTTGGGTTGCAGGACCAAGTATTGAGCATACTAAAGAAATTCTTCCTGTAAAAGCTATTGTAGCTAATTTGGTGAATTAGTGAATAATCAATTTTATATCTTAAAACTGTAAAAAATCTGTGGAATTGAATCCGGAAAATGACAATGTAAAAGGTGTATTTGAAGCGATAAATAAAGCCATGTCCCAGATCTAAAAAATTAAAAATCACATCTACATAAGTGTTTGATTCGGAGATTGTTTGTAACAAAAGAGCAAGTTTTACGACGTATAAATAAAACAAGTTTAACTAAAAGAATAAAGTAGTTATGATTTATAAAGGAGCCATAGTATTAGGTGTATTAATAGGAGCAGCTGCTGGCGTATTGTTAGCGCCAGAGAAAGGCAAGATTACAAGAGATAACCTTAAAAAAGAAGGTACGACTATAAAAGATCAGTTATCTAAGGATTTTATAGAAGTAAAAGACGATGTGTCTAAGGCGGCTAAGTCTGGTCAGGAAACACTAAAAAAAGAATTTAAAGACATTGCCTCAAAAACAAGTTATAAAACAGAGCAAGCCATTACGTTTTTAGAAAAACAATTGGCCATTTTAAAAGAAAAAAACAAAACCCTTCAGAAGACAAGTTAATAGGCACCAAAAACTGTAGCCTTAATAGTTGGCCATTCTCCTTTTAAGATGCCATAACAGCATGTACTGCGTCTAAATCCGTCGTTCATAACCGTGTCTTTTCTTAATATTCCTTCAAGCTTAGCTCCTGATTTTTCAATGGCTTTTCTAGATTTTTGATTACGCTCGTCGATTCTGAATTCTACTTTTTCAAACTCTAAAGTTTCAAAAGCATGGTGAAGCATTAAAAACTTCATATGTGTATTAAGTCCGGTACCTTGAAATTCATGACCAATCCATGTCCAACCAATATGAAGGACTTTGTTTTCCCAATTAATTAATCCAAAGCGAGTGCTTCCAGCATACTGTTGTTTGTCTTTATCAAAAATTAAAAATGGTATTGAGGTTTTATCCTCAAAACCTTTCAAAGCTACTTTGACATAAGCTCGTAATTTTTCCGAAGAAGAGATGTTGCTTGGCGAATAGTAGACGAGATCTTTTTCTTGAGCAACCTCAATTAAATGATGGTAGTTTTCAAGAGTTAAAGGAGATAAAAGGATACGCTCGTTTTCTAATATTGACATCTGATGTTTTTAGACTTAATGGTTGTCTAAAATATTCAAAATTATCTTAAGAAAAAACCGATACTTTGTGAATTATCAAATGAAGTGTTTTTTTTGTGAATACCATTCCACCATAAAACTTTGTATTTCAACGAATTAATTCCAAGAGTCAATTAGAATACTCATATATTTATATTGATTCCCTATAGCTGGTTTCTAGAGTCTTAGAAACTAGTAACTAATAATAGCATTTTTATTGAGGTTGATTAATAGCTAATATCAACCCAATCTACGTATAACATATCTATGATGTAATGGTGTAACATTTAAACCAAAACATTATGAAGGTTATTGCTATTAAATCATTTAAAAATTGTTCTAGATTTTTATTAAATTTTGAAGTCAAAAAACAAATATTGTTATTTTTGGCTTTTCTATTTATTGGGGTTTATTCTATAAACGCGCAATGTCCAATTAACTATCAATGTACTAACCATACTGATGGAAATTTAGCGTTTACATTTGAATTTGAGGCGGGTAACTCGGCTGCCGACCAAAATATAGCATGCGATTTTGTTGTTAAACAAGGAGGTGCATTAATTGGTGGCGATGAGGAAGATTGCTCTGGAGGCTTCATTGTAATTGATGGTGTAGTCTATAACTTCGTAGGAGATGATGGCGGATCTAGTCAAACTAATATTGTACTTACTTATTCTTCTGGAATACCTCATGATCCTTCAAATTGTCCTACAGATTACGAGATTGCAGAAGCCATTGGTTGTGGCCAAACTTCAGATAATAATTGTTTGACTATTATTTTTCAAGATGATGAAACTGGTCAAAATTGTACTTCAAGTAATAGCTACTTTTCAATGACCTTAAACGATATAGGTGGATGTGGCCCGTATACTTTACAACAAAGTGGGAATTCGAATTTGGTCTTTAATACAAACAATTATACAACTGGAGAATATTCGACTCAAACAATTAAGGCAGGTATTTATATATTAATATTCACGGATCTTAATGGCAATGACTCGACCTTTATTTATAATCATGTTACGGAAAATGGAACTTGTGTAACCCCTTCTAATTTGTTCATAGACAAGACAATCACTTCGGGAGACCCATATTCTGCTGTTGGAGATATGGTAAATTACCAATATGCAGTAACTTCTGATGTATCTGTTACAAATCCTTTTGTTTCAGATGATAGAATTGGTAACATCAATGCCTATACAGGAGATGATGGAGATAGTGTTCTCGAAGTTGGAGAGACTTGGGTATTTACAGGGTCTTATTCTATAACACAAGACGATATAAATGCAGGTTCTGTAACCAATTTGGCATTTGCCAGAGGAGAGATTTTAATAAGTGGCATACCAAGTGATATTTTTTCTGATGTAGATGATGCTACGGCAATATTATCGCCTTGTGATGATACGACATTTACAGCACCAGAAGACTTATGTTTAGATGCAGGTATCCTAACAAATATTGGTGGTGGAAGTCCAGCAGGCGGTGTGTATTCAGGAGCAGGTGTAACTGATGACGGCAATGGTACGACCTATAGTTTTAATCCAGTTGCAGCAACTGCGGGAACTCACACAATTACCTATAGTTATGTGGATGGTAGCTGTTCAGACTCAGCGACTGAAGACATAATAGTATTTGCCTTACCAACAGCCTTAGCAGGAGCAGATGCTATTATAGATTGTAATAACACAAGTGCATTAATAGGAACGGCATCTCTAGCAGGCTTTACTTATGCATGGACACCAATTTTAGGCTTAGACGATCCGGCAATAGCACAGCCAACAGCCACACCAGCGGTAACTACGATTTATAGTTTGATTATAACAGAAACACTAACTGGTTGTTCAAGTGTAGCGGATGAAGTAACGGTAAGTGTAGATACAGATTTACCAACAGCCTTAGCAGGAGCGGATGCTATTATAGATTGTAATAACACAAGTGCATTAATAGGAACGGCATCAGTATCAGGTTTTACTTATGCATGGACACCAATTTTAGGTTTAGACGATCCGGCAATAGCACAGCCAACAGCCACACCAGCGGTAACAACGATTTATAGTTTGATTATCACAGAAACACTAACTGGTTGTTCAAGTGTAGCAGATGAAGTAACAGTAGATTATTATTCAGTGACACCAGACGATACTGCATTAGGCGAAGTTTGTGTAGGAAATACATTTAACTATGAAGGTGTCGATTATCCAGTAGGAACGTTTGATATTCCAAAAACGGATACAAATGGTTGTCCATATACAACAGTATTAACAGTTTCAGGCGATCAGCCAGAAGAACCACTAACGAAGTGTTTTGAGATAGCAACATTTAATAGTGAAACATGTAAATGGTATATTACAGGCGACCAACCAGAAGAGCCAGTAACTGAGTGTTACGAGACAACAACCTTCAACGGTGACACATGTACTTGGGATGTTACAGGCGACAAGCCAGAAACACCACTAACGAAGTGTTTTGAGATAGCAACATTCAATAGTGAAACATGTGCTTGGGATATCATAGGAGATAAACCAGAAGCACCAGTAACAGAATGTTATGAGACAGCAACGTATAGCGATCAAACGTGTCAATGGGAAGTAACTGGAGATAAACCAGAAACACCACTAACAGAATGTTACGAGACAGCAACCTTCAGCGGTGAAACATGTACTTGGAATATCATAGGAGATAAACCATTAGAACCAGAGGTTAAATGTTTTGAAACGGCAACGTTTAATAATGAAACTTGTGCTTGGGATATTACTGAGTCAGCATTACTTTATGCAGGACAGAATAGTAATTTAACAGTTTGCGAAGGTGTTACACCATCTGAAGCAGAATTATTTAACGCATTAGGAGGTAATCCAGATGAAGGCGGTTTATGGAGTGGTCCAGTAAATGGAGATTATACTTATACAGTAGAATCCACAAACAATTGTCCTAGTGACTCAGCTATTGTAAAAGTCTATGAATATGAAAAAGTTGATGACGTTAATGATGAAGTCTCTATTTGTAAAGAGGGATCATATAACTGGTATATAAATAGTGAAACATATACTATAGAAGACTCTCCGGTTATAATTAACCTTGAAGACGAGAATGGGTGTTCATACTCAGCGACATTGATACTTTACGAAGTGGATGGAGCAAATGCAGGAGAAAATGGCACATTGACAGTTTGTCAAGGTGTTGAGCCATCTGAAGCGGAATTGTTTGACGCATTAGGAGGGAGCCCTACTGAAGGTGGTATATGGAGTGGTCCAGTTGCAGGAGATTATGCCTATACGATTACTTCAACAGAATCATGTCCAGGATCCTCTGCGATTGTTAAGTTTTATGAATATGCAGGAACAGATGATATCGAAGAAGAAGTCGCTATTTGTGAAGGCGGATCATACCTATGGCCTGTCACTGGTTATACTTATACTATTGAAGATTCACCAGTAACAATGAAAATGGCAGATGCTAATGGGTGTAAGTATAGTGCTACCTTAGTTTTAAACGTTATTTCTAGCAGTGGTTTTGACCATTCATCAATAACTTCCTGTGAAAAAGATGGAGTTATTGTCTTATCTGGTGGTACGCCAGAAGGAGGGGTTTATTATGGAGATGGAGTAATAAATAATAACGATGGGACCTACAGTTTAGATCCTTCTTTAATGTCTATTGGTATCCATGGAATATTTTATGTTTATGGGATTGGTACCGAATGTGAGTTAATAATGAAATTTAAAGTCGAAATATATAAATGTAATGTTTCTAATAGAGAGAATTCAATTAAATCTGTAGACTTTAAAGCTTATCCTATACCATATTCTAAAGAGATTAATATCGCTTATGAATTTGATTTTGAAACAGATGTAGCAATTCAGATTATGGATATAAGAGGATTGGTATTAGAAGATATAACAATTAAAGACTACGTTAAAAATTCTGAAATGATCATTCCAATAGATCTATCAGATGCCAATGATCAGATATTGTTTATCAAAGTATCAACCAATAGAGGAAGTGTTGTCAAGAAAATAATTCCTTCAAATAAAAAGAGGTAAAGGTAATTGATTGAATAGCAAACTATTACTTTTGGGAGAAGTAGTCATTTTTTATGGCTACTTCTTTTTTTAGATAAGGGTATTAATTAATTCCATATTGACTTCATGAATACCTTCAAATGAAATCACCTCCAAATCTTTTCCAAATAGGTCATTAGCTTTCTTTTGTTCTTGTATCATACGCTCATCATTGAGGTATTCGTCATTTGTTCCGTAGATGAGTTTAGTTTTACCAGAAAAGTACTCAAAATCTTTTGCCTTTAATTCATTTGGAATACCACCAGAATGTAAAACCAAATGTGAACAATGTAATTGCCGTTTTGCTATATAGCGCATCGCAACACTAACCCCTTGAGAATATCCAAATACAATCAAATTTTTGTTTACTGTTATCTGTTCGTCTTCAAAAATGGCATCAAAATAACGCATCACATTTTCAGTTTCGATTAATGTGTTTTCTCTAGTCAACCAGGTTGCTCCAACATGTTTGAAATTTGAAGAAACATAGTATTTACTTTGAGCTTGAGGTGCTATAATATAATTCTCTTCTGGGTTTAGACCTTTGAAATATTTTAAAAAGTAACGACTTAAATAGCCCATTCCGTGGCATACAAACCAGATATTTTTTGTTTGATCTGTAAGTTTATTTAACGTGGAGTAACTATTACTAATGGTATAAGAAATTTCCTTTTCTGTAGAATTCATTTCGTATTTTTGTTATCGACTTTAAAAATACAGTATTTCTATGCAATTATCTAAAGAAGCTGTTTTGGCACATGCTAATTCAGTCAGCAAAAACACCTTAATGGAAACCTTAAATATTGAGATGATAGACTATGGAGAAGATTTTTTAGTCGCTAGAATGCCAGTCAATTCCAGAGTATATCAACCCGATGGAGTATTACATGGTGGTGCAACTGCAGCTTTAGCAGAGAGTGTTGGGAGTTTTGCATCACACATTTTTATGGATATTGAAAATATGTTTGTTCGCGGACTCGAGATAACAGTCAATCACCTAAAAAGTGTATCAGAAGGTTATGTTTATGCAAAAGCTACCTTTTTGCACAAAGGGAGAACGACACAGATATTAGATATTAGAATCACTGATGATCATGACAATTTGGTATCTATTTGTAGGTTGTCAACCATATCACTTCCTAAGAAGAAATAAGCGATGCTTCAAGAGGATTTTTTTTCACATATTGAATCACATTACAAATTTAAACAACCTTTTGTTGCTTATAGAAAGCCCAATTCCTCTAGTGTAAGAGGCATGCTTCAAAATGATGATAGCATTCACACTGTAGATGATTTTACTGAAAGGGGATTTATATTTTCACCATTTAATTCTGAAGAAAACACCATAATTTTTCCTTCGGAAATTTGTCAAATCATAACCTCGGAACTATCGTTTTCTTCGGAAAAGGAACAAAACGAGACCGCTTTAACAGATTCAGAAACAGATAACAAAAATCATGTTGAATTAGTCCAAAAAGGAATTGATGCGATCAAAAACAGTCAATTAAAAAAAGTAGTATTGTCCAGAGTAGAATCGGTTTCAATTTCAGAAGATAATCCGATACATATTTTTCAGTCTCTACTAAAAAAATATACATCAGCATTTACATACATCTGGTATCATCCTAGTGTTGGTTTATGGTTAGGAGCTACTCCTGAAACATTATTGAATCTTCAAGGACAACGTTTTAAAACAATGTCTTTGGCTGGAACTCAGCCATATCTCGATACAACTGAAGTTGAGTGGGACGCTAAAAATGTAGATGAGCAACAAGTCGTTACAGACTTTATTGAAAAGGAGCTAATACCTTTCACAGAAAGACTTACAGCAACACCTGCTCAAACCATCAAAGCGGGTCAATTATTGCACTTGCAATCTCAAATTTCGGGAGTCTTAAAATCAGAAAAATTGCAAAATGTAATTTCTACATTACATCCAACACCTGCAGTTTGTGGCTTACCTAAAGCAGAAGCAAAAGCATTTATTCTGTCTAATGAAAATTACAATCGTGAATTCTACACAGGCTTTTTAGGTGAACTTAATCTCAAAACATCTACAACACGAAATAGCAATAGACGAAACGTTGAAAATAATGCCTATAAATCTATAAAAACCACAAGTGATCTATATGTGAATTTGCGCTGTATGCAAATAAAAGAGGGTAACGTACTTATTTATGTTGGAGGTGGGATTACTAATGACTCGAATCCACAATTAGAATGGGAGGAGACGGTTAATAAAACGCAGACTATGAAGTCTGTATTATATTAAATTTTTATAGCGATATATAGACCTTTACTTTCCGAATTTATCTGAGGAATTAATACGATACTATCATTTATTTTGAAAGGATTCCATGCAAAGAGATAGTCAAAATGGTAGACGAGTTTTGTGATTCCAATTCCAATTCCTGCTCCAAGAAGAATATCTGAAAGCCAATGTTCATTTTTAGCCATTCTTAAATATGCAGTAGTAGTTGCAAAAAGATATCCACTATAGGCTAGTAAGGGTTTTGTCTATTTAAATTCTTCAAATAGTACAGTTGCTGAAGTAAAGGCGTATGCTGTATGAGCTGAAGGGAAAGCATTTCTATTATAACCACTAGGTCTTGTTTTTTCTATTTCTCGTTTCAGTTTTGTAGTTATTAAATCCGTGAGGAGTAATGAAATTGCCGCATTTTTTGTCTGATCAAACCAATGGCTTCTTGATTCGACACCTGCAATATCTGCGATATACATTTGGGCAAGAGGAGCAAATCGTGTATAATCATCGATAGTCGTATAAAAATTGTTATTTATTCCTTTTCTAAAATCATTTTGAAAATTTACTTCAAAGTTACTATACATGTTTCACGAATTGTATTTTTAACATAGAGCTTTTGATGTTTTAATTTTTTATCTATAATTTTTAAATACTCATCCATATTATTTTTACTAGTATCAATGAAATCGATATTAGAATTATAAGGTTTATATTTTTCCGGCTTAGTAACAGAAAATAAACCAATTTCGCTATTGATACCAATATGACGTCAATAGACGAAATTATAGTATTAATTGATAAATTGCTAGATTCTAAATTTAGTTTAAAGATTTCAACAATTCTCTAACCGCAGCTTCAATTTGCTCATCTTTTCCATTGGTAATATTATCAAAGCCATTTTTAACTTGGATGTCAGGCATAAGTTCTTTGTTTTCTAAAACATCGCCTTCAATATCAAGCACTTGCATGTTTGGTATTCCGAAGACAATACCATTTTGAATGCGTTCCCACCACACAAAACTACAAGTTCCAGGAACTGGCATACCAACAAGTTTTCCGATTTTTAAATCTTTATATCCAACAGGAGTACAGTGTGCATCAGAGTAATTAGATTCTCCTACCAGCATTATACTTGGCTTTGTCCAACGACGCTGAGATTCCATACCAACTACTTTTCCACCATTTTGGAATTCCATATATTTTTCCCCACTTAAGAAGGTCGTGATGTCATCTACCAAATCACCACCTCCATTAAATCGAGTATCAACGACCAATGCTTTTTTATGGACTTCTTCTCCCATGACTTCTTCTAAAAACTCTCTAAAGCTACGGTCACTCATATTTCGAATATGCATATAACCAATTTGATTGTTAGATAGTTTGTGAACCATGTCTCGGTTTTTCTTAATCCAACGTTGGTATCGCAATTCATTTTCTGCTCTTAATGAAATTGGCTTCACACGTTCTTTCCATCTCGTTTTAGTTGATAGATCATAATATGAGATGGTAATGGCATCACCAGCTTTTCTATTAAGAAAGGTGTAGTAGTTACTATTTTGAGTAAGGGCTTCACCATCTATAGCTTCGATAATAACGCCTGCTTTTACTTTTTTGCCGCTATTAATTAACGGACTACCTTCTATAACTTCTGAAATTTTAAGTCCATTACCTTTATATGTTTCATCAATAAAAATTCCTAATGAAGCCGTTTGATCTCCTTTAATATTTGCCGCTCTAAAACGAGCTCCAGTGTGAGAGGCATTTAGTTCTCCTAATAACTCTCCTAGAATATCTTTAAAATCAAAATCATTATTAAGATGCGGTACAAACTTTTTGTAGTTTGCCGATAATTCATCCCAAGGAGCTCCATGTAAATTAGGATCTAAGAATTTTTTCTTGACTTGTCGAGAGACGTGATCCATTAAATACAAACGCTCTGCGGATAAATTAAATGACATTTCATCTTTAATGCCGACTGGTTTTTTCTTTCCAGAAGCTACTTCAATTTTTGAAATTTTTCCGCGACTTAAAATAAATACCTCTTTGGCATCTTTTCCAAAAACCATTCCACCTCCACGGCCAAATTTCCCAAGAGATTTGATTTCGCGTGTTCGTAAATCTAGTTTCCATAAATCGGCAAGATTGCCAGCGCGACCTAAGTATAATAAAGACTTCGAGTCTTTTGTGATTAAAGCTGTCGATAAGTTTGTAGAGAATAACGTGAGTTTTTCTTTGCGCTTTTGTAAGTTGTCAAATTCAATGGTTATAGGTTTTAATTTTGGTTTCTCATCCTTTTTCTTGTCGTCTTTCTTTTTGTCCTCGTCCTTATCCTCATCTTTTTTGCCTTCCTCTTTTTTGTCATCTGAAATGAAAGCAAATTCATCTTTATTCAGTTTGAATTTATCATGGGCTTTTTGAGTTAAAAACACACCATAAACATCCAATTGTGATGGGCCAGTTTTCGCGACACTATGCATACCGTTTCTATCAGATTCCCAATATAAAATGCTACCATCTAAAGACCATTTTGGAGCAAAATCACTAAACCCACTTTTTGAGATATTGATTAAATTCCCAGTTCCGTCGGCTTTTAAAATCCCAATTTCGCCAAACCAATATTGATCTGGATAAAAGGTAATAGCGAGCCATTTCCCGTCAGGACTAAATTCAAAATCTTGATCCCCATCGGCATAAGAGAAATGTTTTTCACCATTATGAATGGCTGTTACTTTTTTAGATTTTAGATTAATGGTTCTTAGCTTTGTACGCTCTTCCAAGTAAGCAATTTCTTCTCCTGTTGGAGAAAATTTTGGTTGGAAGGTTTCAGTAGCATTAGCTAGTAATGCGTCTTCTTTTAGCTCAATAGCATTTATAAAATACTTCTCATCTTTGTTAGTAATCGTTTGTGTGTACAAATTCCAACTGTTATTACGCTCCCCGGCATATACAATAGTTCTTCCATCAGGACTAATACCAATGCTACGTTCTTGTTCAGGTGTTTCGGTTAAGCGCCTGGTTAAACTGCCATCTACTGATGTGACAAAGACATCACCTCTATGAATAAAAATGAGTTCTTTTCCGTTAGGAGAAGGTACCATGTCTGTTACATTTCCGTTGACAAACAATAACTCATTGTCCATTATCGATTGGTCTCCGTCAATATTAATAGTTACTTTATTAGGTTGTTCTCCTGTTTTTTGTGTGTAAATGTTTCCATTGAAACTATAAGTTAACACATCATTATTTGATACTGAAAGATGTCTTACAGGATGCATTTTGAAGTCTGAAACTTGAGTGGATTGACTAGGATTAGAAAAACTAGATTGGTACACGTTAAACGTACCTGATTTTTCAGATAAATAATAAAATGAATCTCCCGAACCAAACACTGGATTACGGTTTTCGCCTTTAAAATTTGAAAGTTTTGTATACTGTCCAGATTCACTTTTTATCCAAACATCCCTCGTAACAGAGGATGTGTGATGCTTACGCCATTGATCTTCATAACCTTTTATTTCCTCAAAAATCACATCGCCTTTGCTATTGTTTCTAGCTTCATAAGCTGGGAAACTTAATAATTGCTTTGGTGTTGTTGCATTGAGATTAACGCTATATAATTCACCGAGTTGGTGGAATAGTAATGAGTTCTGATTATCTAATCGAATACTGTTAAACCAAACCGCATCATTTTTTTGTGAGAAATCGGTTGGCATGTCATTGGCAGAGTGAAACGTTAATCGTTTTACGTTTGCTCCAGTTGATGACATCACAAATACATCAAAGTTACCATGTCTACTAGAGGCAAAAGCAATTTTATTTCCATCATGAGACCAAACAGGTTTGGTGTCGTAAGCACTATTAGTGGTTAATCGTATAGCTTTTCCACCATTAATAGAAGTTACATAGATATCAGCATTGTAGGTGAATGCAATCTGATTTCCACTAGGGGAAATTGCAGTATGGCGTAACCATAGATTTTCGTTATGTTGAGCAAAACTGATGTTTAGAAATAAAAATGAACAAAGAAGACAAAAGATGGTTTTAATTTTCATGATTTTGAATGAATTAATAAAGTGAAAGTTAGTAAATTAATTGTTTCAAATCTTCCTTTTTTTTAAGATGGAATTTAGATAACTTTGTTCTTAGATGATACACCCTAAAATTCCGCTTGCACAAACTGTAATTCAGCTGTGTAAACTAAAAAACATAAAGCATATCGTCATTTCTCCAGGAAGTAGAAATGCACCATTAACCATAGGTTTTACAAATGACGCTTTTTTTAATTGCTACAGTATTGTAGACGAACGTTGTGCTGCTTTTTTTGCTTTGGGTATCGCTCAACAAACGGGCGAACCAACTGTGGTTATTTGTACGTCTGGTAGTGCATTGCTTAATTACTATCCGGCAGTAGCAGAGGCATTTTATAGTGATATTCCTTTAGTAGTGTTATCCGCAGATCGACCTAAACATTTAATAGGTATTGGTGACGGACAAACCATCAATCAAAAAGCGGTCTATGAAAATCATGTGTTGTATTCCGCAAATCTGAAATTAGATTTAAAGGATGAAAACCGATTGTCTGATAAAGAAGAACTCCCAATTTTTAAGAGTTTAGAAAATAAATTAGAACGTTTGTTGGGTTTACAGCAAGATATTCAGTCTTATAATGAAATGGAACTGAATAAAGTACTTAATCTCACACGATTTAAAAAAGGACCTGTTCACGTTAATATACCTTTTGATGAGCCACTTTATGAAACTGTTACCGAATTAAATGTTCATCCAAAAGCTAGTGATATTGATTTTACGCTTCCGAAAATTGATCAAACCGAATTAAAGGATTGTATTGACGAATGGTTTGTCGCAACAAAAAAAATGATATTAGTTGGTGTATTACCGCCAAATCAGATAGAGCAGCAGTGGTTAGAAGAATTGGCAGACGACGACAGCGTTATTGTATTTACCGAAACGACTTCCAATTTACATCACACCAATTTTTTTCCTAGTATAGATAAAATCATTGCTCCTCTTGAAGAAGAAGATTTCAAAGCTTTACAACCTGATATCTTAATTACCATTGGAGGTTTAATCGTTTCAAAAAAAATAAAATCGTTTTTACGACACTACAAACCGAAACACCATTGGCATATTGATGAGAAAAGTGCTAACGATACCTTTTTCTGTTTAAATAAGCATATTGTAGCTAAACCAAATGCGTTCTTAGCCGAGTTTCTACCAAAAATCACGCATGTTACAAAAAGTAATTACTTTGATTCCTGGACGCTCGTAAAAAAACAGCGTCGCAAGAAACATTTAGACTATGTGAAACAGATACCGTTTAGTGATTTTAAAGCGTTTAGTGTACTGCTAAAATCGATTCCTAGCAGAACCATTTTGCAATTAGGAAACAGTTCTACAGTACGATATACCCAGCTTTTTAATTTGAATTCATCTTTCGAAGTCTTTTGTAATCGGGGCACAAGTGGCATAGATGGTAGTACATCTACAGCTATTGGTTGTGCTGTAGCTAATACAAAGCAAACGACCTTTATTACTGGAGATTTAAGTTTTTTTTATGATAGTAATGCGTTGTGGAATACTTATATTCCTAAGAATTTCAGAATCATAGTCATTAACAATCAGGGTGGAGGGATTTTCCGTATTCTTCCTGGTCATAAAAATACAGAGAACTTTGATTATTTCTTTGAGACTAAACATAATTTAACTGCAAAACACTTGTGTGATATGTTTCACATAGACTATATAACAGCTCATAATGAAGAAGAGTTGGAAGACTCCTTAGAATCATTTTACAATACATCGAAACAACCAAAACTATTAGAAGTGTTTACGCCAAGAACCGAAAATGATGAGATTCTCTTAAATTATTTCAAGTTTATCAAATAGATAAATGTGACTAATGTCATTTTTACGTGTCTAATTATTGGCTATATTTATAGACCAAATAATTTATTAACCCTAAAATATAATAGAAATGAGCAAAAGAGACGATTTGATAGTAAAGTATGCTGCAGATTTAAAAGACAAATGTGGTGTAAATCCAGATATGGATTTATTAACTAAAGTAACTATTGGTTGCGGCCCATCAATTTACAATGCAGATTCGGCTACAGTATCAGGATCTGATGATTCAGAATTAAACACTGTAAAGCAAAATTTCTTAATCAAAAAGTTAGGATTAAAAGATAGTGCAGATTTAGACAAGGGTATCGATGCTGTTATGGAAACCTACGGGAAGTCTAACAGAAACAAATATAGAGCTGTTGTATATTATTTATTGACAAAACACTTCAAAAAAGAGTCAACTTATTAATCTGACATTTTTGGAAATAGTTAAAGCGTTATGATTCCATAGAATTGTAATGCTTTTTTTTATGACTAAAAATGTATTTGGGTTGTTGTATACATAACATCATAAATCTAAGATGTCTAATATCTAAAGTCTAAAAGTGAAGCGGTCTAAACATCTTTTTTACATATCTTTGGCGCATGATAAGAATTGGAGACTACAACACATTAGAAATACTTCGTGAAACAGATCAAGGTTTATACTTAGCAGATAAAGAAGGCAATGAAATTTTGCTGCCAAACCGCTATGTTCCAGAATCTTTTAAGATTTGGGAGGAGATAGAAGTTTTTGTCTACTTAGATAACGAAGAACGTCCAGTTGCTGTAACAGATGAACCGTTTATCGTTCGTGATGATTTTGCGTTATTGCGTTGTAATCAAGTGACGGATCATGGTGCCTTTTTAGATTGGGGACTCGTTAAAGAATTGTTTTGCCCTTTCAAAGAACAAGCGTTCAAAATGAAAGCTGGTGGCTGGTATTTGGTGCATTGTTATCTCGATGAAGTAACCAATAGATTGGTGGCATCAAGTAAGACTAACCGATTCTTAGACAATAAAGAGTTGACCGTTCAGCAATTTGATGAAGTGGATTTAATTGTGTCTCATCCTTCAGAATTAGGAATGAATGTGATCGTGAATTATGAACATTTAGGACTTATTTTTTCCGAAGATATTTTTAAAGATGTTAGTATTGGAGATCGATTAAAAGGTTTTGTCAAAAAAGTTCGTGACGATAATAAATTAGATATCGTTTTAGGTAAAATAGGCTATAGAAATATAGAACCTAATGCTGAGATTATTATGCAGCATCTAGAAGATACAAATGATGGCTTTTTACATTTGAATGATAAATCGAATCCTGAAGATATCAAGCGAGAGCTCCAAATGAGTAAAAAGAACTTCAAAAAAGCTATAGGGACTTTGTACAAACAAAAGTTGATAACAATAAAAGAAGATGGTATTTATTTGAATTAACCTAAAGTCGCGGTTGCTTCTAAATTTTTTTCAACCCAGTTTAAGGCTTCATCTAAATCACTAAAATTTCGTCTATTAAAATTGAAGAAATGATTTTCCATTTCAAAGATTTTACTAGCAAAAGAAGAGTACGTTATTGTAGCGTAGGCTTTTAGATTTTTGAATGCCTCGTTGAATAGCGGTGCATCCGTAATTATAATAGAGTATGAATGTATTCTGTTGGCAATAAAGCCAAAATCACTATTACCATATTGCTTTTCAATGGCGACTTTGACTTCATTGAAATTATCAAAACCAATGTTTACACCTTCATTGAATTCGGCCAATAGAAAATGTTCAAAGAAGTATAATTTTCCTAATGATATGGTTTCTTGACGGATGAGTTTGTCATAGTAGGAATAATCAACAATCGACATAGTATCTATTTTATTAAATGGGAGCGTAAAGATATTATGCTTACATAGTATATTCAAAATAAATTTTGAATTAAACGTATTATTATTCATTCTCTATTCTTCCTGTCAAAAACCTACAAACAATGTATTTTTTTAAGAAAAATGCAGAGAAGAAACGTCAGATGTCAACTTGTTTGAAAGTATTGGAATACCCGTTATCATTAATGCTTTATGGTGAAATGGTATAACGACATGCATTTAATTGAGTGATACACTCAGCTTATTTATGATAACTTTAAACGGTATCTAAAAAATTAATCGAAATTAAAGCGATGAGGAATAACCTAGTTTAAAACCAATTTTGTTTTAATAGCATTTGGAAGCGCATCTTTATGAATCATGATAGATATTGTTTTTAATCTAAAGTATGCTTCACTCATGTAGATGTAGCCATCATTTCTAAGTCCGTTTTTACCCCAAGAATTTTTTACTTTGTAGTAAGTCGTTCCCTTTTGGTCTTTAAGCATACCTGTGATATGCATTAAATGGTCGTCGGTCGTATTAAAATTTTCAAACTCTTGTTGTCTGTAGTCTGCTGTAATGTCTTTCTCAGGACTCACATTTAATAATGCATTTGCATTATCAGTAGCAGGAACTATTGCTAGCCCATGTTTAGATGAAAACGTTTTTTCACTCACATCACAATCCAATTCAATAGTATAACCACTTTTTAAAGCGTGGTTTGCAACAGTCACCATGTCATCTAAAGTCACGTTGTAAAAATCACCATTTGAAAAATTATCAGGAATATTTAAAACAAAATTCGTGTAGAAAGGCTCATGTGTAAATGACGTAATGGTGATATAATCCTTAGGATTTAGTTTCGTCATTTTTAAAAATGATTGTGGTGTATAGCGCTCGCCTTCAAACATAAAACTTTTTACATCATCCCCTAAATAGTAGTCTAGTGTTTGTTCTATATCGTTTTTCCAATCAGAAGCATAAGTTTTACTATCATCCAAATAGGCTTTAAGAATCGTCTTTAAGGAGTCGGCCATTTTAGAATGATTGTGTCTTTTTTCACCTTCTTTTAAACCAGAATACACATCATTTGGTACGACACCATATTCAGAAACACTGTTTATAACATCATGTCCTAATCCACCTTGACTAAATTGTATTTTCCCTTGACGCATGACATAATTCCATGCTTTTTTAGAATAAGTATGCCTAACAGTATACATTTCAGATAAATCGATTTGCTTACCTGTAAGTCGCATGACTTCACTTTCTAGAAAAGAAGATGCCGAAAAACTCCAACATGTTCCAGTACTACCTTGACTAATGACATCTGTAGCTTCTAAATCAATTGTGGTTTCAAACTCATATGTTTGAGAAAAACTAAAAAAACTTGTAAAAACTAAAACGAAGAGTAAACTATTATTTTTCATGGTAATTCAGTTGGTTTCTGTAAAATGATTTATTTTTGACTAAAATACTAAAAATGAATAAAGCAAATTGGGTTACTGCTAAAGAATATGAAGACATTACCTATAAAAAATGTAATGGCGTAGCGCGTATAGCGTTTAATCGTCCAAATATTAGAAACGCATTTCGCCCAAAAACCACTAAAGAACTTTACGATGCCTTTTATGATGCAGGCGAGGATGTGAACATTGGGGTCGTGTTATTAGCTGCCGAAGGTCCATCAACCAAAGATGGTATTTGGAGTTTCTGTTCAGGAGGCGATCAAAAAGCTAGAGGACATCAAGGTTATGTTGGAGAAGATGGTTATCATCGTTTAAATATTTTAGAAGTCCAGCGTCTTATACGTTTTATGCCAAAAGCTGTGATTGCTGTGGTTCCTGGTTGGGCTGTAGGAGGAGGACATAGCCTTCATGTGGTTTGCGATTTAACTTTAGCGAGTAAAGAACATGCGATTTTTAAACAAACTGATGCCGATGTGACGAGTTTTGATGGTGGATATGGTTCGGCGTATTTGGCGAAGATGGTCGGACAGAAAAAAGCGCGTGAGATATTTTTCCTCGGAAGAAATTACTCAGCACAAGAAGCTTATGACATGGGAATGGTAAATGCTGTTATTCCTCATGACGAATTAGAAGATACAGCCTACGAATGGGCTCAAGAAATATTAGCAAAATCACCAACGTCTATTAAGATGTTGAAATTCGCAATGAATCTCACCGACGATGGCATGGTTGGTCAGCAAGTATTTGCAGGTGAAGCGACGCGTTTGGCTTATATGACAGACGAAGCCAAAGAAGGTCGTGATGCGTTTTTAGAAAAGCGCAAGCCTAACTTCGATAAAAAGTGGATTCCTTAAAATCTAAAGTACATTTATGTTTAAAAAAATAAAGCCTTGGGTATCAGCTTTTAGATTGCGTACGTTACCACTTTCGGTATCAGGTATCATCATTGGGTCCTGTTTTGCACATTACAACGGCAAATTTGATGGCATAATTATGACCTTTGCAATTCTATTAACTATCGCTTTACAAGTTCTCTCTAACCTTGCAAATGATTATGGCGATGGTATTCGAGGAACTGATAATGACGATAGAATAGGGCCTGAGCGTGCTATTCAAAGTGGGGCGATTACACCTGAGGAAATGTTTGAAGGAATTAAAATGAATATCCTAGTCGTTATCATTTTAACAGTAGGTCTGGTTTTTGTGTCCTTCGGAAGTAAATATTTTCTCTATGCCATGATATTCTTTCTGTTGTCTGGACTTTCAGTTTATGCAGCGATCAACTATACTATTGGAAGTTCGCCTTATGGATACAAAGGTTTAGGTGATGTGTTTGTTTTTATTTTCTTCGGATTAATAAGTGTGGTGGGAAGTTATTTTTTATACACAAAACAAGTAGATCATCATGTGTGGTTACCAGCAATTTCTCTAGGTTTTTTGAGTATGGGTGTATTAAACCTCAATAATATGCGAGATATTGATTCGGATAAAGCTGCAAGAAAATATACACTGGCTGTTAAATTAGGGAAAGACAAATCAAAAGCTTATCATATCATATTGATAGTTTTGGCTATTGCAATATCTTGTATATTCTCCATATTATACTACTCAAATCCCTGGAATTTCCTGTTTTACATTGCTTATATTCCTTTGATAATGCATATCAATGCCGTGAGAAAAGCAAAGTACTCTAAAGACTTCGACCCGCAACTAAAAGTGTTAGCATTGACGGCATTTCTGTTTTCTGTCCTGTTAGGTGTAGGATATATTTTATAATAATTTTAACATAAAAGTTTGGAAACCAAATAATTAATACGTATATTAGGTATTGAAATTTTGTAGGTCGGCATTTATTTGCTAATATGTTGGCAATAAAATTTGGGGCTTTAAAACTCAGACAATTTCTTGAAATCTGTCTGAGTTTTTTTGTACTTTGGGTTCTGTATTAATTTTCACCAAACAATCCACCAATGCAAATCACATTTTACGGTCATGCGAGCTTAGAAATTAAAATCTCAGACATTACTATTCTAGTAGATCCTTTCATCTCAGGAAACCCCAAAGCCTCACATATTGACATTAACACATTAGAGGCAGATTATATTTTAATTACACATGCGCATCAAGATCATATTCTTGATGTTGAGGCTATTGCTAAGCGTACAGGAGCAGTCATTGTATCCAACTTTGAAATTGCCACGCATTTCGATAAACTAGGCTTAGAAAACCACCCAATGAATCATGGTGGTCAATGGGATTTTGAATTTGGAAGCGTAAAATATGTGAATGCGATACATACCTCGTCGTTTCCAGATGGAAGTTATGGTGGACAACCAGGAGGTTTTGTAATAGAAGGTGAACATAAAAACATCTACATCGCTGGTGATACCGCTTTGACTATGGATATGAAATTGATTCCACTATTCACAAAATTGGATTTAGCCATTTTACCAATAGGCGATAATTTCACCATGGGAATTGATGAAGCGATACATGCAAGCGATTTTGTGGAATGCGATAAAGTTCTCGGTTACCACTTTGATACCTTTGGATATATCGAAATCGACCATGAAGCCGCCAAACGAAAATTCTTTGATAAGAATAAGGATTTGATGTTACTAGAGATTGGTGAGAGTATTGAGTTGTAATATCTACCGCACCTTACTTCGCATCACCAACTTATGGATTAATCGAGATGATAAACGGTTGACATACATGCCAAATTTTTCAAACTTGCCAATGTAAGCTTCGTGTTTTTATTTACGAATGGCTTTAATCATTTTGAGTATGTTTATTTAACCATTCTTGTCTTAAGTCATCTGATATTTGTCCGCTGCCATCATGCTTCCAGCCAGGTGGTTTGATAAGATAGAGGAATCTGTTTTTTAACGATTTCCGTCCAGAAAATGCATCTTTAAATAGATGTAACCATTCAATGAACGCAATTTTTATAGGGTTATAAGTATGAATGTTTTTGACCAAGCCATAGATTACTTTTTCATCTTTAAGCTCAGGTTGAAAGGTACCAAACAGTTTGTCCCAAATAATTAGAATTCCCGCATGATTTCTATCTAAATACAAAGGATTTCGACCATGATGTACACGATGATGTGATGGCGTATTAAAAACAGCTTCTATCCATTTTGGGAGTTTGTCTATAGTTTCGGTATGAATCCAAAATTGATACAACAAGCTAATCGACATCTGTAGCATAATCATGCCTGGATGAAAACCTAAAAGTGGCAACCACAACCAAAACACGAAGGAATAAAAGCCACCAGACCAGGTTTGACGCAAAGCTGTACTTAAGTTATATTGTTGGGATGAATGGTGAACTACGTGTGATGCCCAAAACAAGCGACATTCGTGTGAAATGCGATGAAACCAATAATAGGCAAAATCATCAGCAAAGAAAATCAATATAAAACTCCACCATACAATTGGAATTGTAAACAGTCTGAAATTTTCATAAATGTAGAAGAAAGCCAATAACACCAATGCTTTACTGAAAAAACCTAAAAACACATTACCCAATCCCATAGCAATGGAAGAGAAAGCGTCTTTGGATTCGTAGGTTTTTATGCCTTGTTTTATGGTCACATATAATTCCAAAAGCATCGCTATGATAAAAAAGGGAATAGCAATTAGAATGATATTTGGGAAATCTGGGTCTTGCATTAGGACAACTTTATACCTGACAAATTACGAAAAATAATACCTATTTTTGCGATTGCATGAAAGCAACTTATAAACACTACACACTCAATTTCAAAACACCAAGTGGTACCTCTCGAGGTATCTTAAAAACCAAAGACACTTGGTTTGTCATTCTTACTGAAAAAGGCAAAACCGGTATTGGCGAATGTGGTATGTTTAGAGGTTTGAGTGTCGATGATAGACCGGATTTTGAAACGAAACTGAAATGGGCTTGTGACAATATTCATTTTGGCGCAGATAAGTTGATTAGTGAGCTTATCGAATTTCCGAGTATACAATTCGGATTAGAAATGGCATTCAAATCTTTGGCTAGTGAAGATGGTTTCAAATTATTCCCTTCAGGTTTCACACAGAATGAATCTCCAATTCATATCAACGGACTCATTTGGATGGGAAGTGAAGATTTCATAAAGCAGCAAATCAAAGACAAGTTAAATGCAGGTTTTAGTTGTATTAAAATGAAAATTGGAGCTATCGATTTTGAAACTGAATTAAATGTACTGAAAACGATTCGACAAGAATTTTCAGCAAAAGATATCGAACTTCGAGTTGATGCTAATGGTGCTTTTCTGCCTTCCGAAGCATTAGAAAAGTTAAAACGACTATCAGATTTTGATCTGCATTCCATAGAACAACCTATCAAACAAGGTCAGTGGAATGACATGGCAAGATTATGTGAAAGTACGCCTTTACCAATTGCATTAGATGAAGAATTGATTGGCATCTTTTCCGAAGAAAAAAAGAAAGAACTTCTGAAAATTATTAATCCGCAGTACATCATTTTAAAACCAACACTAGTTGGCGGTTTTCAAGGTAGCGAGCAATGGATTAACCTTGCAAAAGCGCAGCAAATAGGTTGGTGGATTACCAGTGCACTGGAAAGCAATATTGGTCTCAATGCCATAGCACAGTGGACATATACGCTTCACAGTAATTTGCTACAAGGTTTAGGTACAGGAAGCTTATTTACTGATAATTTTGATTCGCCTTTAGTTGTAAAAAATGGTACATTGCGATATGAAACTAATCGTGAATGGGAACTCTCTAATCTCGATTTAAATTTTTAAAATTTGACTATGTTTATAGCACAAGCCTTTAAAGTACAACATGATTTTTGGAGATATCTCGTTGGATCTCTCATTATTTTCGCAGCATCATTTATTGGTCAGATTCCTCTTATGGGAGCAATATTTGGTAAAACATTAGGAAATGGAGATAGCCTAGATAGTATTAACGAAAAGTCAATGTATACCATATTAGATTCTAATTTGTTTTTACTATTGGCCTTGTTGTCATTTGCATTTGCATTTGTTGGATTATGGATTGCCGCAAAAGTGCTCCACAAACAAAAAATGGTATCTATTGCCACGTCTAGACCAAAATTGGACTGGAAACGTATTTGGTTTGCCTTTATTTTTTGGGGAGTTATTTCTTCTGGATTAGTATTAATTGACTATTTTTATTTAGCACCAGAAAACTATGTGTTCAATTTTGAGCCACAACGTTTTATTATTTTAGTCATTATTGCTGTGGCATTAATTCCTATACAAACGAGCTTAGAAGAATATATATTTAGGGGCTATTTAATGCAAGGTTTTGGTGCTTTAGCAAAGAATAGATGGTTTCCGTTGATAATGACGTCGTTAATCTTTGGATTGCTTCATATTGCCAACCCTGAAATTGGTAAACTAGGATATTCATTATTAATTTATTACATAGGAACAGGATTGTTTTTAGGGATTATAACTTTAATGGATGAAGGTATAGAACTCGCATTGGGTTATCATGCTGCAAATAATTTGTTTACAGCCTTATTAGTCACTACAGATTGGACAGTGTTTCAAACGCACTCGATATTAAAGGATGTCTCTGAGCCTAAGCTTGAGTTTGTTGATATGATATTGCCTATATTTATTATTTTCCCGATTATACTTTTTGTTTTTTCTAGAGTTTACAAATGGAAAAACTGGAAAGAAAAACTTATTGGAGAAATCCACGAACCTATAACTGAAGACTACAAAATTATTGGCGAATAGTTCATCTGAAAAACCTTAAATATGACTCCTACATTTGACAAAATACACTTACGGTTTAAACTCAACGGAACCAATTTTAATCATGACGAACTTAAGGAAGTTGCTTATAGCTTAGTTAAAGAAGGCGAGCCTTATGAGCAAGTTATTGGTAACTTTTTACTAGATTGGTTAGATGAGAATGATTATGTATTAACCAAAACATCTGGTTCTACAGGACTCCCAAAAAGCATTAAGATAAAAAAACAACAGATGGTGAATTCTTCGGTAATGACTGGAGATTTCTTTGGTTTGGAGCTAGGAGACAAAGCATTACATTGCTTACCTAGTCAATATATAGCTGGAAAAATGATGTTGGTTAGAGCCATGATTTTAGGTTTAGAGTTAGATATGGCACCACCTACTGCAATACCTTCATATGATCATCATAAATCCTATGATTTTTGTGCAATGATTCCTTTGCAATTGCAAAATTCTTTAGATCGTTTGGAGCACATTAATACTATTATTGTAGGAGGAGCTAGAGTGTCAAATTCGTTAAATTTGTCAATACAAGCTATCAGCACAACTGTTTTTGAAACCTACGGAATGACAGAAACCGTTAGTCATATAGCTGTAAGGAAACTTAATAAAACTTCGGAGGCAGAGGCGCATTTTAAAATACTTCGTGATATTTCCATATCAAAAGATGATAGAGATTGCCTAGTGATTAATGCTTCAGAACTTTCCGAAGATACCATCATTACAAACGATGTGGTTGATATGAAATCTGATACAGAATTTGATATCATTGGTCGATTTGATAATATGATTAATTCTGGTGGTGTAAAACTGTTTCCAGAACTCATTGAGGCAAAACTTCAGGACAAGATAGTATCGCGATTTTTTATTACTTCGGAAACGGATAAAGATTTAGGGCAAAAAGTCATTCTAGTTTTAGAAAGCGACACTAAAGATATAGATACAGTACTGTTTAATAGTTTAGAAAAATTTGAAATCCCGAAAGCGATTTACAATATGACAAAATTTATTGAAACACCTAACGGGAAAATCCAAAGACATAAATGTTTAGAAACTATTTTAGGATAGTTTACTCATTCTTTATTTTATAGTTTGGTTATAGTGGGGAATTTATGACTTGATTACTCTTATCAAAATTTGTAAAACATTTAAATTGAGAAGCAATTAGTTTGAATACAGCATATTTATTTTTGCATCTTTAAATAATAATCAACGGAATGTTTTCCAGACCCAAAAAACAAGAAAAATATAGTGAGTAGTAAAGTAACAGACGCTAATATTAAGTTTGAAGTTACCATTTCACCAGTAATATTAATTAAAACAGCTCCAATTAATAATGGTATTTGGACGATAACTGCCCAACGTGTTAACAAGCCAAATACAAGTAACAATCCACCAATTAAATGTGCCGGAATTACGAGATGTATGAGTAGCATTCCTCCAAATATTTTTTCTAATGGGGTAAATAATTCACTCAACAGATTAAAATCATTTATGAATTGCACACCTTTAATAAATAAGACCACACCAAGAGCAATACGTATGATATCTATAATATAATAGCTGCGTGCGTTTGCCCATTTATTTAGGCTTTTTATTGTGGCCATGGATTAAAATGTTGATTATCAATAATTAATATACAAAAAAATATTGAGATTGACTAAGTTCAGACGGTTCAAGCCTTAAAAGGTTTTTCAATTAGAGCGTGATTTATAGCTTTAATTCTCACAGAAATCCAAGTTTTGGTTTTAGAAAAAACAAGAATGAATTAGATAGTTCTGTTTTTAATAGTTTAGAGAAATTTGAAGTCATTAAAAATGAATTATAACATGTCTAAATTTATGGATCACCTAATAGAAAACTCCAAAGACAAAACCTTAGAAGCTGTTTTTGTTAAGTTCGCTCATTGAAAAGTATAGTTAACTCAATGTGTATTTTTTTGATAAGATATTGGTTGTAAGTTTATTATGAACTAAAATCCAAACAAATGAAAAATCTAATCACACTAGTCATCATGTTGCTAATGAATTATTTAGCAATTGCTCAGGAAATGAATGTTGAAACAAAATCGGTATCGATTGATAATCTAATCACATTTATCGTAGATGCTATTGAAAATAAGGACGAGGAATCAGACGATGCTCCGGAACATTATATCTTTTTAATTCAAACACCTGTGAGTGATTTAATTGCAGAAGATAAAGTCATTCTAAAGCAGGCCTTTAAGTTAATATCTAAACGTTTAGCATTAACAGACCATATCTCTATTGTTACGTATTCTGGTTTTAGCGGAATTGCATTAAAGAAAACCTCCGCGAAAGATTTGAAGGAGATTATGTATGCCTTAGAACATTTAAAATCTAATGTCAAAGAATTGCATAAAGACGGAATAGAATTGGCTTACACTTATGCCAATGAACAAGCAGACGAAGATACATTGAGTACTGTTGTCATGATTAGGAATCCTAAAACAATGCTCACCAGGTCGACTGCTACTTTGGCAGCACAAACGGTTGTGCCTGTGGAAGTTTCTAAAAATAATAATGCAGTCTTACTCACTGCTATAACCTTATTGCCTCAAATAATTTCGGTTATTAAGGATTAGATGGTTTTTGAATGTTATGAGAATTTGAAATCTTGAAGAACCTATAGGAAGCATATAAACCTACAAAACTAAATACTGCTAAAACTAAGAATGCATTTTGAAGTCCGGCAATTTTATCGGGATTGTCAACTAAAACCCCAAACATAGGTCCAGAAAAGATATCTGGTGTATAACCTATTATAGAGACCAATCCAACAGCCGATCCAGTGAGTGCAATTGGTATTTTAGCTTCTTCAAGTGTTGCAAAATATAGTACTCGACATGAATATACACCAATAGCCATAAGTAATATGTTTATTACAAATAGCAAAGTAGTACTATCATCAATAGCTCCTAATGCAAAGATAATACTGGATAATGTTGTGAGAAGGAATCCAATAACAAGCCATAATGATGGGCGAGTTCTATCTGCCATAAACCCAATAATGACACCTATTATTGGTCTAATGTATAATAAAGATGTACCAACTCCAGCAGATTTAATAGCATCATATTTCATAACATCAGTTGCGTATAATGTAAATAGATCACTTGCTTTATAACCTGTATAGGCACATAATATAATAAGCATAAGTAATCGAATCATTGGGATTTTCCATAGAATCTTAAAATTCGTAAAGTCAAAAACACCTTGACTTTCTTCATCAGTATTATTGACATCAAGTGGTTTTAAGAATAAGAATACTAGTAACCCTATTGCCGCTACTATTATAGAACAAGCAATGATAACCTGCTTGAATGCATATCTTCTATCTGTTAAATTTGTTTCAGAGATATCTACATCAATAAAAAACGAAAATATTAATACACCAACCGAACCAAAAGCCGCAGCAACTAATCCTCGTCCACCATCTAAAAAACCAAAAGCAATCCCTTGTTTATTGATTCCTCCCCAAATCCTGGTCGCTTTTATCATCGCAGCCCAAAAAAGAAAAATAGTAGTAAAACCCCAATAACCATATAGTATTCGTAAGTTTTCTAAAGTTGGATAAGTGGCTAAATATAGTCCTCCAATAGCAGTTAATAACAAGGCTGCTGCCATTAAGTTCTTAGGATGAAATTTATCCGCTAGTGGTCCACCAAACAAATATGAAAACAATGCTACAATTCCATATACAGAAAAGCAATACCCAATTTCTTCATTATTAATCGCAAACGCTTCTAAAAATGTAGGTCTAAATATACGTTGTAATACAAAGGGTAAAATAAAAACAGCTTCAGCTGCTAATATTAAGAGTATGATAACGTAACTCGGTTGTTTATGTGTTTTAATCTCTAGCATCTATACCTGTAAAACTCCCATATTAAATGGTTTTTCGATAGGAGCGTGGTTTGCCGCTTCAATACCCATACTAATCCATGTTCTGGTATCTAATGGGTCGATTATAGCATCTGTCCATATGCGAGCGGCTGCATAATATGGTGATACTTGATCGTCGTATCGGTTCTTGATGTTATCAAATAACTCTTTTTCTTTTTCTTCAGTGATTTTCTCCCCTTTTTTTAGAAGTGAAGCTTTTTCAATCTGAAGCAACACTTTGGCTGCCGAGTTTCCACTCATTACTGCCAATTCAGCACTTGGCCATGCCACAATCAATCTTGGGTCATAAGCTTTTCCGCACATCGCATAGTTTCCTGCACCATAACTATTTCCGATGATAATCGTAAACTTAGGAACTACAGAATTACTCACCGCATTTACCATTTTTGCACCATCTTTAATAATGCCACCATGTTCAGATTTACTGCCAACCATAAACCCAGTCACATCTTGTAAAAAGACTAACGGAATTTTTTTCTGGTTACAATTCGCAATAAAACGCGTTGCTTTATCGGCACTATCATTATAAATCACACCACCAAACTGCATTTCACCTTTTTGGGTTTTTACCAGTTTACGTTGATTGGCAACAATTCCAACTGCCCAGCCATCTATTCTTGCATAAGCAGTGATTATGGTTTTACCATAACCTTCTTTATATTCATCAAATTCACTATGATCAACTAAGCGCTTGATAATCTCTTTCATGTCATATTGGTCAGCTCTCGACTTAGGAAGAATGCCAAACATATCGTCAGGATTCTCATTAGGTTTTTTTGCTGCGACACGATTAAAACCAGCTTTATCATAATCGCCAATTTTATCTATTAAACGTTGAATTGTTTCTAATGCATCTTTATCATCCTTAGCTTTATAATCGGTCACGCCCGAAATCTCACAATGTGTTGTTGCGCCTCCAAGCGTTTCATTATCTATAGTTTCACCAATGGCAGCTTTTACTAAGTAGCTTCCGGCAAGAAAAATACTTCCGGTTTTATCAACAATCAATGCTTCATCACTCATGATAGGTAAGTAAGCTCCACCTGCTACACAACTCCCCATAACAGCTGCAATTTGTGTAATTCCCATACTACTCATCACTGCATTATTTCTAAATATGCGTCCGAAATGTTCCTTATCCGGAAATATTTCATCTTGCAAAGGCAAATAGACGCCCGCAGAATCTACTAAATAGATGATTGGTAATCGATTTTCAATAGCAATTTCTTGAGCGCGTAAGTTCTTTTTTCCTGTGATTGGAAACCATGCTCCAGCCTTTACTGTAGCATCGTTGGCAACAACGATACATTGTTTCCCTTTTACGTAACCTATTTTAACAATAACACCACCAGACGGACAACCGCCATGCTCCTCGTACATGCCTTCACCAGCAAAAGCACCGATCTCAATCGATGGCTTTTTAGAATCTAACAGATAATTAACACGCTCTCTAGCAGTCATTTTACCTTTAGCATGATGTTTTTCGGTACGTTTTTGACCACCTCCAAGTTTTACTTTGGCTAAACGTTTTTTTAAATCGGAAAGGAGTAATTTATTATGATCTTCGTTTTTATTGAAGTTTAAATCCATAGTGTATTTATTTCCCACGAAATTACGAAACCCATGACGGATTAAAAAGTGAATAATTTGTTAAAAAATATTACATGGTAATATTTTCCTTGGAAACTAAAATTATTTAGTCTATATTTGTACTATAAAATAAAATAAATAAAAAATGAAAAACATTATCACATTTGCAGGTAGTAATAGTAAAAGTTCAATAAATAAGCAATTAGCAGTTTATGCTTCATCTTTAGTTAAAGACACAGAAGTTACTGTTTTGGATTTGAATGATTTTGAGTTGCCTATCTACGGAATGGATTATGAGATTGAGCATGGGATTCCAGATAATGCACATAAATTTTTAGAGCTTATTAAAACTTCAGACGGAATTGTATTAGCATTAGCCGAACATAATGGAGCCTATGCGGCAGTTTTTAAAAATATTTTTGATTGGATGTCTCGTATTGAAGGAAAGTTATGGAGTGATAAACCAATGCTATTAATGGCAACATCTCCAGGAGGTAGAGGAGGAGCTACAGTTTTAGAAATTGCTAAAGGAAGTTTTCCTCATATGGGAGGAAATATTGCTGCAGATTTTTCATTACCTTCATTTAGTCAGAATTTTTCTGATGGAAAAATTATGAATGAAGAACTAAAAGAACAACTTAATCAGAAAGTTGCCATTTTTCAAAACAACTTATAGAAGCCATGTCTTACCTGAAAACCAAAGAAAATGATGCTGATGTTATCGCTTTTATTAATGCTATAGAGGATCCAGTAAAAAAAGAAGATTGTTTGACTCTAATAGAAATGCTTGAACGAATATCTGGATTTAAAGCTAAAATGTGGGGATCGAAAATGGTCGGTTTTGGTAGTTATGTTTATAAAACTAAAGCAGGTAAAGAGGGCGAATGGTTTTTAATTGGGTTTTCACCAGCAAAAGCAAATATTTCTTTGCATCTTATGTTTGGATTAGAGGATGAAAGAGATTTACTGTCTAAATTGGGAAAACATAAAGTAGGAAAAGGCTGCTTGTATATTAAGAAACTTGAAGATATTGACAAGAATTATTTAGATCAACTCATGCAGAATACATTTATTCATATGAAAAAAACAACTCTATAATGGGAGATCTTTCTAAAGATATAAACTCGAAGTTTCGAAATAATAAGATAAAAGCATTGCTAAATATTATTTACACATCAAACAGGATAAGTAGCCATCAGAATGCTTTTTTTAAGCCCTTTGGAATTTCACCACAGCAGTTTAATATTTTAAGAATTCTTCGAGGAGCAGGTGAAGCTATAAAAGTACAAACCATAAAAGAGCGTATGCTTGAACGTGCTCCCAATGCTACACGATTAATGGACAAGTTATGTGATAAACAGTTAATTGAACGTTTGGCCTGTCCAGAGGACAGGAGAGTCGTACATATTCAGATAACTAATAAAGGTCTTGATTTAATAGATGAAATATCTAAAGAGTTTAAAGAAGATTTATTAGAAAATTTGACAGAAAAAGAAGCAGGACAATTGAGTGATCTGCTGGATAAAATACGGTAACGTGTTTTTTTAACCTAATAGTTTCCATGGAAACTATTACAATGAAAGAATTTTAAAATGAAACTAAATACAATACAAAACGTAGAACGAAGTGATTTCGTCAATATGGGGCCAATTAGATTGCGTCAACCATTACCAACACAACAAATAGATATGGTCGATCCATTTATACTATTACATCACTATGGACCTTATGAGATTAATGCTGATAGTAATCCGTTCGATTTAGGTCCGCATCCTCACAGAGGATTTGAACCGATTACATTTTTGGTTCAAGGCGAGCAATTACATCGAGACTCCTTAGGTCATGAGAGTGTTGTTAAAGCGGGTGATGTACAATGGACAACCGCTGGACGAGGTATTATTCATGCTGAAGGTCCGACGAAAGATTTTATACAGAAAGGTGGAACCATTGAAGGGATTCAATTATGGTTGAATCTTCCAGCTGATAAAAAGATGATTCAAGCCAATTATCAGCATGCAAAACATGAGGAGTTTAATGTGATTATTTCCGAAGACAAAAAAGTTGAAACCAGAATTATTGCTGGAGAGTTTCAAAATACCTTCGGAAAAATTGGAACGCAAACACCTGTCAATGCTTTTATGATTGAAGCTAAAGCAGGAGGAAATCAAAGTTTCAATTTTGATACCTCACATCAAGGCATGCTTTATCTATTAAAAGGAAAAGTGAGTGTGAATGATTCTGAAGTTTTAGAATTAAATGAGAATCAACTCATTCAGTTTAATCAAGATGGAGAAGGATTCACTTTAGAAACCGAATCAGATAGTCTATTACTATTTTTATCAGGGGAGCCTTTTAATGAAAATGTAGCGACCTATGGTCCTTACGTAATGAATACACAATCAGAATTGATGGAAGCGATGCGAGATTACCAAAATGGTAAAATGGGATTTCTTCCAGCAAATTAAATAAAAAAAGAAAAGATTATGAAAACAATAGTTGATAAATCAGATACAAGAGGAGTCGCAAATCATGGGTGGCTAAAATCATATCATACGTTTAGCTTTGCAAGTTATCAAAATGCAGAACGCATGAATTTTGGAGCACTTCGTGTTTTAAATGACGATTTGGTAAAACCTAAAATGGGATTTGGAACACATCCACATCAAAATATGGAAATCATTTCTATACCATTAAAAGGAGCATTATCTCACAAAGATAATATGGGAAACAAACGTGCTATCGAAGTTGGAGAAGTGCAAGTGATGAGCGCAGGAACAGGTTTAACACATTCTGAATTTAATGATAGTAAAACCGATGCCGTGAACTTTCTTCAGCTTTGGATTACCCCAGAAGAAATGAGCGTTGAACCAAATTATGAGCAACGTGTATTTTCTTCCGAAGGCAAAAAGAACCAGCTGCAAACCGTGGTTGCGCCTAAAGATAAAATAGAAGGTGATGCTTTGCCAATTAGTCAGCAAGCCTATATCTATAGAACACATTTAGATGCAGATATGGCTATTGATATAAATATGAAATCTGAGGACAACGGATTATACATTTTTGTAGTTGATGGCGAAGTTGAAGTTGCTAACAATACTTTGGGAAAAAGAGATGCTATAGGAGTTTCTGAAACTGAACATATTGAGATTAAATCAAATAGTAATTCAGAATTGGTTATTGTTGAGGTTCCTATGAACTAACACTAAAATTGATCAATAGCAAAAAAAAGCATTCTGTAATGGAGTGCTTTTTGTAGTTTTAAAATGCGATATTTGTCATTCCCTTAATAAAAATTGAATTATGGCAATGAATAAAAATACTGTGTTAGCTTGGGCTACCACAATAATGATAGTAGTAGGATTAGGTTTAATAGCGCTAGGCGCATTTCGATATGATGATATAGCGGGTTGGGGTTTTGCCTCAGTTGGTATTGGCTTTTTTGCTATTGCTTGGGTGTTTAATGCTTTAAAAGGAAGAGTATAATGAGTGACGATAAAAAAGTAATCTTCTCTATGTCTGGTGTTACCAAGACATTTCAGTCGGCAAATACACCAGTTCTAAAAAATATTTATCTCAGCTTCTTTTACGGAGCTAAAATTGGAATTTTAGGTCTTAACGGTTCTGGAAAATCTACTTTACTAAAAATTATAGCTGGCTTAGATAAAAATTATCAAGGTGATGTTACATTTTTGCAAGACTACTCAGTTGGGTTTTTAGAGCAAGAACCAAAATTAGATGATGACAAAACGGTTATGGAAATCGTTCGTGAAGGTGCAGCAGAAACCGTTGCCATTCTTGATGAATACAATAATATAAACGATCAGTTTGGTTTAGAGGAGGTCTATAGCGATCCAGACAAAATGGAAAAGCTAATGAATCGCCAGGCAGAACTTCAAGATCAAATTGACGCTTCTAATGCTTGGGAACTAGATACGAAGTTAGAAATTGCAATGGATGCTTTACGTACTCCAGATGGTGATAAGAAAATTGGTGTTCTTTCAGGAGGAGAACGCCGTAGAGTGGCTTTATGTCGTTTGTTATTACAAGAACCTGATGTATTACTATTAGATGAGCCTACCAACCATTTGGATGCAGAATCTGTGCATTGGTTAGAGCATCATTTGGCACAATACAAAGGAACTGTTATCGCTGTAACACACGATAGATACTTTTTGGATAATGTTGCTGGTTGGATTTTAGAGCTTGATAGAGGAGAAGGTATACCATGGAAAGGTAACTATTCGTCATGGTTAGATCAAAAGTCTAAGCGAATGGCCAAAGAAAGCAAAACAGCGTCTAAGCGTCAAAAATCTTTAGAACGCGAGTTAGAATGGGTTCGTCAAGGTGCTAAAGGTCGTCAAACTAAACAAAAAGCACGTTTGAAGAACTATGATAAATTGATGAGTCAAGATCAGAAGCAGCTAGATGAAAAATTGGAGATTTACATCCCTAATGGTCCACGTTTAGGTACAAATGTGATTGAGGCTAAAGGCGTAAGTAAAGGTTACGAGGATAAGTTGCTGTATGAAGATTTAAACTTCAATTTACCACAAGCAGGAATCGTTGGTGTTATTGGTCCAAATGGAGCAGGTAAGACGACTATTTTCCGAATGATTATGGGAGAAGAAATGTCCGATAAAGGAGAGTTTGTTGTTGGTGAAACAGCGCAAATCGCTTACGTAGATCAAAAGCATTCCAATATAGACCCAGAAAAATCAATTTGGCAAAACTTTAGTGATGAACAAGAATTGGTCATGATGGGAGGAAAGCAAGTGAACTCAAGAGCCTACTTAAGCCGTTTTAATTTCTCTGGAAGTGAACAAAATAAAGCTGTAAAATTACTCTCTGGAGGTGAGCGAAACCGTTTACACTTGGCAATGACGCTTAAAGAAGAAGGTAATGTTTTGCTTTTAGATGAGCCTACTAATGATCTTGATGTTAATACATTAAGGGCTTTAGAAGAAGGACTTGAGAATTTCGCAGGATGTGCTGTGGTGATTTCTCACGACAGATGGTTCTTAGATCGTATATGTACACATATCTTAGCTTTTGAAGGTGATAGTCAAGTCTATTTCTTTGAAGGTAGTTTTTCTGATTATGAAGAAAACAAAAAGAAACGTTTAGGTGGAGATTTAATGCCTAAGCGAATTAAGTATAAAAAGTTAGTGAGATAATTCTAACAATCCATTATAAAATAAGAAAAGCCAGCAATTTGCTGGCTTTTCTTATTTATTTAATAGCTTTTTGAGCTTTTAGTTTTCTCTTTTTAGTGACTAAACTTTTACCAAGTTTAGTACTAACAAACCTAACATTGTAACTATTACAATAGAAAGTATTGTTGTCATTTTTGCAAGAATAGCTTCCGTAACTTTGAAATATTAATTATTGTTATCGTAAAGGTGACCATCAGTAAAATCTTGATAGCTCTTGTCAATTTCAGATTTATAGAAACTGCTATCTGTTAGTCGTTTGTTTTCCGCTTTCAACTTATACATTTTAATAATCGCAATGGCGATAAATACTAAAAATATAGAAGCAGTGATAATAAGCACTATGGTTAATTGCATGGTGCTTGCTAAGGGAATGTTTGGTGTATAAGTAGTTAGCATTATACTTTTGTTTATTTAGATTTGGTTTTCAAATATACAACATTATTTAAAAAACAAACCATTAATCTATAAAAAGTTACACTTTATCGATAAAATTGATATATGTTAATTATACCAATCGAGCTGAATCACTTCTATAGCCTCATCTCCTTGATTTATTAGTGTCTTAAAATTTTTCACATCACTCATACCATCTTTTCCTCTATAATGATATGGATACACCGTTTTAGGTTTAAACTCTAATACAGCTTCAGCAGCTTTATCAACTGTCATTGTATAGGGTAAATTCATACAAACAAAAGCCTTGTCTATAGCGTTAAGATTTCTCATTTCAGGGATATCTTCAGTATCACCAGAAATGTAGATACGCTCATCATTAATAGTAATCACATATCCATTTCCTCGACCTTTAGTGTGGAACTTCAAAGCTCCTTTACGCAGGTTGTACATCGGGATAGCCTTAAATGTATGTCCGTTTAAGGTTATTGAGTCTCCATTGTTTAGTCTAACACTCTTTCCTATTTTTAAATCTGACGGAAATTTATCTATCACAGCTTTTGGAGCAATTACGGTTGCAGAAGATAAATCCAATGCTTTTAAAGTTTCAAAATCCATATGATCCCCGTGAATATCTGTAATTAGTACAAATTCAGGAGTAGAAAACCCTTTATAAGCTTCAGTACCACCAGTTGGGTCGATATAAATATCATCGCTTCCATAGGATAAAACCAAAGTTGCATGCGAAATGGGATGAATACTTAATGTTTCTTCTTTGGAAGGACTTTCATCAACCAAATCTTTAGAGTTCGTCTCAATAGTATCTTTAGTTTGCTTTTTTTGGTCTGTTTTGCACGAGAAGGCCAGTAAACAGACTAAAATCAATGATAAATAAGAATATTTCATAATACATAAGTTTTGAGAACCTAAAGATAATTACAAAAGATTTCCAAATAAAGTTTGTAACAAAACATTATAATTTGATACCTATATTTTAGGTAGATTAAGTTTTTAAAATCATATTTTTTAACGAAATTGCTTATCCGAAAGATTGTTCAACTTTAATACACTAGATATATGTCTGATGATTTTGATTTATTAGAAACGAATTCCAACGAAAAAACAGAGAAAGTAGATGTTAATTGGGGGAAAGCCATAGACCAAATGAAATCTAAATTGGCACAAGAGGATGATCCCGAAAGTCGTCAGAAAATCTTAAATGCCACTTTAGATAATGTTGTCGATATGGCCGAAAAGGACAGGTCTACTCTTCTAGATGCGATTAAAGATTTAACCGACTATCAAGATGAGGTTGGTATCATGTTCGAAGGATTTTCAGCATTAAACCCAGCAGAGCAAAAAATTATTGATGATGCTATTAAACGTTTAGAGCGTGCAAAAGTTGAACTTGAAGATGCAAACGCAAAACCAGATACTTTTTGGAATAACCTTTTTGGAAGAAAAGGAAAAATCAAAAACGCTGAAGATGAATTAAAAGATGCGCAAAAAGTACGTGATGCAGCAGATAATAAAGCTAAAGCTATGTTTCAGCAACGTATTGAAACTGCAGATGTGCAAACACTCTTAAATGAATTATCATTTAAAAGTCAAGCGGCAATTAAACGTTTAAAAGATAGAGAACTCGAAATTAAAGAAGTAGAGGAAAGCTTGAAGATTGCAATCGTTGAAGCTAGTAATAACCACACGAAAGCCCTTCAAAAGAAAAAAGAAGTAGAAGATAAACTCGAAGAGCAATATGCTTTATTGAAGCAAGCACGTCAAGCTCTAGAAGAAGTTTCAGATAAACAATCAACACAATATTCTGAAGCTTTAGGAAAAGTAACAACACTTGAACAAAAAGTTGAAGAGCTTGAAGGACTTAAAAACGCGTATACCACCTTAGCAGCTTCTAAAGATAGTTTTGTACACAAGCATAATTTGACAATCAAGGTATTAACCTCTTTACGTAGTAACTTACAAACACATCGCGCAAAATTGAAGAGTGATACTGATGAGCGTTTAAAATATTATGATGGTTATGTTGTGGCTTTAAAAGCAAGAACAGATCAAGAGTTTGCTGCCATTTTAGAGCATTTGGGTGTTAAAACCGATGAGCATATTGGTGAAACGCTTGCAGCAATGCATACGGCTAGTGCTAAAGCACGTCAAGAAATGATGGATAATATTCCAGTACACGAAAAAGTTATGCAAGGTGTTTATGGGAGTTATGCTGAGGCATTAAAAGAGATTAGAACTAAGGATGCTGCAATCCAGAAAAACTTTGCAGAACGCTATGGTATTGATATGAAAGAAATTTTCGATGAATATTATGAAGCAGATGCAAATGCACCAGCCGATGGAGGAGAACCAGAAGGTGCTCCAAAACCAGAAGCTAACGACGACGATTTGTTGTCTTAAAATAATTAAGGCGTGTCCAACGAAGCATTTGGCACAGTTGGACGTTCCCTGACATGCTTAAAAAAAAGCATTGTCAGGGCAGGCTTTCACTACTCGCTCTCTTCGAGTAGCTCAAACAGACCGTTCAATCCTTAACGCAAAAATTTAGTTATGAAAAAAGCCATTTTAGCTTCAATAGCAGTATTTGTAATAAGTATTGGTGTCGTTATTTTAATCTATGTGTCTAATGACCATTCAGAATGTGAAACATCAACTGTAATTACTTATGGAGACAATGGAGAAAAGATAACAACAGAAACTCACATTTGTAAAGAAAAATTTAATATATAAATCATAGTATTTATATCACTATAAAATGATTGTAACACCACTAGATTCAGCAGTATTAGATTCTAAAGAGCAGTATGTGTTCTATCACAAGATGGTAGACTTTACACTCAAAGAACTTATTGTCTCTGTGCAACAAAACCAATTATTAAACGAGATGGAAGTCCTATTGTTTAAACAATATTGTGATTTGTTATTGTATTCTATCGAAGCCATGCGTGTCAAATATATGTATGATGATGAGGAAAACATGAAAGTGGATTTAACCGATTCTGGTTTTCCTAACTATTTGGAGTTTCGTTATTTGTTTAATGATTTGGGGTTACGTGAAAATTATTTGGGTAAACTCACGGATGTAGAACTTTTAAAAGAGGAGTTTTTAGATACGCTATTGAGAAAGAAAGAGCCTATTGCTAAACGCAAATTGTTTCAAGCGTCTTCTATAGTCTATTATACTTCGGCAAAAAAAGAATATATTTTTAACCGGTTTGTACAAGGAAAAATTATCGAAGCACCAGAAGGCTCTCCAGGAAATTACTTAGTGAGTTGGAGTTTTTATGAAGTATCGCATAACAGACCTTTTATTTGCTACATGTATTTCGATTATGATGGTAGCGATCCGTTAAAGGAAAGAGATGAGATATATTATGCGCTTAAAACGGTTGCAGATCGAGAAATGAAGCTAGATATTATGGCTTATGGTATAGATAAACGATTGCCAAATCTATTTCCAAAGCTTATAAAACGTGTTGATTTAGGACCAATACACAACGTTTTTGCTAAAGATGAAAATAAAGTCACACATACCGTATTAGAAGGTATTTCTAAAAAAACGATTCCTTTAGAATCCTATGCCGTTTCATTTAAAATTGATGAAGTGAGCTCAAAAAGTGAGTTTAAAGAAGGGAGTTTCTTTAGTAAACAAACCTTTCAGAGGTGGGACGATATATTCAGACAACGCTATATTTTCGCGCCACATAGAATCATACAATTATTGTATAACAAAACCCCTGAAATCATGAATAAGCTCGCAAAAGCACCTATTCAGATGGCAGAATTAAAAATAGATAAATAGTATTGAGTCATAGTCACAGTATTCAGTACTGTAAACTGAGAATCATAACTGAAGATATAAAACATGGAACACAACTCAACATTTCCTATAAAACAAAATGAACTTGACATGCTTCGTGATGAAGCAACTTCCTATATCAAAAGTATTCAATGGGAGCAAGGGCAACGTGCAAAAAATAAAGATAAAGACGCTAAAGATGAGTCGATTCTATTGTACTTATCTCGTGCCAAAGGAAATGGAGGCACCGAAATCACTTCAGTATCTAAAACGATTCTCGAACTAAAGAAGCGATTATTACCAGAGTCAATTGCCATCCCTTTAAACTTAAATCACACACTTTTTGCAGTTCAGGAAGGTATTACTTTAGGTATATGGATCAAGGACAGCTTTTATGATGCTTCTGGTTTATCGAGTTTATCTGAAAATAAATCGGCTCTAGATAACGATGGAAGACGTGAATATGAAAGTAAAATGCAAACAGCAACAGCCTTTATGTTGTTTGCAACAGCTTATAAAATATTACACGATTTAAAGACCGTTGCTTCAGATGATTTAAGCGTCATGAAAAATAAATTTGCTGGAATTCCAGAAGTGTCACTTATGTCACCTCTTAAAGGGATTTCATGTGCAATGTTCTATTATGACAAATATTTAGGTCATCCAGAAATTATTAAGTCAGATAAAGATGTCATTGATTTCACTGTAGTTTATTTTGAAGCCTTGATTGCCGAAATCCAAATGCGTAAGAGTAGTTTGGAGTATACCGAAACCATAGTCGATAGAACCTACAAGTTAGAAAACTCTGAATTTGCTGTTTCTGGTTGGGATAATGTGTTTCAAGGTGCAGCAAAAAGCGTTGAGTTTAATAAAATTCAGTTTGAACAAATTGTAGGTAACAGAGACGCAAAGCATTTTGCTCGTCGTTTAACCGAACGTATGCTGAGCTATGACATTGAGGCTAAAAAGAACCCGTTTCAAGAACTTGGTGGTTTTATGCCTGTATTTATGGGTTACGGAATTCCAGGAACAGGAAAAAGCATGCTGATTGCAGCCATTGCTACACGTTTAAAAGAGCATTGTGATAATCTCGATATTCCGTTTTTATTCCATCCAATGCCAGATACGTTGATTTCAACGTTTCAAGGTGGTTCTGCAGAAAAAATGGTAGAATGGATGAAGCCTTTACAAGATCCTTCAAAATTGATATTTGCACCAATTGATGATGCCGAAAATAATTTGCAAGAACGTACAGCTCAAGGGGTTTCCGCAGGTGTAAAAGAAGTGATCGGTGTATTTTTAAGATATACTGAAGGTGCTTATGCTGTAAATTATGGAAATAGTTCGATTGGGTTATTTACGAACCTTCCCGAAATGCTAGACAAAGCGGTAATTTCTCGTGTACAAGGTCGTTTTAAAATTGATGGTGCACGAACTGAACATGACTTTTTAGATCAGGATCATTTGTGGTGGAGAAAACTGGATACAACTATGCCAGATTTTGTAAACATGCAAGGTCCAGAAAATTATAGCTACTTGCAAGATCAAGGTTTAGCAAAGAACATGGGTGAAATCTTCAATGTTTCGGATAAGCCAACGGAAGAACGTGTTTTGGACGCTTATGATAAAACCGAAAAGCATTTTAAAACCAATCATCATTTGTTTTATGCGAACCTGTATACAGAAATTCAGAAGATATTTCCGTTTTTCTCATCTCGTGATGTACGTAACATTCAGAGTGCGGTATCGTTACGTTTAACCGATTTCGATTTAGAGGAAGATTGGTTTGATAAACCAGATATCTATTTCAAGAAAGACTATGATACTAAGTTCAACATGCTACAAGAATTGATGAGAGGGAATATGAAAGGCTTAGACTTTTCTGAAATCCGCCGTCAAGAAGTGGTGAGATATTTAGATAATGTAGCAACTATTGCAGATACCGACTTTAAACGAAAAGTCGATGCTAGAGTAAATCAACTGAATATCGATACGGAGGCGAGAGAGCAGTTTGGAAACAAAAGTTAAAAAGCACGAAGTTGTAAATAAATGAATTTGCTATCATTCTGAAAGCATGAGGAAGGTATGAACAAAAAGAATCTAAAGAACATAACATATACAATACTCTCAAGTGCTTGGGCAACGCTCAATAGAATAGACTATGACTATAAATTTAAAAATGGTGAATGGAAGCGTTTATCTCGCGAAACCTACAACAGAGGAAATGGTACAGCTATTTTGTTATACAATTCTGAAAAAAGAACTGTGATTTTAACCAAACAATTTAGAATGCCAGCTTACGAGAATGATAAAAATGAAGGCATGTCAATTGAAGCATGTGCAGGAGCTATTGATAAAAATGATAGCCCTTTAGAAACGATTATTAGGGAAACGGAAGAGGAAGTCGGTTATAAAATTGACAATGCAAAACAGGTACTCACAGCTTATATGTCACCAGGCGCATTAACAGAAAAAATGTATCTGTTTATATCTGAGTATGATGGCACAATGAAGATTAATGATGGTGGTGGATTAGATGCTGAAGATGAAGATATAGAAGTTCTAGAGCTTTCTTTTGGTAGCGCAATTGAGATGATAAAAAATGGAGACATAATTGACGCAAAAACAATTATGCTATTGCAATATTTACAAATTCATAAGTTGTTAGAGTAAAAATGAACAAACTAAAAGCAGCAAATTTATATAGAAGTGAATTGATTCCGGTTTCTGGAAAGCTAGTGGAACGTTACAATAAATGCTTAAAAAAATTAGGTTTTTCTGAAACGAAATTAACCCGTTTTTCTATTGATGGCATTGGTTGGAGTCCGGAGATTGCTGAAGAAAAGAAGGATGAAAACTATTTGTGTAACGGAGAATCTAATCCACACGGAATTATCATTTCGCCTTTGCAAAATAAAAAGCCTGTGTATTTACCTTATCATACCTTTGATAGAGAGATGATGCAATTGGTATTTAAAACACATGGTAAGAAGATTAACGATATTACAAGAGATTCTGCCATTTGTATTGATTTCGATCAGAGTATAGATACGTTTTATGAACCTTTAGATGTTCTCAGGTATCAGGTAATTTCAATAAATTTTCACCTTATTGATAATCTGGATAATGTTAGAGATGAGCAATTGCAGCTTGTTGAAAAGTTTAAATACGGTAATAATTTTATAGATGAAGATATTCACAATGAATTGTTAGAATCGGCTACAAAATATGGCGATTTAAGAGAACGTGATTTAGATCTTAGATCTGTAAGTTTTGTCACAGATTCGTTTTACACTAAATCTTTTGGAGGTGTTTATGTGCTTCGAGATTTTATAACGCCAATCATCGTGTTTGAAGATATGAAATGGTATAAAGAAGCCATTAAGGATACGATTCAGGATGTTATTATTTTTCATATTTCCCAACCAGAACTTATGGAAAAACTCAGAGATCATATCATTATCGCTTATGATTTAGAGGAAATCGTCAAGACCAAGCGCTACGATCGTATTAAAAAGTTTGAGTTTGCACAGTATTTAAAAGACACCCAGCATCCCATTAGTGAGATCTTAAATAATCCACTACTATTCAAAAGCTATTTAAATAAAGTTGATATTGATATACGCAAAAAGGTAATGAGTGTTGAGCGCTACCTAGAAAAAATGGAAACTAGCAATCAATATAAGATTTCAGATATCGTAGATAATGGTTTATTTGAAGCGATGCACGAACCACATTCGAGTTTACACCCGAAACATCAGGACCTCATTTGGAAGCTATTAGTCAATATTGCACCAAAGGATGTGTTGTTTTTGTATTGGTATGATAAACAGGAGTTTTATAAGCAATATGACACTTGGGACGACTCATTAAAGGATTGGGTGATTGAGACGATTCGTAACAATATTTAAGAAATTTAGACTAACTTTATAAGGCATCAACTAAATACACAACTATGGGACTAGAACTAATTATATTTATTGTAGCAATACTATTCGGAATATTTCTATACTGGAGAGAATCTAATGGTAATGAAGCCTATCGTTTAGTCAATAAAATTGTCAATAGTAAAAAACTTCAAATGACGGCAGACAATCCGAAAGGATTTGTTTATAAACAAGCGTTATTGCCTCGTTTAATCTTTGTGGTGACTTTGGTTTTAATTGCAGCGCTAATCGTTGAATTTCTAACACCAATTGATGTATTTGGTAGTTTTAATGGTATTTCTATGTTTTCATCATTTGCAGCAGGAGCATTGTTGGGAACATACCTAGCAAACATTGTATTAAAATCAAGTAAGGTCATCGAAAAGCAAAGTGAATCTCTTGAAGATAAGTTTGAAAATGTGGTTGAAAAAGGAAAAGAATTTATAGAAGACTTAAAAACTAAAGATGCTAAGGTTGTAGAAGAAGTTAAAGAAGAAATCAAAACTGAACCTAAACCCAAAACTGATGAAAAATCAGCACGTGACCGATTAAAAGATAAGGGTCTAATGTAATACCTGACTGTCATTCCGCACTTGATGCGGAATCCAAAGAAATTTAAATAGATTCTGTGTTACCCAATCAAGTTGAGTACAGGTTGCGCAGAATGACAAAACTTAACGAATGATTAAATCATACTGGAACAAAGGAAAAAAGCAAAAGTTTATAACCATTTTTGTGAGCCTCATTTTACTCATTGCATTATTTGCATTTCGTGATGATTACCAACCTGCATTATTATTTCTTCGGAAATATATCTTCATTATTCTACTAAGTTTGGTGGTGTTGTATTTCGGACTTAAAAAATTCAGAAGTTCTGAAAGTACACGGAAACGGTTAGGAATACTTGGATTACTCTTAGTTTTCTTTAGTTTAATTTATGTGGTTGGATGGAATTTGAAGTTATACGATTATATGAAAACCTATAATGTGTTTAACGATTTAAATAAAGTTGAAATTAATGATTTGCCATTAACACAAAACGAACGTATTCAACCCTTGCAAAACATTTTTACTATGGCAAATGAGAGTGTTGGGGAAACCAAAGATGTGTCTTTACCGCATTTAGTGCGTGTAGATGATGAGAACAAATGGACGATGGCCATTCAACCTTCGGAAAATTATACATTTCAGCAAATTAGTGATAACACCGAAGAAGTATTCTCCGTATCCAGTACAACACCTTTTCCGCGTTTTTCTGCAGAAAATCGTATTGGAGTTACCTTTTCTATAGGAGAATCTTTAAAGTTTAGTCGTAATACCTACAATGCAGTTGTGCAGCGTTTTAATCCTTGGATGTTAATTAATTACGAACCAAGTGATACATTCTATATGAAAAACGATTCTGGTGAATGGGTTCAAGTCGTAAGTTTAATTAAATGGAAAGGTTTTTTCTTTCCTTATCCGAGTTTTGGAGGTGTGATGGTAATTGAAAATGGCGAACACGATTTTAATGATTATTTAGAGCGTATTGCAATTGGTAAAGGAACATACATTGCTCCAGATGAGATGAAAAATTATCCATACCTCACCAAGCAAAATACATTAGCCGAAAAAGTATCGCGATTACAAGCCGAGTCTTTAAAATTCTTAGGTGGATTTAGTGATCCGTTACCTTGGAATATGTTGACAGCAGTTAAAATTCCAGACATGCCGAAAGATCAAAACCAACAGCCTTATGTTACTGATTTTGATTTTGCAGGTTCAGAAAGTGATGCTTACAGTGGATTATATCATTGGTTCGGACTAGAACCAATTGGTGATGAGCGTACAAGTCTAAGTTATAGTGTATTTATACCTGCTGATGGAACAGATAAATTGTTTTACTACGATCATGCAGGTAAAAAACAAGGGTATGCAGGTGTGTCTGCAATGCCTCAAAAAGTCAAGGAGTCTAAAAAAGAAATAGACTGGACAGCAAACACGCCAGTTGAGTTTAGACCTTACATTAAGGACATAGCAGGAAGAAAGCGTATGTTTTTTCTTGGAACAATCTCAGCAATTAGTGATACAAGTGCGCAACAATTTGATGGCGCTGCTACTCCAGATTTGGTATTAATCGATAGTGAATATCGTGACGTGATTTGGATAGATGTAAAACATCCAAGCACTTGGGATAAAGAAGTCTATGATCAATTAGGAGAAGCTTGGAGAACTAGTGAAGGTATTGGGTATTATTATCAAAAGGAAATTACTGATGACGATTTACAAAAAATGGTTGATTCTCTAACCGTTATTCCTAAAGCAAATAATACTGAAGAAATAGAAGCTTTAAAACGTCGATTGGATTCTTTACAGGCTTTGGATGAAAATAACTAGTACGCCATGAATAAAGAATCTTTTTGGGATACAATTACTAATTATGTGAGGTACAAAATTGTAATTATTGGAATTATCTTTATTATTCTTATGATTTCTATGATAGTCAAAGCTTTATTAAATTAACGGCTGTCATTTCGACCAAAATAGAAATCTCATATGTAATAGCAGTAACGGATTCTGCGTAGTTCAGAATGACATTCAAACTACAATTTCAACTCCATCTTAATATCACCGCGTTTATAAGGACCATCTACTTCTAATGGCAATTCTACAAATCCGTATTTTTTATAGATATAAATGGCATTTTCTAATTTTCTAGCGGAATAGAGCATAAGGGCTTCAAATTTATTTTCCTTAGCAAAATCAATACAATATTGTAATAATTGCTGACCAATTTTTTGTCCGCGTTGATTTGGTAAAACTGCCATTTTAGTCAATTCGAAAACCAACGGATCGTCTGTTGGCATTAAAGCAACAGTACCAAGAATAGCGTTATTACCTTTAACAAAGAAAATATGACCTCCTTTGTTAATGATATAAGTTTCTGGTTTGCTTAAAACTTCTTCATCATAAGGTTCGACATAGAAATAGGTTTTTAGCCACTCTATGTTTAAGGCATAGAAGTCCTTAGCATATCTACTGTCAAATAAAATAATCTCAAATGCTTTCATGTGCTCGAATAAAATCGGTTATAAGGTACGATATCAGTTTTCCTACCTGAGTTTCAGTTTCTGGTGTAGGCGCAGCTTCACATATATGAAGATACGATACGTTATATTGCTTTCCAAAGTGATTTACAAACGCTCTAGCTTTATTTACTGAAAAACCACTAGGTGTCATGGCACTACTTGGTATATCTTGAATGGCATCACAATCGATTTCCAATCCGAAGTTTTTATCTCCTACATGAGCTAAGGCAGTTTCCATTTCGGTATTGAAACTGGTGTCTTGCCTTACCATCATACTTTCAAATGTATTGTATTGTATGGTCTTTAGTTTTTTTAAAGTCTTGAAAATTGTATCAGAAGTATAATTTTCATGAAGCCCAAAAATAAAGTAATTCTTTAAAAATCCCTCAGCGAACGCATAACTAAACCCATTTCCACTATGGCGACCTTCTTCGGCTCTAAAATCATGATGTGCATCAAAGTTGACTGCATTTATAGACTTTTTGAGCGCTAATGCTGTGCCTTTAATATTTCCGTAGGCATTGTTATGACCACCTCCAATAATAATAGGAATTTTACCTGCTCTTACAATTTGTGACACTAAATACGATACAGATTCGTCGATCTGTGTGACTTTTTTTCTGGCTTTTAGGATATCTTTTTTCTTGTTTTGATCTAATTTTTTTAGCTTCTCTTGGAAGTCATCAAACTCTAAATGCCCTAATATCAAAACCTTTTTTGGATGTGTATGGGCATTACTTTGCGTGTTTAATAAAATTTTAATAGTAGCATCCCAGGCGCTGTAAGCTCCTGTTTTTCCGTTGTTTGCAAACACGCCAATGTCTTCCTTTATGCCAAAAATAACATAAGTAACGTCTATTTTTAACAATTGCTCGTATATATCGTTGGAGTTAGGAAGTAACAAGATATGTTCTCCGAATTTGGTCTCCTTAGGACGTTTTTTCAGAATCGATTTTAATTCTGAAGAAGTAAAAGGTTTTAAGTGTTCCATTAACAAAATTGATTAATTTTGGCGAATTAAAAATACAGTTTTTTATTTTCAACATCAGCTAACAACAATTAAAATTGAAAGATTAACGTTTTTATAATAATTAAAAAACAAAAAGTAAATTTATGGAAAATTCAAACAGTAAGAGTACAGGATTAAAAATTGCATTAGGAATACTTCTGGCTCTATTTTTAGGTACAGGATTTTACACATCTAAACTTTACAATGAGAAAAAAGAGAATGAAGCTTCTTTAACTAGAGAGAAGGAGCAAGTCATGGCAGATTTAAGTACTATGGCCAAGCAATATGATATTGCTATTGGTGAAAATGAAGTTACTAACGAAAGTTTGTTTGAAGCTAGAGGACGTATCCAAGGACTTATGGATTCATTAAAAATCTCTCAAAACAGTGTAAGCAGTTTATGGAGATACAAAAAGAAATTCATGGCTTTACAAAAAGAAATGGATGTATTGTTAGTTGAAAACGACCAACTTAAAGTTGAGAACAATTTGTTGGCTACTAGTTTAGATAGTACAACGGTTCAATTAGCAGAACGTACAGTGTTTACAGATTCTCTATTAGTACAAAATACACAATTAGCTGAAGTTGTTGAAAATGCAGCTGTATTACAAACTGTAAACCTCAAGGGGTTTGGTGTGATCGAGAGAAGTTCAGGTAAATTAATACCAACAGAACGTGCAGGTCGTAGTGACAAAATTAGAGTGTGTTATACAGTCGCTAAAAATGCTTTAGTTGGTGCTGGAGATGTGGAGTTGTATGTTCAGGTTTTAGATCCTAAAAACAATGTATTAGGAGCCAATGAGCAAATTCAATTTGACGAAGAAACAGTATTAAACTACAGTTTAATAAGCAAGTTTAACTACGAAAACAGAAACTTAGATATTTGTGAGTTTGTTGCTCCAAATGATGATTTTGAAAAAGGACGTTATATCGTAAACGTTTTTAATAATAAAGAAATAATCTCATCTTCAGAATTTACACTGAGGTAAGAAATTCAATAAATGATATAAAAATCCGGAAGTTCACTGAGCTTTCGGATTTTTTATTTTTATTTTGAAATAGCTAAGATACAAGACTCTCTTATCTTCCAAAGTTCATCGAAGCTGAACTCTAAATTTTCGTTTGCAATCCATGATTTTAGAAAAGATTGATGTAGCTCGACTTTATAATCGCCAATGTGTTCGGGAATTATGAATTCTTCATGCATTAAAGTATCTACAAATGCTGGATCACCATCATTTCCGAAGGTAATGTCCATAATAGTTTCATTATGCTTTAAATAACAATGTGCTTCTGGGATATAATCTAAGTCATGTTGCTCTAAAACCAATTTAAGTTTGGGTGTGTTTTTAGCATTCATCTTAAAAACACCTAAACATAATTTTAAATCTTCAATACCATTTTCAATAGCTATAGCTTTTAAAAACGCATGTTTTGTAGAGCAAGTGCCTTTGTTTTCTCGTAGAATTAAGGTGTAATCACTTCGGTTAGCAAGTCGCCCGTAAGGTAATTGTTTGATGTAATTAAAAACCGAATAAAAATCGGTTAGTCCTTTTATAATGCACTGTTTGGAAAGCGACTGACTTTTAGATAAATTAAAATTTTTGACCATTGATAATCACAGTGTCAATAAAGTTGTCTCCAAAAGCATAGGGTAAGTGGTAGTAACTTGGGATGGCTTTAGTAATAATCAAATTTGCTTTTTTTCCTCTGCAAATACTACCGTAGAGTTTGGAAATTCCCATGGCATAAGCGCCATTAATTGTTGCTGCATTAATAGCTTCTTCAGGCGTTAATTTCATTTTAATGCAAGCTGTAGATACCACGAAGTTCATATTTCCGCTAGGTGTAGAACCTGGATTGTAATCGGTAGCAAGCGCCAAAGGCAAACCTGCATCTATAATTTCTCGACCTGGTGTATACGGAATACTCAAAAAGTAGGAGCAAGAGGGAAGCGCAACTGGCATGGTTTCCGACTTTTGCAATGCTAAAATATCCTCTGGATTGAGTTCTTCCAAATGATCAACAGAAAGCGCATTATAATCAACACCAAGGGCGACACCACCAAAGGCATTAAACTGGTTGACATGTATTTTAGGTATGAGTCGATGTGCTTTTCCTGCTTCTAAAACTCGAGCTGTATCTTCTAAATCGAAATAACCTTTCTCACAAAACACGTCTATGTATTCAGCTAAATGTTCTTTGGCAACCGCCGGAATCATCTCATTTACGACAAGATCTATAAACCCTTTCTTATTGTCTTTAAATTCCTTCGGAATCGCATGTGCCGCTAATAAGGTTGATTTTACTATAATAGGGAATTCGTGTTTTAATTGTTTGACAACACGAAGCATTTTGAGTTCGGCTTCAACAGTTAAGCCATAACCCGATTTGATTTCAATTGCTCCTGTACCTAGCTTGATAACTTCGGTAAGACGCTTAGAGGCTTGCTTATAGAGTTCATCTTCTGAAGTGTTTTGCAATTGTTCAGCAGAATTTAAAATGCCACCACCACGATTGGCAATGTCTTCATAGGATAATCCGTTTATACGATCAACAAACTCTTGTGTTCGGTCTCCAGCATAAACAAGATGTGTATGAGAATCACACCAAGCCGGTAAAACGATTTTACCAGTAGCATCAATAACTTCGTTTGCTTCAATATCTTTACAATTATCCATGTGACCAAATTCTACAATGGTATCATGTTCAATCAGCAGATAAGCATTTTTGAGTATAGGCAAGACTTTCATATCATCACCTTTTACAATGGTAATATGGTGATCTCTGACTTGAAGTAATTCTTTGATGTTAGTTATGAGTAAAGTCATATTGATGATTATATGAGTATAAATTTACAAATTAACCAAAAACAATAGAAGCATATGCATTTCTATTTTTTGATAAACTTGAAATTACTGCCTGTATCGTAAAATTTTATAATATAAGTACCATTTTCCAGATCAGAAATATCGAGCGATTCATTTAAATTGATATGCTGTGTCTTTATTGTTTTGCCAAGGATATCAATGATTGATATTTCAACAGGTGCTGTAATTCCTTTAAAGTATAGTTGACCATCTGTAGGGTTTGGGAAAATAGTGATATTTGATGTTTCTATTTCAGGAACCGAAAGCACAATTTTTTGATTTTCAAACATATTAACGCTATCATCATTATAGGCGATTGTTGAAATATCTAAATCGCCATCATTTTCAAAATCTGCAAATGTAATTGTGTATGCTTGACTTTGCGTTGCATCGATAATATTTTCTGGACCAAAACCTCCAACACCATCACTTTTAAACCAAACAATGTCATTTCCACTGCCAGAAGTCGCACTTGTAAGAACAAAATCTTTTAAGTTATCATTATCTAAATCCCGTAAATCTAAACATGCTGGATTAGCAATACTTGTGTTAATTATGGTTTCAGTATATGTCGCTGTTCCAGGAGCAGTTTGTGTTCTTTTAAACCAAGAGGCATTTCCTGTTAAATCTGTGACTAGGATATCTAAGCTAGAATCGTTGTCTACATCTTCGGCCATGACACTAAAAATATAATCTTTAGTATTTAGGGACACGATATTGGTATCGGCTGTAAAGTTTCCATCACCATCATTATAAAAGACTTCAACTCTGCAATCGTTTGGTGTTCCATAACCAATAGCATTGGCAATAACACTATCAATATCACCATCAAAATCAATATCTTTCATCGCAAAAGCTCCAGGATTCACAATGGTATTATCAATAATATTTTTAGCACCAAAAGTTCCTGAGCCATTATTTGCAAACCAAATCACCTCATTTCCATTATATGCAGCAACTGCTACATCTAAGGTTGTATTATTATCTATTGTCCTAATATATACTTGACCTGGACCATCAATGGTAGATGAAATAATTTGTTCTGTTCCAAAATTCCCAAGTCCATCATTTGCATACCAAACTAATGTTCCATCATTTGCTGATGTCGACACAACGTCATTAAAACCGTCATTATTAATGTCGGCAATAGCAACGCCTCCAGCACTATTTAATATGCCAATTGGTGTTGTTTGTAGCGTGAAATTTCCTGTACCATCATTTTTTAACCAATACACTGTATTTCCAATAGTTGTACTCACGACGATATCTTGGAAGGCGTCATTATCAATTAAACCTGAAGCTATATTGTATGGAGCGTTGCCACCAGGCAGAGGCAGTGCAATAGATTGGGTTTTATTAAATGTAGTTTGAGCAAACAAATTTGCACTTGTGAAGAGTAAAAAAATACAACAATATAAAAACTTATGCATGGTCATAGGAAAAGGTATAAAACAAAACAAGCAAGTAAATAAAATTCACTTGCTTGTTTTGAGATTATAAAGAATTTATTGTTTAACAAATTTCTTAGTCATATCTGAATTATTATCTTTTATGATATAGATGCCATCACTTAATTGAGACACATTTAAACTTTCGTTAGCTGCAATTTTATTAGATAAAACAACATGTCCAAGAGCATCATAAACTGAAATATCTAATGCTTCGTTAAAGTTTCCAGAGAAGGTTAGCTTTTCTGTTGTTGGATTTGGATGAATGATTAATGCTTCAGAATCAAATTCTGAAACACTAAGTGTAATCAATTCATTTTCAAACCAAAATACGGTATCATTGAAATTACCAATAGATGCAATATCTTTATCTCCATCTGCATCAAAATCAGCTATAGTAATATCCCACATTTGGAAGTTGTTATCTGCTATAAGTGTTGGTGTAGCACTTGGGCTAGCATTATTTGCACCTTCGAAGAATATAATAGCATCGTCATTTGAACCACCATCGGTTAGGATAACATCATTGAAACCATCATTAGTAATATCTGAAACACGAGCAAAAGCTGGTCTATCTATTATAGTTTCATCAGAAATAGCATTAGCCGTAGACGCTCCATTTTTTACTTTATTATACCATGTTACTTCTCCCGAAGAATTATCTACAGCTACAATATTGATGCTGCCATCATTATTGACATCTCCAGTAGTCACATTGAATAAAAAATTTGTTGCTGTTGATCCACTGTCTACGGTAACGGTGTCTTTAACCCACGTTACTGCAGTAGAACCACTTTCAATATATTGATTGTAATATATTTCTATAGACTGATTGCCATAATATGTGACAACAGCATCTAAATCTGTATCACCATCTAAATCAGCTAAACTCACATAAAGTGTAAAATTCCCTGTTCCGTTTTCAATATCTGCTTCTGCTGTAAAATTTCCAGAGCCATCACCTGAATACCAAAGTGTTTTACCATCATTAAATGAAATTACAGCGATATCCATATTACCATCCATGTTGATGTCTCCAGCGACAACTTCGCCAGGACCAACAATAGTACCATCTACAATTACTTCAGCATCAAAACCAGTACCATTGCTTAGGAAATATGATACGCCACTAGTAGAAGACGTCACGATGATATCCAATCCAAATTGACCATCAATATCAGCAACTGTGAGTCCGTCAATCCATACATTTGTTGAAGACACATTAGTTTCTACTGTAAAGTTTCCCATACCATCATTCTTGTACCATTTGATATAATCTGTTGCAGGAACTCCGCCATTATAATCATAAGTTGCCATGACAATATCAATGTCTCCGTCACCATCAAGATCACCAGATGCTATTTCATAAGCTTCGTTTCCAGTACTTGGATCAATGATTTGCTCAGTAGCAAAAGGTTGAGCAAATATAAAGTTGCTAAATAATGTTAAGCAAATAAGAGTGAGTAGTGTTTTCTTCATAATTTTTTTTATTTATAAGTGCTAATATAATTAATTTATCGATAAAATATGCGTTTAATCGATGGTTTGTAGCTTTTTAGCTTATTTTAATTCGCCCACCATATTTTCTGGTTTCACCCAAGCGTCATAGTCTTCAGCAGTCACATAACCCAAGTTAATAGCTTCCTCTTTTAAAGTAGTTCCATTTTTATGAGCTGTGTTAGCAATTTCAGCAGCTTTATAATACCCGATTTTGGTGTTTAAGGCCGTTACTAGCATTAATGAATTATTCAGTAATTGTTTAATTACCTCATGGTTAGGTTCGATTCCAGACGCGCAATGTGCTTCAAAACTCATACAAGCATCACCAATAAGTTGAGCAGACTGTAATACATTTGCAGCCATCATAGGTTTAAATACGTTGAGTTCGTAATGTCCTTGTGTACCACCAACAGTCACTGCAACATCGTTTCCCATTACCTGAGCACAAACCATGGTTAAAGCCTCACATTGTGTAGGATTTACTTTTCCCGGCATGATAGAACTACCAGGTTCGTTTGCCGGAATAATAATTTCGCCGATACCACTTCTCGGTCCGGAAGCCATCATACGGATATCGTTGGCAATTTTATTTAAGGACACTGCGAGTTGTTTTAAAGCGCCATGTGTTTCTACAAGTGCATCGTGAGCAGCAAGTGCTTCAAATTTATTATCTGCAGTAATAAAAGGTAATCCAGAGAATTTAGCGATATACTCTGCTACTAATTCGCTATAGCCTTTTGGTGTATTGAGTCCTGTGCCAACTGCTGTGCCTCCAAGTGCTAATTCTGATAAATGCGGAAGTGTATTTTCTAATGCTTTTAAGCCGTGATCTAATTGGGATACGTATCCTGAGAATTCTTGTCCGAGTGTTAATGGTGTTGCATCCATTAAATGCGTACGACCAATTTTTACCACATCTCTAAAAGTTACCGATTTCTCATGTAATGTATTTCTTAATTGTATCACTCCGGACATGGTAGTTTCTACTACCTTTTTGTAAATCGCGATATGCATTCCTGTAGGGAAGGTATCGTTAGACGACTGTGATTTATTGACATCATCATTTGGCTGAATCGTTTTCTCACCTTCACCAATTACATTACCAGCAATTTGATGTGCTCTATTCGCAACAACTTCATTAACGTTCATATTACTTTGTGTACCAGAACCCGTTTGCCAAATCACTAATGGAAATTGGTCATCATGTTTACCCTCTAAAATCTCCTCACAGACTTGAGCAATTAAATCACGCTTATCATTATCTAAAACACCTAATTCGGCATTGGTAAAAGCAGCGGCTTTTTTAAGGTATGCAAAACCGTAAACAATTTCTAAAGGCATAGATGCGGGTGCACCAATTTTAAAGTTATTACGAGAGCGTTCGGTTTGCGCTCCCCAAAGTTTATCGGCAGGCACATTGACGTTGCCCATGGTGTCTTTTTCTATTCTAAATTCCATAATAGGATGTGTTTTTATCGTGCTACAAAGTTAGGGGTTTTGATTGTTTTTTGAATAAAAAACCTAGGCTTAGTTTTATAAATAAGGTATAAATAATCTTACCATATCAGATTCTGTTTTGATTAAAAAAAATATAATCGTTTTGGAATGTATCAATAATAAAAGCATGCATTGATGCAGAACTTAAAAAGCTTTAATAGTATATGAGAATCGTTTTTACAATCATTACTATATTTTCTTTTTTACTCATGAGCCGGTCAAGATTTTCAAAAAGGTAGGATTTGTTTTATGGATAGTGCCTCAAAGAGAGGTTATGTCAAGATTAAAAAATCAGAAAATGTAAAATTCAAAAGAAATGAAGTTAAACAAATTGATTCTATTTAGAATAAAAGTTGTGATTGATTAATTCTTCACAACCTGTTAATAAATCTCAAGTTTCCTATTGCAAAACAAATCCCTTTATTATATCTTTGCAGTAACAAAAATAAACCACATGTTTGAATTTGACCAATATTTAGGATTTTTAGCATTTTTAACCATTTTAACGATTGGGTTCTGGTTAATGATTTTTTTAATCACATTTGTAGTCCCTTATTGGATTGGTGGTTCGCTTATTGAGCGTTTTAATGAAATCAAAGCAGAAAAGAAAGCAAAGCGTGACGCTTCTACTCACTAAACGGAGTATATATTATATAAATGAAAAGGAAACCAATTTGGTTTCCTTTTTTTATGCTTAATTTTTTTCTGATCATTGAGCACTAGTGAGAAGCAAAGTATATTCTGTTTCGAAGCAACTAATTGTTTATCCTTCAAGGTCAAAATCACCACCACCAGAGTTGCCAAGTTCACGTTGCTGCTGATTAAAACGATAGGTAAACGTCACATTAAAACTATGTTGTCTTCGTTGAAATTCATTTTCATTTACAAATGTTGATGTTGTTGATGTGGTTTGTTTCTTTGCAGAATTGAATACATCATTAATATTGAACGCTAGCGAAGCTTTATCTTTAAATAGGTCTTTACTAAAGGCTAAACTGGAAGAAAATAACCCTTTCGTTTTATTTTGTGCATCTTCTCGTGGACCACAATAAAAGATTCGTGTTTGTCAATCGACATTTCCTGGTAAGGTATGCTTGTTATTTATTCTGGCAAACCAACTAAAGTTTTCGGCACCAAAATCAGTACCTGCAAAAAAGCCTTTAGTAACCGATTTAAATAAATTGAGGTTTCCATTGATGTTCCATTGTTTTGACGGTCTATAGGTTAGGGTGAATTCAAATCCGTAACGATCATTCGTCGCTAAGTTGATTGGTGAACGTTCTATGATTGGCATTTCAGTTCCTCCAACAATTGTTGTCTCTCATTTATCTAAAGAAACAAAAGTAAAAAAATCAGTAGCACGTTGATAGTAGATAGACGAATTAAGTGTCATTTTTCCGAAGCGATTTAAATACCCCAAATTAAAAATGTTTGAGTAACTCGGATCGATATCTGGATTTCCTTGAAATAGGTTAGTATCACTACTTCTAGAAGGAAACGGGTTGATAAAACGAGAACGCGGACGTCTAATTCGTCGGTTATATCCTAAAGTAAGACTTTGTTTCTCGGTAATTTCATATCCTAAATTAACCGTTGGGAAGAGGCCAGTATAATTTTTACGTTCGAAATCGTTACTCGTAATTTGAATAATCTTATGTTAAACAAAAAATGGCTTAGATTCTATTGATAAGAATTTAAGCCATGTATTTAGATGCTTTAGTTTTTGTCTTTATTTTTCTTCTTTTTCTTCTTTTTCTTCTTCTCTTCGTTTCTATCCCATTTACCTTTAATGGCGTCCATGATTTTGTTCATTACATCTTCAGAAACGATTTCTTTTACGTCTTTAAAATGCTTTTTATCAAATAGTTCGATATAATCTTTACGATCAAAAGAATTTAGACCTAGCCTGTTGATCCCTCTGAGTTCAGTAAAGTAAGAATCCATGGTTTGCATGATGATTTCCTTCTGAAAATCATCAACTTCAAGAGTGGCTACAAATTCTGAAATGTACTTCGTCTTCTCTTTTTCTGCCTTTTCCTCGTATTTAGCTCTGTCCTTTTCTGGATCTATATTTTGAGGTATTTGACGTCTTTGATTTCTATTTTGCCCATAAGACAGACTTGTGAAAATGATCAAAATAAAAATGCTTAGGAATTTTTTTTTCATTTTAAATAATTTCTAATATGTTAGTTGGCGGTCTGCCAATTACTGCTTGTTTACCATTAATTACAATAGGCCGTTCAATCAATTTTGGGTGTTTGACCATTGCTTTAATAAGTTGACTATCTGTTAAGGTTTTGCCCTTGTAATCCGATTTCCAAATTGCTTCCCCTTTACGTACCAAATCTATCGGATTTACACCTAATAAAGATAGGATATTTTTTAGTTTTTCTTCGGAAATAAGTTCATCCATATACTTTATCACTTCAAAATCTTTGCCAGAGTTTTCTAATAGTGAAAATCCCTCTCTTGATTTACTGCATCTTGGGTTGTGGTATATCGTTATCATTAGTTTTTATAATTCGTTAGGATTTTCCTCTTTTTGACCCATCATCATCAAATATGATTTTAAGAACGGCTCAATATCGCCATCCATTACAGCATCAACATTTCCTGTCTCGTGTGCGGAACGTACATCTTTGACTAATTTATAAGGATGCATCACATAATTACGTATCTGGCTTCCCCATTCAATCTTCATCTTTCCAGCTTCTATATCATCGCGTTGAGACAGTTGCTTTTGTAATTCAATTTCGTAGAGTTGAGATTTCAGCATTTGCATCGCTCGAGATCTATTATCATGTTGCGAACGTGTTTCAGAACATGAAATTTGAATTCCTGATGGTTTATGTGTTAATTGCACTTTGGTCTCTACTTTGTTGACGTTTTGTCCACCAGCACCACTTGATCGCGCTGTAGTAATGTCAATATCTGCAGGGTTAATATCAATTTCAATCGTGTCATCAACTAGAGGATATACATACACCGAAGCAAAACTGGTATGACGTTTGGCATTACTATCAAAAGGAGAAATTCGCACCAATCGATGTACACCATTTTCGCCTTTCAGCCAACCAAAAGCATAGTCGCCTTCTATTTCTAAAGTTACGGTTTTGATACCAGCAACATCGCCTTCTTGGAAGTTGAGCTCTTTGACTTTAAATCCGCTTTTTTCAGCATACATCAAGTACATACGCATGAGCATACTTGCCCAATCACAAGACTCTGTTCCGCCAGCTCCAGCTGTAATTTGTAAAACAGCGCTAAGCGAGTCCCCTTCTTCAGATAACATATTCTTGAATTCTAATTTTTCAATGAGGAGTAAGGCTTTACTATATCTGTTTTCTACATCTTCAGCAGAGGCTTCATCTTCTTTGAAAAACTCATAAATTACTTCAAGGTCTTCTATTAAAGTGTTTGAGGTGTCGTAATCTTGAACCCAACTTTTCTTCTCACGAAGCGACTTCATAATGATTTCGGCTTCTTTGGAGTTATTCCAGAAATTTGGGTCAAAGGTTTGCTCTTCTTCGTTAGAAATTTCGATTAGTTTGGCATCTATGTCAAAGATAGTGCCTTAGTTTATCAAGGCGTGTATTGAGATCTTTAATTTGATCTGATGTAATCATTGCAAATAATTTTCAGCGAAAGTAACATATAATTTCGTTAGGCAAAACTAAAATGAGATTATGTTTTATTCAGAATAACTAGAGCTAAATTGATGTAGCTTTTCTGTCCTTCAGAAGTTATAGAGCCAAAAGATACTTTTCGTTTAAAGAATAGCCATCGTTCTTGTCTCACCATATAAGGTTTAAAACCAATTCGATTAAAGCCTTTTAGGCTTGCTCTATTGTTCTCTTCTACAAATGCAATAACTCTTGTAAGGTGCTTGTAATGTTTTTGAGTTAATATCTCATAAACGGCATTTGGCATTATGCGCAAACCTCTATAATCAGGATGAGTAAATACGCCTTCAATGAGTGCTTCATCCTTTTTTAACTTCGGAAAAATTGATCCAAAATAATCTGCTATACGTTCATTTTGAGTATGCATAAATAACCATTGTCTGTATACAGTGTCATTATTTTTTGTTGTAGCAACATAACAATTTGGAATTTTTTCGCTAACTAACCGTCGATGCCTTAATTCTTCTTTAAGAGCATTGATGTCTGAGTTCTCATAGAGACGAATGATAATATCTAATTTTGAGTCGATGTTTTTAAGTTCTGCCGGTGTGACCTCTAAACCAATGAAGTTGATGTTAGAGTATAGACGTGTAGATATACCTTCAAAAATGGGTTTGAGATTTCCATTTCTAATGAGGGAGAATACTAATTTCAATCTGTCATATAGAGCTTTCAGTATAATATACTATTAATACAGAAACAAACTCACATCTGCAACTATAAGTTTCTGAATAATAAGACACACTTAATTTCCATGTGTCACAATTACCAATTGAACGAAATTATGTAGATTTATGCAATAATCAGCCATTATGAGAAGCTCTATATTTCTAATCCTTACAGTTTTTAGCGTAACGATATCATTTTCACAGGTTTTAAGTAAAAAAGAATTAAAAAAACATGATGGTTATTTTAACTTTCATTATGAAGAATCTACTGATAAAATATATTTAGAGGTCAAAGATTTAGATAAAGAATTTCTTTATGTTAATTCTTTGGCCACTGGAATTGGGTCTAATGACATCGGTTTGGATAGAGGACAATTAGGTCAAGAACGACTAGTGAAATTTGAAAAAGCCGGAAACAAACTCTTATTGATTCAGCCTAACTTAAATTACAGAGCGATAACAGATAATGAGCTTGAGAAAAAAAGTATTGAACAGGCTTTTGCTAAATCTGTGCTTTACGGATTTAAAATTATAGAAAACACCAATGGTGTCTATGTTATTGATTTAACACCTTTTTTAATGCTGGATGCTCACGGTGTTGCTAATCGATTGAAATCTGAAGGCACTTATAAAATTGATGCAAGTAAAAGCGCTTTGTCTTTAGAAAGAACTAAAGCATTCCCGAAAAACGTGGAGTTTGAGGCATTGCTAACTTTTAAGGGGCAGTCTAAAGGCCAAAATATTAGAAGTGTGACACCTACATCATCTTTGGTAAGTGTGATTCAGCATCACAGTTTTATAGAGCTACCTGATAATGGTTATCAAAAGCGAGAATTCGATGTGCGTAGTGGTGCATTATCTATGACTTATTTGGATTATGCGACACCAATTCAAGAACCTATTAGAAAACGTTATATCACTCGGCATCGCTTAGAAAAGAAAAACCCTAATGCAGCAATAAGCGAAGCAAAAGAACCTATTATATACTATCTCGATCCCGGAACACCAGAGCCAGTTCGCTCTGCGCTTTTAGAAGGTGCACGTTGGTGGAATCAAGCTTATGAAACGATTGGATTTAAAGATGCGTTTCAAGTTGAAATGTTACCAGACGATGCAGATCCTATGGATTGCAGATACAATGTGATTCAATGGGTACATCGTTCAACTAGAGGATGGAGTTATGGAGGAAGTGTCATAGACCCGAGAACAGGTGAAATTATTAAAGGACATGTGAGCTTAGGAAGTTTGCGTATACGTCAGGATTTTCTGATTGCACAGGCTTTAATGGATAAGCCTTTTGCAGAGCGTGATGATAATTACCAACCTATGTTAGATATGGCTTTAGCTAGAATACGCCAGCTGAGTGCCCACGAAGTAGGTCATACCATCGGTTTTGCACATAATTTTGCAGCAAGTACAAATGGTAGAGCATCGGTTATGGATTATCCGCATCCATCGATAAAACTTACCAATGGAAAAATTGATTTTAGTGATGCTTATGCTGTTGGAATAGGAGATTGGGATAAAGTGACTGTGGCTTATAGTTATTCTGAATTTAATGATAATACAAATGAAAAAGACGCTTTAAATAAAATTTTAAAAGTTTCTCAGTTTATGGTATTAAGTTTTATTACAGATTCTGACGCCAGAGCACAAGGCGGTGCACACGCACTTGCTCATCTTTGGGACAATGGTAAAAGCGCATCGGAAGAGTTAGAAAGCGTATTGAAGGTTAGAGCGCAAGCCATTTCAAATTTCTCTAAGGATAATATTCGTCAAGGTGAACCGTATTCTGTTTTAGAAGATGTATTTGTGCCCTTGTACTTTTTCCATCGTTTTCAAACAGAAGCTGCAACTAAGGTTGTTGGCGGATTAGATTATAATTATGCTGTAAAAGGTGGTGGTCAAGATATTGTAAAATCTATTGATGCTGGGACTCAAAAAGAAGCCCTAAATCAAATTTTAAACACAATTTCTGCGGAAGTACTAGCTATTCCGAGGGATAAGTTAGCACTCTTTCCACCAAGAGCTACAGGGTATAGGAGAAGTCGTGAATCATTTTCAAGTAAAACTGGCGTTGCTTTTGACCCAATGAGTGCAGCATCAACGGCTAGTGATATGACATTAGGATTATTATTACATCCGCAACGTGCTAATCGCATGATTCAGCAAAAAAGTTTGGATGATAAGCAACTTGGATTTGATGATATGTTAAAAGAGATTTTGAATGCTTCCTTCGGAAAACGATATAATGATGTTTATAAGGACGAAACTCAGCAGTTAATAAACGAACGTGTATTAATACATTTGATGAATCTAGCTGTAAATGATCAATCTTTTTTTCAAGTTAAAGCTATAGCAAATGAGGCTATCAGTTCTTTAATTAGAGACTATCTTTCAGATAAAAAGAAACCTTCAGCTTATACATCACAATATCAAATGATGATAAAAGAATTTAGAGAACACCCAGAAAAATTTAAAATAGAAAACGCTCCAAAAATACCAGATGGTTCGCCAATTGGTAGTGGTTTCTGTAATTATACTCAACAATAAAATGATAATAGATTTAAGAAGTGATACGGTTACCAAGCCAACAAAAGGGATGCTAGAGGCAATGATGACTGCCGAAGTTGGTGACGATGTTTACAAAGAAGACCCAACGGTTAATGCCTTAGAGCAACGATTAGCCAAAATGTTTGGTAAAGACCAAGCTTTATTTTTTCCAACAGGAAGTATGGCAAACCAAACAGCTTTAAAGTTACATACCAATCCTGGGGAGCAAGTGATATGTGATAAATATGCACACATTTATAACTATGAAGGTGGAGGCGCATCATTTAATAGCGGAATCTCTTGTAAACTCATTGATGGGGATAGAGGCATGTTTACGGCAGCTCAAGTTGCCGAATCTATAAATCCGCCAGACTTTTACCATAGTCCGTTAACAACGCTTGTTGAAGTCGAGAACACCACAAACAAAGGTGGAGGTGCTTGTTGGGATTTTGCAGAACTCCAACGTATAAAAGAGGTTTGTGATGCCCATAATTTAGGATATCATTTGGATGGTGCACGACTTTGGAATGCTTTAGCAAACACCAATGAAACAGCAAAAGATTACGGACAATTATTCGATACTATATCTGTATGTTTAAGTAAAGGTCTAGGTTGTCCAATGGGTTCTGTACTCATTGGAAATAATGACGTGATGAAAGGTGCCCTTAGAGTGCGTAAGATTTTAGGAGGTGGCATGCGACAAGTCGGTTATGTGGCTGCAGCTGGAGTATATGCTTTAGATCATCACATGGACAGATTAGCAGAAGATCACAAAAAAGCAAATGAAATAGGAGCTGTTTTAGAAGAGATGTCTATTATAAAAAAGGTAGAACCTATAGATACTAACATTGTTATTTTTGAATTGGAACCTCACGTAGATGAAAGTGAATTTCTTAAACAATTGTCAGATAGCGACATCCACATTATTGGTATGGGAAGCAATAAACTGCGTATGGTCACACATTTGGATTATACGGATGAGATGCATGACCGACTATTGCAGATATTAAATGACTTTTAGTCTAAAAGGGAAGCATTCTAGTATCGAACACTACTTAAATAAATCCATCCCCGGAATGTTAGGCATGCCTTGCTTTGCTACTGCGGAAACTTCAGTTTCGTGAACGGTTGTAGCGCGTTCAATGGCTTTATTGATGGTTAGAATTAAATAATCTTCGAGGATGTCTTTATCTTGAAGTAATTCATCATCAATAGCAATTGATTTTAGAGTTCTGTTAGCAGTGATTGTTACTTTAAGTTTGTCATCAGTACTATTTTCATCAATTAAAACGCTATGTAAACGTTCTTTTGTTTCTTCAACTTTTTTCTGGGTTTCTTTAAGTTTACCCATCATATCTCCAAACATATTGTTAAGTATTAAATTATAAGTTGCAAAATTACTAAATTGCCAGACTTTTAAAAAGAAAAATGAATACGATCATGAAAGCTCCAGTCGCAAGAAAAATTCCGAAGGAATTAGAAATCCATACTGATGTACGAATTGATAATTATTTTTGGTTAAATCAAAGAGAGGATCAAAATGTATTGGATTATCTCAGTGCCGAAAACGAGTTCTACGAACAGGAAACAGCACACACCAAAGATTTTGAAAAAACGCTTTTCGAGGAAATGAAAGCGAGAATCAAAGAAGATGATTCGTCTGTGCCCTACAAATACAATGGGTATTGGTATATTGTACGTTATGAAAAAGGAAAAGATTACCCAATCTATACACGTAAAAAAGAATCTCTAGAAGCCAAAGAAGAATTAGTCTTCGATTGTAACAAAATGGCAGAAGGTCAAGGTTATTTTAGATTAGTTGGATTGAGTGTAAGTCCCGATAATACGATGATTGCTTTTGGTATAGATACGGTTGGTAGACGACAGTATAGACTTCAAATTAAAAGCTTAATTACTGGAGAAGTATTCTCTGATGCTATTGAAAATACTACAGGATCATCAACTTGGGCTAATGATAATTGCACACTTTTTTATACTAAAAAGGATAAGCAAACCTTGCGTTCTAATGAGATTTACAAGCATAAAATAGGAGATTCTGAAGACAAGGATATTCTGATTTTTACTGAAGATGATGATACGTTTGGAGTGGCGGTTTATAAATCAAAGTCTCGAAAATATATTGTGATAGCCTGTTATAGTACATTGACGAATGAATTTCATGTTCTGAATGCAGATACTCCAAATGATAATTTTAAAATTTTTCAGAAGCGAATTCGCGGATTAGAATACACTATTTCTCACTTTGAAGATCAATTTTATATTTTGAGTAATAATGATAAGGCTTACAATTTCAAATTGATGAAAACTTCTGAAAATCAAACAGAAATTAAAAATTGGGTTGAGGTTATTGCACATAGAGATGATGTTTTACTTGAAGATATTGATATTTTCAAAGATTTTCTAGTTGTCAGTGAACGTTCAAATGGCTTAAATCAAATCAGAATTAAACGCTGGGATAATCAAGAGGATTATTATTTACCATTTGATAACGAAACCTACACAGCGAATACAGGGACTAACGTAGATTTTGATACTGAGACCTTACGTTATAGTTATAATTCGCTCACCAATCCGTCTTCTGTGATTGATTTCAATATGAGAACTAAGGCAAGGCAGATAAAAAAAGAGCAAGAAGTTCTCGATTCTAATTTTGATAAAACTAATTATACCTCAGAACGTATTTGGGCAACAGCTCAAGATGGTACAAAAATACCAATGTCATTGGTAAGACGTAAAGACACTAAGCTTGACGGAAGTGCACCATTGTTGCAATATGCCTACGGAAGTTATGGATCTACTATGGACCCTTATTTTTCAACCATTAGATTAAGCTTACTGGATCGTGGTTTTATTTATGTGATTTCACATGTTAGAGGAAGCGAATATTTAGGTCGTCATTGGTATGAAAACGGAAAACTCCTCAGAAAGAAAAATTCGTTTACCGATTTTATAGATTGCTCAAAACATTTGATTAAGCAAAACTACACCTCTCCTGAGCATTTATACGCTATGGGAGGTAGTGCCGGAGGTTTATTAGTAGGCGTTATTGTTAATGAAGCCCCACAGCTATATAATGGTGTCATTGCTGCAGTTCCTTTTGTGGATGTTGTGACGACCATGTTGGATGATTCGATTCCTTTAACCACGGGAGAATATGATGAATGGGGAAACCCTAATGATAAGGATTACTATGACTATATCAAGAGTTATTCTCCTTACGATAACATTAAAGCAAAGTCTTACCCAAACCTTTTGGTAACTGCAGGTTTACATGATTCTCAGGTTCAGTATTGGGAGCCTGCAAAATGGGTCGCTAAGCTTAGAACTTATAAACAAGATACCAACAAACTATACTTGCTGACCAATACGGAGGCTGGTCATGGTGGAGCTTCTGGACGATTTGAAGCACTAAAAGAAGACGCTCAGGAATTTGCGTTTTTGTTAGACTTAGAGGGAATTATTAGCTAATTAAAAAAAAAATCTTAATTTTGCGAGGTTTTATGTTTCATTTTGAATAGATATGAAACTGATAAATAGCATTTATGAAAAAAGACATACAAGTATTTGATAATGTTTTACAGCTAATAGGTAAAACTCCTCTTATCAGATTAAACAAAATGGCTCAAGGTTTTGATGGCGATTTTTTTGCTAAAGTAGAAGCTTTTAATCCAGGTCATTCGTCAAAAGATAGAATTGCTCTTCATATTATAGAAGAAGCCGAAAGACAAGGCATCTTAACTCCAGGAGATACTATTATTGAAACAACATCCGGTAATACAGGATTTAGTATTGCTATGGTGAGTATCATTAAAGGTTATGAATGTATTTTGGCTGTAAGTTCTAAATCATCTGCTGACAAGATTGATATGCTTAAATCTATGGGAGCACAAGTTTATGTGTGTCCAGCAAATGTAAGCGCAGATGATCCACGTTCATACTACCAAGTTGCAAAACGCATGCACGATGAAATCAAGGGGTCTATTTATATCAATCAGTATTTTAATGAGCTCAATATAGAAGCCCATTATCACAGTACTGGTCCAGAAATCTGGGAACAAACAGAAGGACAAATTACACACTTAGTAGCTTGTAGTGGAACAGGAGGAACGATTTCAGGTATTTCTAAATACTTAAAAGAACAAAATCCTAATGTTAAAGTCATTGGTGTAGATGCTTTTGGTTCAGTATTAAAAAAATATCACGAAACTCGTGAATTTGATGATAAAGAGATTTACCCTTACCGAATTGAAGGTTTAGGTAAAAACTTGATTCCATCAGCTACAGATTTCGATTTAATAGACAGATTTATAAAAGTTACCGATGAGGAAAGTGCGCATACTGCACGTGAAATTTCAAAATCCGAAGGTTTATTTGTAGGTTACACAAGTGGAGCAGCTATGCAAGCCTTAAAGCAACTTAATGAAGAAGGCGAATTTAAAGTAGGAGATAAGGTAGTTGTAATTTTTCCTGACCATGGTTCACGTTACATGAGTAAAGTGTATAGTGATAAATGGATGGAAGATCAAGGATTCTTTGATAGCAAAACAGAAATTGCTGAGAAAATTCAGTATATAAAATAAATCAACAACACTAAGTTTATAAAATTCCTATCGCGCCTTTTCGTGATAGGTTTTTTATGTTTAATACGGATATAAACATTGGTTCATAAAAATATTATGCAATCATAATAATATTAACTAATTTTGTCCCGATTATGTCTTGATTTTTACCTAACAAAAAATGAAGATGTATTTACCTAACTAATAAGACTAAAAACTCGCTTTAATGAAAGATTTATTTGAGAAGATCTATAAAGATAAGGGACCATTGTTAAAATGGGCTTCTCAAGCTGAAGGATATTTTGTATTTCCGAAGCTGGAAGGAGAGATTTCTAATAGAATGAAGTTTCAAGGAAAAGAAGTGATTACCTGGAGTATTAATGATTATCTTGGATTAGCTAATCATCCAGAAGTGCGTAAAGTAGATGCTGAAGCAGCTGCTCAATACGGTTCTGCATACCCAATGGGAGCACGAATGATGTCTGGTCACACAGAACTTCATGAACAATTACAAAACGAACTTGCCGAATTTGTAAGCAAAGAAGCTGCTTACTTATTAAACTTTGGTTACCAAGGAATGGTGTCTACTGTAGATGCTTTGGTGTCTAAAGATGATATTATTGTATATGATGTAGATGCTCACGCTTGTATTATTGATGGTGTTCGCCTTCATATGGGGAAACGCTTTACTTACAAGCATAATGACGTTGAAAGTTTAGAGAAAAATTTAGAACGTGCGACCAAAATGGCCGAACAAACTGGTGGTGGAATACTAGTGATTTCTGAAGGTGTCTTCGGAATGCGAGGTGAACAAGGACGTTTAAAAGAAATAGTTGCACTTAAAAAGAAGTTTAATTTCAGATTATTTGTTGATGATGCTCATGGTTTCGGAACCTTAGGGAAAACTGGAGCTGGTGCTGGAGAAGAACAAGGTGTTCAAGATGATATCGATGTGTATTTTGCCACATTTGCTAAATCTTTGGCTAGTACAGGAGCTTTTATCGCTGCCGATCAAGAGATTGTTGATTACTTAAAATATAATTTACGTTCTCAAATGTTTGCTAAATCGTTACAAATGCAACTTGTTGTAGGTGCATTAAAACGTTTGGATATGTTGAGAACAATGCCAGAACTAAAACAAAACCTTTGGACCATTGTTAATGCCTTACAATCTGGATTAAAAGAACGTGGTTTTGATATAGGAACAACAAAAAGTTGTGTTACTCCGGTATATTTAAAAGGAAGTATTCCAGAAGCTATGGCTTTAGTGCGTGATTTACGTGAAAACTATGGCATTTTCTGTTCTATTGTTGTGTATCCAGTAATTCCGAAGGGATTAATTCTATTGAGAATGATACCAACAGCAACACATACATTAAAAGATGTTGAAGAAACGCTCGATGCATTTGATGCGATTAGAGATCGTTTGAATAACGGAACATACAAACGCTTATCTGCTGCAGTTATGGCTGCCATGGGTGAGTAGTGAGCTATGTATAATCAATAAAAAAATCCGATTCGTAATTGAATCGGATTTTTTTTTATATAATGCTTTTCTTGAATGTGCAACGTCGTTTGTTAGTAACGGGTTTAAAATTCTTCCACAATTTATGTATGGCTTCATTGTCATCTAACTCTGGACCTCTAATGCATAGTTCTATGCCTTTTTCAGTGAATGTCTTGTGAAATTCATGAAATATAATTGCGGTAACGCCTTTATTTTGATATTCTGGTAATACACCTATTAGATAGAATGTCACTGTTTTTGCATGCTTCTTGGCTTGTAATAAATGGCGAACTCCGAAAGGAAATAACTTACCTTTCATTTTTTGTAGTGCTTTTGCATACGAAGGTGTAACGATTCCGAAGCCAACAAGTTTATCATCTTTATCTACTACAAATTTCACATATTCAGGATTAAGAAAACCAATAAATTTTTTCTTAAAATATTCGCGTTGTTCATCATTAATTTCAACAAACGATGATAATACAGAATGCGATTTTGTAAATACCTCAAACATTTCATCTGTATAAAGCATAATATCTTTATTGTTTGAAAAATTTAAAGCACGAAGCTCATAGCGTTTCTTTATAAGTGTTTGTACTCTAGAGAAAAATTCAGGTAGAATGTTTTTGAATTCCATCACATTTTCTGAATAACGCTTGCCAACATCATAACCTAGTTGCTCAAAGTGTGAAGCATAGTATGGTAAGTTATGCCAAGTAATCATGCTGCCAATTTGATCAAAACCCTCAGTAAGGATTCCAACTTTATCTAAATTTGAAAACCCTACAGGGCCTTCAATATATTCTAGCTGATGTTCTTTGCCTATGTCATTAACCTTCTCTAATAGAGCTTTGGTGACGTTGATATCATCAATAACATCAAACCAGCCAAAACGCATCTTTTTTTCATTCTGCCCTTTGACTTCTAACCAATTGATAATGGCTGCAACACGACCAACAATTTTATTGTCTTTATAAGCTAAGAAAAAGCGAGCTTCGGCATCTTCAAAAACAGGGTTGACCGTTTTGTCAAACGTTTTTAATTCTTCACCTATAATAGGTGGCACCCAAGATTTCGAGTCTTTATTAAGTTTAAAAGGGAATTTTACAAATTGCTTTAATTCCTTTTTAGAATAAATTTCTTTAACATCAATCATATATAATAAGGCTTAAAGACTTCCGTCATCATCAAAATCATCTGTTCTTTTTTTTTTTGTCTTTTTTCTTTTTTGGTTTCCTCTTATCGGAATCTTCACGAGAATTACCGTTGTCTGTTTCTTTGTCAACATGAAAATCGAAGCGGTAAGACATTCCGAAGTTAACACCAAAAACTGAAGGTGTATCCTTAGTGTTAAACGTTACTGCGGTATCCAATTGAAAGTCCTTGCTCCATAAATATCCGCCACCAAATCTAAGGAGGTTATCTGCATAGAAATCACTTTGTATGCCTTGAGTTTCTCCAAAAACAACCCATTGCGGACTAAAACTATGTGTCAATGTGATGACGTACTGGAAATCGGAAAAGTCGGTGCCAATTCGGTCTTTAATTAAATTGACAACCAGAACCCAGCCACCAGAAAAATTATTTTGGGTAGCGACCATAATTTTCGGACTAAACCCTTCAACACCTGGAGCTGTAAAAGGATTATTTTTTGAATCAAAATTTGCTCCTGCATATACTGCAATAGCAGGAATTAAAGATTTCCATTTAAATGTACGATTGGCATGATAACTATATAAATTGGGTTTGTCTTCTTCTTCAGAATTTTTATAAGGATCATATACTAAATATTTTGCTCCGAGTGTGAAATTTTTAAAGTTAGAGCGTTTGTCTTCAGAAGGAATAGTTGAACGATTATCAGTAAACGTATCATTTTGGTATGCCCCTTCCAAGTTAATTTCTAGTTGCTCAAATAACAATCCGTAACGTACAGTAAAATCTGCACCAAAACCGGAAACTTCATACATGAGCGGTGTATGTTCTTCTTTTATAATATAAGGTCCAACTTCTATTTGTGCAACATTTGTTCCTACAGAAAACGCACTTTTAGAGACACCAGGTCTATTGGAGTTTATCACTTCGGTGTATTGAGCGAAAGTGATTTGGGAGATTAAAAATATCGTAAAAAACAACACTTTTTTGATTGAAGCCATAGGTTAATGATTTAAGCCAAATATAGATATTTTATACCATTTATTTAATGGGATAATAGTATTAAGATATTTTTAAGTAACGAAACCAGTTTTTTAAATACATATAGTTGTATTTTTGAATAAATTTAATGTAATGTTACAAGAAGCATCCGTATATGGTTTGTTTAGAACCATTCTTATAATTCTTTTGGTGTACTACGGAATAAAAATTCTGGCACGTTTGTTCGCACCACACCTTGTGAGATATATGTCTAAAAAGGTGCAACAGAAGTTTGAAGGACAATTTCAGCAGCACCAAAACCAAAGTCAGCAACAAAAAGAAGGCGAAACCGTCATCGATAAGGCTCCTATAAATGATTCGGCTTCAAATAAAAAAGTTGGAGAGTACATAGATTACGAAGAAATTGACTAATTTTCGAGTCTATTGAAAGTCTTACTATCTATGCAATTTTCATTTAAAAAAATCTTACCTCACCTTTTAGTTTTAATAGGTTTTGTGGTTATTTCATTAGCTTATTTTAGTCCTGTTTTACAAGGCAAACAAATCTTTCAAAGTGATATCATGCACTATATTGGCATGTCTAAACAGCAGAAAGATTTTAAAGCTGCCACAGGAGAAGAAACCTATTGGACCAACAGTGCGTTTGGTGGTATGCCTACCTATCAATTGGGAGCGCGTTATCCGCACAATTACGTTAAGAAATTGGATTCTGCTCTACGCTTTTTACCACGTCCAGCCGATTACCTATTTATCTATTTTTTAGGATTTTACATCTTGTTATTAGTACTAAAGGTTGACTTTAAACTCGCTGCTTTAGGTGCATTAGCTTTTGGCTTCTCCACCTATCTTATTATTATTCTGGGTGTTGGCCATAATAGTAAAGCGCACGCTATAGCATATATGCCTTTGGTTTTAAGCGGTATTGTGCTCACGTTTAGGCAAAAATATATTGTTGGCTTTTTACTCACTGCGATTGCTCTGGCTTTAGAAATTGGAGCCAACCATTTTCAAATGACGTATTATTTAATGTTGTTAGTTATTGTTTTAGGAATTGCTTATTTGGTTGATGCCTACAATAAGAAAATGTTAACGCACTTTTTTAAGTCGGTAGGAATTATGGTCGTTGCCCTTATTTTGGCTATTGGTCTCAATGCTACAAATATTTTGGCAACGCAAGAGTATGTCAAGGAAAGTACACGTGGAAAAAGCGAATTAACTATAAATCCTGATGGTACGCCAAAAGAAGTTACTTCTGGATTAAGTAAAGCGTATATTACAGAATACAGTTACGGGATAACCGAAACTTTCAATTTATTCATCCCTAGATTTATGGGAGGAGGAAGTGGAGAAGATGTAGGTAAAGATTCTGAAATCTATCAGTTTTTTAGACAAATAGGAGCAACGCCTACACAAGCTTTACAAGAAGCTCAAAATTCACCAACATATTGGGGAGAACAGACCATAGTTGAAGCACCAGCATATATTGGAGCAGTAGTGCTTTTCTTATTTATATTCGCATTGTTTTTAGTGAGAGGTCGCCTAAAATGGTGGCTAGTTGGAGGAACAATTCTGTCATTACTTTTATCTTATGGAAAACATCTAGGGTTTTTAACCGACTTCTTTATCGACTATGTGCCTTTATACAATAAGTTTAGAGCGGTAAGCTCTATCCAAGTTATATTAGAATTATGTATTCCTGTGCTGGCTATTTTTGGTCTTGTGAAACTCTTTAACGATTTTGAAAAGGATGATAAAAAAATATTAGCTCTTAAGATTTCAGCATTAATCGCAGGAGGATTGGCCTTAATTTTCTTGCTATTTGGATCGTCGATATTTGAATTTGTAGGCGCTAATGATGGTTATTACAGACAAGCCTATGGCGAATATGGTCAAGGCTATATTGATGCTTTAAGAGACGATAGGCAAGCCTTCTTTACTCAGGATACTTTACGTACACTTATTTTAGTAGTGCTATCTGCAGGAACGATTTTCTTGTTCTTGAAAAAGAAGCTCTCGGAAACTTTAGTGGTTGGGGTTTTCGCCATCTTAATCCTATTTGATTTGGTAGGTGTGGATCGTCGTTATGTGAACACAGATAATTTTGTGTCTGCAATTAAAGTAAATAAGCCCTATCAAGAGAGTCCAGTAGATACCGAAATCATGCAAGATGACGGGCATTTTAGAGTGCTTGATATTTCTACTGAAGGCAGTAGAGCTCCAGCAAGAGCAGCTTATTTTCATAATTCTTTAGGAGGTTATCACGCCGCAAAATTGAAACGTTTTGACGAGTTGTACGATTTTCATATTGCTGGAAATAATATGAATGTCCTTAATATGCTGAATACGAAATATATTATTGCTGAAGAGCAAGGTCAAGTATTCCCATATGTGAATGAAGATGCCAATGGTAATGCGTGGTTTGTCAGTGAACTTGAGAAAATGGAATCGGCAAATGCCGAAATTAAAGCATTAGATAGTTTGCAAACTGCGGCTAAAGCAGTGACTACAGTTTCTGAATTATCATCTCAACGTTTTGCCGTGGATTCTACAGCCAGAATCACGTTAACAGAACATAAACCAAATCAATTAAAATACACGTCTACGAACTTAAGCGATGGTTTTGCAGTCTTTTCTGAAATGTACTATGCAAATGGTTGGATAGCGACTATTGATGGACAGGAAGTGCCAATTCAACGTGTTAATTATGCTTTACGCGGATTAGATATTTCTGCAGGTGAACACGACATCGAATTTAAGTTTGAACCACAAGTTGTACAAACCGGAAGTATGATTTCTCTTGGAAGTTCTATTCTATTTGGATTGTTATTGTTTGGTGGATTGTGGTTTGGGTATAGGAAAGAAAAAGATTAATTTTTTATAAAACTTAATCAAATGAAACAAATCCTCATCATCACATACTATTGGCCACCTGCTGGAGGCCCTGGTGTTCAGCGATGGTTGAAGTTTGTCAAGTATTTACCCGAGTGTGGTATTGAACCTATTGTCTATTGTCCTGAAAATCCAAGTTACCCAATTGTAGATGAGAGTTTGCTAAGCGATCTTTCAGGTGATGTAAAAATCATCAAGCAACCCATAAGCGAGCCCTATCGTTTTGCGAATCTATTGTCTAAAAAAAGCTCAAAGCAGATTAGCTCGGGCGTAATTCCGAAGCAAAAGAAACAGTCATTCATACAAAAATTAATGTTATATGTGCGTGGAAATTTCTTTATTCCAGATGCACGAAAAAACTGGATAAAACCTTCTGTAGCATACCTTTCAGATTATATACAACAAAATAGAATTGATACAATAATTACCACTGGTCCACCACATAGTTTGCATTTAATTGGTTTACAATTAAAAGAACAACTAGGTGTGAAGTGGTTGGCCGATTTTAGAGATCCCTGGACAACCATTGGTTATCATAAGGCATTAAAACTAACGACTTCTTCAGCAGCGAAACACAAAGCGTTAGAAGCAAAAGTTCTAGGAATGGCAGATGAGATTATCGTCACTAGTAAAAATACCAAACAAGAGTTTACATCAAAAACTAACCAGCCAATTTCGGTGATTACTAATGGTTACGATTCCCATCACATACAACGACCACAAAAAGACGAAAAGTTTACGCTAGCACATATTGGATCCTTATTATCAGAGCGGAACCCGAAGCAGTTATGGGAAGCCTTGCAGGAACTTATTAACGAGAACGACGATTTCCTAAGTGCATTTCAGCTAAAACTGATAGGTGTTGTAAGTGAAGATGTTTTGCAAACCATACAATCTTATGGTTTAGAGGCTTATGTCGATAATTTGGGTTATTTATCGCACGAAGAGGCCATAAAAGAGCAAATGGCGTCGCGTGTATTGTTAATGATTGAAATCGATTCTGAAGACGCTAAAGTTATTATTCCTGGAAAATTGTTTGAGTATATGGCTTCTGGAACACCAATTATTGCTGTTGGTCCAAAAGCATCTGATGTTGAGGCTATTTTAAAGACCACAAATACAGGATGTTATTTTCACTACAATAACAAGGAACGTATCAAGTCTCAAATTTTATCGTATTTTGAAGCATATAAATCCGATACCTTGGCAGTTAACGCCATTGGATTGGAACAATATAGTAGAAAGTCACTAACCAAATGTTTGTCTGAAATCATCTAATGGGAATTGTCATTCATCAATCCTTACGAAACACTATTACAACCTATTTAGGTTTCGGTATAGGCGCCATAAATGCACTCTTTTTATACACCAATTTTATCTCAAATGAGTATTACGGACTTGTGGCTTACATTCTTTCTGCAGCCAATATTATGATGCCATTGATGGCTTTTGGCGCACATAATACCATCGTTAAATTTTACTCAACATTTAAAACCAAAAATTCACTCAATAGCTTTTTGACCTTAATGCTCATTTTGCCTTTAGTATTATCGATTCCGGTGGCTATTGTAGGCGATCTGGCTTATGATACCATAGCAAATATTTTATCACAAAAGAATGACATTGTAAGCGGGTATCTTTGGTACATTTTTATCACAGCAGTTTCCATGGCTTATTTTGAAGTCTTTTATGCTTGGGTAAAAGTGCAAATGCGGACGGTTTTTGGTAATTTCATGAAAGAGGTATTTCATCGTGTGGGAGCTATGATGCTTTTGTTTTCGGTGTTTTTTAATTACATCACTGTCGATCAATTTCTGATGGGAATTGTTGGCGTATATGTGGCAAGAGCTTTTATAATGATGTTGTATGCATTTGGAAAACGATTACCCGTATTTAGATTCAATAAAATTGACAAACTGAGCTCAATTTTGAAATACTCTTCATTGATTATTATTGCAGGATCTATTGCAACTATTATTTTGGACTTAGATAAATTTATGCTTAACAACTATCTGGACATTGAGATGGTAGCTTATTACAGTGTAGCTGTATTTATAGCAACTGTAATTGCCGTTCCGCAACGAGCGATGCATCAAATATTACTACCACTAACGGCTAAATTTTTAAATGAAAATAATAAAGCAGAACTCAAAGATTTATATCAACGCAGTTCGTTGACACTCTATGTCATTAGCGGATTTATTTTTCTGTTAATTATTGTAAATATCAATGAGTTGTATGAGGTCATTCCATCAGAATTTAGTGGCGGACTAATCGTTGTGTTTTTAATTAGTATTGCAAAACTCTATGATAATCTTTTAGGCAATAACAATGCTATTTTGTTTAATAGTGACTATTACAGGATGGTACTAGTGTTTGGTGTTGTTTTGGCTGTTTTGGCAATTATTCTCAATATGATTTTAATTCCGAAATATGGAATTAATGGCTCGGCAATGGCAACTTTTATTGCTATTTTGGTGTATAATACAATTAAGGTTTATTTTGTAAAACTGAAATTTAACATGCTGCCATTTACTTCGGAAACTTTAAAAATTTCAATCTTGCTTATAGCTATTGTATTTGGGTTTTACTTTTGGGAATTTCCTTTTAATCCTTATGTGAACATTCTTCTGAAATCGTTAGCTATTGGAATAGTTTATGGCATCATGATTTATAAGTTGAATATTTCCGAAGATATATCTGAAGTGATACGGAAATATTTGAAATTGAAGTAGAGTAATTCTATTCTTGAAATTTCAGTTAATAAAATGAGAAAGTCCCATAAGGTGCTTTGAGGCATACTGCTTACGGGACATTCTACTAACCAACCAAAATTGTTATATTATTAAGATCGTGATCTTGTGCTTTTTGTTCTCGAACTACTGTTTTTAGAAGATCTTGAACTTGATTTTTTAACCTGTGATTGCTTTTTACTTCTAGATTGTGTCGCGTTTCTAGAAGACCTATCACTTTGTTTGTTACTAGATATACGAGTATTTGATGACTTTGGTTTTCTAGTACTCGTGTTTTTTCTAACCGTTCTAGTTGTGGTTTTATTGTTAGACACAGTTCTAGGTGACTTGGTCACATTTCTAGTATTATTTGTGTTTGTTCTCGTATCTCTAGGTCTAACTTTTACATTTGTAGATCTAGTTGTTGTCGCTTTAGAGTCTCTTGTACTTCTTATAGTAGACGTATTAGATCTGTTATCGCTAATGATTCTATCACTTGATGCATTATCTCTAGTTCTTGTACCTCTATTGGTATTACTTAAACTTCTGTTATCTGAACGAGAAGGTGTAGCGTCTTGTCTGTAACGTTCATTGGTAGAACTTCCTCTACGACCTGTTGTAGCAACTGTTCCACGTCTACTATTAATTCTAACTACTTGTCTCGCATTATCTCTATATGGTCTGTAATAGGTATGTCTAACAGGTGTATAAAATTGTCTGTAAGGTCTAGTGTTTACAATACAGTAGTTTACTTGAGGTGCCACATAATAGGTATGCCAAGGTCTGTAAACATAAGCTCTGTTATATATATTGATAAATCCTGTATAGTGTGAGAATGCTTTATATCTGTTATAATGTACATATAATCCACCTAATCTAACAATGCGACCAAAACTATTGTAGTGGATATTTATATTTCCTACTTGTGTTACACGACCATAATAGTCGTAAAAAATGGATGTGTTTTCAATCTGAATAATTGCACCAAAATCGTCGTATTGTACATAAGGATTATAGTTATATCCAGAGTTGAAGCTTATAGATACACCAGGTGTATTGATAGCCACATTTACATCTGGACCATAATTTTGCATAAAGAAATCAAATTGACCATCAGGAAAAACCGAAAACTCGATTCCCCCTTCCGCAAAAATGAAAGAATTACCATAACCTCTAACATAGTTGTTTGATGCATTTGACTCTACTGTGTTGGTGGTTGTTGCGTTTACTGTTGTTCCTACTAGGAGCAATACAGTAAAAAATGATATTAATCGTTTCATGATTTTAAGGGTTTTTGATTACAATCTTTATAAAACAATTAGCGTGCCAAAAAATATAAAAAGATTTAAGTGTTTGGTTTTTAGTACATAAAGAAAATAGGTAAATCTACCTATATACCAATGGAGAGATATAATTAATTTGCTACTATATAAAATTTAGTATTTCATACATATGAAAACATTGCAAGAGAAAGACGTAAAGAATGATCGCGTTAAATTGCCTTTTAATTTTGATGCAGATTTAATGTATAAGGAATATACTGCGTTACAGCCTAAAGAGTTTGAATACTAAAATGTTATACAATTAAGAGCTCCTGCACATTTGGTCGATACATCTTTACCTTTTCCTCCATCTGCTAAGGATTTTGCAGATGGTTCTTGGACAGATTGGTTACATTCGGAAGAGCTAAATACATCTCCTTATTTAAAAAGCGTCATTGATTCTTTTAGAGAAATCACAACTGTGACCTTGGTGCGATTACTTCGTTTAGCTCCCCATTCTGAAGTTAAAGAACACAATGACCCAACACTAGGTTTAGAAGTGGAGAAGTCTGTGATACGACTAACCATACCAATTGCGAAAAATAATGATACGACGTTTTATTTGAATTCTATTCATGTCGATATGCAACCCGGTGAATGTTGGTATTTGAAACTAACTGATAAGCATCGTGTATTAAATGCAGGAAATACAGAGCGCGTCAATCTTACAATTGATATGATACCAAATGAGAATATCAGAGCGCTTATACAAGATAGTAATTTGGGCTAATTATTAAAAGAAAAATCCTAAAGGCTTGGGGAAGCGCTTCAGGATTTTTTATACGTTCACATTTATGTGAACAACCAACCAAGAAAATCAAAAATTTAATTTCTTTTATTTCTCTTCTGTTTTTTATGCTTTTTTACCCTACCATCTTTTCGGTAGTAGAAAAAGTCATCATCTAAGTCTCCATCATAATCATCATATTGGTTTCCAACAACTCCAGAGCCAACACCACAGTTTAATTCTGCATTGTTTTGATTTACGACACCACTAATGTGTACGATTTCTCCCCAACGATTGTAGTTAACTCTCAATCCGCCAATCTGACGTACTAATCCATTACCTCTTTGATAACTCATATAAACTGAACCCGCTCGTTTGATACGGCCTTGTCTGTCATAATTGATAAAGACGTTTCCAATTCGGCGAACTTTACCATTACTATCATGAGTAATAATGACGCTTCTTGTTCTAGGTTTGGAGTAGTGAACTCTATTCACTGTTCCTGGAGCTCCATGTGCTGTGTTTATAGAGCTTCTTCGTCTGTAATAAGTTTCTGAGACATTATTTCCGAATTCTGTATTGAAATCGAAGCTTCCATCAGGAAAAATCAAAAATTCTACACCACGCTCAATGAATACTATTGGTTCTGCAAAACGATAGCGTGTATTGTTAAAATCTTCCCCATTTGAAACAGCATCTCCTGCTGTTGTCGCTGTAGCTGATGCTAATCCTATCAACATCGTCGCTATAAAAAGTAATTGCTTTTTCATGATTTATAGGTTTTTAGATTGGCCTTAGTCTCTAACTCGTTTAGGGACTTTTCGGCTTACGCTATTTACTTTTAATTAACCAAGATGCGTGCCAAAAACCATAAATATTTGTTAGTCAATTATTTAGATAAAACCTTATTGTTCTTGATAGTCGTAGTATTGAGATAAAAAATATGTAAATCCATTTTTTTTATTACTTTTATAAGACTAACCAATCCCATAATATGGAAGATCAATCTTTACAGACAACTGAGCAATGTCAACAATGTCAAAATTGTGAAACTGAATTAAAAGAAGGGTTTGAGTTTTGTCCGAATTGTGGTCAAAAAACCAATGAAGAGCTTACCATTAGTGTATTGTTTTATAATACAATTAGCAACTATTTTTCGTTTGATGCTAGATTCCTAAAAAGCTTTATCCCATTAATGATTAGGCCAGGTTATTTGGCTAAAAAATTTCTAGAAGGTAAACGCTTACTCTATTTGCATCCAGCCCAGATGTATTTGTTTATATCTGTAGTTTTCTTTTTTATTATTTCCTTTAGTACAAGAGAATTAGTGCAAGAAGCGAATAAAATAAATGAACAGGTTGCGAAAGGAAGCCCTTTAGAATTAGTTAATGCGGATAGTTTAGGTATAGAAGAGGAAAATATAAAAGCTTTAGATTCTGCTCAGATTGAGAAATTCATGAAACCTTTAAAAGATAATCAGCAGTTCATCGGACTAAAAGATGAAGATTTAAAGCTTGCAGATTCTATTATTAAAGCTCAAAGTGCAAACCCAAGAAACCTAAGCAAATCTTGGGATTTTAATAAAGAGAAAGTCGATTCTCTTGTTGCGATGGGAGCCGATAAAGAAGTTATCTACAAAGAAATGGGGATGTCTGAGGAGCCTAGTTTTTTAGAACGGCGTTTTTTCTCCAGAATGTTAAAATTAGTTGAAGGTAATGGTGCAGGTACGATTATTCAAGCTTTTTTTGATAGTATTCCCATATCAATGTTTTTCTTGTTGCCATTTTTTGCTCTAATTCTAAAAGTGTTTTATTACAAAAAAGGGAAGTATGCGCATCATTTGGTGTTTAGCTTTTATTACTTTTCTTTTCTCTTTACGGCGTTTAGTATCTTATTTGCGGTCAATAGATTTGTATATGACATGCCAGATTGGATAGATTGGCTTATAGCTTTGTCCACCTATGTTTATTTCTTAATAGCTTTAATACGTTTTTATGGTCAGCACTGGTTTTTAACTTGGTTTAAAAGCGCTATTATCACCTTCGTTTTTTTAATGGTAGTTATTCCTTTTGCAGCAGGTGCTGTACTCGCGTTTTCGTTTTTAACTTCTTAAAAACCATTATGTTATGAGTATTTCTTAATTTATATTTGAGGCAGCATGCCCTATAGGAATATTTAAAAACAGGTTCAATATTTCGGCATCAGCAATGATCCAGTGTAAGTTGTTATGATTAGTTATATTAATTCGATTGGCATTATTTAAAACAATATTTAGCTCAAAACTATTGAATTTAAAATCTGTATCGTCTATAATTTCTCCAATGATTTGAACTGCTATAATTTGGGATAAAAGATCATTAGTTTCACATGATCTTGCTTTATCTGTATGGAATCCTATATAAAATCTATTTATGGATTTATCAAATTCGATTGGAGTAAAAAAACAATATAAATTTTAATAGTTCCAGTAGAAAACAATATAACCCATATAATAGCAAACCAATACTTCGAAAGAAGATCTGAGCTTCCATATTCGTTATACTAATAAACTCCAACAGCTATAAGTATGGTTTATTAAAACAAAAACAATAGTGAAAAGCGACTAACCTAATGTAGGTTTAATTTCAAATCTTGAATTGGGTTTTTGATAAAGCACATGGAGTTCAATGTTAGAACCGCCTTTTGCTAAGGGGCTTACAGAAGTTGTTTTCTTGTTATGTTCTAAATCAACATCACTCAAAAAGCTTATAATTTATCTTTCAAAAACTTTCCAGTAATAGACGCTTTGTTTTCAACTAATTCCTCAGGAGTTCCTTGAGCCATTAATTGTCCGCCACGAATACCTCCTTCAGGACCTAAGTCGATGATGTAATCGGCACATTTAATTAAATCAAGATTGTGTTCGATGACAATAATCGAATGCCCTTTTCCAATTAATGCTTGAAACGATTTGAGTAATTTCTTAATATCGTGAAAGTGAAGTCCGGTTGTTGGCTCATCAAAAATAAATAGTGCATTATCGCTTTTAGAACCTTTTCCGAGGAAAGAGGCTAACTTAATACGTTGTGCTTCACCACCAGAAAGGGTAGAAGAACTCTGTCCTAAAGCCACATAACCTAAACCTACATCTTGAAGCGGTTGCAATTTATTCTTGATTTTAGTGACGTTATGTTTATCGAAAAATGCAATCGCATCATCAATGGTCATTGTTAAAATATTATCAATGTTTTTCCCTTCAAAAGTAACTTCTAAGACATCTTTTTTGAAACGCTTACCATTACAGGTTTCACACGTTAAGTGCACATCTGCCATGAATTGCATTTCGATGGTAACTTCACCATCACCTTTACAGGTTTCACAACGTCCGCCATCGACATTAAAGCTGAAATGCTTAGCTTGATAATTTCGAATCTTACTCAATTTCTGATTAGAAAACAAAGCTCTAATATCGTCATAGGCCTTGATATACGTCACAGGATTAGAACGTGATGAGCGACCAATTGGGTTTTGGTCAACAAACTCAATATGTTTGATATTCTTAAAATTCCCTTTAAGTTCGGTAAACTGACCTGGTTTGTCACCAAATCCTGTCAGTTGCTTTTGTATGGCAGGGAATAGTATCTCTTTTACTAATGTACTTTTTCCACTACCAGAAACACCAGTGATAACGGTTAGCATTTCTAAAGGAAACGTGACATCAATGTTTTGAAGGTTATGCTCTCGAGCTCCAATAACATCTATTTGATATTTTGAAGTTCTTCGACTCTTTGGAAGCTCAATTTTTAATGTTTCGTTTAAATATTGAGCTGTTAAAGAATTAGATTTCAGAATATCCTTGAAAGTTCCAGTTGCCACAACTTCTCCACCAAGAGTTCCTGCTTCTGGACCAATATCGATGATTTCATCAGCAGCTTTCATGATATCTTCATCGTGCTCAACAACAATCACAGTATTTCCTAAATCACGAAGAGCTTGTAAGACTTTGATGAGTTTTTCGGTGTCTTTTGGATGCAAACCAATACTGGGTTCGTCAAGGATATACATTGAACCAACCAAGCTGCTTCCTAGGGATGTTGCTAGATTAATTCGCTGACTTTCTCCGCCAGACAATGTATTTGATTTTCGGTTTAATGTCAGGTAATCTAAGCCTACATTACTTAAAAATGATAATCGGTTATTGATTTCTTTAAGTAGACGTTTGGCAATTGTTGTATCGTAATCGTCGAGTTCTAATTGCTCGAAAAAACCAGCTAATTCATCCAGAGGCATCTCTACCAAATCGGTAATCGTAACATCAGAAATCTTTACATAATTGGCTTCTTCACGAAGTCGTTTCCCTTTGCAAATGTGACATTTTGTTTTTCCGCGATAGCGAGACAACATCACACGGTTCTGAATTTTATAGGCTTTCGATTCTAATTCGGAAAAGAATGAATTCAAACCTTCAAAATACCCGTTACCCTCCCAAACCAATTGTTTTTGGGCTTTGCTTAATTCGAAATAAGGTTTGTGTATTGGGAATTCAAATTTATGAGAGTTGTTTACTAATTGGTCTCGATACCAGCTCATACTTTCTCCTCTCCAAGGAAAAACCGCATTTTCAAAAACTGATAATCCTGTATTTGGAATCACTAAATCTTCATCTATGCCAATCACATCCCCATAACCTTCACATTTTGGGCAAGCTCCATACGGATTATTAAAGCTGAACAGGTGAGGGTTGGGTTCTAAGAACGTCATTCCGTCTAATTCAAAACGATTATTGAATTCTGTACGCTTTTTATCAGAAAGTGATTCTATGATACAGGTCCCTTTTCCTTCAAAAAAAGCAGTTTCTATGGCATCTGCCAATCGGTTATAAAAATCATCTTCGTGCTTGACGACAATTCGATCAACAACTAAAAATATATCTTTTTTTATGTTTTTCTCAACAGCTTCATCAATTCTGAATACGTCTTCTTTGTACTGAACTCTAGCATAACCCTGTTGTTTTAATACATTTAGTTTGTCATCCATAGTTCTCCCTTCTTCTAAAATGATAGGAGAGAGGAGTAAGAGTTTTTCGCGATCATCAAACGATTTTACCAAATTTAAAACATCTTTAGTACGATGTTTTCTAACCAAATCACCAGAGACAGGTGAGTAAGTTTTTCCGATTCTAGCAAATAATAATTTTAGATAATCATAAATTTCGGTGGAGGTTCCAACTGTAGATCTTGGATTAGTACTATTCACTTTTTGTTCTATAGCTATTGCTGGAGCTATACCTTTTATCACATCTACCTTAGGTTTATTAAGTCTGCCCAAAAACTGACGCGCATAACTGGATAAGCTTTCTACATAACGACGTTGACCTTCAGCGTATAAGGTGTCAAAGGCCAAGCTAGACTTCCCTGAACCCGATAAACCAGTGATTACCACCAATTTATTTCTAGGGATTACAACATCAATATTTTTTAGGTTGTGCAATTTCGCACCCTTTATGATGATATTTTCTTTTGGATTTAGGTCTAGAATGTTACTACTCATGGGTGTTTTAGCGAATAAGGAAGTGCAAAGATAGGCCTTTTCTTGAAGCTTAAAAAATGGATGATTATTGATTAAAATGTTAAAGTTTGGTGTTTTTTTTTGGAATTTCGGAATGATTGTTGTTATATTTGAGAACATAAACAGTTAAAACATAGTTGCCTATATTATAAGATTACTTTAAAATTTAACCCCAAGCATAAGATTAATTTCTTTGCCCTTAAAGTAATTATTATGAGACACGAGCTTATCACAGACGCTGTTTTAGTTAAGAACTACATGAATGGAGACGAAAACGCTCTATCTATACTTATCCACAGACACAAACAAAAAATTTACAGTTTTATTTATTCTAAAGTCTTTGACAGAGACATCACTGAAGATGTATTTCAGGATGCTTTTATTAAGGTTATTAAGAATTTGAAACTTGGTAAATATAATGAAGAAGGCAAATTCTTGCCTTGGGTGATGCGTATTTCTCATAATTTGGTAATTGATCATTTCAGAAAAAATAATAGAATGCCAAAATTTGATAATTCTGGGGAGTTTAGTATTTTTTCTGTATTAGGAGACAGCTCTTTAAATGCCGAAAAGCGATTAATCAAGGATCAAGTAGAATGTGACTTAAGACGTCTTATCGAAGAATTGCCAGAAGACCAAAAAGAAGTTCTAATTATGCGCATGTATAAGGATATGAGTTTTAAAGAAATATCTGAACGTACCGATGTAAGTATTAATACGGCTTTAGGAAGAATGCGTTATGCACTCATTAATTTGAGAAAGGTAATTGACAAGAATAATATTATTTTAACAAATTGATACAATAAGTTAAGTTTTGTTACGTTTATAGGAATATAACAAACTAAAAACCATAAAATGGCAAAACTTTACTCTGAATGCCCTCAAAAACAAAACGACCTAAACCCAAAAGAAGAGACAGTGGATTTTCTTTTGAGTTACAGCAAAGCTTTAAGTGTTATACATTGCAATAATTTGAAGTTTGAAGCACTTCAAAACTAAATTTGAAAAAACCCTGAATCGTTAGTCTTCAGGGTTTTTTTTACTTTTTATTCTTAGCAAAATATTCCTTCAATACCGAAGTTCTACCAATCGTTTTGGTAATCACATCTTTGTCCAAATCCCAGCCTCTAGCAGGAGAATATTCTCGCCCATACCAAATAACCTGAAGATGTAAATCGTTCCATAAATCCTTCGGAAATAGACGCTTTGCATCCTTTTCGGTCTGTACGACGTTTTTTCCATTAGTTAAATTCCATCGATACATCAAACGATGAATATGCGTATCCACAGGAAATGCAGGTATTCCAAATGCTTGTGACAAAACAACTGCAGCAGTTTTATGACCAACAGCAGGCAATTCTTCTAGTGCTTCATAGGTTTTTGGGACTTTCCCGTTATGCTTATCAATTAAAATATGTGATAATCCGTGAATACCTTTACTTTTCATTGGCGATAAACCTACTGGCTTTATAATTTCACGAATCTCTTCCACAGAAAGCTTAATCATATCATATGGGTTATCGGCTTTTTCAAACAATAACGGTGTGATTTTATTCACACGAACATCTGTACTCTGTGCAGACATTAATACAGCAATTAGCAAAGTATAGGGGTCTTTGTGCTCTAAAGGAATTGGTATAGTTGGATACAACTCTTTTAACGTATTAATAACAAAACCCACCTTTTCTTGCTTAGTCATAAGTCGTATTTTTATAAAAAATTAATTAACCATCAAAGTTAGCAATTATGACACAATTAAAAGCAGGAGATCAGGCTCCAAATTTTTCGGCAAAAGATGAGCAAGGTAATACGATTTCTTTAGCAGATTATAAAGGAAAAAAGTTAGTGGTTTTCTTTTATCCTAAAGCGAGTACACCAGGTTGTACAGTAGAAGCTTGTAATTTAAATGATAATTACGAACGTTTTCAGGCTCTAGGTTATGAGATTTTAGGTGTTAGTGCTGATAACGCAAAACGCCAATCTAATTTTAAGAATAAATATGGATTTAAATACCCTTTATTAGCAGATGAAGATAAGACTGTCATAGAAGCCTTTGGAGTTTGGGGTCCTAAAAAATTTATGGGAAAGGAGTACGATGGTATTCACAGAACTACCTTTGTAATTGATGAAAATGGTATTATTGAGGACATTATTACTAAAGTGAAGACTAAAGAACATACAGCTCAGATTTTATCCGAATAAAGTTTTACGTCATGCTGAATTTATTTCAGCATCTCATTATTATAAGTGTGTGAGATTCTGAAATCGAAGATTCATGAATACTTAAACAAAAAAAACCGCATGAATTACATGCGGTTTTTTAATATATCATTTTAAATGATTTACTCTCCTAAATGGATTTGTTCAGTCTCACATCCAAAGAGGCTTTTCTCTTTAATTAGATTTGAAACACCTTCAGGAAGCATGCCTTCCCAGCCATCTTCACCATTTGCGATCATCTTTAATACCGTTCTTGAGAATACTGATAATGTCGATTCGTCATAATCAGTAATATCTACAACTTTGCCATTATACTTAAAGAATTTGTACAATTCTTTCATTCTTGGGTGTACTTTTAGGTTTTCACTATCTGTTAATGTACCATCATCATTTTGTATTGGATATAGGTAAACACGTAAATCTTTGAAAAATAATTTGCCAAAGGCTTCCAGAATTCCACCACTTAAATGTCGGTAATATTTTTCATCAAAAATGTCAATCAAGTTATTAACTCCCATTGCTAATCCCATACGAGCTTTAGTATATTGAGAGAAGTATTCAACCAGTTTGTAATACTCTTGAAAGTTTGAAATCAGTACAGTTTGCCCTAAAGAGCATAGTAATCTTGCACGATCCATAAAATCTTGCTCATCGATTTCCCCCTCAGCACGAAGGTTAGAAAGTGTAATTTCAAAAATCACTTGAGTTTTCTCAGTATCGACTTTATTTTCTTTAATGAACATTTCATAAGACTTCTTATACATGTCCATATTAACTTTAGTTACTGGTCTAAAGCTACCACGCAATGTTAAAATATTCTTCTTGTAGAGTACTCTTGCTGGAAGAACATTGTTTCCGTCTGGCGCAAACATAACGGCATCTGTCATTCCGTTTTTAACCAATTGTAAACTCATTAAGCGATTATCAATATCTTTAAATACTGGTCCAGCAAAATTAATAGTATCAATTTCTATTTGATCTTTATCTATATGATCATATAGGTAACGTAAGAGTTTTTTGGGTTCGTTGTATTTGTAAAATGCACCATAGATCAAATTAGTTCCTAAAATACCCAGAGTTTCTTGTTGTAATCGAGCGTCAGTTTCTTTAAATCTAAAATGTAGTACAATTTCATTATAGCCTTGGTCGGAATCGACTTGGTATTTAATACCAATCCAGCCGTGGCCCTTATATTTTTTAGCAAAATCAATAGTTGCTACTGTATTTGCATAAGTAAAGAACATTTTATGAGGATGATCTTCTCTAGTAAGGCGTTTTTCTACCAAACCAATTTCATGGTCCAGCATTTTTCTTAAACGCGCTTCAGTCACATACCGCTTGTCATCTTCAATACCATAAATCGCATCACTAAAGGCTTTATCATAGGCGGACATGGCTTTTGCGATAGTTCCAGAAGCCCCTCCAGCTCTAAAGAACTGACGTACAGTTTCTTGCCCAGCTCCAATTTCAGCGAAGGTACCATAGATATTTTCATTTAAGTTGATGCGCAAACATTTCGTTTTTAACGAAGGAATCTCATCAAACTCTTTATCTCCTTTTAAGGTTATTTCCATCTTATGTTTTGGGTTTGTCAACTTTACAAAGGTATTAAAATAGCAGGTCAAACTAAAAAAATTAGTTTTATTTTTGTTCCAAACAAATTATATTTTGAAAGTTACTTTTTTAGGTACAGGAACATCTCAAGGCATTCCAGTTATAGGAAGTGATCATCCTGTGTGTTTAAGTGTGAATCCTAAAGACAAACGGTTACGGGTATCGGTCCTAATAGAATGGGATGATTTTACTTATGTGATCGATTGTGGACCAGATTTCAGGCAACAAATGTTACACGCTAATTGTAGCAAGATTGATGGTGTTGTTTTTACTCATGAGCATGCCGATCATACTGCTGGATTGGATGATATTCGTCCGTTTTATTTCCGTCAAGGTGATATTCCTTTTTATGCACACAAACGCGTATTAGGCGAGCTGGCAAAGCGGTTCAATTACATTTTCACTTCGGAAGATAAATATCCTGGTGTACCTAGTGTGATTAAAAATGAAATAAAAAACGAACCTTTTTTTCTTGGCAATTTGCAAGTCATGCCTATTAATGGTTATCATCATAAATTACAGGTTTTCGGTTTTCGATTTGGCGATTTTGCATATCTCACAGATATGAAAACCGTCGCTGACGAAGAGGTGGAGAAATTGATAGGAGTTAAGGTTTTGGTTGTGAATGCGTTAAGAGAAAAAGAACATATGTCACATTTCAATCTTCAGGAAGCGCTTGCGTTTATTGACAAGGTCCAGCCAGAAACAGCATATTTAACGCATATTAGTCATTATTTAGGTTTCCATGATGATGTACAACAAAGCTTACCAGAAAACGTTTATTTAGCTTACGATAACTTACAAATAGAATTATAGAACTATTATTATGAAGCAAAGAATTTTTATGTACTTGTTTATTTTCACCTTGTTATTGGTGATTTTTCAATTTGTGAATTCAAAAAACATTATTGAAGACTACGACAAGAAGCTCACAAGTTACATGGAGAATAATACACAGCTTAAGGATTCTATTCGTATGATAGAAGATGATATAGCTTCAGATTTGTATACGTTTCGATTTGATACTAATGATGATGCTATGACCTACTGGGAAAAGAGAGGTTTCAGAATATCAGAGTTTGTGCCACTTATTAAAGACGGATTAATTAGTCTAAATGAATACGACACAGAAGATCATCCATTAGTGCCTTTTGCCTCAATGTCTGGCAAGAAAATGCGCATTGACCAGATTAGAATGTTAAACCATAAATGGATAATCATCAGTTTTACAGATGGAACATATTGGGGTGAAATGCTTTTAGGGTATGATATGGATGATAAGGGAAACCTAACGTTTAAGGATATAGGTAATTTATTATATCAACCTAGATAATAGCGGTACTTCCGCTTTCTTTTTTTATAATGAATGAAATTAAATACGGTTTATTCATTTTGTGACTTTTGTTTTAGCCAATATTCTCGGGTAATACTAAATACTTTAAATTCTTTGACTTGTTTTTCGAAAGTCATTCCGTTTTTTTTGGCAACAATTTCAGAACCGATATTATCAAAATGCATCATCGACATGAGATTATCTGTAAACTCATGTTCAAAACAAAAATTTTTACATTTTATAGCGGCTTCTTGTGCATAGCCTTTTCCCCAATACTTTGGAAGGATAGAGTAGCCAATTTCTAAACGTTCTACCTCTTCAATGTTTTGAATTAAAAGTCCGCATTGTCCAATAAATTCGCCAGTCTTTTTGTCGATCAGCGCATTCATGCCTCCAAGGTTGTTTTCGTATCTGTGAAATACTTTTTTGAACCAGTGTTCGCATTGTTCAGTTTGTGATAAACCGTCTACCATGCCTAGAAATTTACCCACATAATCCTCTTTAAATAAAGGCAGCCAAGCATCAAAATCATCTTTTGTGACTAATCTGAAATGTAAACGTTCGGTTTCTTCGTCTGTGAGAAGGTAATCCATTCTATGTTTTTTGTTTGTCCTTCAGAAGGAGGAACGAACGACTGAATAATATCCTGAATAGGTTATTCGCTACGCTTTGAATGACAATAAATTTAAATTCGCTTTTCCAGCCAACTTCTAAGTTCATAGAAATTTTGTGGAGCAACACCATGTCCGACAGGAAATTCAGAATACGTATGTTTGATATTAAGTTTGTCTAGAAATTGAGGTGCTTTCCTTGCCCAATCTACAGGTATCACTTGATCAACACTTCCATGAGAACAATAGAAATCTAACTGTGAAAAGTCCATGTCCTCTATGTTTTCGGCAAGCATATCTTCGCTTACATAACCGCTTAGGGCAACTATATTTTTTACCTTTTCAGGATAGGTAAGAGCTACAGCATAACTCAATATAGTACCTTGACTAAACCCTAAAAGCGTGACATTATTTTTATCAACGGGATATTCTGCACAAGCTTCATCAATAAAACGAGCAATCTTATCTCTTGATTCTACAGCTTGTTCAACATCATTCCATTTGTTTTGGTTCGCATCAAAATTGATGGCGTACCAAGCATTGCCAGAAGGTTGCATTGGATGTGGAGCTCGTACCGAAATAATATATAGTTCTTCTGGTAATTCTTGTGCAAATGAAAACAAATCGTTCTCGTCACTTCCATAGCCATGACACATTATGAGTAATGGCGCATTGTCTTTTAAATACGAAGGTCTTGTAATGTGATGTAAAGTCATGAGCTATTGTCCTATGGATGCAAATAGTTTTTGAAAGAATGGTCCTAAAATTGGTACTTCATTCATTTTTTTGCCGACAGCTCCTAAAATACCGTAGATAAAAAGAACGATAAAGAAAATCCAGAATGATGTCGAAATCATCCAGCTGTCAAAAGCTCCAATAAAATAACCTAAAATCATTTGTAACAGCCATAACCCTAAAGCTTGACGTACGTGAAAGGACACCAGTGGATTCCGTTCTTCACGATTCATGAAAAAGGCAATTAAAGTTCCAATAAGCGTTATATAGGCTACAATCGCTAAACTATCTTTATTATCATTTGAGGTGTTCTGCATATTTTTTAATTTAATATCAATTGATTATTAGCTACAATCCCATAAACCTTTCCTTTCAATTCTTTTCCTTCAAACATAGAATTCTTAGACCTTGAGTATATGTTTTGTTTTGAAAACATATAAGTATCATTTGGATTAAATAGTGATAAATTAGCTCCGCTTCCAACGCTAATTGAAGAGCTTTCAACATTAAAACGCTCTTTTCCTTTGATAAGTAATTCAACTGTTTTCTTTAGGGTAAACACTGAGTTTAATGCTCCAAAAGCACTTTCTAGTCCGATAGTTCCATATTTAGCATAATCAAACTCTATCTTTTTATCTTCTATATCAATTGGGTTATGATCACTTGTGACCATATCAATCGTTCCATCTTTAAGTCCGTCAATAAGTGCGTCCATATCATTTTGAGTTCTTAGAGGCGGTAGGACTTTAAAGTTGGTGTCGAAAGTTTTTAGATGTTCGTCTGTAAACATCAAATTATGAATAGCGACACTGCAAGTTACATCGAGTTTCTTTTGCTTAGCTGCTCTAATCAGTTCAACAGATGTAGCTGTTGATATCGTTGGTATATGAAGTTTGCCTTCGGTATATTCTAGAATGAATAAATCTCTTGCGATTTGTAAGTCTTCGGCTAGAGACGGATTTCCTTTTAAACCGAGTGATGTGCTTGTTACATTTTCATTCATCACACCTAATCCTGAAATTTTTGATTCCTGTGGAAATGAGCACACCAAACCACCAAAGTTACTAGCATATTGCAAGGCTAGTTTCATGAGGTTCGGATTAGCAATAGGATGCTGATAATCATAATAAGCAACGGCTCCAGCTGATCTCATATCGAATAATTCGGCTAAATCTGTACCATCACTGTTTTTGGTTAATGCTCCAATAGGATAGAGGTCTACCGCATGATTAGCTGCTTTAGATTTTAAAAAAGCGATATCAGCATAAGAATCTAGAACCGGATTGGTGTTTGCGTTAACTGCAACAGCAGTAAAACCTGAGTGTGCTGCAGTTTTGAGTCCGTTGTCTATCGTTTCTCGTTCTTCGAATCCAGGTTCGCCAAAACTCACACTGCTATCAAACCAACCTTGTGAAACGTGAAGATTGTCTAATTTAATTTCTTTGTAGTTTTTCGGATTTTGAATGCGTTTAGAAATCTTGGAAATCGTTCCTTTCTCTATTAGAATATCAACGGTTTGATTGTGAAAATCGCTTTTAGGGTCAACTATAGTGGCAGATTTTACAAGTACGTTCATTTTAGGAATTTTAAGATGAGCATTTCAATGATTAAGAAAATCACTGCAAAAATAACAAACCATTTCCATAGTTCGTTAACATTCGTTGCACTTTTGATATCACTTATAGCAGAAGCTACCGAATTATCGATGGTTGTATTGCTAATGTTTTGAGTATCAAAATAGTTAAGATTGCTTTCGTTTCTGTCAAAATTAAAACTCAAATTCTTGAGGAAAGTGTCTTTATTTTGTACTGCAATAATACCAGCAATATTAGGGTAGGTATTAGTGATTAGCTCTACTTTGTTGTTATAAGTTTGTTGCAAAGGTATGACTGAGTTTTCACCATTTACTAAAGTCAAAATGTCATCCTGTTGTAATTGTGTTGCGATATCAATGGTGTTTTCTTTACCAATAGTATAGAACAAATCACCAGTTTTTAAACTCTGCTTTCCAATATTATAAAGGACTGGAACAATAAGTGGTGAATTTTTGAAATTTGAATTCTCAGTATTTAATGCTGCGGAAAAACGATATGCATTTCCAGATTGTGCGAGAAAAGAAACGCCATCTTCAAAACTTAAAATTGAAGACACCGAACCTGACGCATTCGTATAAAACGAATTCACTTTTGGATACTGAAAATTGGTAATACGCTTATCAAAAACATTACTTAATAATGGATGTGAAAAGTTTATGGTTGTAATCTTCTTTTCAACAGTATTTGAAGTGTTAAAACTTGGTAAGCCATAAATCGTAAACAATTGATTATAATTATTTAACACTGCATCATTTGAAGGAATAATTAAAATACTTCCACCTTTATCAGTAAATGATTTTAAAGTAGTTGCTAATGAGTTTGGGATGTCATTAAGTTCATTTAAAACAATCAAATTTTGTTGCTCTAAGGTATTATAATTTAGTGCACTAAAATCTGACGACGTATACTCAAATTCATCACTTGTATAAATCTTTTTAAGGAAGGTATCATCGGTTTCATTAATTGCTAATACATTTATTTTTTCACGTCTATCGATATTAAAAAACAAGGTATTATCATATTGTAGATTGCGATCTTCAATAACAATTCTTCCATTAAAAACGGCGTTTGCAGGAATCGTAAAGTTTGTTGTGGCTTTATCTGTAATGTTGACTGCCGTTTTAGCAATTAATTTGTCATCATTATATAAAGAAACGGGTAAGGTTTCGATAGGAGCTCCTTGATTATTAATGCGAACCGTTAGCTCTAGGTTTTCAACTGTTGTTTTGGACACGTATACACTGTCTACCGTAATATTGCTCTGATTGGATGGTTTAAGCTGCACCAGTTTCAAATTAATTAAACTATCGTTTGTGGCTGTGAGTGCTTCGCTTTTCTGCTGAAAATCGGATACCAAGACCAAATTTTTAATCGAACTCTCATCGTTTGAGAATACCTGTTTTCCTTTTAAAACTGCGGCATCATACGCCAATTGGTTTGGCGAATGTTTTAATTGAATTAAATCATTCTTTATGGCTTTGATACTCGTATTATTGAAATTTGCATCATTGGTGAAAATCGAAATTTGTTCATTTTCATCAACGTTTTCTATAATATCTTGAATGGCTGTGTTTAGCAAACTACCGTTAATGCTAGGAGATTGCATACTAAACGAATTATCAAGATAGATAACGGTTTCACTTTTGGTACTAAAACTGTCTGAATTTGATATGTATGGTTGTGCAAACGCAATGATAACGCAAGCAAGCAGTAATAGACGCGTTATGAGTGTTAACCATTTTTTTAGTTGCGAGCTCTTTCGTGTTTGAATGGTCAGTTCTTTTAAAAACTGAACATTAGTAAACGGAACGCTCTTAAATTTTCTAAGCTGAAATAAGTGAACAATGATAGGAATGATGAGCAGAAATAAAGCGTAAAGAAGTTCTGGGTGTTTAAACTGCATTCCTATTTTTGGGATTGTTTTAGTTAGGAATCAAATATAGAAAATGATAAGCGATTAGTAGCTTTTGCTTTTGAGAAATTTAACGTTTTATGAATTTTATTAACAGAAAAAGAAATAATCAACCATTGAGGACATCTGTTGTGATATAAAGTAGGCTTTGATTTCTTCTTGTGATTCATGATTGGCAACGGTTACAATACTCTGCGGTTGTTCTATAGCTTCTAGATGCTCAAAACTGAAAAGCAACTCATCGTAGATGTGTTTCCCTATTTTTTTTGGGTTATCACAAATCCAGATAAAAGGCACTTGTTTTCGTTTTAAAAGCTGTGCTACTTTTTTTCCTTTTTTTCCTGCTCCCCAAATTGTTAATGGTCTTAAAGGATTGTAATTGAGTTCTAAAAAATAATCAACTTTTAGTTCTAGAAAGTGGTTTTCAGCATAGTGTTCGTGAGTGCGTGATGCTCTAGTACTATAGTCTCTCCAATAGTGCAAAAGGTTCTGACTAGGTATACATTTCATGTTCTTTGTGTAAAATCGAAATGTTAAATCATAATCCTCTGGATATCGATTAGGTGTAAAGGCTCCACAAGCTAAAAAATCATCGCGATGAAGCATCCAACATGGTGAGGGAATCACACATTCTTTATAAATTTCAGAATAATTTTGACCTTTGCGAGTTAGGCCATTTAACCACGATTCGTACTTAGCGTAACCATCACCAATACCGTTAGCATTAAAATACTTCACCAAACCTAATGCGATGTGCTGTTTTCCATGCGTTTGTAAATCTTTCAGCATTACCTCTAATTTTTCAGAATGCATGATGTCATCGCTATCCATTCTAGTGATGTAATTGCCTTGACTTTTAGAAAATGCCAATCGTAAGGCATCAATGATCCCAGTTCCTGTATTTTTAAGAAGCTTTATACGTTTATCTTTGTCCGCGAAAGCGAGAACAATATCATGACTCTTATCTGTAGAATGATCATCTACAATTAGTAATTCCCAATGAGGATAACTCTGATTGATAATAGACTCTATACATTCTGGTAAATACTGCGCAGTATTCTGAAAAGGTGTAAGTATGCTGATAAGCGGTTTTTGCATCTCACAAAAGTACCATTTTAACAAAACCTTAGCTAAATTACTGTTAACAGATTGTAGTTTTGTGCGTCAGACACCAAAATCTAAAAAAACAATTAAAACGACATCATGAAAAGAATTCTTTCAATTTTTGCTGTAAGTGCTTTGCTTGTAGCATGTGGATCATCTAAACCCTTAGTCAATGACTTGGCTACAGCAAATCCAATTTCAACTTCAATTAATTTATCAGCAGTTGCTAACGATAAAGCTCCTGTAACCATAAATCCTGGACGTTTTACTCAGGAATCGGTTACCTACAGGTTACCTAAAGTGGTTCAAGGAACGTATTCTGTAAGTGATTTCGGGAAATATATTGACGATTTTAAAGCCTTTGATTACAACGGAAAAGAAATGCCAGTAGTAAAAGAAGACACCAATACGTGGACGATTGCCAATGCTAAAGATCTTGATAGAATCGAGTATTTAGTAAATGATACTTTCGATCAAGAAAAAATTGGAGGAATTGGAGGAGAAGTTCCTTTTTCACCATCTGGAACCAATATAGAGCCAGACAATTATGTATTAAACTTACATGGTTTTATAGGTTACTTTGATGCTTTAAAAAGCGCACAATATACTTTAGATGTGACGGCTCCAGCAAATTTTGAGCGTACATCTGCATTGCAAAATACAAATACGGAATCAAGTTCTGACGGAACTCAAATAACAACATCTTACTTCGCACCACGTTATTTTGATATTACAGATAACCCAATGATGTACGGTAAACTAGACGTTGAAGAGTTTATGGTAGGAGACATCAAAATTGTACTTAGTGTATACTCTCCAAATAAAGTGCATACTGCAGCTAGTATGAAAGAGACAGTTTACACAATGATGGAAGCTCAAAAAGCTTACTTAGGCAATGTTAACTCGACACCTCGTTATGATATTTACTTATACTTATCAGATGGAAGTGAAGGTGCTCCTAAAGGGTTTGGAGCTTTAGAGCATCATACGTCTACTGTAGTAGTTTTGGGAGAAAGTTCTACAAAGGAGCAATTAGCAGCATCGATGATTGATGTTGTTGCGCATGAGTTTTTTCATATTGTGACACCACTTTCTGTACATTCTGAAGATGTACATTATTTCGATTATAACGATCCAACATTTTCTAAGCATTTATGGATGTATGAGGGTGTGACTGAATATTTCGCACAACACTTCCAGATTTATGAAGGTTTAGTAGATGCTGATACATATTATCGAACTATGAATCAAAAAATTCAGGTATCTAAAAACATGGATGATACGATGAGTTTTACTGTGATGAGTGAAAATGTGCTAGAAGAGCCTTATGCATCTAATTACTACAATGTATATATGAAAGGTGCTTTAGTTGGGATGTGTATTGATATTTTAATGAGAGAAGAGAGTAACGGAAACCGAAGCATGTTGTCTCTTATGAAGGAACTATCTGCTAAATACGGAAAAGAAAAACCATTTGTAGACGATAATATCGTTGCAGAGATTACTGCAATGACTTATCCTTCTGTTGGAGCGTTTTTAACAGCGCATGTTGTTGGCGGAACACCGATTGACTATGGGAAGTTTTTCGGAAAAGCTGGATTGACTTATGGAGAAAAAAGAATACCTACGAGCTACATTCAAAATGGAAGTGGATATATTTTTGGAGCAGACCAAGAGAAAGGTCAGATTTTCTTTTCTGAAGGTGTTAATGACAACAGCTTTTGGGTAGAGCAAGGTGTTATGCCAAAGGATATCATCAAAACTGTTGATGGAGAAGCGCTTACCATGCAAAATGCTCAAGCAATGCTTGGTAAACTTTACCAATGGAAAGAAGGCCAGGATATTAAAGTGATATTAGAGCGTGACGGAAAAGAAGTTGTAATAGAGGCTACGTTAACGCCAACCTTTACTACAGCTAAAAGCCTAATTGAAGATGAAAATGCAACGGCTAAGCAAATCGCAACTCGAAAAGCGTGGTTGAAAGGGTAATCAATCTAAAGTGAATTAATTTAAAAGCTCAACATGTATATGTTGGGCTTTTTTGTTTTAGAATCCTTCAAAAACACCTAGACCAAATAAGGCAAAATCATATTTTACAGGATCGTTTGGATCAAATTTACGTAAGGCAGTATCGAGTTCTAGTAAAGCTTTACCGTCGTTTTGTTTACGTTTGAGGAGTTTTAATTTTCGGGCAACGTTTCCGGAGTGAACATCCAACGGACATGATAATAGAGCAGGAGAGATACTTTTCCAAATTCCGAAATCAACACCATTATTATCTTGTCTCACCATCCAACGTAAATACATATTGATGCGTTTCGCCGCAGAATTTTTCAAAGGATCACTCACATGTTTCTTCGTGCGTTCTAGATGCTCAATTTCGAAAAAGTGTGTTTTAAATTGATGAATGGATTGCTGAAAACTTTCGCTTTCAGTGTATTTAGAAAACACAGCTTCTAGTCCGTTATGCTTGGTGTAAATATGTTTTAAGCTTTTTATAAATTGAACAAAATCGTTACCATTAAACGTTCTGTGAACAAATGATTTGAGATTATCAAGATCAGAGTCATTATGGTTCATGATGAAATCATGTGGTGAATGATCAAGCAAGTCCATCATTTTATTGGCATTATTGATAATGCTTTTACGATTTCCCCAAGCAATAGTAGCTGTTAAGAAGCCAGCAATTTCGATGTCCTCTTTTTTAGTGAATAAATGTGGCACTTGTATAGGGTCACTCTCAATAAATCTCGGATGATTGTATTGATCAACTTTTATGTCTAGAAATTCTTTGAGTTCTTTTTTGTTCAATTGAAATTTTTAAATAATACCTCACAAAGTTACAGTTCTTTAATACTAATTACAATGAAACTATTATTTTTGAATGGAATATCAACTTATGCTTATGAAATCTAAATTATTTATTCTCGCTTTTAGCCTTATTGTATTTAGTGGGTGTCGGAGTGATAAAAACATGAAAGAAACGTCTATCACTAAAGTAGAAGGAAATAGTGATATTATTAACCTCGATAACGTTGAATTATCTGTCGAATTATTAAAGAAAGGTGTGAAGCTAAAGAGTTCTGTTATTAAAGATAGTCCTGCAGGAGGAAGTAATAACCTATTGACCTTACAACTTATTTTTGAAAACGATTTTAAGGATGTGATTTATATCAAGGTTATCGATAAAACTGATGGAAAAGGAAAACGTGCTAAATTAGAAGTAGAAGGACAGAATGGACGTGTGGATAATTATGATTTCATCTTTGGAAAAAGTGTTCAAATAGAAGTAAATAGTTTGATTTTGGTGGAGTAATATTACCCAACAATTTTACCATCAACCATTGTCAGTTTCCGGTCTGCCATATCTGCTAATTCCTCGTTATGAGTAACAATGACGAATGTTTGTCCAAACTCATCACGCAATTTAAAAAAGAGATTGTGTAGGTTTTCGGCAGATTCGCTATCTAAATTCCCAGAAGGTTCATCGGCAAATATCATACTCGGATTGTTAACCAAAGCTCTAGCGACAGCGACGCGTTGTTGTTCACCACCAGATAGTTCGTTAGGTTTGTGATTGTAACGATGAGATAAACCTAGAAAGTCTAATAATTCTTTTGCGCGAGTTTCCGCTTCAATTTGCGATTTTCCGAAGATAAACGCAGGAATACAAACATTCTCTAAAGCTGTAAATTCGGGTAACAATTGATGAAACTGAAAGATAAACCCAATATGTTTATTTCTAAATTTTGCTAAGGCCTTGTCTCCTAATTGAGATACGGAGACGTCATTAATCTTCAATTCGCTAGAAGTATTGCGATCAATTTGGTCTAAAGTCCCTAGAATCTGAAGAAGTGTCGTTTTTCCTGCGCCAGAAGCTCCAACAATAGAAACGACTTCGCCTTTTTTGATATTGAGATCTACACCTTTTAAAACATGTAAGTCTCCATAGTATTTATGAATATTTTTTACTGATATCATGCACAATTTATAAAGTGTTCAATTTAATACTTTATGGTGTGATGGACAATCTACGACGTAGATTTCTTTTTAAGTAATCCCTTAACGTTGTTGTAGTCTATAAAATACTGCAAACGCAATGAGAAGGTGTTTTGAATGGGTTGATCAAATAGATTATTTAAACTTTCGTCATAGGCAGCAGCAGAACTAGTATCAAAATTAAACAATTGATTTCTATACAATGCCGTTAAAAAGCTACCAGGCGCAAATTGCCATGAATAACTCAAATCGATATTCCAAGTACTAAAATTAATATTGGGATCGTCACCGATATTTTCCCTATTAAAACCAGAATCGGTAGTTAACCTACCATTATCTTGTAGTGTAAACATATCGTAGTCATAATCTACAGTATCCCAATAATGTCTAAAGGTTAATGATAACACATTAAAAGGGTTGAATGTATAGTTTGCAGATATACTGTTGGTAACGATTTGCCTGTTCCGTTCTCCAAAAACAGGTTGGTCATCTACGTTCGTTGCATAGCCGCGATCTCCATTTCTGTGATTAAAATTAATGCGATACACCATAAGAAATTTATCGTTGAAACGCACTCTAGGGCTGATAGAAAAATCATACGTAAACAAATCTCTACCATCTTCAAATAACGAGCCCATATTTGCTCTAATGTCAATAGCAAATACACGATTATAGTTTGTAGAAATCGATCCACCAGTACTCACGAAGTTTTCAAATATGAAAGGACGCCCATCTCGTGATTCAAAATAATCAAACTGTCTTCCTGGCTCTACATTTAATCTAAAGCTGTAGTTGTCTAATTTGGTTGTTGTTGCTCTATAACGACCTCCAAAATTAAATCTTGTGAATACTCCAGGACTTGCTAAACGTCTGTAATTGGCAAATACATTAACCCTATAGCTATTTAGATTTCCTTGTGGCTCAAATATTTGATACGAGGCATCAACTCCAAAATTGTTCAAATTGTTTCTAAACTGAAGTCCGAGATCATTAATCTCAAATTTAGTATCAGCAAAGCGATGGTCAAAACTGTAACGAAGATTTCCCGCTACTTTACCGACAAAGAAGAAAGAACTGGATCCAATTTCAGTATCTGAATTTTGATAATTTACCTGACTAACTTTTCCCTCAACGATAAATTTAAATGTATTTTTTTTATTCACGATATCTGCTCTAGCAGCAGTGACATTGGCATCTCTAAAACTGCCTTCTCTTAAAACGTTCGTATTAATTAAACTTAAGGATGAATTGCCTCTAAATTGTTTATCAACTACTAATATATTATAATTTGTAAATGGTTCTACTACAGCTTCTCGGGTTTCACCAGTATCTTCATTTGTAATACGTCCGATGGTTTTTTCAGTGATGGCATTAAAAATACCAAGTCCCCATCCATTTTTTGTACGCCCAGAAATTTTAAGGGCATTTAATACTTTTACTTCATTGGGACTATCAATCGTCTCGCTATCGGCAAGTTCAACCTCTCCAGTTGGAGCACTACCTATACGTCTGGAAAAAAACAATCCTCCTTTTGAAAACAAGTCAACACCTTCAGTGAAAAATTGGCGTTGCTCAGAAAACGTTTGTTCAAAGGGACCAAGGTTGAGAACAACATTGTCAAACCCTGCTTGACTAAAATCTGGAACTAATGTTGCATCAAGGGTAAAGTTTTCAGTTAAACCATATTTAACGTCCATTCCAAAAGTGACATCTGTTTCTGTTTCACCATCAAACGAATTTGTTATTCCTGTGGCAAAAGGATAAAGAATAAGACGTGTTGGCGGTTTAATGCCTTCTAATCCTTTTAATTCTCCGTGATAGAGTCCAATGGTTCCTTTGGTAATATCCAATGGGTTCCAGGTATATTGAGATCTATATCTTCTAAACTGGCGATGAAACTGCAAACCCCAAGTTGGTGTTTCTTGATTGTCAAAACGCAATGTTCTGTACGGGATTTTCATTTCTAAAGACCAACCATCATCATTGATTTTCACTGCACTATCCCAAACCGCATTCCAGCTAAAGTCTTCACCTATGCTTGGTGATGAGATAGCATCTGCCTGAACTCCAGAACTGAAAACGATAAAATTAGTGTCGTTTTGGGCGTCATTATTTGGGTTCAATACCAAAGTAAAGAAATCTGATTGTCCAAAATTATCCCTAGCAGTTAATTGTTTCATGATGTCTTTTGGATTGTCATAAAGGTATGCTGATACATAAATAGCATCATCATCATAAGTCATTTTCACCTCAGTACGTTCACTTTGTGATAAAGTGACACCCATTTCTGGTCGAAACTGAATGAAGTCTGTTGCTATTTCTGCATTTTTCCAGATGTCGTCATCTAATACGCCATCTATTTTAGGCGCTTTTTCAGTGCGAGTAATGTTAAGTGTCTTTTTTTCTTGTGCATGAATTTGCAGAAAAATAAAAACGAATAAGATGGTTAATGCTGAGCGAAATTGCATTGTAATGTCATGATTTTCTTAGGCATTTGTGTTTACAAAAGCACTAATGGTTGTTAGTTTTGGAAAGGTGTACAAATCTACCGATGCTAATACCCGAATTTTCATAAGCAAACGTTAAAAACCAAATGTTTGTGTTAATCTTTTGGTAAGAGAATCTTAATGTTTTTGTCTGAATTTTTTTACTTACATTAATATTTTTTTCTAAAACACAATACCTTACCAGAAATTTTAGGAATATAACATCAAAGTTACCGATGACAATGCGTGGTGTGCAAAACCAAAACTCTAGAACGACGACGTCAAGATTTAGAGGTGCTTTTCAAAATACAGCAACGCGAACAGAGTTTTTAAAACTCATTAGCGAAAATTTGTCATAGTTTATTGTTTGGAACGCTATTTGATTTATATCAAGTATATTACAATACATTTTATGACATTAGAAAACACTTCAAAAACAAAAAAATTAGCATTAGGGATCTTCTTTGATGCAATAGGTTATGTGTCTATTATATTTCCGCCATTTGATTTTATTTGGGCTCCAGCTTCGGCTTGGTTAATGACCAAACTCTATAAAGGTAGAAAAGGAAAAATTGCAGCAGCTATATCTTTCGTAGAAGAAGCATTGCCGCTTTTAGACGTTATACCAACATTTACATTAATGTGGCTTTATACCTATGTGTTTTCCTCGGAAAAGAAAACGGATGAAACTATCATTGATATTAATTAAATATTTAGGCACTGTAGAGTTTCCTTCTTATCCCAATAAAAACAAAAATCATTACCGAATAGACAATAAAAAAGGGAATGATATAATCTTTCAGTCCTAATACCAAAAGTATAGCGATGAGCAAAAGCTGAAATCCTAATCCAAATGTAGAAATTGCAGTCATAAACCAATTTGGTGTCGTTTTTCCTTTGGATGCGTTTTTATCTAAGGCGTAAATGACTTTATCAAAACCTCCGTAGAGAATCTTATATATTTTAAATAAAATGTTGACGTGACTTTGCTTTTCGCCTTTTAAAGCTTGAGGAGTTTCGTTTTCAAAAACACGACTTGTGGTATCTCCATTGAACTTATTTCTTAAGATTACATAATAGTAATTATACAGTGTGCCTTGAAGTTCAATACCAATAAACGCAAGAACAGTTGCCCAGATATTTGAATTACTAATATGCCAAATAGCTATTAAGATAATGGCATTTAAAATGATATCAGCAACCGAATCTAAATAACGCCCTGTATATGAAGGTGTTTCTTTTATTCGAGCAAGTTCGCCATCTGCCGCATCAAGGATAGATTTGAAAATTAAAAAGAAAGCAGCAGCCCAGAAGTCACCATAGATAATACAGATAACACTTATTAATCCTGAAAGGATAAAAGCAAGAGTTACGTGAATAGGAGTAAAGCCTGTGTTTTTTAAAGATATAGCGATTATTCGTGCAGCTGGTCTTCCATAGTCTGAAAGATCTATAAATTTATGTGCTGTGGGTAATTTTGACATATGGAATCATGTAGATGAAATATGTTGTGGAATATACCAAGTTAATAGTCAAAATACGTTTTATGTGTTTTGATGTAAACCATAGCTTTATTAAATAGTGCCAATCCAATGAGTTCAATAATCTCTGTATCTTGTTTTTGGCTTAAAGCAAAGTCTTTTCCGGTAATAAAAAATATCCTGACCCTATTTTTCAAAAGTACGACTTATTTAGAACGCTTTAGGCTAAGACAGCTTAAATCATAAAATCCCACAAGTTAGTGGGATTTTAGATTCAATGTAAAAAAGGCTTATAGCGTATAATTTAATCCAAAGCTAATATTACGCCCCATATTGAGAATACCATCAGATTTTAATCGTGACAAATGATTAATGAATTGTTCATCTGTGATATTATTTGCTGAAATGGTCACTTCTAATTCCTTTTTAAACACCTCTATTGTACCACCAATACCCGCGCTTAGTAAGTTATAGCCATCGGTTTCAGTTTCAAAAGCATTCACATTATTTTGATCAAAAGTAGAGCTATACTTTACAAAAGCATATCCTTTTTTAATCCATGGTTTTTCAAATTCAACTCTTACGGTATGGTTTAAGGAATTTGCAGGAATTAAAGGTAAGTAGCTATCATCGTCCAACTGTCCAGTAACGGTTTCAAAGCTACTCTCTATATGTAGCCAGTCTAATGGGTGTGGATGAAAATGAAATCCAAATTCTCCACCATATAGTCTCGCATTATCCTGTGCATACAAAAAGACAGGGTCATTTTCTATGAATTCTCCATTCGGACTCAAGAAAATATAATCGTTAATTAAATTATAGAACGCATTAGCAAAAATTTCAACATGCTCATTCTTAAATTCTAAAGCAAAATCTGCTTGAAAGTTTTGTTCATTTTTTAAGTCAATATTTCCAATCTCATAACGGTTTGTGCCTTCATGTGTGCCATCTGAAGCTAGTTCGGCCAAGTTAGGTGCTCTAAATCCGCTAGCCAAATTTAAACGCGCTGTCACCTTATTAAATAGATTTGTTTTTATTCCGAAGGCACCATTAATACTATTAAAATCTCTATCAATTTGAGAGTTAATATTTATATGACGATGGTCAAAACGCGCTCCAAGTTGAATATCTACCTTATCAAAATGGATGTGAGACGTTGCTAAAATTCCAATATCGTTTGTTGTTGCATCTGGTATTAAAAGTTCCTCTCCATAGTTGGTATTAACTTGGCTCATTCCTTGTAAACCAACAATAGTTTCAAATCGCCCAATTTCAGGAAGATTATACCTCACATTGTAATTCAATGTTTTTAACTTCATATGCAGTGCTGCAGCTTCATCTTCTTCAAGTTCTTCCTCCTCATCGTTATGTTCCTCTTCATCATGATCATGGTCTTCAAATTCTTTTCTATCGTTGTAGAGGTAACCTAATGTTATGTCTAGACTAGAATTATTAAAAAACACGGTTGACTTAGAACTAAAGATATGATTGGTTAATTCTTGGAATGGTTCTAAAGGTGTTGTATTTGTGTTTTGGATGCCTATCTCTTCAGGAATACCAAGCTTTGAACGGTTGATGTTGTAACGTAATTCGGTTTTAAACTGATTCTTTTGATAACCAATTCCAGCTTTAAAATCTTGCTCTCTAAAACGTGTATTGGTTACTCTGTAGTTTGCTGTTTCATAATCTGAATGTTCTGAAACACTTGCTCTAAATAAATATCGGAATTCTGATCCAGATGCTTTAAAACCAGCACTCGAATTATAGCCTTTGGTATTACTGAAATAGTTAACGCTAATATTTCCTTCGGAAGAATTTTCAGTAGCAAAACGTTCAGGATTCAAATATAAAACACCGCCAAGCGCATCACTTCCATAGAGTAGAGAAGCGGGTCCTTTGATAACCTCTACACTTTCTATTCCAGCAGCATTAATGCCTAATCCGTGTTCGTCTCCAAATTGCTGATTTTCCAAGCGAACACCTTGTGTGTATACCAAAACGCGATTAGAACTCAATCCTCTAATTACAGGTTTACCAATACTAATACCAGTACTAACACTAGAAACGCCTGCAATATTTGTAATGCCTTCGGATAAATTAATTGCGCCACGCGATTTAAGCTCTTTGATGCTTAGTCGTTCAACTTTCATCACATTTTCACTTTGGAGTTTGTGAAACGGTGTAGAAATGATGATTTCTTCCATTTCAATTGCTGAAGGTTTAAGCTCTATTTTGAGTACTTCGGAAATTGGAAATGTTAAGTTGATTGAGTATGTTTCATATCCAACATATGAAACGACAAGTTTATGAGTTCCATTAGGAATATTTGGAATTTCGAAAATTCCATTTTCACTGCTAACTGTGCCTTTTTCCAATTGTGGAAAATACACATTAACAAATGCCAATTTTCGGTTACTACTAGATTCTGTGATTTCACCTTGTAAGGTGTTTTGTGAAAAAATGCATTGTGATATTATTAAGAATAACACAACAAAAGATATTGCTTTCATGTAAATTGATTTTAATAATTAACTATTATTTTTCTGAGCAGATGCGCTCAGTTTATTCAGTTGTTAATTATTAAAAGGTGGTCCACGGAGTGAGAAATGTAAGCGTTGATAGTCACTTAGGAAATCATAATGATATGCTATGGTTTTATGATTGTTTTCTAAGGAAAACATATCATAATCAACAATTACAGTTGTAGTCTGCGTTTGTAATTTAAATTTATAGAAATCACAATCAATATCTACATTGTGAAAGTGCGTTTGGTACTTGTCTAAACAAACTTCGTGTTTGTGATTGGTTAAGGCATGCGAAAACTTAACAACAGTAGGCACCAATAAAACAAAAGCAAGCATTAATGCTGCTAGCTTAATTGAAACATGTGGTTTTTTTATATCCATCAATTGATAAATTTTCCTAATCCAAATCGTTTTAGCATTTTCTTTTCAAACTCCCAGAAAAACTTGTGCTGACCAAAAAGCCATCCAAAAGTTACGAGAAGAATTTGGTAGAAAATGAGCCCAATGATAATAAATAATACCCAAAAAAGCATGGGATTTAAGTTTTCTTTAGTAATTCCAATGTACTTCATTATTGGTCGTCCAATATACATTGATGATGATCCCGTAGTTGCAAATACAATAAAAATGCGAATCATTTCCCATTTATGCTCAACGACCCATTTCTTTTCTAATTTTTTAAAAAAGAATAAGATTAGTTTTAATAAAGCAATAAAAATAGCTATTGCTAGAATTAATGTAATAGCAATACCGTAAGATTTTGTGACCAATAATGCTAGCATATAAGCACTGTATCCTAAGCCTAATAGACCTAAAAGTGGAAATATAAGTTGCCAGTTTTGTTGTATTTCCCAACGCGTTTTAAAGTTGTCTATCATAGCCGAAATTTGCTATGCAAAGATAATCTAAATTCTTGGTTGAAAGGTGCCCAATTGTTGTTTATGCTTTAACTGAAAATAAATAAAGTAATTGTACAATTTGTAGTTAACATCATAGCCATAATCAATGTTAGAACTATAATCAATTCGCATTTCGTAAAGGCTTGGGTCAAACCTATTTACTTGTATGACTCTACTATTCCATTCTTGTACATAAATTCTATTTCGAGTTTCCATATAAGATTGTGAATAATAACCTTCAGGTCTTGCAATAGATTGCAACCAACCATTAAAACCTGGTTCGATAATAATAATTTCATATTCGATATCCTCGTTGGCAATTCTAACAATATCCTCTTCAGGAACATCATTTTGAGTAGCGTTTTCAGAAATTGAGTTAGACGAACCACAGCTTACTAGGAGTAAAGCAATTATTAAAAGTTGTGTGATGTGTTTCATTGCGTTTTTATTTTTAAAGTTACAAAAATCATTCCTTAGCTTCTTAATAAATGATCTTTTCGATTAATATTTATTTCAAAAATAGAACTAGTTAACTGTTGAGTAAACCACAAATGAGCGAACAGTGGTTTTGAGTGAGTAAACTTTAAACGTTATTTTAAAAAAAAAAAGCCAAACACAAGGTTTGGCTTTTAAATTTATATGATTTAAAAATATTATTTCCCACCAAAAAGTCCGCCAAGTAAACCACCAAGGCCGCCACTTTTTTTCTTAGATCCACCTAACACCATTCCAGCAACATCATCAATAACGCTACCGTCACCATCTGCATCTAATATTTTTTCAAGGAAACCTTGTTCTTCTTTAGGGTCATTACCTCCAAGTAAACCTCCAAGTAAACCTCCTAAGTCATTTGAAGAACTCACTTTGTTTTGTTTTGCTTGTTTTCCTAAAACACCCATTAATATTGGTGCAGCCACTTTAAGTATATTTGCTACCGAACCCATATCTAAACCAGATTTTTCACCAATAATTTTTTCAACACCTTGTTGCCTGTTTCCTAAAACGTGACCAAGAATTTTACTGCCATCTTGTTTAACTTTATCATCAACTCCACCACCAAATAAACCACCAAGGTTGTCTAAGATGCTACCGTCGTGTTTACTGCTAAGTGCTCCCATTAATCCTTCCGCACCTTGAGGTGTAGACGCATTTCGCTCCATTGCTTTCATTAATACAGGTAGAGCCATAGTCAAAACGCTACTAGTTTTGTTTTGATCTGTTCCTGTAGATCCAGATACACCACTAATAATTGTTTTACCAAGGTCACTGTTTAATAAGTCTAAAATTCCTGACATAATTTATTTAAATAAGATTAATATAATTGAACCTTTAATATACAAAAAAAGCCCTAACATTAAGTAGGACTCATTTTTTTCGTTTAGGTCACAATTAGCGATAAACTATTTTAAAATACTAATAATTTGATCAGCTAATTCAGTACCAATTCTATCTTGAGCTTCATTCGTTGCCGCACCTGTATGTGGTGTTAATGATAAAGCAGGATTCATTAATAATTGCATTTCTGGTTTTGGTTCTTTCTCAAAAACATCAAGTGCAGCTCTTGCAACTTTACCGCTTTCAATAGCTTTAACAAGCGCAATTTCATTGACAACGCCACCACGCGCAGCATTAGCGAAAATAACACCATCTTTCATTTGATTAAACTCAGCTTCATCTATAACATAGTCTTTTTGCGCTGGTACATGAAGTGTCAAGAAGTCTGATTGTTTTAAAACATCTTCTTTAGAAATCGTTTTGATTTCAAAGCTTGCCTTTTGACCATCAAAGAATTCTAATTCTAAATTGGCTTTTTCTAAGAAAGGGTCAAATGCAACAACTTTCATTCCTGCTCCAATAGCAACTTTAGCCGTCGCTTGACCAATACGTCCAAAACCTAATACACCTAGTGTCTTACCTTTTAATTCTGTTCCTTTTGCATAGGCCTTCTTTAAGCCTTTAAAATTGGCATCACCTTCTAAGGGCATGTCACGATTTGAGTTATGTAAAAAACGAGCTAAACCATAAAAATGACCAAACACTAACTCTGCTACAGAATGAGAAGATGCGGCAGGTGTATTGATAACATGTAGGCCTTTGCTACGTGCATAATCCACATCGATATTATCCATGCCAACGCCACCACGACCAATAATTTTTAGGCTAGGACAGTTGTCTATGATGTTTTTTCTAACGGTTGTAGCGCTTCGAACTAATATCACAGAAATGTCATTCTCGTTTATATAGTTTTCTAATTGCTCTTGAGCAACTGTTGTTGTTAGGACTTCAAAACCTGCATTTTCTAATGCATCTATTCCACTTTGTGAAACACCGTCGTTTGCTAATACTTTCATGTTTAAGTTTAATATTTTGATTTACGTTTGTGTATTTGACTGTCAATTGTGACTGATTACTACAAACTTTTTTTATGCTTTTCTTTCTAATTCACTCATTACATCTACCAACACACCAACACTTTCTAGTGATAGGGCGTTATACATTGATGCTCTATATCCGCCAACGCTTCTGTGACCATTTAACCCGTTGATTCCTGCCTCTTTTACCATGGTTTCAAAGGTTTCTTTTAAATCTTCATTCGCTAAAGTAAACGTAGCGTTCATAGTAGAACGATCTGCCTTTGTTGCAAAACCTTTAAATAATGGGTTGAGATCAATTTCAGAATAGATTAATTGTGCTTTCTTGTTATTTTCCTTTTCAATTGCAGAAATACCACCTAGATTTTTTAACCACTCTAGGGTTAGCATAGATGTGTAAACAGCAAATACCGGAGGCGTATTGAACATACTGCTTTTTCCTATGTGTTCTTTGTAATCCATCATTGACGGAATCTTACGTGACACTTTCCCTAAAACATCTTCTTTAATAACTACTAGTGTTGTTCCAGCTGGACCCATATTTTTTTGAGCGCCTGCATATATGATGTCAAATTTTGAAAAATCTAACTGACGTGAAAAAATATCGCTACTCATATCACAGATCATTGGGATAGGAGTGTTGGGGAATTTTTTCATCTGAGTACCAAAAATAGTATTATTAGATGTACAGTGAAAATAATCATAATCTACTGGGATATCATATCCTTTCGGAATATAGTTATAGTTAGCATCTTTAGAAGAGGCTACTTCATAAATATCATCATATATTTTAGCTTCTTTAATTGCTTTATCGCTCCAAGTACCTGTGTTCAAGTAGCCTGCACGCTTTTCTAGCATATTGAGCGCCACCATTAAAAACTGAGTACTTGCACCTCCTTGTAAGAATAATGCTTTATAACCTTTACCTTCTAAGCCTAACAATTCTAAAGCCAAAGCTCTAGCATTTTCCATCACGTCAACAAAAGGTTTGCTTCTATGTGAGATTTCTAGTAGGGATAATCCGTTATCAAAATTAATAATTGCTTCTGAAGCTTGTTGAAGGACGCTTCCTGGTAAAACACAAGGCCCTGCACTAAAATTATGTCTTTTCATCTGTTCGATTATATTATAGTTCTTCTATATCTTATTCGGTTTCCGAAGACTCAGAAAACGAATTGAGTTTTCAATCTTCACAAAGGTGGTAAATTCTGTAAAAAAACGCATTAAGATTATCATAATTTATTAACAGATTTTCAACGAAAACGTAATAGTATCAACGTTATCTGCATAATCCCATAGATTTGGTAATTGCGTTTGCCCAAATTTGATTTCATTATCTAAAATCCCGTTAGAAACCACACATTGAATTTGTTCTTTTTTCTCTTGAAGCATTTCTTTTAAATGTGCTTCGGAAGCATAATATTCATAAAACACAGTAGCAATAGGTGAAGAGTAGCTGTCGTCTTCTTTAATCATCAAAAACCCATTTTCGAGTATGTCAAATTCGCTCATTAAGTATACTGCCTTGTTGTAATCATAATTGTTGGCGTATTTATTTTGGTGGATTATTGGATTCCAGGCGTACATGCCTTTAAAGAAGCTCTGGAAATCATAATTTTCAGGTACAAATAGTTTTGAGACATTTCTACAACCTAGCCCGTAGTATCTAAAAATATCTTCGGAAAGTGCTTTAAGCTCATCTTCGGTTTCGTTTCCTGTTAAAACGGCTACCGAATTTCGATTCTTTCTAATAATAGAAGGTTTGTCTTTAAAATAATATTCAAAATACCGCGCAGTATTGTCGCTTCCAGTAGCGATTACAGCATCGAAATCTTCTAGTTTACCTTCAGTAAAGGTGATGCGTCCTTTAAAATCGGGTTCTATATATTCTAAATACTTTGCTAAAAAGGGAAGAAGATGTTTGTCATTCGATGATTGTTTTACCAAAACGTTCTGGCCAGAAAAAAGAACAGATAAAAAATCATGAAAGCCAACTAACGGAATATTTCCTGCCATAATAATAGCAATAGTTTTTAAACTTTCAGTATTAAACTGATACTTACCTAACCACTTGTTAATATTACTTTCTGTCAATTGATTAGACCAACCGTATAATGAAAATAACATATTTTCTTTTGTAAACCAACCGTTATGTTCTTGGGCTAATTTTATTTGGTGAATAAAACCATCAAAGAACAATTCATTATTAGGAATATTATCTTTTTTTTGGATGCCTTCGTTAGTAAATTGACTCAAAAAGTCTCCTAATTTTACAAATGCGTTAATTCTTTGTTGTAAATCCATATTGGGTTTGGTTATACGATGTTTTGGCTTTATTTTTGCAATTGCAAAATTACGCAAACTAGAAATAAAAATTACTATGGCAATTATAATAACCGACGAATGTATTAACTGTGGCGCATGCGAACCAGAATGCCCAAACACAGCTATATACGAAGGAGCTGATGATTGGAGGTATAATGACGGAACGAGTCTAAAAGGCAAGGTCGTATTGCCAAATGGAAATGCTGTAGATGCCGAAGAAGCGCAAGAACCAGTAAGTGACGAGATTTATTTTATCGTACCAGACAAGTGTACAGAGTGTCAAGGATTTCACGAGGAGCCACAATGTGCTGCTGTATGTCCTGTTGACTGTTGTGTGCCTGACGATGACCATGTAGAAACGGTTGAAACATTATTAGGAAAACAACGTTTTATGCATCCTGAAGATTAAATCACTGCTAAAGTGAATTCAGCATAAATAATCGACATTTAATTATAAAAGAAATCCCAAGTTTAGGCTTGGGATTTTTGTTTTAATTACTTTTCCTCAGCATCAAAGGTCTTGAGTTCTGTTGTTGGCGCTAATGTCTCTTTTCCAGTCCAAATATTAGCATCGTATTTACGTAAAGTTTCAAAAGTAACAGTCTTGTTTTCTTTGATGTTTAAGAAATCTGAGGACTCTAGTCTACTAATACTTGAGAACAAGAGTTCTTCTCTACTCATTGTGTTGCCGACAATTTTGAAATTGAATGCCGTTTTGTTTCTGTCTGAACTGTTTTCAATAAACTTTAAAGGTCTATTGATGTAAAAGTATTGTCCAGATTCGCTTTTTATATATCTAGGCTCATAATAATTCTGCTCATTTTTTCTATAAATAATTGTGCCTTGATTTATCTTTTCAATATACTTAACACCTAATATGAGTCTTAAGTTGATTTTTTCACCGCGTTTGCCTTTTGCGTATCGATAATCTATTTTTAAAATAGCGTAGCTATCATCTGAAACATATAAACTTCCCGTGAATCGTGCTCTAGAACGCTTAGGCTTAAATTCAATTAAATAGATTGTTTTGTTATTGACAAGACTTGCGTTTTTTAAGGTGTATTCGTAATTATCTGTGTTTAGCACTTTTCTTAAAATGCTACTGCTACCACTAATTTTTGATTTATTTAATAATGATTCTGTACTGCTGCTTAGGTTTTTGATATCAAACTCATTCGGATTGTCATTTTTGTCATTTTTATTGGTCAAGGATAAAGAATCTTCAATTTTGAACAATCCAGTTTTTAGTTTGTAAGTCTTTGTAGTATCTAAATATCTTAAAACAATATTTTGAGCTTTCTCTTGGATGTTGTCCAAGGAAATATCTTTTTCGGAGTTAATGATTTTTGTGGCTTTTTCTACTTCAAGTTTTTTAGTCATACTGTTTATTATATGTAAATCTCCTGAATAATCCGTGAAGTAAACAAAATTGCCATTTATGATTTCGTTTGACATTTTATTGAGGCTCTCATTCGCATCAACCAGTTGTCGCTTTTTGAAATGCGAGGCTTTATTTACTTTAAATTCTAAATTTTCAAAATCGATATACGAGGATTCTCTATAGAAAAAATTATAGCTTAAAGAGTCGCTCTTATAATTGGCTTTTAAGTTTCTGTTTGCTCTCGAAATGATAGAATCAACATTAGGTCTTCTGTCTGTCAAATACACAGCATTCAATTCATTAATAGCAGGTAATAGCTTTATGATGTAATCTGAAGCTTTAAGTTCATCAATAGTCATTGTTAGAGATTGATAACCTAAGCAGGAGAGTTCTATGGTATTAGAAGCGACATCCTGCATGTCGATAATAAAAACACCTTCATCATTGGAGATGACTCCCTTGAACTCTGCTGTTTGAACAGCAACAAAGGATACCGGCTTATTAGTAGATTTATCTAAAATTTTTACTGAGAGTTCTTGAGCGCCTATAAAAGATATTAAGAATAAAAATACACTTAAGAAAAAATACGTTTTCATGATTGATGGTTTTATTATAGTGACGAAGGTAGTTTGATTTTGTTACGTTAACTGAAATGATTTTTTATTTAAAACAACAAGATATTTAACTACATTTGCAATCGCAAAATCACAAATTATGAAAGCCGGAATTGTAGGATTACCAAACGTAGGAAAATCAACTTTATTTAACTGTTTATCTAATGCCAAGGCGCAAAGTGCTAACTTTCCGTTTTGTACAATCGAACCTAATATTGGGGTGGTGAATGTGCCAGACCCAAGACTTCAAAAATTAGAGACGCTAGTAAACCCTGAACGTGTTTTACCAGCAACCGTAGAGATTGTTGATATTGCAGGTTTAGTAAAAGGTGCGAGTAAAGGTGAAGGTTTGGGGAATCAGTTCTTAGGAAATATTCGTGAGACTGACGCTATTCTTCACGTATTGCGTTGCTTTGATAATGATAATATTATCCATGTTGATGGAAGCGTAGATCCTATTCGCGACAAGGAAACTATCGATATGGAATTGCAACTTAAAGATTTAGAAACGGTCGATAAAAAACTGGACAAGGTTAAGCGTGCTGCAAAAACTGGAAATAAAGAGGCTCAAAAGGAAGAGGCAATATTGTTAAAATTGAAAGCAGGTCTTGAGGCTGGAACATCAGTTAGAGCATTAGAGTTTAGTGATGAAGATCAAGAAGAATTCGTGAAACCAGCACAATTGATTACTGCAAAACCTGTGATGTATGTCTGTAATGTAGATGAAGAAGGCGCAGTATCTGGTAATGCTTATGTCGATCTGGTAAAAGATGCCGTAAAAGACGAAAATGCTGAAGTATTAGTCTTAGCTGTAGGTACAGAAGCTGATATTAATGAATTAGACGACTACGAAGAACGCCAAATGTTTCTTCAAGATATCGGATTGGATGAACCAGGATCAGCAAAGTTAATTCGTTCTGCTTATAAGTTGTTAAATCAACAAACCTATTTCACGGCAGGTGTTAAAGAAGTTCGTGCTTGGACTGTTAATGTTGGAGCTACTGGACCGCAAGCTGCGGGAGTTATTCATACCGATTTTGAAAAAGGTTTCATTAGAGCTGAAGTTATCGCTTATAATGACTATGTTGAATACGGAAGCGAATCTAAAGTCAAAGAAGCTGGCAAAATGCGTGTCGAAGGAAAGAATTACATCGTGAAAGATGGTGATGTAATGCATTTCTTGTTTAATGTTTAAATAGAAAATAAACCGCTTCATTTTCAGAATCAGGAATCAAGACAATTAATGTCATAGAGAACTTGTCTTTCAGTAGATAAGGAAGAAGGGCGTGTCAATCTCACAATTGGAATAAGATGCCACTAATCGAAATCAAAACACGTATCAATGCAGATCTCCAAACATGTTTTGATTTATCGCGTAATATTGATTTTCATAAAGCTTCATTAGAACATTCTAATGAAAAAGCCATTGCAGGTAAAACTTCTGGTTTAATAGAATTAGGAGAGTGGGTGACTTGGGAAGCCAAACACTTCGGATTTACACAGCAACTCACATCTAAAATCACCCAATTCGATAGTCCTAACTACTTTGTAGACGAAATGGTTTCAGGTGCGTTTAAATCTTTTAAACATGAGCATGTTTTTTCTTCCAAAGAAAATAAAACGCTAATGATTGACAGGTTTCATTTTCAATCGCCTTATGGTATCTTCGGAAGAGTCGCTAATGTATTATTTCTAAAACGTTATATGACCAATTTATTATCGACTAGAAATGCGTTTTTAAAGCAAAAAGCGGAAGAAATATCTGACAATCAATAAAACGGCAATGTTCTCAACAATATTGAATGTTTATTGTTAATTACTTTGTGTGAACCCTGTTTCATTTTTTGTAACGTTGTGTTATATTAGCGTCCTATCTAATTTTTTCACTTATTTATGTCGCAAGAAACCAAATATACCGAAGATAATATACGCTCGCTCGATTGGAAGGAACACATCCGAATGCGACCTGGTATGTATATTGGTAAATTAGGTGATGGTTCGTCTCCTGATGATGGTATTTATATTCTGGTTAAAGAAGTATTAGATAACTCTATTGACGAGTATGTCATGGGAGCAGGAAAAACTATTGATATCTCTATTCAAGGGAATAAAGTGATTGTACGCGATTATGGTCGTGGGATTCCACTAGGGAAAGTTGTCGATGTGGTGTCAAAAATGAATACTGGTGGAAAGTACGATTCTCGTGCATTTAAAAAATCGGTTGGATTAAACGGAGTTGGTACTAAAGCTGTAAACGCCTTATCTAATTATTTTAGAGTAGAATCTAATCGTGATGGAAAATCGGCTTCAGCCGAATTTGAACAAGGAAATCTTAGGAATCAGGATTTATTAGATGATACCTCGCGAAGAAAAGGAACTAAAGTCTCTTTTATTCCAGACGATACCATTTTTAAAAATTACAAATATCGTAATGAGTATGTTATAAAAATGCTCAAGAACTACGTGTATTTGAACCCTGGGTTAACCATCATGTTTAATGGTGAGAAATATTATAGTGAAAACGGACTTAAAGATTTATTATCTGAAAACATAACGGAATCGGATAGGCTCTATGATATTATCCATATAAAAGGAGATGATATCGAAGTCGCATTGACACATAGTAAAACACAATATAGTGAAGAGTATCATAGTTTTGTTAACGGACAAAACACAACGCAAGGAGGGACGCATTTAACGGCTTTTCGTGAAGCTTTGGTGAGAACGATTCGAGAGTACTACGGGAAAAATTATGAAGCTTCTGATATTAGAAAATCGATAGTATCTGCAATTTCCATAAAAGTAATGGAGCCTATTTTTGAGAGTCAGACGAAAACAAAATTAGGATCTACAGATATGGGAGGTGATTTACCAACGGTAAGAACTCATATCAATGATTTTTTGAAACGCTATCTGGATAATTACTTGCATAAAAATCCGGATGCAGCAGAAAAGATTCAACGAAAGATTCTTCAGGCAGAACGTGAGCGTAAAGAACTTTCCGGAATTAGAAAGCTAGCAAAGGATCGCGCTAAGAAAGCCAGTCTTCACAATAAAAAATTAAGAGATTGTCGCGTACATTTTGGAGATGCAAAGAACCCACGAAACTTAGAAACAACCTTATTTATTACAGAGGGAGATTCGGCTTCAGGAAGTATTACAAAATCTCGAGATGTGAATACTCAAGCTGTTTTCAGTTTAAAAGGGAAACCACTTAACTGTTACGGTTTAAGTAAAAAGATTGTTTACGAAAACGAAGAATTTAATCTCTTACAAGCTGCATTAAATATTGAAGAGTCTCTTGAAGATTTGCGATATAATAATGTAGTAATTGCTACTGATGCTGATGTTGATGGTATGCATATTAGATTGTTATTGATTACGTTCTTTTTACAGTTTTTTCCTGAAGTGATTAAAGAAGGGCATTTGTATATTTTACAAACACCTTTATTTAGGGTTCGTAATAAAAAGAAGACTATTTATTGTTACTCTCAAGATGAACGACGAAGTGCCGTTCAAGAATTAAAACCTAAACCAGAAATAACACGATTTAAAGGTCTTGGTGAAATTTCACCTGATGAGTTTGTGCATTTTATTGGGGATGATATACGTTTGGATCCTGTAATGCTTGATAAGGACATGTCTATTGAAGAATTGTTGTCTTTCTATATGGGAAAAAATACGCCAACCCGTCAGGAGTTTATTATTGAGAATTTGAAAGTTGAGTTGGATATCATAGATGAAGAGGACAATTAATGAGAATCAATAATTCCAAAGTAAAAAACACTATAATATCGGTATATTTTATATTGATAGTATTGGCTATTGTTTCGGCAACGCTATTTAAATCCTTTAGTGATGTAACCAAAAACCGGACCCTTACTTATATTCTCATTGTTTTTGGTTTTGCAATACTTTTTTTTATTGTTCACTTTGTTTCAAAATATTTTGAATATGATAGCGACGGATTAAAGGTTGTCGTTATCAATAGAGGTTTGTTGCTCACGGATAAGTTTAATTACAGAGAACATAAAGCAGAATTTGATAAAGAACAATTATATGGTTATAAATTCAGTAATTATTTTGTTTATAAAACACTAAAACTGTATTTAAAAGATAGTAAAGGGAAAAAGAAAACTGTTAAATTTAACGCGACTTTGGTCTCCAGAAAAAAGAGACGCTACATTAGGCAATCGTTAAGTAAAATCGTTAAAAACAATAAAAAAGAAGCATAGATTAATGAGTGAAGATCACAATGATAAAATAGATAATCAAGACGAACCACAAGAAAGTATTACGAGAGTTACTGGTATGTACAAGGATTGGTTTCTTGATTATGCATCTTACGTAATTCTTGAACGTGCAGTTCCAGCAATTGAGGATGGTTTTAAACCTGTGCAACGTCGTATCATGCATTCCATGAAAGATCTAGACGATGGGAGATATAATAAGGTGGCCAATATTGTTGGTCACACGATGCAGTACCATCCACATGGTGATGCTAGTATCGCTGATGCTATGGTGCAAATTGGACAGAAAGACCTCTTAATTGATACCCAAGGCAACTGGGGAAATATTCTTACTGGAGATAGGGCGGCAGCAGCACGTTATATCGAAGCTCGTATTTCTAAATTTGGTTTAGATGTTGTTTACAACCCAAAAATAACACAATGGCAATCAAGCTATGATGGTCGTCGTAAAGAACCTGTCAACCTTCCTGTCATGTTTCCGTTGTTATTGGCTCAAGGAGGTGAAGGAATTGCTGTTGGACTATCAACCAAAATATTACCACATAATTTTATTGAACTTATTGATGCTTCTGTGAAGCATCTCCAAGGAAAGCGTTTTACAATAGTTCCAGATTTCCCAACGGCTGGTATTGCTGATGTATCTAATTATAACGATGGATTACGAGGCGGGAAAGTTAGAGTGCGTGCAAAAATCTCGCAGTTGGATAAAAACACCTTGGTGATTACCGAAATTCCTTTTGGAACCAATACATCGTCTTTGATTGATTCTATTCTGAAAGCAAACGATAAAGGGAAAATAAAAGTTAAAAAGATTGAAGATAATACTGCTGCAAATGTAGAAATATTGGTGCATTTACCTGGCGGAATTTCACCAGATAAAACTATCGATGCCTTATATGCATTTACCAATTGCGAATCCTCAATTTCGCCTTTAGGCTGTGTGATTGAAGATAACAAACCTTTTTTTGTTGGTGTTTCGGAAATGTTGAGACGTTCAACTGATAATACGGTTCAGCTTCTGAAAAGTGAATTAGAAATTAAACTTAGTGAGTTTCAAGAACAGTGGCATTTTGCGTCTTTAGAACGCATATTTATTGAAAAACGTATCTATCGTGATATTGAAGAAGAAGAAACTTGGGATGGTGTGATTAATGCCATCGATAAAGGTTTAAAGCCACACGTCAAACATTTAAAACGTGCTATTACAGTAGAAGATATTACACGATTGACAGAAATTCGAATTAAACGTATTTCAAAATTCGATATTGATAAAGCACAGCAAAAAATTGATGCGCTTGAAGATCAAATTGCTGAGGTAAAACATCATTTAGCACACCTAATTGAATATGCAATTGCCTATTTCCAACGTCTTAAAAAAGAGTACGGAAAAGGTCGTGAGCGTAAAACTGAAATTAGAACATTTGAAGATGTAGACGCCACAAAAGTGATTATTCGAAATACGAAATTATACGTCAATCGAGCAGAAGGTTTTATAGGAACATCACTACGTAAAGATGAATATGTTTGTGATTGTAGTGATATTGATGATATCATTGTGTTTACTAACGATGGTAAGATGATGGTCACCAAAGTGGATAGTAAAACCTTTATAGGTAAAGATATTATTCACGTTGCTGTATTTAAGAAAAAAGACAAACGTACCATTTATAACTTGATTTATCGTGATGGCGCTAAAGGTCCTGCTTATGTAAAACGGTTTGCAGTAACCTCTATGACACGAGATAAAGAATACGATTTAACTAATGGCAATAAAAGCTCTAAGCTCTGGTATTTTTCTGCCAATCCTAATGGGGAAGCTGAAGTGATTACTGTGTATTTGCGTCAGGTTGGAGGTATTAAAAAGTTAAAATGGGATTTAGATTTTGCAGAAGTACTCATTAAAGGTAGGGCTTCAAAAGGAAACACAGTCACTAAGCATCCTATAAAGAAAATAGAACTCAAGGAAAAAGGTGTTTCTACATTAAAGCCACGTAAAATTTGGTTTGACGATACGGTTCAGCGTCTTAATGTTGACGATAGAGGTGAGCTTATTGGAGAATTTAGAGGTGAAGATCGCTTATTGATTATTAGTCAATCTGGAGTTGTGAAAACAATTCTACCAGAGTTGTCAACTCATTTTGATGACGATATGATTGTTTTGGAAAAATGGATTCCGAAGAAACCAATATCAGTTATTTATTATAATGGAGAAAAAGAGATGTATTATGTAAAGCGTTTCTTGATTGAGAACGAGGGAAGAGAGGAGACTTTTATTTCTGAACATGCAGATTCACAACTCGAAATAGTATCGACCGATTGGAAGCCAATGGCAGACATAGAATTCAAAAAAGAACGAGGTAAAGAACGAAAAGATAATGAAACCATTAATCTAGAAGAATTTATTTCGATTAAAGGCGTTTCAGCTTTGGGGAATCAGCTTACAAAAGAGAAAGTAAATCAAGTAAGTTTATTAGATTCGTTGCCTTATGAAGCACCAGAAGAATTGCCTGCGGCGGAGATTGAAGTAGTTGATGAAACTGTCGAGTCGCCTGAGTCTAAAACGATTTCCGAACGTAAAAATCAAGAGTCAACTACGGAAGAGTCTAAAGATGATGAAGCATCTGACTTAGATGATCAAGGTCAGATTACGTTATTTTAAAAAATATTATATTTGAAGTATGAAATTGTCTTCAATAGTTCTATCATTTATTATTTTAGTCCAAAGTAGTGGATTATCAATGAATGATATTATCCAAATGGATGAGTTTATTGAACATGCGCAATTTCATAATCAACAATACGGAGACAATATACTTGTATTTGTATCTAAACATTACGGAGCATTAAAAATTGATCACGATATAGAGCATAAAGAAGAGAGTAGTGATCATGAAAAGTTACCATTTCAGTATAATATTCATATGTCAAGTACTGTAATGCTTTTGTTAATATCGCCTCACAGTATTGAATTAAAAGCACCAGATTTTTTTGAGATTGAATCATCTAATTTCTACTATAAAGCATTGTCTTCATCTCAATATTCCCGAGAATTGTTTCAGCCACCAAGGCTTTCTTAATATAGTTATCACTTGCAATACAAGTCGTATTTGTTAGCATTTGTATTTGGTTTCTAATACATAGAATGTAATTCCCAAATCTATTTAAAATTAGTGATAGTTAATCGTAACTACTGAACTAACTAGATAAGGGATAAATAAAAGAATATTAAGAGTAAAATAATGTTATATGACAATAAATGAGTTATTAAACAATCAATATAGTTTCAATAATCACGATCTATTTTCTGAATTACCAGATACAATTTGTAAGGTAATTAAAGCTAATATGGTTACTGTTTATTATAAAGCAGGGCAATCGGTTTTTAATGAAGGCGAAAGACCTAAAGGAATTTATAGAGTAAAAAAGGGTAAAGTAAAGAAATCAACACTAACTAATTTTGGAGCACAGCATATTTTTTATGTCTGTAAGGAAAATGAATATCTAGGCTATCACGCTATCTTAAGTCAGGAACTATATCCTGATTCAGCAATTGCTCTTGTCGATTCTGAAATTGATTTTATTGCAGAAAAAGATTTTCTTAAGGCGGTAAATACTTCACATGTATTGTCACAACGTCTTTTAAAGAATTTAAGCCATGAGTTTAGAGTATTCATTAATGCTACAAAAATGTTGGCTAAACATACTGTAAGGGAACGATCAGCCTTAAATTTATTAATTTTAGAGAGTAAGTTCGGAAATGGATCTAAAGAAGAAACTGAAATTGTAATTAATAGAGATGATTTAGCTAGTATGGTAGGAACAGCAAAGGAGTCTGTAGTTCGTATGCTCAAAGACTTTAAAGAAGAACAACTCATCACAACAAAAAGAAGTAGTATTTATATAAAGGATTACAGTGGTCTTGTTAGGGTTGCAAACTTTCAATAAGCTTAAATATTGAAATTGATAAATATCAATGTAAGTTTGAGTGAATAATTACGTTTAATTAAATAGTTTTGAACCAAAATAAATCAGATGAAGAAGTTTATATATATAACGTTATTATTTTTTGCATCAACGACAGTAGTTAATGCTCAAGATTGGATAACAGACTTCACGAAAGCAAAATCTTCGGCAAAAGAAAATAATAAAACCATAGTTCTTGTTTTTCAAGGATCAGATTGGTGTGCACCTTGTATCAAATTAGATAAAGAAATTTGGCATACCGATGAATTTAAAAACTACGCAAAAGACCATTTTGTAATGCTAAAGGCTGACTTTCCGAAACGAAAGAAAAATGCGTTAAGTAATACGCAACAAGAACATAATAATAAGCTAGCAGAGGCTTATAATAAAAACGGATACTTTCCATATGTTGTTGTGTTAGATGATAAGGGTAATGTTTTGGGCTCAACGGGCTACAAAAAATTATCGCCTTCTGAATATATTAAAATTTTAGAGTCATTTAAATCCTAGAGCTTTTGAAACGACTTTTTATATCCGCATTTTTACTGCTCTTTGTTTTTTATTCTGAAGCGCAAACCACTCATAAACGAACTCTAAAGCTTATGGGGAGTCGCTTTGATATGACTGTTGTTGCTAAAGATTCTTCTGCAGCTAACACCTATATAGATATAGCAGTTTCAGAAATAATAAGGATTGAAAAATTAATTTCGTCTTGGGATTCTAAATCTCAAACGTCAGAGATTAATAGAAATGCAGGTATTAAACCTGTGGTCGTAGATAAAGAGCTTTTTGATTTAATAAACCGTTCTCTATCAATTTCTAAACTCACTGATGGTGCTTTTGATATTTCTTATGCATCTATGGATAGGATTTGGAAATTTGACGACAGTATGACTCAAATGCCTTCTGAAGATGACATAAAAGCTTCAGTAGAAAAAGTAGGTTATGAGAATATTATTCTTGACCCATCTCATACTTCGGTTTTTCTTAAGCTAAAAGGAATGAAAATTGGTTTTGGCGCTATTGGAAAGGGTTATGCCGCAGATAAAGCAAAAGCATTACTAATTGAAAAAGGTGTTGTTTCGGGGATTATAAACGCATCCGGAGACATGAATACTTGGGGGAGTCAGACTAATGGAGAAGAATGGAAAGTTGCCATAACTAATCCTTTAGATAAAGCCAAAGCTTTTGCGTTGTTGCCAATAACAGATGGAGCAGTAGTAACATCTGGCAACTATGAAAAGCATGTCACTTTTGATGGGAAGCGCTATTCACATATTATTGATCCAAGAACGGGCTACCCGTCTTCAGGTATTATTAGTGTCACTGTATTTGCTCCGAAAGCAGAATTGGCAGATGCGCTCGCTACTTCTGTTTTTGTTATGGGAAAAGAAGTGGGTTTAAATAGAATTAATCAATTACAAAAAATAGAATGCATTATCATTGATGACAATGGTAACCTTTTTACCTCTAACAATATAAAAATCAATTCAGATGATTAGAAAACTTATAATGCTAACACTGTGTATATCGTTTATGACCTCGTGTGTGGCTGTTAAAGAATATGAAAAAGTCAACATTAACGATCCAGATATGGTTTTAGCTGATAAAAAATCAGATAGAAACATATCTACAGCGCATTCTTATAGAGAAGCGGCGTCTGGAGCAAATGGTGGTAAAACAGGAGGTGGTTGTGGTTGTAATTAAACAATTTAAAAAAACAGATTTGAAAAAAATAAGCTTAATTATTCTCGCAATACTATCACTTCAAATGACATTTGGACAATCGCAAGATTCGACCCAAGTCTATAAAAAGAGAGTTTTAGAAACAACTGAAGTAGATTTTTTATCAAGTTACTATACTCAAGATGGAGATAATGCTGCTGTAAGCGGTGGAATTGGTTCGGAAGAGCTAACAGATGTCACTGCAACTTTCATAGTATCTATACCTTTAAACGATGATGATGTTCTAACTATAGATGTTGGTGTTTCAGCTTATACATCTGCCTCATCGAGTAATGTTGATCCTTTTGATGGCGATGGCTCTGCAGACCCGTTTGTAGCGAGCTCTGGAGCTTCGGAAAGCGATCTTTGGACAAATCTTACAGGTACTTATAGTCATAGTTCAGACGATAGAAATGATATTTGGTCTGCTAAACTTTCTGTGTCTGCAGAATATGACTATTTTTCTATTGGTGTTGGTGGTAGCTATACTAAACTTTTTAATGAGAAGAATACTGAAGTTAGCATTAATGGAAATGTTTATGTTGATACATGGAATGCCATTTATCCTACTGAATTGAGACCGTTTGGTCAAGGAGGTGATGGACTTAATAATGGTTTATTTACTCAAAATACCATTACAGGAAACGCTAATTATAATCCTGATTTTACAAATTTAGATAGTGAGGGAAGAAACTCTTATGCCGTAGGGTTAGGGTTTTCTCAAATACTGTCTAAAAATCTTCAAGGGTCATTGGCACTGGATTTGGTAATGCAAGACGGATTACTGTCTACACCTTTTCAGCGTGTTTATTTTAGTGATGTTGCCGATTCGTTTATTGAAAACTTCCATTTAGCTGATGATATTGAACGCTTGCCTGATTCAAGGTTTAAAATTGCTGTTGGTGGGCGACTCAACTACTATATCAATGAAACGTTTGTATTGAAAACGTTCTATCGCTATTATACTGATGATTGGGGAATTAAATCCCATACTGCAAGTGTTGAAGTGCCTATAAAGATTAGTGACAAGTTTACGCTATACCCATCGTATCGTTATTATAATCAAACCGCAGCAGATTATTTTAATGTCTATGAAGGGCATTTGTCTACAGACGAATTCTATACTTCAGACTATGATTTATCTGAATATAGTGCCAACCAATTTAGTTTTGGAGCATCGTATACAGATATCTTTACCAAGTTTCATATTTGGAAACTGGGATTAAAAAGTATTGATTTAAAATACACGATGTATGATAGAGATAATACGTTAAGTGCTAGTATTATTTCAGCTGGATTTAAGTTTGTAATGGATTAACTCTTAGCCTTTTGATTTTTTCTTTGCGTTTTTGCTAATTCTGAAATTTAAGAATTCCACGAATAGAGAGAATGTTATGGCAAAATACAGATACCCTTTAGGAATAGCGCCAACTTTATTTCCAAAGAACTGTGTATGAGAAAGGTGAGCTGCTTCAGTTATTAACATGAAACCAATGAGTATCAAGAAAGCTAGACCTAGCATTTGAATACTCGGATTCGTGTCTATGAATTTCCGAATTGGATTCGCAAAACCTATCATAATAGCAATAGAAATCATCACCGCAATAACCATTAATATAAGAGTGTAGTTGTGGTTAGGGTGTAAGCCGTTAGTCATACCTACTGCTGTAAGTATTGAATCTATTGAAAAGATAAAGTCAATAATCATTATTTGAACTAAAGCATTTGATAAAGATTTAATTTTTTTACCTTTTACTTGATCTTCATCATGTTCTGGGTGTGTTGCTTTTTCTCTTATTTCTGAAGTGCTCTTGTAAATTAAAAATAAGCCTCCCGCAAATAAAATCAGTGCTTGCCAGCTTATGTGTAATTCCAACCAACTGGTTTCTAGATTGTAAAAAGGAGTTGATAAGCCAACCAAGAATGATACAAAGAACAATAAAACAATGCGCTGTACCATAGCCAATAATAGGCCTATGTTTGTGGCTTTACCTCGTTCATCTTCTGGAAGTTTATTAGCAGCTATAGATATAAAGACGATGTTATCTATTCCTAAAATAATTTCTAGAAACGTTAAGGTTAATAATGCCATGATAGCATCACTTGTTAGTAAAAAATCTAACATATTACTGTTATTTTATTTTTTTTGCAACGCCCTTTTCTACACGCCTTTTCTGATAGGTGTCTTTAACTGCTAATTGATATTCAAATGTATAAGAATCTTCAGATGTGCTTAGGATTTTCATATGAATAGCTTTTTGCTCGCTTTTGCTTTTCGGGTTTATTTTATTTAATATAAACTCACAATCATTAATCCAACGAACAGAAGCAGAGTCTACTTTATTCTCATGATAATCTATATTAAAATCGTCGGTTCTAACAAATGTTCCCGTTTTCTCGATACCATCAAGAGAATAAGTGAACTCAAACGTACCTGTTTTAAAATCGCTGCAATTGCGTTCAACTTGATAACAATTTAAGAAAAACAACGGTGTAAGTAATAGTAAACGATTTCGCATAGCATAAGTTTGGTGCAAAATTACGAAACGGAATGTAATTTATGAGAAATATCGAAGTATTCATGAGTGCATGGATTTAAAATATAACCGCATGACTAATTGTGTATTTTAAATTTTTACAGTGACAATTACAAATGCTCAAAATTTTTAAATGTACCGTCTTTATAAAAAATCACGATGCGCTCAATTGTTTTATCCTCGGAATTTGAAATTTCTGAAATTTGAGTGTTTTTAGAAATCACATTTTTTTTGACTTCGGAAATTGGTTGATCATGAATTCTATTTTTTTCCGAAGGAAACTTTCCTTTGCCATTCATTAACCAATATAATTCTACTTCGGGATAGGAGGAAAGAATCTTTAAAACAAAATCTAAACTTGGCTTATTTCTACCAGATAATATATGCGAAATACTTGAGCGTTGCACACCGATTTTTTCTGCAAATGAAGATGCGGATTCTCCGTAAAAATCAATGACTTTTTGGAGTCGTTTTATGAATTCTTCGTTGTTTATCATTGTAAACCTTGAAAGTTTAATTTTGTAACGTTACAAATGTAAACATATTGTGGTATTTATGCTAGAAGAAATAGATATATTGAATGTTATATTAAATTTTAAGTTTAAATAAAGTGGTTTAAAATACTGAAAAGCAGGTATATAATAGTAAATATATAATTCATTGTATATTCTTCAATTAGTCTATCACCTTGGGTGGGCTTTTTGTTTACAATTATAGCGAAATGTTAGTGAGTTCTGCATAGTCGCGTGTTTACAATTGTAAATTTTCAAATGTTTACCTTTGTTTTGGCAAATACAAATTTATGCAAGTAGAAACCCTGAAATCACTCTTTAAATCTTATAAGGAAACATCTCTTTTTGGACGTTATATTCATCATGATGATATTGCTCCTCTTCTCAAGGAATTGAGTAAAAAAATGCATGTCAATAGTATTGGGAAATCTGTAAATGGAATCCCAATTCATGACATCACTTTTGGGTTAGGACCAAAAAAAATATTGATGTGGTCGCAAATGCATGGTAATGAAAGTACCACAACTAAGGCTGTTTTTGATTTACTAAACCTGCTTTCTGAAGAAAATCCAGTGTCCAAGACTATTTTGGAACAGTGTACAATTAAAATTATTCCAATTTTAAATCCTGATGGAGCTCGGGCTTACACACGACTAAACGCTAATGAAATTGATTTAAATCGTGATGCTCAAGAACTATCTCAGCCTGAAAGCAGAGTGCTTCGAAATGTTTTTGAGGACTTTAAACCGCACTATTGCTACAATCTTCATGGTCAGCGAACACTATTTAGTGCTGGTAAAACGAATAACTCTGCAACAGTTTCTTTTTTAGCGCCTGCTCAAGACGAAGCGCGTAATGTGACTTCAACTCGAAAAGTAGCTATGGAGATTATAGCAGTTATGAATAAAAACCTTCAAAAGCAAATAGCAGATCAGGTTGGTATTTATGATGATGGTTTTAATATAAACTGTGTTGGAGACGCTTTTCAGTCGGCCAATGTGCCTACAATTCTATTTGAAGCTGGGCATTATAAGGATGATTATAGTCGTGAACTAACGCGAGAATTTATATTTCAATCTTTACTTCTGTCTACAAGCTATATTGCTCAACATTCTATTGATGGAGAGTTTAGTGAATCTTATTTTTATATTCCCAAAAACGAAAAGTTGTTCTATGATATTATAATTAGAAATACGAACGAAAAGGATATCGCTATTCAGTATCAAGAGAAATTGGTTAGAGGCCTGTTAAAATTTATACCCAAAATCGAAAAAATATCCAATCTTCATAATTTTTATGGTCATAGAGAGATCAATGCTAATGGATATAGGGTGTTAGGTGGAAAAGGAGTGCGGATTTCAGAAGGAAACGAAATCGATTTCGTTGAAATAAATAACAATGAAATTTTATTAAATCTTTAAATAAAATCGTTTTTAATGCAGTTTCTTTAAAGATATTGCATTATTTTTGTATAAAATTTACTAAAAAGACGAAAAATGGCAAAATTCAAGTTAGATGAAGTTGATCATCAAATCCTTGACATGTTGATTGATAATACAAGGATTCCTTTTACTGATATTGCAAAGAAATTAGTGATCTCTGCTGGTACTGTTCATGTTAGAGTAAAGAAAATGGAGGAAGCTGGAATTATTAAAGGTTCTTCATTAACATTGGATTATCAAAAACTAGGGTATTCTTTTATAGCCTATGTTGGCGTTTTCTTGAACAATACTTCTCAAACCAAATTTGTGCTAGAGCGTATTTCTGAAATACCATATGTAACTGTTGCGCATATTACAACAGGGAAATTTAATATTTTCTGTAAGGTAAGAGCGAAGAATACCTCTCATGCAAAGGATATTATTTTTATGTTGGATGATATCGAAGGCATCTATAGAACTGAGACTATGATTAGTTTAGAGGAAAGCATTAACGATAAAAAGCGTTTGATGCACACCATATTTAATGAGCTATAACTAATTTAGTGTTTATAAAAATAGAGCCCTTTGTCATATATTGACGAAGGGTTTTTTTTGTTACTTTTAATCTCTAATACCTGACTAAATATGACTAAAGAGGATTTGAAAAAAGAGGAGTACAATCCGTATTACCAACAATACATTGAAAAAGCTGGTGATGCTTCAATTGCTGAAGGCTTAAAAGGTAATGGAGATGCAACAATAGCATTTTTAGAGTCTATTCCTGAGGAGAAATTAGAGTATCGTTATGCAGAAGGCAAATGGACAATTAAAGAGGTTATTCAGCATATCATTGATACCGAACGCGTGTTTACTTATAGAGCTCTATGTATTGCTAGAAAAGACAAAACGCTATTTCCTGGTTATGATCAAGACGAATATGCTGGAAATTCTGAAGCAAATAATCGTTCGAGGTATAGTTTAATGAATGAGTACAAAGCGGTTAGATTGGCAAGTATTATTTTGTTTGATAGCTTTTCTGAAGATATGCTAGTGAGAATTGGTAGCGCTAGTAATAGTAATTTGTCACCACGTGCGGTGGCTTTCATTACTATAGGTCATGAGAACCATCATTGTGAAATTGTTAAAGAAAGGTATTTATAAAAAAAAACCACTTCTATTGAAGTGGCTTTTTTATTTATTTATAAGCTAAAGGTTTTAGAACCTATATCTAACGCCTAATGCGATATCAAAATCTAAGTCATCTCTAAAATCACCAAAACCTAGTTCTGGCCTAGCGTCAAGAGATAATTGTAGCGGGAAATCAAAATTATATTCAATTCCTACATCGCCAGCAATAAATACAAATGTTTCGCTGTCGTCAGCGCCATTAGGTACATTGTCGAAATTGTATGATCCAATACCTCCACCTGCACCAGCATACCAGTTGAAAGCGCCTTCAATATTCCAAACCCATTGGTAAATCCCAGTAAGTTTAAAGCCATCGTAGTTATTTCCACTTCTTAAGCCAAGGTCTATTTCTACTCGGTTATTATCTCTTAGAGCCCTTTGATACGAAATCTCTGCGCCAAAACCATCGCTATCACCTAAACGAAGCCCAATAGCATTGTCTGAAATGTCTTGGGCATTTACTGTTGCAAAGCCAATAAAAGCTAGTACTACTAAAAATAATTTTTTCATAAAATTTAAGTTTTATTTTGTCATTAATTGATGCGAATACGACCCTAAAAAAAGATCATATGTTACACTTTCAGATTAACTTTACAAAAATAACGCCAAAAAAGAGGTTTTATTAAATTTCTTCTTAGTTTTATAAACATACTTATTCATTTATGATTAGCGATTCGCAACTACATTCTTTAGCCTCTCAATTGGATGGAGAGTTGCATTTTGATGAGTTAATGAAAACCTTGTATGCAACAGATGCTTCGGTTTACAGAATGTTACCATTGGCAGTAGCTTTGCCTAAAAGTAAGTCTGACATCAAGTTGCTGATTGATTTTGCCTCTACGCATAAGACTTCAATTATTCCTAGAACTGCTGGCACATCGCTTGCAGGACAATGTGTAGGGAAAGGAATCGTTGTAGATGTTTCTAAATATTTCACAAAAATTTTAAACATCAACGAGAGAGAGCAAACTGTAACTGTTGAGCCAGGAGTTGTGAGAGATGAGCTCAATAATTACTTAAAGCCTTTCGGATTGTTTTTTGGTCCTAATACGTCCACGTCAAATCGATGTATGATAGGAGGTATGGTCGGTAATAATTCCTCTGGAACGACATCAATAAAATATGGTGTAACACGGGATAAGGTTACAGAATTGCATACGATTTTAAGTGATGGAAGTGAAGTGGTGTTTTCAAATGTGTCTTCGGAAGAGTTTGAGCAAAAAACAAAGCAAAATACTTTAGAAGGTCATATTTATAAATCGATTCTTTCTGAATTAGCCTCGGAAATTGTGCAACAACAAATTAAGTCTGAATTTCCAAAACCTGAGATCCATCGCAGAAATACGGGGTATGCTATTGATGAGTTGATACAAACTGAAGTGTTTTCTTCTGAAAATAATAAGTTCAACATGTGTAAACTGCTTTCAGGAAGCGAAGGCACTTTAGCGTTTACAACGCAAATCACTTTAAAATTAGATCGATTACCGCCAACGGAAAGTATAATGGTGGCAGCGCATTTCAATAGTATTGAAGATTGTATGAATGCTGTTGAATTGGTAATGAAGCATGATTTGTTTTCTTGTGAGATGATGGATAAAACAATTTTGGATTTAACCAAGCGCAATAAGCAACAGCAAGAAAACAGACAGTTCATCATTGGCGATCCAGAAGCGATATTGATGTGTGAAGTTCGAGGTGATACTGAAGTAGATGTTAGTGAAAGAGTTGGGGATCTAATAGAAAATCTCACGAATTCTGGTTTGAGTTATGATAGCCCAAGTTTAGTTGGTGAGCAAATTTTGAAAGCTATTGACTTAAGGAAAGCAGGTTTGGGGCTATTAGGAAATATGATTGGAGATGAGAAAACTGCAGCTTGTATAGAAGATACTGCGGTTGCTTTGCCGGATTTAGCGAATTATATTCAAGATTTCTCGAGCCTAATGGAGGTTTACGATCAAAAACCAGTTTACTATGCGCATGCTGGAGCTGGAGAATTGCATTTACGTCCGATTTTGAATCTAAAAAAGAAAGCTGATGTTGCCTTGTTTAGGAAAATAACAAGCGATGTAGCGCAATTAGTGAAACGGTATCAAGGCTCTATAAGTGGCGAGCATGGCGACGGAATTGTACGTGCCGAATTTATACCAATAATGATTGGTGGCGACAACTACGAGATTTTAAAGCGTATTAAATCTGCTTTTGATCCTGAAAATATTTTTAACCCAGGGAAAATTGTTGATGCTTATCCAATGGATGAGGCCTTGCGTTATGAAGCTGATAGAGTAGAACCGGAAATAGAAACCGTTTTAGATTTTTCTAGCTCCTTAGGCATACTGCGTGAGGCAGAGAAGTGTAATGGTTCTGGGGATTGCAGAAAATTACCAGAATTTGGAGGAACGATGTGTCCGAGTTATCGCGCCACTAGAAATGAAAAAGATACGACTAGAGCAAGAGCGAATGCCTTACGTGAGGTGTTGACTAATTCTAATAAGCCTAACAAATTTGATAGTGAAGAATTAAAAGAAGTGTTCGATTTGTGCTTGAGCTGTAAAGCTTGTGCCACTGAGTGTCCGAGTAGTGTAGATGTGGCTAGTTTAAAAGCAGAGTTTCAGTATCAATACCAAAAGGCAAATGGGGTAAGTTTAAGGGCGAAATTATTTGCGCATAATAATCGGTTAAATAGATTTGGAAGCAAATTTCCAGGAGTTGCAAATTTCTTTCTTTCCAATACATTTACGAGTTCTGTCTTTAAAAAGTCCTTCGGAATAGCAAAAGAAAGACGCTTGCCTTTGATCTCAAACAAAAGTTTAGATAAGGTAGTTCAAACAATTGAAAACAAAATAATTAAGAATAATTATATTAAGGAAGTGTATTTGTTTAATGATGAGTTTACCAACTACCTTGACACTTCAATAGGTATTGATGCTATTGAACTGTTGACTGCCTTAAATTATAAAGTCACTGTTATAAAACATTCTGAATCTGGACGTTCATTTTTATCAAAAGGATTGTTAGAACAGGCTAAATCGTTGTCTAATGAAAACGTATTGGTTTTCAAGAATCTCATTTCAGATAGTACACCTTTAATTGGTATAGAACCTTCGGCGATATTAACGTTCAAAGACGAATATTTGAGATTGGCAGATGATAAAGCTTCCGCAGAAAAAATCGCGAAACACACCTATTTGATTGAAGAGTTCATTCAAAAGGAAATTGAATTAGGAAATATTAAATCATCACAATTCACTTCCGAAGAGAAAATTATCAAATTTCATGGTCATTGCCATCAAAAAGCTTTAGCAAATCAATCATCGAGTTTTATGGTTTTGAATTTACCAAAAAACTATAAAGTGACCATTATACCAAGCGGTTGTTGTGGTATGGCAGGTAGTTTTGGTTACGAAAAAGAGCATTACGAAGTGAGCATGCAAATAGGAGAGCAGACCTTGTTTCCAGCGGTTAGAAACGCAAATTCGGGTGTTGTCATTTCTGCAAACGGAACCAGTTGCCGACATCAAATAAAAGATGGAACTCAAAAAGAAGCCTTGCATCCTGTAACGATTCTCAAAGAAGCCTTAATCTAATTCTATAGTTTTTTTTCTTTGGAAATGAGTTGCTTTATGGATATATGTTTTTGTTTGTCTATTTTTACATTTACTTTAGCATAAAATCTAGTTATATGGCGGGAAATTCCTTCGGAAATATTTTTAAACTGACCACATTTGGTGAGTCTCATGGTTTAGCAATTGGGGGAATTATTGATGGCTGTCCTCCAGGGATACAATTGGATTTTGAGGCGATTCAAAATGAAATGAACAGACGGAAACCAGGTCAATCTGAAATCGTTACCCAGCGAAAAGAACCAGATACTGTAGAGTTTTTATCAGGGATTTTTGAAGGCGTTACCACTGGAACTCCTATTGGGTTTGTGATTAAAAACACGAACCAAAAGTCGAATGACTATTCTCATATTAAAGATGTATATCGTCCAAGTCACGCAGATTATACTTATGAAAAGAAGTATGGTGTACGTGATTATAGAGGAGGCGGGCGAAGTTCTGCAAGAGAAACAGCGTCTCGCGTTGTAGCTGGAGCTATCGCTAAACAATTTTTGAGTTCGATTCAAATTAATGCCTATACATCGTCTGTTGGAGATCTGTTTTTAGAAAAACCATATCAAGAATTAGATTTCTCAAAAACTGAAACTAATGCTGTTCGTTGTCCAGATGAAGCAACTGCAGAACAGATGATTACAAAAATTAAGGAAATCCGTAAAGAAGGGAATACCATTGGTGGTACTGTCACTTGTGTGCTTCAAAATGTACCAATTGGATTAGGAGAACCGGTTTTTGATAAACTTCATGCCGAATTAGGAAAAGCCATGTTATCTATCAACGCAGTTAAAGGCTTTGAATATGGTAGCGGATTTTGCGGCGCTAGGATGAAGGGCACAGAGCATAACGATTTATTTAATGAAGATGGAACCACGAAAACCAATTTGTCAGGTGGTATTCAGGGCGGAATTAGCAACGGAATGGATATTTATTTCAGAGTGGCATTTAAGCCTGTTGCGACTGTCATTCAAAAGCAAGATGCACTAAATAGTTCTGGCGATATTGTAGAAATGCAAGGTAAAGGTCGTCACGACCCGTGTGTGGTGCCAAGAGCAATTCCAATTGTTGAAGCTATGGCTGCTTTGGTTATTGCAGATTTTTTATTGCTGAATAAAATGTATAAATAGAATACGCATAGATTTGAATGAAGCACAGAATAATGCTGAAAAACGAAAAAGTATACCACTAACAAATGGTGAATTTTTGACGTTTTTCTTTTTTCCGTTTAATAGGAAAGATGGATCATTCAATAGCCGTGAATTAAATAAAATTGAAGACGAACGTTTTATTCATCACGGCTTTGATAAAAAATTAGAGCAAGCAAGAACTGCAAGAATATATGGCAGAATCTTTTATTTTGGAACAGCAGTTATAATTGGTGTTATAATTAGATCTTAAAAATAACAATAAAATAGATTTTAAATCTCAATAGATATATGAAAAAACTAGCTTTACACTGGAAAATTTTAATAGGAATGCTACTAGGTTTAGTATTTGGTTTTGTGATGCTTCAAGTAGGAGGAAGAGCATTTACCGAAGATTGGATAAAACCTATAGGTTCTATTTTTGTTAAATTACTAAAGTTAATTGCTATTCCTTTAATATTGGCGTCGTTAATTAAAGGGATTTCTGATTTAAAAGATATTTCAAAATTCAAAAATATAGGATTACGTACAATTGGAATATATATAGTAACTACTGTAATTGCTATTTCTATTGGATTAGCTCTTGTAAATGTAATGCAACCAGGAGATGGTGTTTCCGAAGAAACCATTGCTAAGCTTACTGAAACATACTCAGAGAATAGTAGTGTTCAAGCAAAAATTGCTGAAGCTTCAAAGCAGATGAATACAGGACCGCTTCAATTTTTGGAAGATATGGTACCTGATAACGCGTTTAATGCATTAAGTAATAATAAGTTAATGCTTCAGGTGATTTTCTTCGCCATATTTTTAGGGATCGCGATGCTTCTTATCGGAGAAAAGCGAGCAAAACCAATGAAAAAACTATTTGATTCGTTAAATGATATTGTTTTGAAAATGGTAGATCTAATTATGTTAACTGCTCCAGTTGCAGTGTTTGCATTATTAGCTAATGTCGTTGTGTCTTCTGATGATCCTGATATTTTATATGCTTTATTAAAATATGCAGGTGTTGTTGTTTTCGGATTATTTTTAATGATTGTTTTTTATAGTATTCTCGTAGCGACGTTTACAAAGAAAAACCCTTTTTGGTTTTTAAAAGAAATAAGCCCTGCTCAACTACTAGCGTTTTCAACCAGTTCTAGTGCAGCTACACTTCCTGTGACTATGGAGCGTGTTGAAGAGCATATAGGTGTTGATAAAGAAGTATCAAGTTTTGTTCTGCCGGTTGGAGCTACAATTAATATGGATGGGACGAGTTTATATCAAGCAGTCGCTGCAGTATTTATATTTCAAGCACTCGGATTAGATTTAACATTTGGAGATCAAATAACGATTGTTTTAACTGCTTTGTTAGCATCTATTGGTAGTGCTGCAGTTCCAGGTGCAGGAATGGTAATGCTTGTTATTGTTTTAGAATCTGTTGGACTACCACCAGAATTATTACCAATTGGTTTGGCCCTGATTTTTGCAGTCGACAGGCCTTTAGACATGTGCCGAACAGTTGTTAATGTGACTGGTGATGCGACGGTAGCTATGGTTGTTGCTAAATCTGTTGGAAAACTTGGGGAACCAAAAGTGAAGAATTGGGATGATAACTATGAGGAAGTAAAATAAATTTTTTAAATTTAAATACGATTAATCAACAAAAATAGTCAACTATGAATGTTTGTTTTATCATGTATCCATGGAAAAAAACCGATCATAAAAACAATACTAGTTTAGCTTTCGATAGACGTACCAGATTACGTAAAACGGTTCAGGATGCTTAATAATGGTCGATTAGTGTCGCCTATCGTAAGTTGCAATTGGTTAAATGACAATCGCAATCTAGAACATGTAATCATTCTTGATGCTCGTGTTAAAACAACGAATGTTTTAACTTCGGAAGACTATATTCCAAATTCAAGATATTTCGATAATAAAGGAAAATTTAGCGCTATAAATGCTGATTTTCCTAATACGATTCCATCTCAAGACCAATTTCAATATGAAGCGCAACAACTAGGTATTAGCAAGGATTCTGTTATTGTTGTTTATGATGATAAAGGGCTGTATTGGAGTCCGAGAGTTTGGTGGCTGTTTAAAACCTTCGGATATGATAATGTCGCGGTTTTGGATGGCGGATTGCCAGAATGGAAACGACTGAATTATGAAACCGTTTCTTCATTAACAACTCCAACATGGAAGCTTGGAAATTTTTCAGCAGCATATCAACCAGATCATATGCGTTTTTTTAATCACATTGCTGAAATTTCTAAAAATGAACACTGCATCCTATTGGATGCGCGCTCCGAAGAGCGTTTTAAGGGACTAGTGCCAGAGCCAAGAGTAGGACTTCGAAGTGGGACGATTCCAAATTCTGAAAATCTTCCATACACAAATTTGCTCAGCGGAAATTGCCTAAAATCAAAAGAAGAATTGAAATCTATTTTTAATACTTTCAAAATAGAAGATAAATCACTAACTTTTTCCTGTGGTTCTGGAATTACAGCTTGTATTTTGGCTCTAGCTGCAGATATTTTGGACTATAAAAAAATAGCTGTTTATGATGGTTCATGGACAGAATTCGGAACATTAACAACATAATTATGGCAAACACTAACTGGACAAAACAAGAATTGGTCGCTTACATTTTATTATATGTAGCGCATTCTGATTTAAAAGAAACGAGGCAAGAACATGAGTATATATTGTATCGTGTTGACGCAGAAACCTATAAGCATGTTAAACAAGAGTTTGATGGCGATAATGATTATCAGAGTATTACTAAAATAGTGGATGCTGTAAATTCTGAAGAATCTTATAAAAATAACCCAGACGAACTATTTGCAGATATCAAACTTATGGCTTTTGCAGATGGTAAAATGGACCAAATGGAACATGCGATTTATAATAGTTTAAAAAAGATATTGAGTTAATAAGTAAAAGCCTTAAAACTCAACTATTCTAATCAGAAGTTTTAGTTCTGAAACCCCTTTAAGGTTAGACCTTTACATTAAAGGAGAACTCGATTCTTTCCCAACTAACTGAAGTTAGGCTCAAGCTAAATGTTTCGCTTTAAGGCTTTTGTAATTAAATTTATAGGTTAACTCGTTTGTATTTTGGATATTTCACAGTGTATGAAAACCTGTAAGTCTCTTTAGCCTTTGCATCAAGATTAACCTTCCATTTGAGGATACCTTTTTTGTCATCATATTCTGAAGTACCAGTTTCTATATCATCGATTTTAATGTCCTTATTTTGACTCATCGGAATTCTGTCATATAATACCAAATCAATCGCTGTCGATTTGTTATTCTTCAACTCAATTTCATAACTTTTAGAGATAATTTTGTTGCTGCCAATGAAAGCGTTTTTTTTAAAGTCTGTTGGCTGCTCGCGTTTTACAACAACATTTGGGTCGACACCTAATGAAATGGTTAATTCTTCTGTGGTACTCTGCGGATTGATATTTGTTTTCCCAGAGTAACTGCCTTCAAAATAGACATTGGCTTCTGCCGGCAATAAATTATATTGTTCCCAATCCTTAATTTTTGCTGTTAAAAATACATTCTCATTTAGAACTGGAGCAGCAAAGTAGGAGTAGGTCGCTGGTACATTATAATTTTCAATTTCTATAACAGTCACATCGCTATTGCTAGGAATTGTGTAAGCTTTCTTAATTTCGAAACGTGTATTGGTGATACCTTCTTCAATGATATCTCCATTTGATGTATAGTCAATAGGTTCAATATATGGTTGATTGTCAAAGTCCTTATCCATCATGTCCTGTACTCGATTTACGTAGCCAGAAGAAGCTGTTTTTGATTCTGCTTTATAAGCACTAATAACCACTTCATCTAAAGCGGATAAATCAGATTCCATAGTCACATTCATGATACTAGAATGGATGGGCAAGGTTTCGGTTTTCATACTAATAAAAGAGTACACCAGTGCTTTTCCACCATTAGTTCTTATGCTGTATTTTCCATCAAAATCGGTTTGAACACCATTTGATGTTCCTTTTTCAATAATATTAACTCCAGGTAAACCCAATCCGTCTTCATTAGAAGTGACGACTCCAGAAACTGTTTTTACCAATGGATTATATTTATAGTTATAGCGTTTGGTGGCTCTACTACCATAAAGGTTGCTATGAGCACTTATAAAGTTTAAATACTTTGGGTTGACATCTGGTTTTATATTATTGGTATTTGGGTCGCTGGTTGATAGTGTCAATTTCACATTGTTCCAATCATTTCCTGTGCTTTGGTAAACATGTGCTTTATATATCAATTGTATTGGCGCATTGATTTTGTCAGCTTTAATATCATAAATAGGAAACCAGCCAGCATTAGTTACATTATAGCTTATGCTGAGTTTGAGATCTGTTGCTACATCTGTGTTTAGCTTTATTTTGATTTCACCAGTTTGTACTTTCTCGTCTGCACTTATTTCATTGAGTTGCTTTCGTAAATCTGAAACTTTAGCATTGAGATCATTCTTAATTTTTTGAGATGTATATATTTTAGATTTGATTTCTGTAGTTCTAGTTCTATAGTAAGCGGCAAACTTTTGAAGCTTCTCTAAACTCACCACTTGAGTTGTATTGCCTAAGGCTCTGTTATGAGTAATAAGGTGTAACTCCTCATTGTAGCCAGAAATTAAATGGTCTTCTGCTTGAACATCGTCGTAAAGCGCTTTTATTCTTTTCTGAATGCTCTTAACCTCTTGCGACTTGTCTTTCTTGTTTAGATAGTTAATTCCAAAATTAATAGACAAAATTGAGGCGTTTTTCAATCCTGAAATCTGTATACTACTTTCCTGAATATTTGATGATAATTTGTTAAAAACAAACTCGGTTGTGCCAATCGGTAGTTTTACATTGGCTGTTCTTTCTATCTGTGCTCCACTAAGATAAACAGTGACTTCCTTTACTGTTGTTGGTGTTTCTTTATCTGTATTGGCAAAAGTAATTGCTGTAATAAAAAACAGGAGTAGTTTTAAATGTTTCATAATGATGCGATTTTGTTCACTATAAAACTATGTGATGCTGTTTACCTAAAAAATCCTATTTGAGTGAAGTATGATTTTGAATGAGTTAACCTCTACCTTGAATGAGTATGTTAATAATCACGTAAGACTATGTATCTCATAGGTGATTTTTGCACGTCGTGCTTTTTGAACAATTATTTTAGGGTTTATAACGATGTTTTAGTTCAAGTAGTAAGTTATGGAGTAGATTTATACTATAAATAATATGCTATTAATCAATATTCTATATTAGATAATCCCTCTTGATTAAAAAATTATTTTAGAGTTAAATTAGTTTTAATTAGTTGTTAATTGTTAAAGTCCTTATTCCCGTAAGGGCTTTTTCTTTACAAGAATTTTGACTTCAGTTCTGGCGTAGGAATCATACATTCTTCCTTTTTACCATACCATTTGTAACGATTTTTCGCAATATAGTCATAAATCCAATTTCTAATAAAAGGTGGAACGATATAGAACACCGTTAGTAGATTTTTCGGAAATCCTAAATGCGAAGCTATCGCTAATGCAGCAGACGATTTCACTTTCAAACCTTTGGCTTCAGAATAGAGTAGAATAGAATCTGTTTTAGACGGATCAATGTCGTACTTGTCTATAATTTGCTTGCCAATATCACTTTGTAGTGCTGTAAATCTAAATATGTCTTTTTTATCGTGTTTGATAACGTATTGAATGGATGAATTACATAGATTGCAAACACCATCAAAGAGAATTAGTTTTTTATGTTTTGGTAAGATTTCTAACACGTTACAAAGATACGACAACTGATTATTTTTTTACAGCTTCTACAAGTTCTAATAAATCCACATTAACGTTAGTGGTGAAAATACCGTAGTTAACAATAGCTTTGTTTTTTTCAAACTTATCAATACTACCAATAGCTCTACCATCATGCATACGCACACGATCACCAACTTTTAAGATTGGTTTAGGTTGCTCAACAGGTTTGGCGTTTTTTTTTGCTGTTTTTTTATTTTTGCGGATAACAGCAACTTTCTTTTCTGCTTCTTTTTTAACTTCAGTTTCTTTTGCTTTTTCGACTCTTTTTTGTTTAGTTGAAACTTTCTTTCGCTTAGAGTTTTCAATTTGAACGAGCTTAAAAAGCTCAGCCATTAATTCGCGTTTCTTCTCGTTATCAAAGTATTTTTCGGAAATATCATTGAATTTCTGCCCAAGATAAATTAAGCGTTGATTGGAGTCATAGAGTTCCTGAAAACTTTCCAATTTCTTCTGAACCTTAGCATTGACCTCTTCCAATTTGTCAGCTTCAGTCTGTTTTTTCTTTTCGTTTTCTTTGAGTGAACGTTCTGTCTTTTCTAACTTACTACGCTCTTTCTGAAGTTTAGCAATTGTAGCATCAAAGCGCACTTTGCCACGTTCAATCTTCTTTTTTGCACGATTGATAAGGCTATATGGGATGCCGTTTTTTTGTGCCACTTCAAAGGTGAATGAGCTTCCTGCTTGACCTAAAATCAACTTGAACATTGGTTCTAAGCTCTTTTCATCAAACATCATATTGGCATTTTGCATAAACGGTAATTCGTTTGCCAATACTTTTAAGTTGGAGTAGTGGGTTGTTATAATTCCGAAAGCATCACGATGGTAAAATTCCTCTAAAAATGTTTCAGCTAAAGCACCTCCTAGTTCTGGATCACTACCTGTACCAAATTCATCAATAAGGAACAACGTGTTTTTGTTACATTTCCGAAGAAAGAAATTCATTTGTTTTAATCGATAACTATAAGTACTCAAATGATTCTCAATAGATTGATTGTCGCCAATATCGCTAATAATGCGATCAAATAGGCAAATATTACTTTTCTCGTGCACAGGAATTAATAAACCGCTTTGAATCATCACTTGCATTAAGCCGATAGTTTTGAGCGTGATACTTTTTCCGCCAGCATTTGGGCCAGAAATCACGATGATTCTATTTTCTGGATGTAATACAATCGATTGTGGAAAGGTCTTTTTGCCTTCAATTTTATTTGATAAATAAAGTAGCGGATGGTAAGCATCTATAGCTTCATAAACCTTATCTGAATTTATCTTCGGAAGAATTGAATTTGTGGATTGGGCATATTTTGCTTTGGCATATATAACATCCAGTTTTACCAAAAGCTCTTGGTATTGCTGTAACCGTGAATTGTAAGGTCTAATGTATTCTGTTAGACTTCTAAGGATTTTATCAACTTCTTCACTTTCATCAAACTCTAAGTTGTTAAGTTCACGTGCATATTGAAAGGTTTGTTCGGGTTGCATATATACAATGCTTCCCGTTTTACTGCTTCCCATAATACTCCCTTTAACCTTTCGTCTATACATGGCCTTTACAGCAAGTACGCGTTTGTTTTCTACCACAGATTCTCTAATATCATCAAGGTAATCAAGGTTATGGTAGGTATTTAAAGCGGAAGTAAAACTTTGATTTATTTTGCCCCGAATTGAATTTATTGCTTGTCGTAACTGATAAAGTGTATCTGAAGCATTCTCTTTTACATCTCCAAAACGATCAATAATAGTGTCAATTTCTGTAACAATAGGAGTTATAATTTCTAAGCTAGAAGATGTTTGGTGTAGTGATGGGTAGTATTCCTCAAACTTTTTTAGAAATTTTAGAAAGGTACTAACCGTAAGTGTTATGGAAGCTATTTTTTTAAAACTTTTAGTATCTAGAACAGAGTTTTCAATATATAAAAGCTTAATCTCTTTAGTAATAGGATCAAAACCATGATTTGGTATTCTATTGTCATTATAAAATGACGATACATATTCATTCGTAAAATCAAGAGATTGCATAACGGCTTCTTGAGTAGAAAAAGGCTTTATTTTTAAAGCGTCTACTCTTCCCAAATCTGTTATACAAAGTTCTGCAACTTGATGCAAAACGGAGTTAAACTCAAGATCCTGTAATGTTTTTTCGTGAATATTTATCATTAATTAATAACCTCTATGAGTCAAAGGTTGCAAAGGTACTTATTACTGAATTAGTAATAAAATGTTTGTGATTTTATGTTCTTTAACGTCTTATACGCTTACCATTATCATCTATAAAATGACATACACAATCTTCAGTACCGTACAAACCTAAATTGTGAAGACCGACTTTAGCAAAACTCTTAAGTTTCCCTTCTATATAATCATAATTCGAATAGGACATACAATTGACACTTATTGAGGTATCTGTCGAGTAAACACAATGCCAAGAGTTTTTTGGGTTGAATACCATTTCACCTTCATTTATTTCAACATAGTAAATATCTGCTTCTTGAAGTAATGGATACTTGTCACGATCAAAATTCTCAAGGTCGATTTCACTTAATATAGATCCAGGTTCAAACTTTTTACTGCGATACATAAGTTTGCTCTGGCTATCATCAACAATTAACCACACTTTCGTGCCTCTTACTTGTGCTAAGATATTATCGGCTCTATCTTGATGAAATCCAGTTATAGTACCTTTTGGACCAATCCAGATAGACATTGAATCTTTAACTTTATGGTCTGATAGGATTGAGAAGTCTACATCATCTTTAAGCTCTGGAAACATTTTAATTATTGAAAGATTTGCCAAGTATGTTACATCTTTGTGATCTTTTGCGTTTCTAATTTGCTTTACATAATCTAAAAAATTCCCATATTCCCATTTGGTTTCCTGTTGTCTAATATTTCCTTTAGAAATGTAGGCTTCTTTATTTTTACCAATTTCTTCAAAATAATCGAGGGTCCATTTTTTAGTCGCTCCCCAATCTTGCATCATATTGGTTATTTTTACAGGCTTATTCTTCTTAATGTAATTATTAAGAAAATCTTTATGACTTATTTGGTCTATGGTTTCTAGATCAAGTAAGGGTTTATCTAATAAGCTTTGTATTCTTTTTCTTAATTCTTGTGACATTTTAATTCGGTTACGTTTATATTGCTGAAACTATTATAATTACGAATATAATATAATAGTAATTATAAATTTATGACATATTTCATATTTTAGACGATAAGATTTTTTTTTAAGATAAAATGAACATAAATATTCACAATAGCTGGAGAAAAAAGTTAATAAACGAGTTTGAACAACCTTATTTTAGAAACTTGGAAGCGTTTGTGAAAAATGAATATAGCTCTACAACATGTTGTCCTCCAGTAGATCTAATTTTTTCTGCTTTTGATTTATGCCATTTTGATGATGTTAAGGTTGTTATAATAGGACAAGATCCTTATCATGGCATTGGTCAGGCTAATGGGTTAAGCTTCTCTGTTGCTGATGGTATATCTCAACCTCCTTCTTTAATTAATATTTTCAAAGAAATTGAAACCAATTTAAATATTCCTTATCCAAATTCTGGAAATCTTGAGCGTTGGGCTAGACAAGGTGTTTTACTGCTCAATGCAACTTTAACTGTAAGAGCACATCAAGCTGGTAGTCATCAAAAAAGGGGATGGGAACAATTTACAGATGAAGTTATTAAGGTAATTAGTAAAGAAAAAAGGGATGTTGTTTTTTTACTTTGGGGTGGATTTGCGAATCGAAAAGCTAAATTAATCGATGATACAAAACATCATATATTAATGTCTGGTCATCCTTCACCATTGAGTGCTAATAGAGGTTATTGGTTTGGAAACAAGCATTTTAGTGAAACGAATAAGGCCTTAAATGCTAACAATAAAAAAGAAATAAGTTGGTAATAAATCAACTTCCAGTAGGAGCTAATTGACTGACAGCTAGCTGTTTGGTTGGTTTTTGGGGTTTTACGAGCTTTATAGAAACTGGTTTTTCTATGGCTAGTTTTTTAGTTGTTTTGTTACAACTAAATACTAATAACAAAAAATTTAATGCAATTAAAGCTGAGAGAATTATAGTAATCGGTATTATCATATTTCTTAAATTTAGTTAAGGTCACACTGCGATTCTGTCAGCTAAATGTAATTAAATTTTTGATAAATAGAAAGTTATGGGTGTAAAATTCATAATATTTTGTTAAAAGGCAATAATAGATTTATGCTTTTCAAAATCATATAACAATATAATTTTGTTTTTTTCTGCTTAACAATTATTTGATTTTTTTTACAAGTGTATTATAACTTACTTTTTTAGGAATAATATCCAATTCGAACAATTTGTTTTGAATTGTCATAATGGTCTGTTCGTCTATAATGCCCTGTGACCATTCGGTTAATGATAACCAATCTTGAACATCTTCGAGTTTTTGATCATATCTGTTGGCTATAGTTTTATCAATACTTGGAATATGTTTGAACTCTTCTGTAGTATTGTTTATAATCTTTAATATGGTTTTGACATCCTCATAATTCGTGTCCAGAAATTCTTCTCTAACAGCAATAACAAAGCATGGCCATGGTGTAGGACAGTTGCCTATTCGCCTAAAAACACCATCATCTACAATTGGCTTTGTGGTAAATTTTTCCCACATAAAATAATCTGCATCACCATTGGTTAAGCCTTCTACAGCACCTTCGAGGTTTCTAATTACTTCAAAGTTTAAATCCTTTTCTAAATCCCAATTATTACTTTGGGCATTGATGTAAGCCATTAGGTGAGAACCCGATCCATATCTACTAATTGCAGCTCTTGTGTCTTTAATATCTTCAATAGTTTTAAATTTTGAATCTTTAGCCACATGAATTCCCCAGATAAGAGGAGATTGCACAAAGGTTTGAACAATTTTAGTGGGGTTTCCATCTATAATATCTTTTATTATACCTTCAGTTAGAACTACAGCAATATCTATTTCACCTTCACGAAGCGCTTTGTTCATAGCGCCTGTGCCACCAGAAAAATCTTTCCAGCGAAGATTGATACCTTCATCTTTGTATTCGCCATTTTTTAAAGTGAGGTACCATGCTAAATTAAAATGCTCTGGAACGCCTCCTATATTTACTCTTTTCAATATGTTTATCTTAAAAAATTAATCTAATCTACTATTTTGTTCAAAGTATAAATTATCAAGTCTTCAACTATCTTTTTTGGGTTTTCGCTAAATTCACCTGTGGCTCTATTGGCAATTATAGCATTCATAGATAGCGCATGATGACCTAGTAAATTTGAAATTCCGTAGATAGCAGATGTTTCCATTTCCAAATTGGTTACAGTTTTACCATTATAATTAAACGCAGCCAATTTGTCATTTAGGTCATTGTCCTGAAGTGCTAATCGCAAAACCCGACCTTGTGGTCCATAGAATCCAACATTGGTTGCAGTAAAACCATTTACTGTTTTTGTACTAGTAATAGTTTTCAATAAACGTTCACTACATTTTACAACATAAGGATCTGATTTTTTATCAAACCAATTAGTTTGTTGTTTTAATGCTTCGGAAATTTCAAAATTCTGAACATGTTCGCTATCATAAAAATGGAGTAGACTATCAAAACCTACAGCATATTCGCTCACAACAAACGAATTAATAGGAATCTCTTTTTGAATAGATCCTGAAGTTCCAATTCTTATAATATCTAGTGAAGTGAGTTCTGACTTGATTTCTCGTTTTTCTAAATCAATATTTACCAATGCATCCAGTTCATTAAATACTATGTCAATATTATCTGTTCCAATTCCGGTAGAAATAACGGTAATTCGTTTTCCTTTGTATGTGCCAGTCGATGTACGAAACTCACGTTTTTGAGTAGTAAATTCAACGTTGTCAAAATGCTGTGTGACTCTAGATACACGATCTTGGTCACCAACGACAATAATGGTGTTTGCAATCTGTTCTGGACGTAGATTTAGATGGTAAACACTTCCGTCTGGATTTAATATAAGTTCTGATGCTTTAATTGGCATGAATTGCGGTTTTAATAAGTTTATTTTGTTGTTTATCAAATTTATAGTCTAAACAACTTGCACCTCCATAATATATGGTATTGTTCATTTCATTTTGATAATTGTGTTGGTGTTCAATGGCAAGGTGGCCTTTTCTGTTGAGTTTCAGACTAACATTATCTTCATCAAAAAAGATAGCAAGCAGGTCGATAACACGTTCTAATTGCAAATCGCCATAGCCATAATAACCTTGGTAATGAAGTGTATAGCCAACTAGATGGTGTCTTGAGGTTACATTGTTTTCTTTTACTAATTTAAGAATATTGTATTCTAAGGTACTAATACCACTTCGTATATCTGGAAACCGCTTAATATGTGCTTTGAGACAAATACTCATATATTCAAATGAAGAAGGTCTTGTCACTAAAGGTAAAAGTGAATTATGATCTTTACCACAGTAGATTTTCCATACTTTTCTAGCAAGCGCAATATCATCAACATTTAGTTTGACTCTACTTTTATAATGTGATTCTAATTGTCTTGGATTGAGTTCAGACAAACCCTTTAAATCTTTTTCACCTTCAACTCGTCCACTACAAACTAAATATATAGGGAGAAATATCCCTTTTTGTTCTAGTAGACTTATAACAGCTACCATATTAATATGGCAAAACAAATCGTATTCAAACCATAGCACAATTTCTGTAAAACCAGAAATGTTATCTAATTTGTTAAGTTCGCTGGTCATCTCTTTTTCACTTAAAGTGATGTCGTAAAAGGATTTAAAAAATGCTTTTCTCTTCTTGATAAATTCGTCGGAAGCCACTTCTTCAACAGTTGGTCCAACGCAAAGTGTTTCTTGCCAAGTAATAGTATTTGCAGGAGTTGTAATATTTAACTTATACAAATTATTGGTTAAAGAATCACCATTCGTGATATGTAATATTTTAGTATTCATCTAACCTCCAACACGTTTTACATTAAAGCCTTTGTCCTTTAAAATCTGCATGATTTTATCTCTGTAATCTCCTTGTATGATGATTTTATTATCCTTAAAACTTCCACCAACACTAAGCTTTTGCTTTAGTTCTTTGGCCAGTTTTTTAAAATCTTCGTCTGCACCTGTATAACCTTCAAGAATTGTAATTGGTTTGCCTTTCCGTTTCTCGTATTTGCAAATTATGGGGTCATCCTGTAACCAGACACCTCGTTCTTTTGGTTCTTTTTCTTCGGAAACATCCTCTTGCAGATGCTTTGGAAATAGATTTTTTAATTGGTCTTGTAAATCCATCTAATCATTTTATAGTCTCAGTTTGCAACTACAGTAAATGAATACTGCGATTGTAACTGAAAATTTTATTTTTTAAGTCCAAGTTCAATTAATCGTTCATTCAAAAACTCTCCAGCTGTGATATTATCAAATTGTTTTGGATGGTCTTCATCAATACAGCTGTCTAAAACATCCAATTTCATTTCACTAATAGGATGCATAAAAAACGGAATTGAGTAACGTGATGTTCCCCAAAGTTCTCTTGGTGGATTTACAACTCTGTGAATTGTAGATTTCAATTTATTATTAGTATGTCTCGAGAGCATATCTCCAACATTAATCATTAACTCATCCGGATCTGCAATAGCATCAATCCATTCACCTTCGTGATTTTGAACTTGTAGGCCACGACCTTGAGCTCCCATTAATAAAGTAATTAGGTTGATGTCCCCATGAGCTGCTGCACGAACTGCTTTTTTAGGTTCTTCAAAGATAGGAGGATATTGGATAGGTCTCAAGATAGAATTACCATTATGAATGTAATTGTCAAAATACGTTTCTTCTAAATCAAGAAATAATGCAAGCGCTCTTAAAACATACTTAGCAGTTTTTTCAAGCATTTGATAGCTTTCTTTACCTATTTTGTTAAATTCTGAGAGTTCTTTAACTTCAACATTTTCCGGGTACTCTTTAGCGCGTTCAGGATCATCTTCAGCATATTGTCCAAAATGCCAGAACTCTTTTAAATCGCCTTCCTTTTTTCCTTTAGCACTTTCTTTTCCAAAAGATATATAACCACGTTGTCCAGAAATACCCTCAATTTCATAACTGCGTTTGGTCTCAATAGGTAAGCTGAAGAAGTTTTTAATTTCTTTGTAAAGGTTATCTACAAGTTGGTCGTCTAAAAAATGACCTTTAAGCGCTACAAATCCAATTTCTTCGTATGCTTTTCCAATCTCATCAATAAATTTTTGTTTTCTAACTGGATCTCCTGAAATAAAATCTTGAAGATTAACGCTAGGTATGATATTCATATTATAAGTATTTAATTCATCTACAATACTACAAAAATAGCGAAAATAGTGCTAAAATCACAGTTTTCAATTTCACTTAAAAAAAATGACCTTAGCCTTTTAAAACGTCAATTTTTAATTACATTTGATTTACTAACGCAATTTTTCAAAAAATGTTGACCTCTACTAAGAGCACTATAACCTACGATAAAAAAAACCTTGACAATCAGACGCTTTTAAGTTTATATCGCAATATGCTTAAACCACGCATGATAGAAGAGAAAATGCTCATTCTTTTACGGCAAGGTAAAATCTCAAAATGGTTTTCTGGTATAGGTCAGGAAGCTATTTCTGTAGGTGTTACCATGGCTATGCAAAAGGACGAATACATCTTGCCAATGCATCGAAATTTAGGTGTATTTACCACTCGAGAAATTCCGTTATATCGACTATTTAGTCAGTGGCAGGGAAAAGCCAATGGATTCACAAAAGGCCGTGATCGTTCGTTTCACTTCGGGACACAAGAATTTAATATCGTTGGAATGATTTCACATTTAGGACCGCAATTAGGGGTTGCCGATGGTATTGCACTAGCGAGTTTACTGAAAAAGCAAAAGCAGGTGACAGCAGTTTTTACAGGTGAAGGGGGAACTAGTGAGGGTGATTTTCATGAAGCGTTGAATGTCGCTTCAGTTTGGCAATTACCAGTTTTGTTCTGTGTTGAGAATAATGGTTACGGACTTTCAACACCAACCAACGAGCAGTACAGATGTAAGGATATTGCTGATAGAGGTAAAGGCTACGGAATGGAATCTTTTATACTTGACGGAAATGATATTATTGAAGTCTATACAAAAATGCAGAAGCTAGCGGCCAGTATTCGCAAGCGTCCAAGACCAATTTTGATAGAATTTAAAACCTTTAGAATGCGTGGTCATGAAGAAGCTAGCGGAACAAAATATGTGCCTAAATCAATACTACAGGAATGGGGTAAAAAGGATCCTCTAGAAAATTTTCAAGCGTATTTAAGAGACCAAAAAATATTGACCGAAAAACAAGAAGTCACTATCAAAGAAGCGATTATGCATGAAATTCATGAGCATCTGGAAATGGCATTTAATGAAGCACCTATTGTGCCAAATGTAGAAACCGAATTAAAAGATGTTTACAAATCGTTTGATTATAAAGAAATAAAACCAAAATCGAAATCTGAAGAGTTGAGGCTTATCGATGCGATTTCCCAAGGATTAAAGCAATCTATGGAAAAGCATAAGGATTTAGTGATTATGGGACAGGATATTGCAGAATATGGAGGTGTGTTCAAAATAACCGAAGGTTTTGTAGAACAATTTGGAAAAGAACGTGTAAGAAATACGCCAATCTGTGAATCTGCTATTGTTGAAACTGCTATGGGGTTATCAATTGCTGGTATAAAATCAGTAGTCGAAATGCAGTTTGCCGATTTTGTAACTTCCGGATTTAATCCAGTGGTGAATTATTTGGCAAAATCACATTATCGTTGGAGTCAGCAGGCAGATGTCGTGGTGAGAATGCCATGTGGTGGAGGTGTAGCTGCTGGACCATTTCATTCACAAACTAACGAAGCTTGGTTTACTAAAACACCAGGTTTAAAAGTAGTATATCCAGCATTTCCTTATGATGCTAAAGGCTTATTAGCGACTGCTATTGAAGATCCAAATCCAGTATTGTTTTTTGAACACAAAGCCTTATATCGAAGTATTCGTCAAGATGTACCAACAGATTATTATACGCTTCCCTTAGGAAAAGCATCTATATTAAGAGAAGGTAATGATGTGACGATTATTACTTATGGAGCAGGAGTACATTGGACTCTAGAGACACTTGATAAAAATGAAACTATTAGTGCAGATGTGATTGATTTACGAAGTCTTCAGCCTTTAGATACCGATGCGATTTATGCTTCCGTAAAGAAAACGGGTAGAGTCATCATTTTACAAGAAGATTCTTTATTTGGTGGTATTGCTAGTGATATTTCGTCTCTAATTATGGAAAACTGCTTTGAGCAATTAGATGCGCCTGTAAAACGTGTTGCGAGTATGGATACACCAATTCCATTTATTGATCAATTGGAAGATCAATACACATCTAAAGGACGATTTGAAAAGGCTCTAAAGGACTTATTGGCTTATTAATTTAAAATATGAACACAACAAACAACTCAAAAAAAGGTTTTCAATTTGCAGTCATTACGATTGTAACATTTCTCTTGTTTTTAGCCTTTCAAGTATTGGCAGCTAATGAGAAGATATCTCTAGATTTTTACAGATATGCGAGTGGTTTTCTGATGATTTTAGTGTTCACATCTTCAATTATTGGCTTTATCTTTAGTGTCAAAGGCAGAAAGGATCCTAGCTCTTTTAAAAAGATATTTGGATTGATTGCGAATACTGTACTCTTTTTGTTATTTGTGGTTACTGTTATTGTCAGATTTATTGATTTTCAGAATACGATTTATTAAGATAGTTTTTTAGCTACGGCTTGAACTTCATCCAAAACTCTTAGTAAATTCCCACTCCATAGCATTTCGATTTCCTTTTCGGTATAGCCACGTTTTACTAATTCTAGTGTGACATTAAAGGTTTCCGAAGCATCACTCCAACCTTCAACGCCGCCGCCGCCATCAAAATCACTGCTAATCCCAACATGTTTGAGTCCGATCTTTTTTACCATATAATCAATATGATCCACAAAATCAGATATACCAACTTTAGCGGGAAAGTCTTTCATTTCACTCGCTTTTTTATCGGCTTGTTTTATAATTTGTGCTCTCACTTCATAAAAGGCTTCTTTTTCTTCATCAGAGAGTATTTTCATTTCTCCCCAATCATACCATTTGGCACCTAAAGAAGCTGCAATTTCTTTTCTAATATCCTTGATAGCTTCATTTCTAGCATCGTTCTTTTCAGTATTAGTGTATGTTTGAAAGGCAACGGTTTGAATAACACCTCCATTATTTTTCATCCATTCTAATTGTTCGTCATCAAGGTTTCTACTGTGATCACATAACGCTCTTGCTGAAGAATGCGAAGCAATAATTGGAGCCTTACTTAACTCAATCATCTGTCGCATAGATTCTTTTGAAGGATGCGAAACATCTATCATAATGCCCAATCGGTTCATTTCTTTAATCACTTCTTTTCCTAAATCACTTACGCCATTGTGAAGCCAAACATCATCTTCTTCACCTGTATTGCTATCACATAACTGACTGTGACCATTGTGAGACAAGGACATATAACGAGCGCCAAGATTATAGAACTTTTCAACATTAGATATGTCTGTTCCTACAGGGTATCCATTTTCAATACCTATCATTGCAACCTTTTTTCCAGCTTTAGAAATACGACGGACATCATCAGAAGTTAATGCCAATTCTATTTGGTCTGGAGCAATATCTTCAACCAATTTATGGATGGCATCAAATTTAGACATGGCATTATCGTAGGCTTTTTTATAGCCTTCATCTGTTAGTGTATCTTGTCCTGTATATACAATAAACCAGGCGACATCTAATCCACCAGCTTTCATTTTAGGTAAATTGACCTGAGATTCTAAATTTTGAGTATAGTTGATAGAATCTGTAAAGTTTTTGATATTAATATCACAATGTGTATCCAGAGTAATCACACGTTCGTGAATAGCTTTCGCCCGTTCTATGAGAACTAAGGAATCATTTTTTTCTGAAGATGTATCTGAAGGCTTACTATCAGTTTTGCAAGAAGTTACCATAATTAGGAGGCATAAAGTGAAATAGATGGATTTCATATTTGTTGGATTTCGTTTCGATTGTGAAGTTACAAAATCTTATATTTAAATATGAATTACTCTAAATCATATTCGTTTTTTGCATTGGTGTTCCTTTGTTTGCTTTTGCAAACATGTATGAAAGAAGTTAAAGATTCTTATGAATGGAAAACTACTGAAGTCACAGCAACAGCTTATAATTCACTGGCTTATCAAACGAGTTCAAACCCTTATATTACTGCCTTTGGAGATAGTTTAAAACCAGGTTTGCGATCTATTGCAGTGTCAAGAGATTTGCTTAAAAATGGTTTCGAGCATAATACGCTTGTGAAGGTTGAAGGTCTTGAAGGAACGTATTTGGTGAAGGATAAAATGAATCGACGTTGGAGGAATCGAATTGATATTTACATGGGAATTGATGTCAACGCTGCAAGACAATGGGGCAAACGCAAAGTTAACATCAGTTATAGAGTTGAGAAAGCATTAGATGCTACTAATTAATTCTTGATTTCTGCTTCCGAAAGAATAAAAGGATAGGCTTCTCTTACTTTTAGGATGTCCTCTTTTGTGAGTTTATCAGATGGTTTTTTTAAAATCGTTTCTGAATACTCGTCACGTAATTCGTAATACGCTTTTGTCAATTCGTCCTGTACTTGGATATAGAAATTATAAGATGTCATCTTATCGTTGGTTAAAGAAATAACGGCCTTTATTGGATTATCTGATGATTTATCATCTTTTAAACCCTTGCAATAATCACAAGTACCATCACCATTATTATTAAGAAACGCTTTGGCTATGTCTTTTAATTCATCAATAGAGACAATCTCGTTTTCTACCAATAATTCATCTTTTGAATTCACTTTGACTTCTAGAATGTTACGTTGTTTAACAAAATTATTATTACAATCTGTATTTGGCGGACAAGGAGGAGGGAGTTTTCGGTTGATGCCTTTATCGTTAGGGATAACTGCAGTAACTAAGAAAAAAATGAGCAGTAAAAAGGCAATGTCTGCCATAGAACCTGCATTAACTTCAGGCCTTTGTCGTCTCGGAGTATTCATAATAATAGTTTTTAAGATTATATAATCTTCATAAGTCTCAAAAACGATACCACTTATTCAAGCACAAAAAAGCCAGTAGACTTAATTAGTCTACTGGTTTTTTTAGATTGAGCATTGAACAAAGTTCAATTTAATTTTGATTGATGAATAAATGTCTTTTCACTATTAACGTAACGTCTCTAAGTCGTCGTTCGCAGTATGTGATGTGTTGATAATTTTAGTTAAAGCTTTCATGGTGGATTGATTTTTTTGATTGATGAATTAATATAGGATTATCTATATCGTCTTTTCTGATTCCAAGTGTGAATTCTTGATTCAGCTGTTGTGTTCGTTAATTGGTTGTTGTCTAAAGTTCTCATGATATTTGATTTTTTTGATTGATGATTTGAAATAGATCTGATTATCTATATCTTCTTTTTTTATTCCAAGTATAAATTTTTGATTCTGTCGATGTACCTGTTAATTGATTGTTGTTTAAAGTTCTCATAATAAATGGTTTTAATGGTTATGTTATACTATAGAGACGACAGATAAACTAAAATGTTACAGTACTTTGTATTGCACAGTAGTAATTTAACAGTTTTTAACACAAAAGGGTAAGAATTACTTTTCATATGTTTTTAACAATATGACTTAGAAACTCTTATAAAAGCTTAGTTTTGCAAGAATCGTCAGTTTGAAGTTATTAATTTATGTCTGGAACCCTAGAAGTAACAACCAAAAATAAAAACAAAAAGCGTCTTTATGATTATCAAATTGCTGATCTTAATCGCATTTTTGATGTTTTTGAAGCTGCTCCAGATAATTATAATTTGTTGTACCAATTACCAACAGGAGGAGGTAAAACGGTTATTTTTTCTGAAATCGTAAGACAATATATAAAGAAGCATCAGAAGAAGGTGGTCATCTTGACTCATCGTATAGAATTGTGCAAACAAACCTCTAAAGTACTTCATGGTTTTGGTGTAAATAATAAGATTATAAATAGTAAGGTAAAAGAATTACCAGATCAAGACCAATACAAATGTTTTGTTGCTATGGTTGAGACACTTAACAATAGACTCAATGATGGCAAACTTAATTTAGAAGATATTGGCTTGGTTATTATTGATGAAGCACATTATAATTCGTTTAGAAAACTATTTAAGTTTTTCGAAAATTGTTTTATTCTTGGTGTGACAGCCACTCCTTTAAGTAGCAATATAAAGTTGCCAATGAAGGATAATTATAAGAAGTTGATTGTTGGTGATAATATTTCAACACTTATTAAAAATGGTTTTTTAGCTTCAGCTGAAATTTACAATTATGATGTTTCCCTAAATACCCTTAAAATTGGAATCAATGGTGATTATACTGTAAAGTCTTCCGAAGCATTATATACTAATGCAGCAATGCAAGGCAAGCTCTTGTTTGCTTATGAAGAATTATCTAAAGGTAAAAAGACTCTGATTTTTAATAATGGTATCAATACATCAAAAGAAGTTTACTATACTTTTAAACGAGCAGGATATGATGTTCGTCATTTGGACAATACGTCTTCAAAGCAAGAACGTAAAGAGATTTTAAAATGGTTTAAAAGTACACCAGGCAGTATCCTAACTTCTGTAAGTATTTTAACTACAGGTTTTGATGAGCCTTCGGTAGAATCTATTATCCTAAATAGGGCGACACGTTCATTGACGCTATATTTTCAGATGATTGGTAGAGGCTCGAGAATTCATCGAGACAAAACCAAGTTTACGGTTATAGATTTAGGGAATAACGCAGTGCGTTTCGGTCCTTGGAGCCAGCCAGCAGATTGGCAACATATTTTCAAAAACCCTGATTTCTATTTGGAAAACCTTAGAAATGATGAGGATATTGAGCGTGAGTTTATTTATAATATGCCAGAATCTTTGCGAAAACGCTTCAAGAAAAACCCTAATGACGATTTCGATATCAAAGCGGAATATAAAAAGGTTATTCGGGATGGTAAAAAATCGATGCAAGCGATAGAGAATAGTATAGCTCAACATTCAAAATTGGTCATTGCTAATAGTGAAGACGTCTTTGAAGCAAGAGATCTCGCAAAGTTATTACATGATGATATTTGCTACCGCATCAAGCAGTACTGCTATTGTATCATGAATAGTACAAAAAACTATAAAGACTGGTTACTTGGAGAGTACATACGTAAGTTGCGACTTAGTTTTAACGGAAAGTTTTAACGAAAAATTAAAATTTTTACGTTTTAAAGTCGTTACTTTTAACGTTAGGTATGGTTTTTGAAACAACCCTACTAAAAAAAATGTGATGAAGAAGCACCTGATTTTTTTTATTCTTGCCCTATGCACTTGCTCTCTGTTTGCTCAACCTGATAAAAACGAGAAGAAGTCTATAAAAATTCCTGCAATAGAAAGTAAGGAGAAAGATTCTACACCTCGATTAATTATAAAGCCAGACTCAAAAATTGGTATTACAAAACCCAAAAAAAATATTGCTGGAATCCCAACTGAAAGTGAGGTTTCTTTAAAAAAACCGGAAAAGGAATTTTCAATGGTTCATGACAACGGCTTGCGAAATCCAGGTGAACTTTTTGAACAACGTTTCAATAAAATAGCCGTTGAACAAGGTCTTCAGATTGAAACCATGTCTGATGTTTTTCTAGGTGATATAAAAAGTAATGGGGCTTTTGTTAGAATAGTTTGTCGCGACCATGAATATCCTGATGGTGATTTGGTTCGTGTATTTGTTAATGATGAGCTTATTATCCCAAGTTTATTGCTAACTTCAGGTTATAAAGGGTTTAATGTCCCACTTAATATTGGTGCTAATAAAATTGTATTTCTTGCTCTAAACCAAGGGGATTCTGGACCAAATACGGCTCAGTTTCTTGTTTATAATGACAAAGGTGAACTCGTCTCTTCTAAAAAATGGAACCTTCTAACTGGTGTGAAAGCCACTGTTAATGTGATAAAAGATAAAAACCCTATTCTCGAAAAAACTGAAGCAGAAAAAGAAGGGAATTAATTATAAGTTCTGCAAATCTCTTGATAGGCTGTTAAATAATTTCGCTTTGGCTTTTAAGAATTTATTCTGAAGTGCTATAGATTTCAATTGTGAATCAATTAAACTCTTCTCTCGTGAATTGATTAAAAATAATGAGCTTTCACCAAAACTAAATTTGCGTTCTTCTGCTTTTAATAGTGTTGTGTAATCTGTCACGATTTCATCAATAAGCTTATTTTGAGTTTCAAACGATTCTAATTCTCTGTATATAGCCAGTACTTTATTTTGAATACTGATTTTGGCATTATCAATTTCAAACTGTAAATCCTGAAGCTTGGCTTTAGCCAACTTCAAATCACCACGTTCTTTTCTAAGAAACAAGGGGAAGGCTATACTAAAACCGCCTTTGTATTGATTACTATTAAAGGACCTTGCAATATCTGGATCTTCCGTTAAGAAGTTATACTGCACGTCAACTTTAGGTAAGAGCTTATTTACTTTTAAACGCTTGTCAACTTCTAAACCATTGTATTTAAATCCGAGCGACCGGAGTTTCGGATGGTTTTCTAAGACAAAATCTGTTAGAGGAAGCCCTGAAATCTCTAAGACATCATCAACTGTATTTTCTATAAAGGCATCTGGTAAGACATTCGATTGTAATTCAACAGGAATGTTATCATTAAGCCATAAAAATGTAGAAAGTTCTAATGAAGCCTTCATCCGTTTTACCTTGGCTTGTTCCAGTCCTAATGCACGATTCTTAACTGTAATTCCAGCTTCTACAGAATCGATTGCAGCTTTATCACCATTTTCGACACTGCGCTTTACACCTTGAAATCTAGTTTTAGCATTAGTTAGAAAACGCTCGTAAATTTTGGTTTCATTATGGGCTTGTAACCAATTAAAATAGGCACGAGAAGCATCAAACAATATCTGGTTAATTAGGATTTCTCTATCTGCTTTGGTTTGTTCCTTAAAAAACTTGGCTTTCTTTAAGTCTGCCATTCGTTTATTTATAAATAAGCCTTGACCTAATGACGCTGAGATTCCAGCACTATAAAGACCGTCATCTGGAACAGAATTCTGTGGATTTAAAAAGACACCGTCATTTTGTTCAAAGTTTCCCTTGAGTTCAATACCATACCAAGTCGGGATTTTAAATGTGGCATTAAGTTGGTCGAAATACTCTAAGTTTTTAAATTTTTTACGTTCATTATTAACTTCAACTTTTGGGTCGAAACCACCTCTAGCTTTCATGAGATTTGCTTGCCCAATTTGTAAAGACAGATCGGCTTGCTTAGCAATAGGATGGTATGTCTTGACATAGCCTAAATATTCGCTAAAACTTAAGACAATAGAGTCTTGCTCTTGAGCAAAAGAAAATGACATAATGAAAACAAATAGTATGTTTATATATCTATTCATGGCTTGTCTTATTTTTTATCAGGTTGAGTTGATGCACCTTCAGGTTGATAATAATTAGGAGGGAAGCCATTAAGCTTTCTCCAAAGTTCGAACCAAATAGGCACATCTTCTAATAAGGCAATTGTTTTAGCTCCAGAGCCAACGCGTATCGCATCTGGCCATGGATGGTCTGCCTCATCAGGAACAAGAAGTACTCTGAATTTTCCATTAGGACTTATAAAGCGCTCTATAGCAACGACTTTGGCGCCATAAGTTCCATAGGAAATATTAGGCCAACCACTAAAAATGATTGCTGGCCAGCCATCAAACTGAACACGCACTTTTTCGTCTTTATGTACTAATGGCAAGTCTATAGGGTCTACAAACATTTCAATGGCTATATCATAATTTGAAGGCATGATGCCAACTAATTCTTCTCCTTCTTTGAAGGTTTCGCCAATGCCGCCTTTAATAGCTTTATTTATAAAACCATCTTGAGGCGCTTTAATATAATACATGTCATTACGCATTTCATAGCTTGTAAAATCACTTTCCAATTTTGTTACTTGAGCTTCAGCATCAAATTGATTTGACTTTGCCGTAAATTTATTACTCTGTGCTTTTGAAATTTTATCAGTATACTCAGCTTGTACACGATTAATCTCTAGCATTGCATTAATGACTTGATTTTTTGCTGCGAGGTATTTGTTCTCTTGAGAAATTAGTTTCGCTTGAGCTTTTTGAAATTTTGAACGTTTCTCTTCTAATTGTGTGAGCGATTTCAAACCTTCTTCATACAGTTTTTGCGTTGCTCCAATTTGTCTTTCAGCAATCCCTAAATTAATTTTTACTGCCTCGAAATCTATACTATCACTTTTAACTTTAAGCTTTGATTGCAATAGTTTGTTTTGGGCTTGTTCTAATTTTAATTTTCGCTCAGTAGTTATTGCTCCAATTTGATTATTTAGTGCATTAACTTTTGAGTCATAAGAATCAACAGAAGCTTCTTTCGCCTTTATTTGTTGACCTGTACGATTGACAAGATTAGGATCGAAATATTTATTTTTTATTTCAGAAATGAACAAAATAGTATCACCTTTCTTAACTTCATCACCTTCTCTAACAAACCATTTTTCAATACGTCCTGGAATAGGAGATTGTATGGTTTGAGGTCTTTGCTCGGGAGTTAAAGTTGTAATTCTACCAGGACTATTGATGTTTTGAGTCCAGGGTAAAAACATGATAATAACAACCAGAATTGCAAAGGCAATGAGAAAGCGATTAAATTGCTTAAAGTGCCTTTTATGAAAGACTTTTTGCACCGATTTATAAGATGATAAGTCTACTGTTTTGTTGAGTTTATTATTAGAAATATTAAGCATATTCTTTAATGTTTAAACAATTTTACCTTCTTCTAAATTGATAATCCTAGTGCAACTATTTTTCCAATCCATATTGTAGCTTACGACTACTAATGCCCAAGGATTATTCTTATCTGTCAAGAATTCCATGATGCTCTTTGCGTCATTAACTTCAAATTGATCTAATGGATCTTTAAGCAATAATAGTTTTGGTTTCTTTAAAATACTTCTGGCTAAAACTATCTTTTTGGATACCGTTGAAGATAGTCTCTGTCCTTCAGGATATAAGATTGTTCTTAAACCGTTTGGTTGTGTCTTTACGAAATCTACTAATCCTGTTTTTTCTAGAACCCAATTGATGTCTTCCTGAGTAATAGAATCATTCCCAAACGTTAGATTGTCCCTGATGGTTCCTTCAAAAGGTGATTCTTCAGGTAATGATTGTCCGACCAAGGCTCTGTATTCATTTAGTTTAATTCCGCTAAGTGAAATATTATTGATATAAACACTCCCATGAGTTGGCGCATTAATCCCTGCAATTATCTTTAATAAAGTCGCCTTACCAGAACCATGAGAGCCATGTACTAGAATCCTATCTTTAGGATCTATCGTTAAGGAAATATCATCTAAAATTGGACTCGGTTTGCCAGGAACGATATAGCTTACTTTATTAAGTTCAATTTTGATATCTCTAACATCAGTGCCGACATTATCACCTTCTTGAGATTCTAATTCTTTATCAACCACTTGCCCTAATTTTTCAATAGAGGTTAATACATCGTAAAATGATTCTAATCCAAGAATTAGTTTTTCTACAGAACTAATGACCAAAAGAATAATGATTTCCGCAGCGACAAATTGACCAATATTCATTTGCTGACTTAGGACTAAAAACCCTCCGATAACTAAAAGACCTGCAGTGACTAAGATTTTAAAACCGATGAGTTTTATAAATTGTTGAACAAGAACCTTAAAGTGACTTTCTCGGGCATCAAGGTAGCCTGATACGAGTTGGTCATTTTTATTAAGTGCTAAGTTCGTTCGTCCTGATAGTTTAAAGCTTAAGATACAACGCGCCACTTCTTGCAACCAGTGTGCAACTTTATATTTTTGCTTTGACTCATCTAGGCTTGTATCTAAACCTCTTTGTGCCGAAAATTTAAAGACCACATAAATAAGGAGTAGAAGTAAAATACCGTAAACGATAAAAAATGGATGATAGAAGGATAAAAGCATTAATCCAAAAATAATTTGAAGTAAAGCAGCTGGGAAATCAATCAAAATTTTTGATAATCCTTTTTGAACAGTCAACGTGTCAAAGAAGCGGTTCGCTAATTCTGGCGGATAATAATGACGTAATTCGCTCATTTTTATCTTCGGAAAACGATAAGCAAATTCAAAAGATGACCTTGTAAATATTTTTTGTTGAACATTTTCAATGATTCGCATTTGCATGAGTTGTAATACGCCAGCAAACGCAACACCAATGGTTACTAAGACAACTAGTACAATCCATGAACTACTGATTTGAGCACCTTGAATTAGGTTGATTATAGCTTGAATTCCTAGTGGAAGTGAAAGGTTAACCAAACCTGCAAATATCGCATAGTAAAACACCTGCTTAATATCTTTTCGGTCTAATTTTAATAAACCTATTAAGCGTTGCCATGAGGTTAATATTGTTTTTGTCATTTGTTAGTGCTTAAGACGTTAAATACTAAATGATTAAAATAATCTGAAGGTTGCGTTTTATCATTACAATCGGTTAGTGATTTGAAATGATCTTTTAAAAAGTGCTGATGCAGAGCGCCTTCCAAAACAGAGCTTGCTAGGCTATGTGGAAATTTATAGTCGCTATTAACGTCTTTAATCATATCGTGTAATCTATTTACTAAACGCTTGTATATTGCAAAATATCCATCTTTGTTTTCTTCGTCTACTTCCTTTGTTAAGTACGATTTTGAATATTCATTAATGACGACCCTATTTAAGGTGACTTCATCAATGTGAGCAAACGTAGAATCAGACTCAATAGTTTTAGTTAATATGTTGATAGCCTTTTCTAGTTTTTCATTTGAATTTGACATGTTTGTGGTAGAGAATACTAATTGATATTCTAACCAAGTCCAATACCAAGATGTTAAATAGAGTAGTAGCTTATGTTTACTGTCAAAGTAGCGATAAATTGAACTTTCGTTTGAACCTATAAGGGTTCCTAGCTTTTTAAATGTAAAACTGTCAAAGCCAATATCATCTATTAATTTGATGCTATACTCAATAATGCGCTTACCAAGATCTGATGATTGCGGATCTTTTAAATAGATTTTATCATTGATATCGATTCTTAAGTTTGAAAGTAAAGTTTTCATGTTGTTAATATTTACTCGCAAATATAATAGTAATACTATTAATTATAAATATTTTTAACATTTATTAACTATATTATTAATTGGATATTGATAAATTCATAGATATGACGTATCTTTGGAGCAATTGGTGTTTTATTCACCATATCAATAAAAACATCCAAAAATAAAGAATGGCAAAGTCGCAACAGACATTTAACAAAAGTGAAAAAGAAAAGAAACGCTTAAAGAAACGCGAAGACAAACGCAAAAAAATGGAAGCTCGTAAGCTTGAAAAAGAAGAAACTGGAGTTGAAAGCATTCCGTTTGCTTACGTAGATCAGTTTGGAAATCTTACGGATACACCTCCAAATCCAGCTGATAAAGTAAAAGTAAAGGCAAAAAATATCGTAATAGGTATTCCTAAAAGAGAAGATTTAGATGAAGAAGAATACGATCCAATTAGAAAAGGGAAAGTATCATTCTTTGACCATTCTAAAGGTTTTGGGTTTATTATCGATACCGAAGATCAAGAAAAATACTTCTGCCACGTGAGTGGTCTAATTGATGAAATTGAAGAAAACGATAAAGTACAATTCGAATTAGAAAAAGGTAATCGAGGTATGAATGCCGTTCGAGTTAAGGTGATTTAAATTTCAATATTGTAACATATATTATTACTTATAGTGCTATCATGCTCAACATGGTCTTATGCGCAAGATTTAGATTGTTCTAATTTTAAAACGGGACATTGTAAATATGTGGACAAGGTTTATGCTGAGCTATTAACTGTTAATACAGATTCTACACAAATTGATTGTATCCACCACTAATGGAAATGACTGCAACTAGTCTTTTAATAGGGTTGTCTAATTGCAAATATGAGTTTGAGTATTACAAAGTTAATGATGCAAAATTTGAAGACAAAATTGGTATAAAATATATCATTGAAGTTAAAGAAGGAAAAGGTGATACTATTAGATGTGCTACTTTTGGTAGAGATAATAAGGTTATTATGTCTGTGCTTAAGATAAAGGATTAATTACTTCTACTACATCTCCCATTTCCAAACCAGTTAAAGTAATAGTCCCAATTCGAATTCTTACCAATCGTAAGGTTGGAAACCCAGCTTGAGCTGTCATTTTACGCACTTGTCTAAATTTACCTTCATTAATGGTTATTGAAATCCATGAGGTTTTTCCATGACGTTCATCACGAATTTTTTTAGCACGTTCAGGGAAATTAGGTGTGTTTTCTAATTTAAATGCTTTGCAAGGTTTAGTCGTGTAGGTTTCACTTTTATGGCTTATTTCAATGCCTTGTTGTAAGTGCTTTAGGGCATCTTCTGTAACATCACCATCCACTTGTACATAATATTCTTTATCCGTTTTAGAACTCGTAATCTCATAACTCACTTTGCCATCGGTTGTCAATAGAAGTAGACCTTCAGAGTCCTTATCTAACCGTCCAATAGCCATTGTGCCTTCTGGAAAATCGTATAATTCTCCTAAGAATTTTTTATTGATTTCGTGTTTGGCGTTGGTTTGAAACTGACTCAAATACCCATAAGGTTTAAAGAGTTTGAAATGGCGATGCTCCATATTAGATGTCACCTTTTAAAATGGAATAGACCAAATCTTTTGTGAGTTGCTTGTCTTTAGCTTTTGAACGAATGGCTTCAAATGACATTCTGAAATCACAACCCGATTTATAAGCACTGCATCCATAGGCTGTTTTACCTCTTATAATGTTTCCGTTTTGACATTTCGGACATTTGACATCATCTGACTTTTTCTCTTCGGAAACTTTAGTAGGTCCTTTTTTTGCTTCTAAAACCAGTTTGAAACTATCATCAAAACGCAGTAAACCTTCTGTTGTTCCAATTTCCGAAGTAAAGCCTTTTAAATTCACTGTTGATCCTTTTTGTAACAAGCGTATGAATTGTTTTTCAGAAATTTTTTTTCCGTAGTTGCTAAAAGGCATTACAAAATCACAACCCGATTTAAATTGACTACAGCCATATGCTGATTTTCCTTGAATTAGATTCCCTTTCTTACATTTCGGGCATGTTTCTGTGGTTATGCTTGCTGTTTTGGTCTGTTTGGGTTTAGATTTAGATTGTCTCTGAGTAATAACTGTAGCTTGTGAAATATTTGCACGCTTGGTTTCACTTCTCACTTCGTATACCAACTCATCAACCATCTTTTTCATATTATTAATGAATTGACTCGCACTATATTCGCCTTTTTCGATATCCTTGAGTTGCTTTTCCCAAAGTCCGGTGAGCTCAGCAGATTTCAATAATTCACTCTGAATCGTATCAATAAGTGCAACACCAGTAACAGTTGGTAATAATTGTTTTTTATTACGTTTGATATACTGACGTTTAAACAATGTTTCAATAATATTGGCTCGAGTCGATGGCCTACCAATCCCATTTTCTTTCATTAAATCCCGAAGTTCATCATCATCTACTTGTTTGCCTGCAGTTTCCATCGCACGTAGGAGCGTAGCCTCGGTAAATTGATTTGGTGGTTTGGTGTGTTTCTCTAAAAAAGAGGGTTCATGTGGCCCTTTTTCACCTTTAATAAAGGTTGGTAATGTGTCTTTTTCAGAAGTACTTGAAGTTTCCTTTTTTCCGAATTTAAACACCACTTTCCATCCGTCTTTTAAAATCTCTTTTCCAGTCGTTTTAAAATTGACATCGTCTGCTTTTCCTATAACGGTTGTATTGGAAACATCGCAATCTGGATAGAATACTGCAATAAAACGTTTGACGATAATATCATAAACTTGCTGCTGATTGTATTGTAGATTGATTTGTATTCCCGTGGGAATAATGGCATGGTGATCTGTTACTTTCTTATCATTAAAGACTTTCGCTGATTTTTTTATTTTTTTACTTAATAGCGGTTGCGTTAATTCAGAATAGTTAGTCAATTTTTGAAGTATACCATGCACTTTCGGATACACATCATTTGGTAAAAACGAAGTATCTACTCTTGGATAAGTGACGACTTTTTGCTCGTATAATTTCTGAACAATTTTTAAAGTTTCATCTGCCGAAAATCCAAATTTCGTATTGCAATACACTTGTAGACCAGTAAGGTCAAACAATTTTGGAGCGTATTCTTTACCTTTCTTTTTGGTAGTAGACACAATTTCAAAATCGTACTCTTTAACTTTATTTGCTAGAACTTCCCCATCTTCCATTTTCAAGAAACGACCTTCTTCATATGCAAATAAGGTATCGCGATACATCGTTTGTAATTCCCAATAGGGTTGAGGCTTAAAGTTTTCAATCTCTTTAAAGCGATTCACTACCATTGCTAGTGTTGGAGTTTGCACACGACCAACAGAAAGTACTTGCTTGTAGCCGCCATGTTTTACTGTATATAGGCGTGTGGCATTCATGCCTAATAGCCAATCTCCAATAGCCCGTGAAAATCCAGCATAGTAGAGATTGTCATAGTCTTCAGAGTCTTTGAGCTTTCCAAAACCCTCCTTAATGGCTTCCGTAGTTAAAGATGAAATCCAAAGGCGTTTCACTTTTCCTTTATAATTAGCTTGATCTAAAACCCAGCGTTGGATGAGTTCTCCTTCTTGACCAGCATCACCACAGTTAATGACAAGCTCTGCTTTATCAAATAGGGATTTTACAATATTGAACTGTTTTTTAATTCCTGAATTGCTAACCACTTTAGTTTTAAATTTTTCAGGAAGCATGGGTAAGTTGTTTAAATCCCAGCTTTTCCAATACGGTTTATAGTCGTTTGGCTCCATGAGTGTACATAAATGTCCGAAAGTATACGTCACCGCATAACCATTACCTTCGTAATAGCCATCACGTTTGGTATTGGCACCAAGGACTTGCGCGATTTCTCGAGCGACACTAGGTTTTTCGGCAATGCAGACTTTCATTTATAAAACAAGTTTTGAGTTCTAAACAGAACTGCAAAATAGGAAATTGTTGTTGTTTTTTGACAGAGATTTATGCAGAGTTATTAACTAAATCTGAATGTTTATTCATGAAATAAATTCCGATAAGTAAAACTAAGAAAGGGATTTCGTTTTGAGTCAAAGTAGATTGTTCTTTAATTTCAGGTTACTGTCGCATAACTGTCATGACTCTGTCATATAGATTTCAAACTCGAAGAAATGTTAATACTTATCTTTGCTGCATATATAATATTAAACGCCTAAAGCATAATGAATCCAAGTACAATTAATTTAAGAGATATAAAAGAAATGAGATTAGAACGCCATTGGTCACAAGATCAACTTGCGGAAATGAGTGGATTAAGTATAAGAACGATTCAACGGATTGAAAATGGAGAAAATGCAGGTTTAGAATCTTTGAAATCTTTGGCAGCTGTTTTTGAAACTAATATAACGGATTCCGATAAGAATGAGGAAATGGAACAGATTAGAAAAGAAGAAGCGTACGTTCAAAATGTTAAAGGTTTTTATAAACTTCTCGCTATTGCAATATTAAGCTTGTTAGTTCCTTTGATTCTTGCTTTTACAGATTCATCCAATTGGATTCTTTTTTTATGGCTGTTACTTTCTTGGGCAATAGTCATAGGAGTCTATTCTCTTAATGTTTTTGATTTTTTTGGAGATGCATGGAAAACAAAGTTGATTAAAAAGAAATTCAAAAAGAAGTAAGGAGGTTTAATTTACTTTTTCAAACCACAAATTTTGAACTCGTCCAGCTGAAGCTCTAAATCCTGTTATTTGATGATTTTCATTTCTTACAAACATAAAACTGTAGCCATCAATAAGAAATAGATCAGTTTTGGCTGCCGAAATCACAATATCACTAGCGCGAGCATGAGTAAACGTAAGTTTATCGTCCTTTAAAACAGCCTTATAAGTGGTATTTAGCTCAGGACTAAAATATTCTCCTATAAATTCTTTAAGGTCGGAAACTTCATAACTTGGTGGTGTAAATTCATGCGATATAATTGGTTCATCATCATTAATTAAAACCGTCATCTGACGTTTTTCATTGGATCTTGAAAATAGAACTCTTAAGTCAACATTAACGCCCAGCATTTTGAATTCGTTAGGCGAAATTGGCGCTAAAGTACTTTCATTTCCTTCACCTCTAAAATATCTTAGGGTATCATTTTTAACATAAATCTTTCTGGCATATTTTTGATCATCATTCCAAAAATGGCCACTTAATTTTTTTAATTGCTCATCAGGAAGATTTATATATTCTACTTCAAGTGTAGAGGCTATAGTTGTAGCTGTTTCTTTTTCAAATGAATCCTTCAAATAAAGATCTGCAACTTGAAGTGCTAAATTTCCAGGATTGGATTGGGCTAAGTTACTAAAGACCATAACGGAGACGTTTTGATTAGGGAATCTCCCAAGATAACTACGGTATCCAGCGTCGGCACCACCATGCTGAATTTGATTTAAACCTTTGTAAGTGTCTTTGAATTGACCATAAGCACCACCAAATGTTTCACCATTATTAAGAACTGCTAGCGTATTCATCTTACTAATGATATCTTTATCACCTATATTATATGATGAAAAATTCATAGACCATAATGCCAAATCTTCGACTGTTGTAAATAAACTAGTTGCTCCTACGTTCGCAAAATTTAAGACGCTCTTTTTATAGTTGTTTTCACTTACAGTGTGGTAAGAATAGGCTCGATTTTTAACTATTTTTTCATGATCATCATAAAAAAGTGTATGAGTCATATTTAAAGGTTTGAAAATATGTTCTTCGGTAAATTCAGCAAAGGTTTTACCAGAAATTCTTGCAACGACTTCAGCTAAAAGTGTAAAACCTGTATTGCAATACATATAGGATTCACCTGGATTAAAATTCAATTCCTTTTGCTGAGACACTAATTTTAAGATGTGTTCTTTGGTGATAACATCATCAAATCTCCATCCAGCCATATTTAGTAAGGTCCACTGGTCTCTCATTCCGCTTGTGTGTGAAGCCAAATGTCTTAAGGTAATGGTTTTGCCAAAATCTGGTACTTCAGGAATGAATTTACGAATATCATCATCGAAAGATAATTTTCCTTCTTTTTCTAATAATAGAATTGAGAACACAGTAAACTGCTTTGAAACCGATGCAATATGAAAAATTGTAGAAGGTGAATTCGGGATGTCATACTCCAAATTTGCACTTCCATAACCCTTTTTAAAAACAATTCTTTGATTTTTAACAACAGCTACAGTAGCTCCGGGCTTATGTATATCATTAAAGTTTTTGAAAATATCATCTATTTTTGATTCTAAGTCTGTCGAGGCACTGGTTTGTGCTTCTATATTTTGCATTAATAATGAAGCAATGACTATAATAGAAAAAAAACGAAGACTTTTAATATATTTCATAATGATGATTGTTTTAAATAATTACACACCTGGTTGTATTGGCTAGGAACTAAATTAGTAAAAGAAAACGAACCAGAGGAAAATCCGCAGGATTTTTGGAATAGGTGAGGACTTATTAATTAATTATGCAGGTTGTTGGAAACCGTTGATCCTATTTATATGTGTTAAGTTTTAAAATCAGATCAAGTTGCACTGTCGCGTTAAATGGTAATTGCATGATTCCCATTTTTACCAAATAATTCAATTAGCGTTTCGAATGTACCATCGAGGACTTGAGGTAGTCTTGAGAATTTCTTAGACGTATTTATGAGAACCCCTGTAGCTTCACAACACTTTCAATTAGGTCTAAATCTTGTATGGCTTATTTGTCATATTGAATACTAACGAACCGAGGAAACGCTAGTATCATATGCTCGTTTCCGAGTACGTAAAAATCTAGCAATTACTCATATGCGTTGTTCGCAAGCGTTTATTAATTTTCAGAAATGTAATTCTCTTTTATGGAAGTAACATCTTCAATTTTTTTCCAATCAGTTGGTCTTTCAAAATCTTGACCAGACTTTAAAACTAAAGCATTAGGAAAATTGTCTTTTATATATTTCCATTTAACATCCTTCCATTTATTTTTATCCATTTCTAAAAGTTTAACATCCTTAAGAGGGCCAGATACAGCTTTTCCAATTAGCGGCCACCAGAGACTTTCTGTTTCTCTATCCCAAAGCACAAAACCATCAAGACCATTCCATACATCATAATCATAATATGTATATCCACTTAAAGCAAAAGTCAATTCCTTGTCACCATAATTTCGTTCGTATATGGCGCCTAAATCGGCTAAGATGCAATAAACAGCCATAATTGGCTGTCCGTTTAATACATCATTTACAACTTCATGGCGCGTTAAATCTTTTACAGAATAAGCTTTAACTTCCTTTCCAGAGTGTGCTAATAAAAACCTAGTGCTATCTGCCCATGTTTTATCTGCTTCAATCACAGAGATGAATTCTGGCTTTAATAATGCTGGAAATTTCTCTCTGCCAATACCATAATGAAACTGCTCATCTTTAAGCGAATATCCACTTATGTCGAAATGTTGATTTTTATCTTTTCCACCATATAGCATTTTCTTACCGCTGCTTTCAAAGAACTTGCTATTTTCAATTGCAACTGGACGCTTCTTTTTTACAACTTCAATATGGTCTTCAGATTTTTCTGTTTCTGTTTCTGCTTTTTCGCTTTTTTGCAGCTTACATCCAAGAAATATCACAATTGCTATTAAAAATATAGATTTTTTCATAATCTTACTTATTAGGTTTGTCAACGGTATTGTCTTTAAAAAGTAGCATTTTATTAATCGCATACTTTTCGAACAGTATAAAGGTATTAAAAAATACAGGCTTCAAACGTTTCCCTAAACACAAAATGGAAATTTGAAAAGGAAATCTGACCAACGGAAATCCTAGAGTTTTCAGGGTAGGCGAGGACTTAGCAATTAATTTTATACGTTGTTGCCAGCCGTTATGTTCTGCTGATTCTCACCAAAATTCATTTCACTAATTTTTTTGTAATTCCTTAAGCATTTCTGTAGCATTGTTGTTTTCAGGATTCAGGCTTAAAGACTTATTGTAATTTTTAACTGCCTGATCAGTTTTGCCCATTTTCATGCAAGCTTCTGCATAACTGTCATACACATTAAAACTATCAGGATAGAGCATCATGTTCACTTTAAAAATGTCCTGCGCCAATTTTGTTTTGGCTTGATTTAAAAATCTATAACCTAATCTATTTAAGTTGTCCTCAATAATGACTGGATTATTAGGGTTTTGCTTCATTAAGACGTTATATGCATCCATTGCTCCTTCAAAATTTCCTTCTAGGAGAAAGTCCACAGGGATTTTTTCATCATTATTTATTTTAGCGAAAGTTGATACTATTGTTCCATCGTTAGCATCAATTCTAAGTATATTGATTATTTCAGTTTCTGAATTTGGTTTGAATTGAATGAGTCGTTCACTCGCCCTTGAAACAAATGTGCTATCTGAAATTTTGACAATCTCCACAGATTCTTCCGTCAGTTTGTTTTCTAGGATAAGTAGATTATCCTTTTGAAAAATCTCTAAGGGTAGATTATCATATCTCTGATACCGACCGCTAATTTCATCAATAATTGATTGATCAATTTCCATTTTCTTATGTGTTGGAACATAATCATCCCACTCGTATGTAATGGCAACAGAGCGAATAAGTTCCGAAATAAAGTCTGGGTGATTGGAGTTGGTTAATACAACCACACCATAACCTTTATCCTTGTGAGCAATCAACTCACTAGAAAACCCTTCATTCCAACCTCCATGTCCAAAGTATATTTCGTCTTTCTTTTTATTTATAAAAATTCCTAGTCCTATAAATTCTTCCACAAAAGGTGTGAGCATTTTTGTAGTCATCTCTTTAGATAACCCTTTTTCACTGTGACCTTTCAGAGTCTCTTGTATGTTGATTGCAAATTTTGCGAGATCTTCTGCATTTGTCCATAATCCGGCAGGAGCCATTTCAGGATAAGTATGTCTTTTACCTTTAGTCATTGAGCCATCTGGTAAATAACCAGTAGCAGCCATCGGTAATTGATCACTTGTTAGAGGTTGATTGTAGGTGCTATTATTCATTTCTAAGGGTTGTAGAACTAAGTCATTCATAATCTCTGGAAACGATTTCCCTTCAACATCAATCATTATTTGTTGTACAATATTATAGCCACCACCTGAATATCTAAAACTTTCTTCGGGCACTTTATCTACAACGCTAGGGCTTGAATTAGAAGGAGATGTCCCATTTAATACTTGAACAAGTGTTGGCACTGGTAAATCTGGACTATAACCCAAAAAACCGTGAACGGTTATGCCTGCGGAATGATTGATTAGATTTTTAATAGTTACCTTTTTCTCTTTGGTGAATTCATTATCTGGAACCTTCCAAGATTTTAAATAGGTATTAATGTTTTCGTTTAAGGCGACCTTATTTTTTTCTACAAGCGTTAGTGCGCCATAAGCAGTTACAGGTTTGCTAATCGATGCTGCTTGGAAAAGTGTTTTTACAGTAACGGGAGATTTACTCTCTTTATCCATTATACCATAAGTTTTTGTCCATTCAATTTTGCCATTATTTATGACAGCAATACTTACGCCAGGAACTCCATAATGCGTCATGCGTTTTTCTATGGTCCATGTTGAGTCTCCCTCTATGTATATTGGAGCTATGAGGCCCGTTTCTACCTTATTAATCATATCAATCGAAGCATCAGAAGTAGGTGCCTCTTGACACGATTGAAGAAGAATTATAGCTAATAGTACAAAGAGATTATTTTTCATAGTAGTAAATTTTTAATAGAATGTTTGATGTTTAATGTTTTCCCGATTTCCGGTTATTCTGTTCTTTCTTATTGTTGGTACCGTGATAGATTATGGCGCATTGTTTAAGGTTTAGCAACTAATTTAGCAAAAGAAAACGAACCAGAGATGAATCCGATTACGAAAACCGAAGTTTTAGCGAAGGGTTTAGGGTTTTCCGAGTACAAACAAAGTGATAATTCTGTTGACACCTCCCCATAATATTACACTTTAAGTTCTTGAATAACAGTAGAATTAGTCGTTTTTTATTTTTTATTTCCAAATAAATTATCAAATGGACCCATTCAGTTTGTTTTTAGTTCGGATACTTTGATTACATCTAGCGTTATATTGTAAGATTAGCGTCAGATTGATTGGAAATTCTCTATCAAAACTTGGTACAGTTTGAACGGCTACACAACCTTGATATTTTGAACTTTCCCTACATTTATTATATAAAATGTTCGCAAACTACCTTATAGTTCTTTTTCAGTATTTTACCTGACAATTCAATAAAATTTCCTCTGAGATATTATTAAAATATGGAACCAATTAGAGCACTAATTAGAGCACGGCTCTCATTGAATAATGTGGCAATTTGATAACTGAAAATAAAAAAACACGCATAAAATATACCAGGGAATTTGATGGAAAGTGTTATTGTTTTCTTTGAAAGCCTTCTCATTATTTTCAAGGCAGAAACTGCCCACATAATAATAATTCCAATTACAGCACCACCTATTATATCTGTCGGATAATGAAAACCTAAATAAATTCGAGGAAAACAGACAATAAACAAGACATATGCATATGAAATCATTCCCCATTTTTTTGAGATAAGAAAAACTCCAGTTGCTAGTGAGAAGAAAAGAATGGCATGATCACTTGGAAAAGAACTCAATTCGTTTAGCCAAGAAAATTCATCTATTTGATACGTGAAATCGAATTCTGGATTAAGAATAGGTCTAGCTCTATAGGGAAGTAAATTAGCTAAGGCCCGACCAACAATTATTGCAATAATGGTACCAAATAAAGTACTAATGATTTTTTCACGGTTATGTGAGCTTTCACTTTTTTTATTAAACCAAAGATACCATAGGACTGCTATAACCACCCCTCCCTTTACGAGTTCATTATGTACTATTATAGTCAGAATTCTCGTGAAAGAACTTGCATTATGAGCAAGGTCATTTAGTATATCAATAATGAAATCATCCATGACTGGTTTGGTTTTTAAAGTGAGGCATCAAATTTTTTATTACGTTCTTTTTTAGACAACGATTCTTCAAAATCATTATCTGAAACATCAACTAGTTTATTATATGTTCATTCATTGTAATCTTTATTGGAAATCCATCCTTCATTTAAATATTTGCTCTTTGTCCAACCTCTGTTATTATTTTCGATGCATAACCTTAATCTCAGCTTTAAACCTTGTAATCATTGCTGAGCTTAAAACATTTTCTAAATTGCTCGTGTATAATTAGTTGTGTTGGATAGGGCTAAAATAGTAAAAAAAATGAAATATAGGAAAATTCGTAAGGCTTTCTGAGTACACAAAAAGTATACAATGGGTTATGTCATAGGATTCAGCTTAAAAACTTTACCTTTAATTATAATCACATTGTTGTTAATCTTAATTGATTCGGTGTTATTTATAATAAATTTGTTTTTAGGTGATTCAGTGAAAAGCTTTACAAAAATAGTCCTGTCTAAATATGTTTTTATTATTGCTTCAAAATCTACTTCGTATTTGAATAATTCAGTTAAGGAACAGTATTTGGTATTAATGCGGACGGGCAGATTGTTAGCGATAATTTATTTTTCGATTATTAAATTTTCTAGATATCTAACAGCAGAGGCAATTAGGTTATTTCTATTTTTCGCCTGTTTTTCATAATTATCGAGGGTTTCCCTATTCAACTTTCTTCCTTTTATAAAGACAGTTGTGGGATTTTGTAATGCTGATAAGTCTAATAAAGGATTATCGTCTATTAAAATAAGGTTGGCAATTTTACCGACTTCAATGGTTCCCATTTCATTCATAATGGAATGCGTTTTTGAAGCATTTATTGTTGCTGTTTTTAGTACTTCGTAATTAGAAAGTCCGGCTTCTTTGTAAAAAGCAAGTTCTTGATGAATTGAGAATCCAGGTACAGTTACGCCTATTCCAGAATCGGTACCACAAATAATTGTTGTGCCATTTTTATGAAGTGTTTTAACAATTTCTAAATGAAAATCATGCTGTTTTTTTATTGTCTTAACAATGGAAGAGTCTCTTAATTTAGTATGATACCATCGTTCAAATTGAGCTTTACTATCAACCTTTTTAATAAGAGGATTAATGAATTGTAGTTGCTCTGATTCTAAAATGTTATCATCAATAAGCATTTGATAAATATTATTGTAAACTGTTAAAGTGGGACTAAAAAAACTTTCTTTTGATTTTTCATATTCATTAAACACGTGTTTCAATTTTAATGTGTCTAATAAATTATAGTTTAATGGTTGTTGTATAATTTCCTCTGCATGCTCAATAGACTTTATCTGTTGTTTGAAATGATAAGAATAAGATACTTTTTGTGAAGGATGTGCAACAATATCTATATCAGAGATTATTGCTTGTTCAACAACAGCATCGAATATGTCTTCAGTTAAACCATAGTAGGTTTTAATAAAATCGTACCCTCTTTTTTTATATGAAATCACTTTTTCTTTGGCGTCATTAGGGCTTACTAGTTGTAAATTATCATCTCCAATAAATTCTGGACCAGTAAGTTTAGGACCAGTTGTGAAAAACAGCGGAGAAATAATTTCATCATTGTTTATATCTTCTTTTAGTCTTAAATGCATTGGCATTCCCCATAAGTTTCTAACAGCAGTAACACCGTTTGATAGATACAAACCCAGTTCATATCTATCCCATATATGAACATGCATATCTATAAGACCAGGAGTTAGATATTTGTGTTTTGCATCTATAATTTCAACGCCTTTAATTTCAATATTGTCGGCAATGTTTTGAATTATGCCAGCTTTGATATACACCATTTTGTCAACTAAAACAGTGTCTTGGCTCATTGGAATTACATTGACATTGGTAATAAGGAAGGAATTATTATGAGCAGATTTATTATTTTCAACTTTTAAGTAATTGGTGCTTTGCGTATCAATGAAAAGAACTATCGCAATAAATATTAGTAAAACTCCAATACTTATCACAATGAATTTAAGAATTCGTTTTAATGTTTTCATATTTAATCAATTATCGTTAATGTGTTCGTGTATGAACGTTGTTGGCTGTAGTTTTATCACTTTATAAATAGTTTCGATACCTCATTACTATTTTATGAGAATCTGAAGTCTTTTGATGATAATAGATGATGTTCTTATCTACTGTTAGCGTAGGAGCTTCTATTAAATTTGAAATAACTTCTGAAAACAAAACCCTAGGTATTGAAAATTCGGATTGAGAATCCCTTCTAACCGCAACGCATATTTCAAAAACTGTACTTGGAGTAATTGGACCTTTTAAATATCTGGTGTAATACAATTCCAAATTATCACTACTTATACAAGGCGCATAATAAATATAATTAGCGTCATTGATGTTTTGTAGTATTAACGCAGAATTAGGAAGTGTATTAAATGTTGAAGAATTGTCTTTTTGAGCAATTCCCAAAGTTGTTTCACAAGGACCCATGCAATCTGTGTCATCAAATCGGGCATTACTGAAATACAAAAATTGGCCATCTAAACTTATTCCATGATCCATTATAAGCCAACCAGGAATATTCATATTAAAATCTCCTTGCACGCGTTCAATATCACTAACACTCCCAACATTAATAGTTCCATGAAAGAGATTTTCCAATTCGGTAGGATAATTTCTTGTTGATGTCCAATAAAAATTCCCATTAGAATCCATATCAGCAACTGCGTCTAAATGAGGTGTTGTTGTTTGATTTGTTCCTACTAACTCTCCTACAAAATTAAAAGTTGAATCATTGATTTTAGTGGCGTAATAAAGTTTTGTATTTATACCATCGTTTAAATTATTAAAGAACAGATTGTTTCCACTAGGTGATATAAATGGCTCCATAGCATCAAACAATAAACCGTTAATGTTTACTTCTATTTCTGAACCAAATGAAGGGTATGATACTGATTCAGCAATATCACTATCATTTGAGGAGCAAGAATTGATTATTAATGATATAAATAGGATTTTAAAAAAAGCCTTTATTTTCATTTATTACTCTTTAAATTACTGCCAACTTGCTTTCGAATGGAAAGTTGGTTTTAGGTTAAGCGACTAAATTAGTAAAAGAAAACGAACCAAAAGGGAATATGCGTGACTTTCCAAGTAAAGACTAAGTAAACAGTGGGTTATACTTGTCTAACGCAAGCAGGCAGGTTGTTAGCTAATTTATTCTTTCTATTAATTCAATAAGGCTTTCAACATTCAAAGCACTTGTATGTTTCGCAATTAAATTTCCTTGCATGTCATAAAAATAGGTAGTTGGTAATGCTGTCATTTCATTTATCCCGTATTCAGATAGTTTTTTGGAACTCTTTAAGAAATTGAAACTATATGGTTTAGAATTAGAGAATGATGTAATCTTTTCTATTGATTCATCTGAAATCATCACAAAATTTATATCATTTCCAAAACGTTTCTTAACGTCTTCAAAATATGGAAATTCTTTAAGGCAAGGTGCACACCAAGTGGCCCAATAATTAACAACAAGTGGTTTTCCAATATATTTAGTTAGTTCGATATCGTTTCCTTTCAAATCTTTTAATTCTAATTGACTCAATAATATATCAGGAGATTTAATAAACTTGTGATAACCAAAAGTCGCCATTAAAATGAAAGTTACGCCACCAATTATAAAGCCCTTCCAAAATGTTTTTTTTACCATGATTATTTTATTCAAAAATTAATATTAATACAATTGACACAATAAGCAATACTATAAATCCTGTCAATAAACCTATTAAAAAACTCGCTTTTTTACCTATTTTCATTTAATTGTCTTAATTATTTATATGCAGTGTTATCAATGGTTTTATTTACTCCAGATATGAGATGAAAATACTTGATCTAATTCAGGATTAGCAATATAATTGCTCATAATCTTTACAGTTAATAAGAGTACTTTTTCTAAAACCTGTACTTTGTTATAATGACTAAATTTTAATATAACTAACTCTTACTCTGATTACCAATAAAAACGGTTAAGCTCTTAAATGCTTTTTCTCGATATGGAAGCAATGCTTTGTAGGCTTCCGAATCGAAAACATTTTTAATAGCCTCATTATTTGGAAACTGCATTACCACAACCACTTGAGCCGTTTGAGTTCCTACAATAGCTTCAGAAATCTTGTATTTTACGAATGGCATCCCGCCAAATTTTTTAAAAAGGGGACCTGCATTGCTTACATAATATTCATAGGCTTCTTGTTCTTCTAGATTTGGTGTCGCATTGACAATCATTAATGGTTTTTCTGACATAATTTTATGTATTTAAATATGTATTGGGTTTTAAAGTTTATAGTCACCACCAACTTCGATGGTTTTATCTAATATGAGATCTTCGGGATTAAAGCCATCAAATTTGAAATCTGACATGATTAACTTGTGAAGGTTTCGCTTTGGATTCTTTTTTAATTTAATAGCATAGACCAATTGTGTATGCGGAATTAAGACACCATCAATTTCTTTAAAATCTGTAAACTCTACAGCGCCACCAATTGCTTTATAACCTGGAGGTTTCAAATAGGTATCTCTTATGGTGTATTGTGTAAAATCCATTAGCCTCGTTTCTTTGTTAATCCAAGCCAAATATTGATCGTGTTCCATGTGAGGTTCTGCTTTTCCCCAAGTACATAGTACCAAATCATAAACTTGTCCTCTAAATTCCTTTTCGCCAGCATAACTAATAATTGGGGCTTGTTTTAGTCTATCTATCATTTCAGTAAAATATTGAAAGGCAGCTATGCCGAAAACTTTCTTTATGTTTTTACGTGACGATTTGTCCTTAAAAATAATACTGTCATTGTTGATCTCATAGTAATTCCAATTTTGAAGACCGGCATAACTTTCTGCTTCCTTTCCATCTAAAAAATGTGCTTGACCGTCAAAACTGCCAATGCGATATTTAAATTCCATTTCAGACTTCATATCTGGCCATATTTTACCCATTCTTCCTAGTAAACCTTTCCAAGTATCTTGAGCATGATAGGAATAAACATTGTGTTCTTTGAGTTTATCAAAGCCTTGAGCTTTCCATGCGTTCTCTAAAAGTTGTTTCCCTTTTTCTGTATTACGATAAGTGATACCTTCTTTTTTTATCATTTTTGTACGTAAATCTGCTATTCCGCAACTCTGTAACATCATAGAAGCTAAAATCAATAACCCTAATTTTTTAATAATATTTATTTTCATCTTTATATATTTTGTGATACAAAGATGCTTCTTGATTAGGGTTTTGGATTTGTAGATTCGTTCAAAGACTATGCATTTTGGTTCAAGTACGATATATACGTTTTAAAAAAGTAGCGAACTAAGAACATCTTAATTCGCTACTACCATCAATCAACAAAAACACATCACACTAATTGTCTTATTTAGGAATTCAAATTTTACTATTATGATTTATTTTGTTGAAGCCTTTGTGATTTCGTTGTAAATAGTGACTTCATCACCATCAAAGAAGCCTTGTTTCTCCCAAACAATATCCCCTTTTTTATTTAAGAGAAATGAATGTGGTGTGCTGTTTGCATTCATAGCATGCATTAAATTTCGATCCACATCTAAGTACACATCATATTTCCAATTGTTATTTTCTACAAAAGGTTTAACGCCATTTGCATATTGAGGTAAATCCACCGAAACGGCAACTATATTAACTCCAGTTTTTTTTTGCCAGCTATCATAAACTTTAGATATTGCTGTTAACTCTTTTTTACAAGGAGCACAGCATGTTGCCCAAAAAACCAATAAGGTTGGCTCTCCATTTCTAATGATATCTTTTGAATTTATAGTATTGCCATCTAAGGTTTTAATATTTATAGATGGAACAGTCGTTACCCTAACTTTAGTTGTTTTTTCTAGTGGCTTTATAAATGAAAATGCAGATACAATTATTGCAAATAATGCGATCATGGTTAACCTTATATAGTTTTTCATATCATTAATTTTTAAATAAAAATGAAAGGATTGATGATTGAAATTCGTCATCAACCCTTTTCTTTAATTAATTATTGTGGGAAATTAAATTTGGCATGTATACCATCAATTCTTGTTAGAGATTTTTTTAATAATGGTACTACTTTTTTAAATTCAGGATCAGCCATTAATCCATAATAAGCATTAGTATTATTCCATTCTACAATACCTGCCATATGAGGTTGTAAAAGATAATCTGCTTCAGGTAACCCTTTAATCGGTTTAAGACTTGCTACAAATGTTATTGGACCATATTTCTTTTTTGGGCCTTCAGATTTCTTAAAATATTCAGGTAATAACTTTCCTGCTTCCGGTGTTAACCATGCATTAAAAAATTCGTAGGTTTTATCTTCTCTAAAAGTTACTGGAGTATCCTTTTCTACAGTAAAATAGGCTAACTTAATTGATGTTAGTATCGCATCTCTTATAGGAAATAATTTTTTAGCCTGACGATCTGCTAATAATTGATCTCTTGCTTCAATATTTGGCCATTCAAAAATTGCTATCATTTGCGGAGCAACTTCTCCATCTACGACAGCTGTCACTTGTAAACTACCTAACATTTTACCTCCGTATTTCGCTGCAATTGGTAATATTTTAGAAAAGTACTCTTTACCAAGTTCTGCTTCTTTTCCTCCTTCTACTGTTGCGTAGGCTATCTCAATGACTTTTCCTGATTTAAAAAGGATTTTAGCTTCCCTTACAATATTACCATCCGTTAATACTGTATTTTTCTCGTTGTTGTTCTTTAATTCTTTATCCGAATTATTAGCATAACTTGTCATTCCCAAACTAATGGCTAGTGCAAATAATGCTGTTTTTACTGTTTTTAAATTTTTCATGTTTACTGTTTTTAATTGTTTATAATTTGATTTTAATATTTATGCGTGCTTTAAAATTGAGTGTAAAAATTTTTCATCTGTAATTAGCACGTCTTTTTCTACATACGTTTTTAGTCCGCTTAATAAATCGATTATGCTTTTTTCAAGTTTCGGCTGAATTAAAATTTTATTGAGGATTTTTCCGGTAACACCAAGTTTCATCTTGTAGTTAATAGTTACAGAAACTCTAGAAGTATTCACACTTAATTTTTCGATTTCAAAATAACCTGTAAAGCTTTCTATTGGTGGTAGTTTTTCTATGGGATTCACTTGAATTAGAAATCCATTCCCTTCGTTCCATTCTATAATGGTTTCCGATACTTTTCCAATTGGAAGTAATTCGCAAACCCGTGTTGCGCCAATACCTTGGTCTTGGACAGAAGATATATATGATTTACTAACTCCAGGGTTGAACTTATAAATGTCCCCATAATTTGAGAGTACTTCCCAAATGCTTTCTTTAGTTGCGCTTACTATTTTTTGTTTTTTAAATGTTGCCATTGCATCTTGTTTTTCAATTACAAGACAAATCTATAACACGATTAAGCTTCCATTTTTAATTTGTAGCGAACGGGAAGAAATCTTTTTTTAAAACCGAATTTTTGTGGTGAACAGGAATAATGTGGTGAATGGGAAGATTAAATATCACGGTTTAAAGCTTCAAAACGTGTCTCAATACTTCCTTTTTTGGATCTTGAAATAGGAATTCTAATAGGCAAATAAGTGCTCTCAAAATAGGCTTCTCTAACATTGCCAGAAATTTGCATATCCTCATTAAGATTAATAATATAAGATTTATGGCAACGAACAATGTCTGGATACGACTGTAATTGTAGTTCAATATTTTTTAAGGTAGTTCGAAGCATTTGCTTTGACAACACACCAGTATTTTGCCAGTACACTGTACAGTAGTTATCGTTTGCCTCTATAAACGAAATATCTTGAGGATCTAACGCTAAAGATTCATTAGTATGACTAACAATTGTAATCATGGAAGATGGTCTCTTGACTTTAGTCAATACTTTGCTACCTAAATGATTAAACTTAATCAATAAATCTTGAACTCTCGGATTCTTTTTTATCTCACTAAACATTGGATTGTTGAGTAATTCGCCAAATATAAATCCGATACCATAAGCTGCAGATTTTTCAATATGTTTAAGAAATCCTTTAATGTCAGACTGACCAAGTTTTATAATCGCCAAGGCATAGTCAAAAAAACCAGTATCCTTATTTATTTCAAGTGCATATATTTTATTTTCAATAGCTCGACTCTCTTCAAAAAATCCAATTTTCGCATAGGCATATCCCAAATTCGCATAATATTTAGGATCTTGATTATCTGCATTTATACACACTTTAAAATCTTCAATAGCAGATTCTAAATTTCCTGACAATAAATTTGTAGAACCTCTTAATTCTATAAGCGGAATAGCATCTGGATATATATTCAATCCCATATCTATATAATCTAAAGCATCTTTAAATCGCCTTTGATAGATACATATTCGCGTAATCATAGCATATTGAGGCAAAGCCAAAGCATCTAACTTTATAGAGTGTAGAGAATGTTTTTCGGCACTTTGTATGTCTGAAATATGAATATAATACATGGCAGAAAAATGATGTGCTTTAACACTGTTTTTATTTAACCTTAATGCTTGATCGAGATTTGCTTTTGCCTTTTCAAAATCATGCTCATGAAATATATTTATGAATGCAGCAGACACATAAGATTCTGACCGTTTATTATTAAGTTTTAGCGCTTTCCCTACAGCAATTTTTGCGTGTTTAAATGCATTCTTTGGATTGTCATAACCCATTGCTCCAATAATGCCATAACAATCTGCTAAAGCTGCATAAGCTCTTGCGAAATTTGGGTTTTCGCGGTTGGCTTTTTTGAAAAAAGAAATTCCTAGTTGCATTTCTTCATGAGTAAAGCGATTCCAATGATAGAGTCCTTGTTGATAATATTCTCTAGCTTGTGACTGGTCTTCATCTAGTGTTTTAAAGATTGTATTTGCGCCTAGAATAGCTTCAGAAATATCTTGAGCCAAAAGATCTAATGCATGAGTCCATTTTTCTAAATGAAACTCGTTTTTAGAAATTAAAACTAGGGTTTCATTTGAAGCATCATAGAGTTGAGAAATTAAAAGTGGCTGTCCTTCTTTAATGGTGATACTGCCTTCCAGTACATAATCAACTGCAAAACGCATTTTTATATCGTTATGTGGTGCTGGATTGTCATTTAAATATAAACTGGTTGATCGCGATGTCGTACTCAATCCAGAAACCGAAGATATTAAGAAGATCAGTTCTTCTAAAATCCCTTCAGATAAATACTCAGCGTCTTTAAACGCTTTATTAACGTGATATGGTAATACCAGTATTTTCTTCATTTTAATCCTATTGGGATATTTAATATTGCTTTTTGCTTAAAAAGATTTAAAACCAAGGTGAATTATTTCAAATTCAATTTTATTTCTTTTTTCAGATAGATATAAGTCACTAAAGTAGATAGAATATCTGCAATTGGAAAAGACATCCAAACCCCATTTATGCCAAAATATCTTGGAAGAATAAATACCAATGGAATTAAGAATATACCTTGTTTTAATAAAGTTAAAAATAGAGCAGGAAGCGCTTTGCCTGCAGCCTGAAAATAAGCAGAGCCGATTAATTGTGTTGTAATTACAGGTGTTGCTATAAACGCTATAATTAAAGCATCTGGCGTTAACCCTAATAAATCTTGGTCTTCAGTAAAGATCCCAACTAATTCAGTTGGAAAAATCATGATTAAGATGAAAATTGAAGCGGCAATTCCAGTGCCAAAAAGAATTGAGGTATTTATAGTTTGCCTAACTCTAATTGTATTATTTGCTCCATAATTATAACCAGCAATAGGTAAAAAGCCTTGAGTTACACCTAAAACAGGAAACAATGCAAACATCATTACGCGATTAATAATTCCATATACGGCAATTGAAATTTCGCCTCCATATTTAAATAAAGTATAATTCAAAATAATCACCAACAAACTAATTGTTCCCTGCCTAACTATTGTTACGCCACCTAAGGCGATAATTTCTTTTAAAATTGAAACATTGATTACAAAATATTTAGGAATGATTCGTAGCCCTGTATTTTTAGAAAGGAAAAACCACAATATAAATAATCCCGAAACTCCATAAGAAATAGAAGTTGCTAAACCTGCACCATAGATCCCTAAATTCATGTATTTTATGAAAACTACATCTAAAATAATGTTAAATATAGCTGGGAAAATCAGGGTACACATGGCATAATTAGGCTTGCCAACGGCTCTAATAACAGGATTTCCCATCATTGCAAAGGCTAAAAAAGGAACTCCCCAAATAATGACATGAAAATAATCTGTTGCTGGGCCAATAATATTTCCATTTGCTCCAAACAATTGTAAAATAGGAAAGCAAAAGAATGTTCCTAAGAACACAAAGAAGAAAGACAAGCCAACGGTTAAACTTATCTGATTTCCAAATACTTCAAATGCTTTTGAGTTATTTTTTGCACCTAATGCTCTTGAAATAATAGAGCTTCCTCCAATGCCAATTCCCATTCCAATAGAAGAAATTAGAAATGCAATTGGTAAAACCACGGTAATCGCCGCTATTGCCATAACTCCAATCCAACGACCAACAAAAATAGTGTCAACAATCATATTAATAGACATTACTAAAATACCTATAGACGCTGGAATAGCCTGCTTTAACAAAAGCTTACTTATCTTTTCCGTTCCTAATTCATTGACTTGTTTGTTCATGCTCTACTTCGAATTTTCAATATTAGAATAATTCTTTCTAAGAATGAGAAATGAGCTAATGTTTAAGTATTAATTAACATCAAGCTTCAATTTTTAGGATTTCTTTATGAAGTGAAAGGCTATTGAACTACGTAGAACTCATTAATCGATACTCAGTAGGCGATTTTCCGAAATGTGATTTAAAGGAGCGGTTAAATGTAGAGATAGTTTCAAAACCACAATCGTAAGCGACATCAGAGATTCTATACTCTTTTGATACCAACATCTTTGAAGCTTTCTCTAATTTCATTTTCCCAATAAATTTTTTAGGACTTTCCATAAACGTTTCACGAAACTTACGCTTAAATGTAGATAAACTCATTCCACATAAGTGAGCTAATTCATCAATTGATAAATTGGAGTATAGATTATTAAGAATGGTTACTTTAAAGGTACTCGTATTCTTTTTAAACATTGACGACAAAAAGTCTAATTGAGATGGCGCATTTACAGTTTTACTCATCAATAAAACAAACTCCTTTAGTTTAGTTTTAATTAAGGTTTCGTCTGCTAATTCAGGATTGTCTAATAGCAAATTGATACTGTCTTTGAAATTACTGAGTAATTCATCTACTTGAATTTGTCTTACATTATAATCTACTATATGAGATGAATGCATAATATCAAATTGAAATAATTCTTCAAGAATAATGGGATATAATAATACACCAACAACTTCAATTGAATCACTTTTATCGCGTTGCTTTTTGTTGGTCTCAAAAAAATAGTCAAAACATTTTGCTAATAGCCCTTTTCCTTTGTCAAAAGAAATAAATTCATCCTGTGTTCTTATTGAAAACTCTCCTTCATTGATGAACATAAAACAAGCTTCTTTGTCTTGGTATAACTTTGGAATACGTTTAAAACTTGACATGCGTATTCTCTCAAAAACAATTCGATTCTTGTACTTTAATATTTTTTGTTCTTGAATCATTTGTATTGTTCTCGTTTTCCTGTTTTGAATTTTAGGATATCCCTAAAGTATTGTCAAAGTTTGCGTATGAAATGTGGACTGCAAAAGTATGCTGCATTTTCGATATAATAACGCTCCTAACTTTTATATTTTGTCTACCAACAGTGTTTTAATTATTTCTGTTTTCTGTTTGAATAGGAGAAGAGGAAAAATCTTCCCATTCAATAGGATTGTTATTCAATCTCGATAACATGGCTATTTGACCAATATGAGTTAAAATATCAGACAAAGGGCCTTGAAATAACCTTTTGGAGTATTTCATATCTAATACATTTTCTGATAGAATTTTGTCCAAGTTCTTTAGTTCTGAATTAAACCTCTCAATTTCCAATTCTAAATCTAGCTTGTCGGGTAATTTTTTTTGAACGCGTTCCTCAATAATATAAATTGTTGTAGAGCATAAGACAAAATACATATGGTTAATGATTTCCTTTGGGGTTCTGCTTTCCTTTCCCAATGTGAAACTACCAAAATCAGCATTTCTATATTTTACTGATTTTTGAAATCTATAATCGATTGTAGCTAAAGTATGTCTTAAAAATTCGTTCTTCATTTTTCTTTTTTCAGAATTATTACAATGTTTAGTATTTAAAAAGTAGGTGGTTTCAGAAATATTTTTAATCTAGCTACATAAAAGTAAAAGCGAGTTTCAACCTTGAATTTAGTAGTATTCTACCTGTTTTTATTTACAGTATTCTAGTGCTTTTATTTTTTGTACGGACTTTTTTGATTATTAATTTCCCATTTCCCATTTCCAATTAAATAGGGAACCTGTCTCTCCAATTTTAATGAAACTGTTTTTTTCTAGAACTTTGAAAGAAGCAGTATTGGTTTTGTCTGTCGAAGCAACAATTGCTTTTATTTCAGGTTGATTTTTAGCCCATTCAATCATTCCACTTACTATTTCTGTCATAAAACCTTTATTCTGAAATTCGTCATAAGTTCCATATCCAATCTCTATTTCTCCGTCAGCATTTGGTTCACCAACGATACATAAATCGCCTACCATTTTGTTGTCAATTTTTGAGATTGCCGTCCAAAGAGTAGAATACAAATAGTTTTTACTCTTGTCTGCAACATTTGGAAGAATTGTTTGTTCAAACGCTTCTTTTAATTCTGATGAAATCGTCCTTGAAGTTTCATTTAGTTTTAGTTCAATCTCCAATGAATTGTCACATTTTATATATTTTACCAACTGCTCATATGTCAACGGTTTTAAAATAAGTCGTTCAGTTTCTATCATTAATATTTTTTTATTATTCTGTTTCGGTTTGGTTGAATGACGCCCAAGGTGTTTGTGTATGGTATCTAACTTTGGGTAAGCACTAAACTACGCAATTTTTTATACACGTTATTGTGCAACGTTTTTATTCACGATATTAAACTCTTGTAGAACATACCAGTATCCTCCGTTTCTTTGTTCGATTAAACTGATTTTTCCGAATTCTAGTTCCGTTGGAAACTTCAGTTTTTTTACTTGTTCAAATATGGCGTCAGTACAAGTCGAATTTCTTGGATGCATTAAAGTTATATGGGGAAATTGTTCTTTAGTCAATTTGATTTGTCCCAAGACAGATTTTCTTAATTCCCTAAATTCAATATTTCTATCAGTTGCGGGTATTAAAACACCTTTTCCGTTCGAAAACCGTTCCACGCTTTTAAATCCAATTGATATTGGCTTTTTCAAGGAGATAGATTTAATCCGCTCAATGATACTTTCGATTGACTCAATTTCATCTTCTCGACAAAGTGTAACGTGAGCTGATATAAGATTGTATTGGTCAGGATTAAATTCAGCCCGAATTTTTTCAATATTTAGATTTGATTCTTCGATGAATAAAGTCAGTTGTTTTCTAATCTCATTCATTCTTTCTCAACTGTTGTCTAACGTGTTTGTTTAGGGCACACTGTTTAATTATAGGCAACTAAATTAGTAAAAGAAAACAAACTAAAGAAAAATCCGTAGAATTTCACGAGTACACTCAAAGTAAACAATGGGTTATAAACATTGTTGTAGTGCGTTAAACTATTAAATAGCGAATAAAAAAATATTCATTATCTTTCTTATGTTGTATTATGAGAAAATTTAGCTTCATTTTAATATTTATTCCAAGTTTCTGTTAGGGTCAGAATTCTGTAAATGTTCTTATCGACAGATTAGACCTAGTAAACAGACCACTAAATAATTTGTTATAATTTATTCCAAATTAAAAACGAATTCTAAACAAAACTAAAATAATCATGAAAAAAATTACACTTTGCATTGCGTTATTAGTCGGGTTTGTATCTCATGCCCAATGGAACATAGATACAGCAGTGAATACCTTAATTGCAGACTCTAATTCTGGAGATATGAAATCAATAGGGACATCGGATGGTCAAACCTATATTGTATTTTGGAAAGTAGTAGCGGCTCCTACCAATTATGAGCTAAGATTACAATTATTGGATGCCACTGGAACTAAACAATTTGGAAATGATGGGATGTTAGTAAGTAATACCATACCTATGTCGACATTTACATCTGTTTGGTCTTTGAGTATAGACAGTAGTGATAATTTATACATTGGCTGTTCGGGTACTGATGACGATTCAGGTCATGCTTTTAAAATGAATACAAGTGGTACGCAATTATGGGCAATTACGTTTCCGAGTGCTTTAGTGGTAAATATTCTTCCTCTTTCTTCAGGAGACAACATTGTGTCTTGGTTAAGTACAAGTGCATTTAAAGCAACCATGCAAAAATATGATAGCAATGGAAATGATATTTGGCCGGCAACTCAAGCTGCTTTGAGTGGTTCAAGCTCTACTTCACCAGGAGATCTTTACGAAATTTCTACCGGAAATTATATTATGGTATTTCATGTTATCGGAAGTGGCATTAATTCTACATTATATGCACAGCGTTTTGATACAGATGGAAATGCTGTTTGGACCAATCCGACCCAATTGTCAAATAAAACAACAGCTTTTAATACAACGTATGATGGATTAGTTGATAATGACATTGTTTATTATGGTTATATTGGAAAATCTGCTACACGTTTTGATTCCTATTTGCAACGGATTAACTCAGATGGCACCTTACCTTGGGGGATAAACGGAATGGACTTCGATACTAACGAAACCAATTATGAGCAAGCTACCAAAATAGCTTATAGTTCTGGGTCGAACTATATTTGGGCGGTATGTAGCTATACAAATACCTCACAAAGTGAATCTGGAGAATACGTTCAAAAATTTGATAAAACTTCGGGAGCACGACAGTTTACAGATACTGCTAAAGAAATTTATGTTATCGGATCTGAAAATGTGCATGCTGGAAACTTACAGCTAGTAAATGATCAGCCTTTATTTTTAATTAAAAGTGGTAACGATAATGGCGCAACACCTACAACTTTAAATGCGTGTTATTTAGATTCGAACGGAGATTTTGTATGGCCAGAGGAAATTAAACCGATGGCTACATTTTCTGGGAATAAGGGTAGAATTCAGTTTGTGAAGCCTGTTAACGGTCAGGCTGTTACTGTATTTATTGAAGATAAAGGTGCTGGTAATAAGATATATGCTCAGAATTTCACAGACACTGCCTTATCAATTGACGAATTTAATTCAGAAATATCATTACAATATTTAAACCCTATAAAGAATGAACTAAAACTTAAAAGTAATGAGTTAATAAAAGTTGTGAGTGTTTATAATATCTTGGGGCAATCAATAATAACACTTGACACCAATTCTAATGAAGTCGTTATTGATTCACAATCATGGACATCTGGAATGTATTTTATTAAGATTTCAACTATAAACGGAAATGAAAAAGGAATAAATATTTTAAAAGAGTAAATATTTACAAGTAATTCTATTAAATTCATTTATGTTTTTTACTCCTGGTATATTAGTGCCCAAATAATCTCAACAAGTTTTATTCGAAAACTTCATTTAACCAATACTCTAAGCTATATTTTAGATAAATATCTCGATCTACCTCTTGATATTTTGTTTTTATAAATTCAGCAGATATAACAGGATTTTCTCTATCTATAATAAAAACATTATTCTCATTATAAAAATCATATTCCTTAATGGTAGCATTTGTTGTTATCAATTTTCTTCTTGCTCCTAAAACCTCTAAAGTTCTCATTGTTAGGCCCGATTGTATCGATTTTTCAATATCAAGTACACAAGTCGTATTCTTAATAATAGATTTAATTTCTTCTTTATTAATAGACTCGAATTCGAAATCACTTTTTTTCGCTTTGCCAAAACTCTTAGAAAACAATTTCCACAAGTAAAAGATTCTCCAATCTTGTAAATAAATAAAGAAATAGGTTTTTAAATTATTTGATTTACAATGGTCTCTTGCGTTCATGAGCACTGGGTACCTATCTGGATGTGCTGTCCCAATAAATACTACATCATTTTCATGATTTTTTTGAGCCAAAGGAATTTGAGCGTAAGTATCTAAATAAAATAACGGACGGAAATGTAAATAGGTATGTTTATTAACATCATTCAAATCAAATGAAAGAATCTTATCAAATAAAGGGAAAAGTCTCTGAACCGATTGGCGATGTTTAATTGAATCCCACAGGTATAAAATAAACTTGGCATCTTTTTGATGCTCTCGTAAGTCCTTTAGAATTTTTGGTGTAATCACTTCTCCTTTTATGAAAAACACATAATCATAATCATTCATTTTCGTTTTCGAAATGATGTCTTTATAATACTTCTCAATTGGAGATTTGACTAGATTCTTATTTAAACGAATCAAAAATTTATACCAAAACGTGTTTTTAGGGCGCTCATCAAAAAAATCGACTTCTGCTCCTAATTCAACCAGTTTATTTTTTATCTCAGTCTGATAACCAAAAAAACTTATGGAAAAAAAAAGTATTTTTTTACCTTTAAACATGTTGTCCATTTATTTTAATAAGCCTTTGTTTTTCATTTCTTCGAACGATTTGGAATATTGATCACTTTGAATTTCTTGATTAGAAACCCATTGACAAAACAACTTAATTCCTTGTTCAAAAGAAACCTTAGGTTTGAAACCTAGATCTATCGTAATCTTGGATAAGTCGGCATAATTATCTCGAATATCTCCTAACCTAAAATTACCAGAAATGGTATAATTAATATTAGCATTGTATTCCTTAGTCAAGTTTCTTATCACATCTAAGACTGATGTTTGAACACCAGAACCTACATTATAAACATTATAATTAGCTTCATCCTTTTCAATTCCCAGAATGGTAGCATCAACTACATCTTGTATATAAACAAAATCTCTACTTTCCTCGCCATCCTCAAAAATGTTTATTTCATTATTATTCTTAATTCTGGTAGAAAATATAGATAGTATTCCTGTATAAGGGTTTGATAAGGACTGTCCAGGGCCATATACATTTTGATATCGATAGGCAACTACTGGGACATTTAGAGATTTCCCGGCAATCATACACATCTCTTCTTGTACTTGCTTTGTTAGCCCATAAATAGATGACGGGTGTATTTTACTCAATTCATCGGTTGCTAACAAACCGGCATTTGTATTACAAATCGGGCATTTTACATTAAAATCCTTTTGCAACATATCACTTTCTTTTCGTTCTTTTGGATAGACAATACCATGTTGGATACACTGATATTTACCCTCACCATAAATGGATCTTGAAGAAGCAATTATAATTTTTTCAACTGAATGGTCTTTATGATTCGCTAAAATATCCAAAAGTATAGATGTTCCTTTTATATTTACATCTGTATACTTTTCAATTTCGTACATGGATTGACCAGTGCCAGTCTCTGCTGCCAAATGAACAACCATATGTTGACCCTGTAAAGCTTTTAACCAATCTTGTCTGTTTCGAACATCTCCTTTTATAAATTCTACTTCATCCTTTATTAGATTAAACAAGTGTGACTTTTCAGGGATACTGCCATGAATTTGTTCAGATAAATTATCCAACACTCTTATTTTATATCCTTTACCAATTAATGTCAGAGATAATGCAGTCCCGATAAAGCCAGCACCTCCAGTGATTAGTATGTTTTTTTTCAATTTATATCTTTTTTGTAAATTTTTTTAAAATACTCATAAACAATATTTTCTTTTAAATATTCAATTGTCTAGTTGCGAAAAATACGGCAAAAATCTCTAATAAGAAAGGTTCACTGTAACATCTGGTTACTCGACCATTTTATAAATATCCTTTTGATTTTTTGCATACGTAATTTGGGAAGGGTCGAAATGGGGTTAAGGTGCTTTTGTATAGTTAGTTATGTATAAAAAATTAAATTAGTAAAGAAAACCAACCAAAGGAAAATCCATAGGATTTTTCGAGTGCTCACAGGGTGAGTAATTAATTACGCACGTAGTTGGCACTTGTTTTTAATTTGTTATTTACTATCAAGAAAAAGGTGAATATTATCATTGGAATACTTGATAAGAAATGTACATATTTAAAATGGATATTCAATTCGGGGAAAAACAACAATGCGATTCCAGCATTTATTGATAAATGAAATAGAATTGCAATTAGAACACTTTTTTTAGATTTAACCACTAACCATGTGATGATTATTGATAGACAGACTAACATGAAAAAATAAGTCAGAACTGGTATTAAAGTAATTTTTTCTCCGCTAACGAGGGTTCCAAATGGTGCCCAGAATAATGGAATGTGCCAAACAAACCAAATTATTCCAATTATAACAGCACTTTTTAAGTTCGAAAATATTTTTTGTAATTCAGGTAATAAAAAACCTCTCCATCCAAGTTCTTCGCCCAAAGGTCCAGCATATAAGCCAGCCCATAATATGGTTGGTATTGAAATAAAGGCCGTTTTATCAAAATCTCCAATTTCTCCAATTAATAAGCTATAAAGACCAATTCCAATAATAACAAAAACTAATGGCAAAAGAATAATGTATAAATAGTGTTTAATTGGAACTTTCCATATAATCAGTTTCTTGAGTAAGTTCAAGGTACCTGAAAAACCATCAAAAATGAGAGTTGTAACAATTCCACTAATTGTTGGTCCATAAACACCAACAAAAAAGAACATTATAAACTTCTCGATTGATTCTTGATTGATTCCTTCAGAAAGATGGTTAAGACCAATAGTCCAAAGTGTCCATGACCAAGCAAGTGTCAGCAAAAGAAAGAGGTACGTTTTTTTGTATTTCATATGCTTTAAATGAGTACCAACGTGTTTGTGAATGGTGTCGTTGCGTCTTATATCCTTGTGACTAATTTAGCTCTGCTGAACCAGCCGATAGTTTGGCAGAACGCGTTGAAAAAGGAGCAAGGCTGTTTTAACCAATTTTCCAATAATCTAAAGATAGTAATTTATAGGAGAAATTCCTCATATTAGCCGGCTATAGCAATCAGTTTGCTAGGCGATAGCCCACATGAATATCTTACTATATTCTAATATGAGAGTTTTCCTTAATTAAGGACGATGATGATATTTCAGAGGGAATTAGTTTGAGATATTAAGAAAAAATCTTTGCTGGTAATTTGGTTCATTCTATAATTTCGTAATCAATACTTAGTTTTCGCAAAGCTCTTAAAGCAGAACCAGAGTTTCTGTCTTCCATCTCAATATCTACAGCATCTCCTTCTAAAAGAATAGCAGTAAGTTCATTCGACAAGGATTCATCAATGTTAGATGAAATTTCTGCAATACATTTGGCTATCGCTCTTTTATCTGGCCTCTGAGCATCACAAGACAATAAGTTTAATTTCATAATTATAATAATAATAAATTAATGCAATATACTAGAGTTGATATATATCTGACTTATACTTAAACCATTATTCATTTTAAAAACGCACAACATTCATTTATACTGCTAGTCGCGTCTTAACAGCCTTGTGAATAATTAGGCTCTACTGATAATTAGGTAGAAAGCGTTGGAAAAGGAGCAAGGCTGTCTTTACTAATATTCCAATAATCTAAAGATACTAATTTGTAGGAGATTTTCCTCTACTTAACCAACTTTAGTAATTAATTATACACATTATCGTACAGCGTTTTTAATTTAATATTTCGCAGCCAATTCGGCTATTTCTCTTGTAACCTTGGTTGGTGAGTTGCAGAGGCAATTAGTTAATCCAATGACATAAATATCTAAATCAGGTAAATAAACACCCATTGACTTGAAGCCCCAAATTGCACCACCGTGTTCAAAACTCCGAATGTTATTTATGGTTTTAATATTCCAGCCATAACCATAGTTAATAGGTTCGCCATTATTCAAGATGTAATTCGTAAATGCTTTTTCAGTTGTTTTCTTACTAATTAAAAGATTGTTTTTTATAGCTTCTTGCCAGGTAAACATATCACTGACGGAAGACATCAACGAACCTGCAGAATAAGTTAAAGTGAAACTAATTTCTCTAGTATTAATATAGCCTTCATTATCTTGATACCCTGAAGCTCTATTTTGAATTACCTCGCTATTACTTGCATATTGTGAGGCTGTCATCTTTAGTGTTTTGAAAATTTGTTCCTCAACAAAATTAGCATAACTCTGTCCAGTCACTTTTTCAATGATATAGCCTAATATCACATATCCTGAATTATTATATTTGAATTTTTCCCCAGGAACAAAATCAATAGGCTCGTTTTTAAAAAAATCAATTAACTCTAATGGAGTCAAGTCTTGTTTTGAAATTTCATTGAGTTTTTTCATACTTGTGTAACTTTTTATTCCAGAAGTATGAGTTAATAAATGGTGTATTGTAATTTTATGTCCATTAGTGGGATAGTCAGGAATAAACTTGGTTATTTTGTCATCCAAATTTAGTTTCCCTTTTTCCATAAGCATTAAAATGGATATTGCAGTAAACTGTTTTGTCATAGAACCTATTTCGAAGACGTTGTCTGCTTCCATTGGAACATTTAATTCTAGATTTGCAAGACCGAATGCTTTTTTATAAATGATGTTTCCATTTTTAGAAATCAAGAAAGTTCCGCCCGGAGTACTGTCTGAATATTTCACATTTAATAAATTATCTATACTAGATTCTAGGGTTTGTGCGTAGATTTTGGATTGTGAATTAAAGGCTAAAAATATAATTACTAATAATAAATGTTTTAAATAAAGTGCTTTTTTCATTTTTGTTTTTCTAAATGTTGTTTGCTCGTTGGACGACAAATCAAACTTTTGGGTTACAAAATATCAAAAATTAGTATATTGAAATTATTGGATGAAGCGATTGCCTTTTAAATATAGTACCGCGTGCTTGTGTATGGTACGTAGTTTTTATTTTCAATAGACCGAAATAGTCAGCAATATCATGGTAGTAATTAGTAACACTAAGAAAAGAGGCATTATAAATTTCAACCACTTATTGAAACCAATTTTGACAATAGCCAAAGCGGCCAAAATCAAACCAGTAGGATTGATTAGATAAAACAAACCGAGTCCATATTGATAGGTATCAACTATAATTTCTCTTCCTATGTTAACAGTATCAGCTAAAGGCGACATAATTGGCATTGTTAGTACCGCCATTCCTGACGAAGATGGCATAAAAAAGGACAAACCACCATAAATAATGAGCATGACATTAGCAAATAGGCCTTTGCTCATGCCCTCGGTTATCTCACTCGCATGAAATAAAATAGTATCACTTATAAGACCATCTTCCATTAAAATAGTTACACCTCGCGCTATACCTACAATAAATGCAACGCTTAATAATTCTCCAGCGCCTTTTGCAAACGCCTCAACGAAGATGTTTTCTTTTATCTTAGCAATGAAGCCAATGATAATAGCACCTACTAAAAATGTGGCAGTCATTTCTACAAACCACCAATCGAGCATAGAAACACCTATTATCATTACAACAAAACATAATGAAAATATGACTAAAATGAGTCTCATTCTATTAGTAAATTTTATGGTGGAACTCATTTTATTTAACCCAAATAGCTCTTCTAAGGCTTCTTTTTGATCATAAATAATTGATTTTGTAGGATCAGCTTTTACTCGTTTTGCATACCGTAGGATATACAGAATAGTAATAGACAAACAAACAACTAACATGATAATGCGATTTTCGAGACCTTCTGTCCAACTTATACCAGCGGCATCTGAGGCAATAATTGTTGCAAAGGGGTTTATTGTTGAACACATTGATCCAATACCAGAACCAAGAAAAATACATGCTAGTCCAACCATGGCATCATATTTTGCAGCGAGGAAAACAGGAATTAGAATAGGGTAGAATGCCATAGTTTCTTCGGCAAGTCCAAAGGTTGTGCCACCGGCTGCAATAAGCGTTGTTACCAAAATTATTAGAATGTACTCTTTACCTTTAAGTGTTTTTGCCATCCAGAAGATACCAGCATCAAAAGCACCGGTGAGATTCATTATGCCAATTAAGCCTCCGATAATAAGAATTAGAAAAATGATGTCTGAAGCTGCGATTATTCCTTTTATAGGTGATTTTGCTAATGCAGCAAAGCCTTGAGGTTTTGACTCCAGTTCCTTATATGTGTTGGGAATACCAATTGGTTTATAAATATCACCATTTGTAAATTTTTCAATTGGGATTTTTATAGCGAGCGTATCTAACGTTTCTTGTGTTGCCGGCAATTCGATACTCTCTTCTAAACTAGTTTTTGTAAATGTATTGCTCGTAGCATTGTAGGCTAGACTATCATATTTGCCAGCTGGAACTAACCAGGTTAATAGCGTTACAAATCCAGCAATAAGGATTAAAATTGTTTGGGCAGTTGGAAATTTTAGTTTTTTCATTTATAATTTTTAATTTTCAAATCTAAGTGAGTCCAAATGAACCACAGCAGTATGTATATGAAAAGTATCGCATTTACTTTCAGTTTATTACTGACCATTATTTTACATTTTATTTATAGCACTTGGGCCACTATTTCTTTATACATTGTTGTGAGTTAGAAAGTTGCTATAAAAGGGGTGTCATAAACAATTGGTGATTACTACAGTAATGAGTTCTTACGTATCTCATTAATTTCTTCGAAAGTAAAAATATCATGCTCAATCAGACTGGTATACTGGTCAGTAAGTGTAGCGTTAAAGAGTAACAAATCGTCTGTATTGATGGTCAGATTAATACCTGAGTCGTATAATTTTCGAATGGGATGGGCGTATAAGTCTGCCACCGCGCCCAAAGCAATATTACTATGAGGGCATACGTTCATACGAATTCCTCTTTCTACTATCATATGCATCGTATTATCGGATTCAGCTGCATGTATGCCATGTTGAATTTCGTCTGGTTCAAGTAACTCAATAGCATTTTCTATGGTTTCAGGACCTGAAAACTCCCCAATATGTACTTTGGTTTTAAGTTTTTTAGTTTTGGCGTATAGAAATAATTCTTGAAAACCACTTAAATCCCTGCCTTTTTCATTTCCGTAAATATCAAGGCCGCTAAATACACCGCTTTCAATACACTGCATACCACTTCCGTATATTATTTCAGTAGGGCTATCTTTATTAATTCCGATCTCTGGCCTAAAATCTATCTTCCCCAGATAATTTGCCTTTAGCCGATCTACCGCTTCGATAAATTCTTGGACAGAATTGTTGAAAAACCTAGATAGGTTTATATCTATGCTGGCCTCAAGGCAGGTTACATTATCTGCCATACTGCTTCTAATCCCAATATCCATAAGGCTTATGGCCTTTTCTGAAGACGTCATAAATGTATTTATGTTTTGCTCAATAAATAACATCATTCCCTCAAAGCCATTGTAATATTGGGGAACGGGAAAATCCAATTTTGGATATTTGATTTTAAGCAAATCTATACCTGCACTCAGATGCAAATGACTGTGTACGTCTCCTTTTGGAAGACTTTGAATTTTATGTCTTAAATCATTCATCCCATAAATATTAGAACTTACTTAAAAGTACACCTCCAATTCTCCTTTTTCCTTAACGTCTATTGTACCTCTGCTTTCAAAAATGAATTGTGGATCATCTTTTAAGAGTTTATAGGTGTCATCCGAAAATTCACCCTACCCACTTCATCATTGCCCACAACGTGCTTGTGTATAATTAGTTGCATTGGCTAGCACTAAATTAGTAAAAGAAAACGAACTAGAGGGAAATCCGAAGGATTTTCCGAGTACACACAAAGTAAACAATGTGTTATACACCATATTGGGCAATCGTTTTTTGTTAATTTGGCCATATTGGTGTTTCATCATCGTCTTGATAATCAGGAAAAATTGAAATCGATTCTACAATTCCGCTGTCAATCCAAAAGGAAACACCGTTTGAATTTGAAGTGTAATCTTTAGAATTCAGTTCTTTAAAGTCATCATCAAGTTCTATATCAGAAAAAATCAGATTTGATTTCGTTACAAATTCTTTTTCTTTTAATCCGATTAGTTTTTTTCCTTTGAGTGAGAAACCATTCGAGTAGAAAGTAATTGTTCCTAGTCGAAAATCATCATCAGATGAAAAAGTTAAATCCACTCCAAGATTATGATATTTAAAAATCATATCAATTGAGTTATCAGAATAAGTTTCTCTATCCTTTTCGGACGGCTTACCCAATAATAATTCAATTTGTCCTAATGTTAGACCTAACTTAATTTTGTCAAATCCAAAATAGGGTATTATTTCGGTTTTCATAATGTTGCGCAAAGTTCTTGTGTATGGTTAGTAATGTTGGGAACTAAGTTAGCAAAAGAAAACGAACCAGAGGAAAATCCTACGAATTTTCCAAGTAAGGGATAACCATGTAATTGCAGGTAGGCTGAACGCCTTGAAAAGGAGCAAGGCTGTCTCTACTAATTCTCCAATAATCTAAAGATAGAAATTTGTAGGAGAATTTCCTCGTCTTAGCCAACTGTAGCAATTAACGACATATGGTGTTGAAGCACGTTTGGTTATAGTCATATTCATTTTATGCTCTTCTTGAAGAATACATGTAACATTTTTTCTTTCTAATCGTCATGAGAGCATAGGCTAACAAGATAAAAATGGAAGATTTTATAGGAAACAATGCTAAATTTATTATTCAATGGGGGCAATTAATAGCTGCAACAATTATTATTACTGCCATTTTCCTTTTGTATCTATTAGGAAAAAACAATAAATACTTTTTACCGAAAGGTTTTTTAACCTATGTTATAGCCATTATCTTAATATTTCTAATATTAATATGCGGTATGGCTTTCACAAAAGTTACACGGATGAAACCAAGGGTTTCGGTCGTACTCAATGCATTAGAAGTACTCCATAATAAACCTGCTCCATCATTTGATTTTAATTTGTTAGCTGACGATTCCAAAAAGAATATAAGTGATTATAAAGGTAAAATAATATTATTAAATTATTGGGCTACTTGGTGTGCTCCTTGTATAAAGGAAATGCCAGAACTTAATAGGTTACAAAAAAAATATCAAGACCAGGGATTAGTTATAATTGCTTTGTCTGATGAGGATAAAGAAACATTAATGAAATTCGCCAATAAAAAGCCCTTTATTGTATCTGCTGCTTATTCAAAGGAGTTTAATTGGGCAGATATACAATCAGAAAGACCTATGACATTTCTTATAAATAGAGAAGGTATTATTGTGGATTATTTTACAGGAGGATATGACTACGCTTTTTTTGAATCAAAAATCATTAATTATCTCAATAATTAACTGTGAACTCAATACTATTTCTGACTTTTTTAATCAAACATTAAAGTTTGAATTTTCAGATTCAGTTTAATATGCTACAACATGTTTGTGTAAGGTTAGTTTGTTAGCAAGAACTAAATTAGTGAATAAAACTTATAATGTAGGAAACTCCATAGGATTACTCAATAGTTACAAAACAAGCAATGAATTATAAACATTGTTAGACTTCGTGATTTTCGTTAGCAAGGTTTATTAAGTTATTTTACTAAAATATAGCACTAACTATTTTGCTGAAATATTAAAAAGAATCAATAACCCAAACTCCTTTATGGTCAAAATTCCCCATGTTTGGCAGGGCATCGGTCGATTCTTTAAGTGAAATAGTCTTATCAATTAATTTTTCAGGGTGCAGTTTTCCATTTTTAATCATTTCCAACATTTCAGGATATTTATATGCTTGCATCCCATGACTTCCTATAACCTCCAATTCATTGGCTAATATCAGATCCATTGGAACTTTTGGATTTTTATGATTTCCTGTCATCAGTCCAACCTGAATGTGTTTGCCTCTTTTCCTTAAATTTGCAATAGAATTATAACAAGTATTTGGACTTCCAAGAGCATCAATAGATACATGAACTCCACCATGCGATATTGTTTTAATCTGTTCCACTATGTTAGTATTTCCCCTTGCATTTATGGTTGCGATAGCTCCTAATTCTTTTGCGAAATCTAAAGTTTCGCCGTTGATGTCAATGGCAATTACTTGGGCTCCGAGAGCATGAGCGATCATTATTGCTGATAAGCCTACACCACCACAACCATGTATAGCTACATATTGCCCTCCTGAAACTTTTCCTTGATTTGCTATTGCTCTGTAAGACGTAATAAACCGACAGCCCAAAAGCGCAGCGGTTATATAGTTAATTTCTTCAGGAAGTTTTACCAAGTTAATATCAGCATAATCTAAAGCAACGTATTCCGCAAATGAACCCCAATGTGTAAAACCTGGCTGTGATTGACGGTCACACACTTGATGATTTCCCGATAGACATTGTCTGCAACTTCCACATCCACATACAAAAGGAACCGTAACTCTGTCTCCTATCTGAAAATTTTTAACATTTTTTCCAATGGCTTCTATAGTTCCGGCAAATTCGTGTCCAGGAACATTGGGCAGTTCTATATCCGTGTCATGACCCATCCAACCATGCCAATCACTACGACACAATCCAGTGGCTTTGACTGAAATAACAACTCCATGTTCTTTTGGAATAGGATCTTCCACATTCTGTATAGTAATTGACCCTTGGTAAGTTTCATAAATTGCTGCTTTCATTTTTCCTTCATAAAATTGACTAAAACTAAAATCCTTTAATAATTCCTTTTAAGCCAGTTATTTACCGTGCATTAGTTTGATGAAATCTGGCTCATTTTTCAAACTATATAGATCTGGGTCATGTTTCATATATTCATAATTTCCAAACCCATTATCTATTGCTTTCTTGAGATTTTCAATTGACGCTGTTTTATCACCTATTAGTGCATAAAAACATGCGGCATTATAAATAATAATTTGATCATTTGGGTTTATATCAACCCCTTTACCCATTTCTATTTTAGCTTCTTTTCTACGATCTAATCTTTCTAAGGTGAAAGCATAAAACTGATACGCACGTGCGTCCTCAGGGTTATGTAATAAATAGTCTGGGTAAAATGATGCCGCTCGTTGAGTAGTTTCTTGTAGATTTTCTTTGTCTTCTAATTTTTCATAAGACATCTGCAAATCACCATAAGCAGAATGAAAACCACCATTAAGTTCTAATACTTTATTAAAATCAATGACTGCTTCAGAATCTCTGTCTTTCATTCTATAGAGTCGTCCTCTTATCCAATAGGCGAAAAAGTTGTTTGGGTCAAATGAAATTGCCTTTTGAACAGATGTAAGTGCCTCGTCAAGTGAACCCTTATTAACATAAGTCAGTCCAAGTGCGCTGTACGCTTCAGATGAGCTAGGGTCATAGATGAGCGCTTTCAATGCTGATTGCTCGGATTGTTCAAGCCATAAGAGGTTGCTTTTATCATGTGTTTCATATAACATGGCACAAGCCTCACTCATACCGGCATATGCAGCTGCATATTTTGGATCAATATCTAATGCCTTTTGAAAAAGGTCTATGGCTAAAAGAAGATAGCTCTTTGTATATCGAAACAGAAACTCTCGTGCTCTCAAGTTAGCATCAAATGCCGTGCTATTCATTGTTCCACTCTTGCTCAGTGCTATTTTTTCTTTAGTACTAAGCCTGAGTTGTAATGACTTTACAATCTTCTTAGATACCTTTTCCTGAATTTCAAAAACATCAGCCATTTTCCCATTGTAGATCTCCGCCCAAAGGCCAGAATCTTTTTCGACATCAATTAACTCTGTTGATATTCTTAAATCACTGTCATGCTTGCGCACTGTACCTTGTAAAATATATCTTGCTTTCAATTCTCGACCCAATGTTGCAATATCCAATTCTGAATTTTTATAGCGCATCGAGGTGTTTCGCGAAGCAATCTCAAGCTCCTTGATTCTGGACAAGCGAATAATGATTTCTTCTGTCAGTCCATCACTAAAATAATCACTGCCATTTTCCGAACCAATGTTGCGAAATGGTAATACTGCCAGTTTTCTATTGTTTTTATTAATCCTATGGTTAGATTTTAGTGATAGCGAGGTCACCTCCTCAATATTTTCAGTTTTCTTAATTCCCTTAGCGGAGAATTCATATATCCAGGTAAAAATTAAATTGATCGGAAAGCCTATAATCAAGATAATAATCAAGATTTTCATGATATAAGGTGGTGCATCAAAACTTGAAAGAACAAGTTCTGCCACCTGAGCTGCTATCCATGCTACTATTAAATAGGCTATCGTCGATTTAATTACATTTCGCCTTTTGAGTTCTGCTATGTATTTTTTTAAATTCACTTAACTCCAAGTTAGTTTTTATTTAATAAAACATATCGGTGACGGCTAAGATTTCGGTAGGGACTGGCATAACTCGAGGTTACAACGAAACGTTTAAGTCGGAAGGAGGAGCAACCGAAATCATTCCTCTTCATTAATATTTAAAGGTAAGTAAAATTTTCTTTGGTAATAATTCAGATATACAGAACTATAGACCTTACTTTTCGACGAATTCTCCTAAATAATTTTAGAATTCTATAGTTGCTTGTCATAATGAAGGCTAACGATTTTGTGTATGGTTAGTTGTGTTGACTAGGAATCAAATTAGTAAAAGAAAATGAACCAGAGGGAAATCCGTAGGATTTTCCGAGTAGGAGAGAAGCTAGTAATTAACTAAACATGTTGGTAGATTTTCGTTATTTCTCTTTAATTTTTTAATTCAATATATCTAAGATTTCATCAATTCGTTTTCTTAAAGTATTTCCGATATTCTAGATAATTGATAAAAAAGTGATAGAATTAAAGCACATACAGCTTTAAGAAAGAAAGTGATGTTGAAACATTAATAGATATACAAAATAAAAGTTTAAAGAAATTGCGGTAATTTAATTAAAGTAGTTAAGTTCTTATTCTTTAAATGTTTAGATATGTTGTAAACTTTATATGCATTGTAGACAATTAACAGAATAAATAAAACCCAGGCAATAGGGCCAAAATCTATTTTAAAATGTCTGTAAATATAGTACTGAATCGTAGGTGTTAATAAGAAGTTTAACGATGCCATTAAAGTCCAAAATATTTGAAAACTGATAATTCGCCTTCCGTAAGAATTAATTTCTGGTAAATCTTTATATTTTCGCCAAAACAGATACGGAAAGATGACATTTCCGAAAGGAAGAACAATACCCAAGAGCCCATAAACGTTAATTCTGTTCAATAAATCATAGATGTCGTTTTCAGTTTTTTCTTTCGTTATTTCTGTTTGTAACTCCGAAACATCAATCTCTAAAATTTTCGCTATCGCTATTAATGTATAGCCTGATGGATTCGCCATATTAGATTCTAGGCGTTGAATCGTTCTAAGGGATAATTTTGATTCTTGAGCAAGCCTATCCTGAGAGAATCCTTTTCTCCTTCGGAAATCTTCAACCTTCTTTCCTATACTCATTATTTTGTAGTCATTTTTGTTTGTAAAATTACAAATCATTTAATAACGAAAAGACTTCTGCTCAATTGTATTAACAAGTAAATTGATTATTGAATCATATAAATGGGTATTAAAGAATAGATCACAAAGCCCTTTGGTAAAATGAATGTCATAAAAATGTCATAGAAAAGGCATCCTGAAAAGAAGGTATTGAATTGATGAAACCACTAAATTGCTCCATAATCTAAATTTCAATTTTAATGAGCACAAAATTTCTAAATTCACGTTTTGGATCAAACCTTTCAACTTTTATAATAATAAGTATAGGATTAATTATGGTTCCTATTGCTGCCATACTAGTTTTGATTTGGAGAAAACTCACAAAAGCCACTTACAAATCTTTAGGCTTATATAAGCCTACTCGTATTATTAAAACAATAGTAATTGGTGTCGTTTTGGGCATCCTACTTAAGTTGTTTTCGGCAACCATTTTTATGCCTTTAATAGGTTACCCTTCTCAAGGTTCGGGAGCATTTTTATTTATACAGGAAAGCTTAACTAATGCTTTACTAATGAGTGTTTATATAATAATTGTTGCAGGTTTTTGCGAAGAAATTGTATTTAGAGGATTCTTCTTTAAGAGATTCGAATCATGGTTTGGCTCTTCTAGAAGAATTAAAGTAACCATGGTAATAATTGGAAGTTTACTTTTTGGTATTCCTCATATTTATCAAGGATTTCATGGAGCAATGAATTCAATAGTAATTGGAGCAATATACGGTATGGTTTATCTTATGAATAAGAAAAACCTTTGGTTGGTAATGATTTCTCATGCAACATACGATTTGCTTGCTACATATATTATTTATAACGGGCTTACAAAAACCATATCTACCCTATTTTTTAATTAAAAAAAACGCTTTAATTCAATACTAATTTCCTTAAGGGTTATTTTTATTTCTTAATAAGTTTTGGTTGTCATTTTCAAAGTAAGTGTCTGTTTGATTATCTATGTCGAGTTTTACAATGACCTTATCTGCATAAGAGATTATTGAAGTTGAATCTTGTGTTGTCGTATTTTGACCAAAAGAATAAACACTGAATAAAACGTGTAACAAGAGGAAACTAATTTTAGTCAAAAATGAGGTGTTATCGTTCAAACTATCTTGTATAAGATATTAATTCGAACTAGATACTTTCTATCTTTTATATATGGGTGTCCGTTTAGCAAGATATGTTAATGTAATTTTATATGCATCTTGAGTTTGCCAAAAAGAGGCATGTTCTTTACTAAAAACGTTGTCACCTTTGTCACTATAAACATTCATAGTAATGTTTGTCGAATAATTTTGCGTAGCAGTACTATAAGTGCTACTGTTGCTGGTTTTTTTATTGTTATTCCAAATATCACCTACAATATGTCCTTTTTTATCGATGTAAGCTTTATTGTTTTTAGTTTTAGTTTTAGCTGTGGTGTTGCTGTAATTAGTCACAGTAGACTTTTCGATTGAAACCAATCCTTGAATAACATATTCTACATTTAATATATTACATATTTCACCCATTGTATAGCCTTCTATATTGTTGTTGGAGACTCCAGCCTTTGCCAGTAAGGCATTAGTTGTAGTAGGATCTTGAAACTGTAGAATTGCCGCCCTTTTTTTGAATATTGTATACGTTTCTTGTTGAATTTTCTTTGTCATCATTACGTTACTTGTCTCTTGGTCTTTTATATAACCAAATGGCAAAATAGCTACTTTATTGTGATGTTCTTCTAGATTTGAATTTGAAGTCGTAGCTTTTTTATTGAAGAATTCAATTCTACCAGAGCTGAATGTGATTTTTATGATTTCTGCTTTATTAACAGTATACTCAATAGTCTCATTTTTGTAAATAAACTGTAGATCGTCTTTGTTTATTTTTAAGATTTTACCTTGCATTTCATTTCCATCACTTTTAAGAATTACATCATCTTGTGCGCTCAATGAAAGCGTAAAAGTTATCACCAGTATAAAAAAGAAATGATTTTGATACGTTTTTTTTTCCATAATTCTATTTTTTGTAATAGTTATAAATTGTACCCAACGTGCTCGATGTATGGTTAGTTGCATTTGCTCGCTCTAAATTAGTAAAAGAAAATGAACCAGAGGGAAATGCGCAAAATTTTCAGAGTAAGCAAAGAACTAACAATTGGCTAAATATATTATTTGATTGTTACAAATTTGATTTATGTTGTCCTCCATCAATTGATAAGCACGTTCCAGTAACCCAACTAGCACATGGCGAAACCAAAAAGGCAGCTACCTTGCCTATTTCATCCGGAGTTCCCATTCTTCCTGAAGGAATTGAACCGAGTACCATATCATAAAAAGGGCGATCATTTTTTTTAGCCATTTCCCAAAGTCCACCGCTAAATTCAATCGAACCTGGCGCTATAGTGTTTACCCGAATGTGTTTCGGTGCGAGTTGTACAGCCAAAGTTTTAGAATAACTAATAAGAGCAGCCTTCGATGCTGCATATGCAGGAGGAGAACCAGATTCAAGTCCGGATACGGAAGAAATAAATAAAACGCTACCATTGCCAGATTCAACCATCCAAGGAATTACCTTTCTAGTTGCCTTTACGCTGCCCAATAAATCAATATTGATAGATGCTTCCCAGTCATTATACTCATCTCCTAGGCTTAATGCGGAGACATTATTAACTAAAATATCTACATTTCCAAACTTGCCCTTGACAGCATCAAGAAAAGCATCTAATTTTTCAGTATCGCCAATATCACAAGATTGAGCATAAACTTCCACACCTTTTTTAATAAGCTCATTTTCAGTAGCTCTGAGTGCTTCCTCGCCACGAGCGCAAATGGCAACATTTACGCCTTCATCTGCTAGTGTTAAGGCAATACTTTTTCCTATTCCTTTACTACCTCCTGTAATTATTGCATTTTTCCCTTTTAGTCCTAAATTCATAAGTGTTTAATTAAAAATAATTTATAAATATCGTTTTGTTGATGGAGTCCTCCAAGTATTGGCGGCAACGTGCTTGTATAATGTTAGTTGCGTTGGTTAGAACTAAAGTTAGTGAAAGAAAACGAACTTGTGGGAAATCAGCTGGATTTTCGACGGTCATGCAAAGAAAACAATGGTTATTCAAGGTGTTGTAACCAGTTATAATTTATTTAATTCATTTTCGTTCCGTTACTATTTCTTCCTTATCAACACCAAGCCATTCATCTGCAAACAATCACTTTAAAGTCCTGTCTAGGATAAACTCAACTTATATTTTCCAGTATTTCATAAAACTTGCTCCTTTTAACAATTGAAGATTTAGTAATAAAGTAATGGATTGGGGAATAAAGTGCAATTTTTCTTTTTGAATATTCCTTATCTTCGACTAGAAATTATTAACCAATAAAGAACATTAGATCATGAAAGTAAATTTTTTTTTGATAGTTATTTTAGTTTTGATTTTATCTGCCTGTACAAAAAATAAAGAGAAAGTAATACCTTCTGAAGTTACTAAAGAGACGAAAATGACCAATGAGGTTTATTCCTACTTTGAATCAGGTTCGAACGATGGAGTGATGAGCGTTCCCGAAAATTATAGAGAGTGGGATTTCCTTGGTGCATGGGCAATTGACGGTGATAAAGGATCTAAAGGAATCCACAATGTCTATGCTTCACCTGGAGCAGTTTCATTCTATCAAAAAAACAAATATTTCCCAGATGGATGCATTTTAGTAAAAGAGTTGATGAATACGCATACCGAATATCTTTCGACGGGATTGGTGAGTAGAGCAAACGAGAATGAAGGATGGTTTGTTATGGTTAAAGATGCTAAAAACCGATTCCCAGATAATCCTTTATGGGGAGATGGATGGGGATGGTCTTTTTTTGAAGCAGGTAAAATGTATAAAACTGTATCTACCGATTATAAGGCTAATTGTATTGCCTGCCACGTGCCAGCGGAAAAAGATGATTGGATTTATGTAGATGGTTATCCGGTTCTTAAATTAGAATAGTCACATTTAATCAAATTAATACTAGTTATCAATGATAAAAAATAATCTTGCTAAAATTTTATTTTCAACCCGTCTCACTTCAATTCTATTTATAATATTTGCTGCTTCCATGGCTGTTGGGACTTTTATGGATGCTGGTCAAGAAACCTCACCAACCGCATATTCTAGGAATTTAATCTATAATGCATGGTGGTTTGAAGCTATAATGGGGCTTTTTGTTATTAATTTTTCAGGGAACATCTTTAAATACAAACTTTACAAAAAAGGAAAATGGGCTACACTTACCTTTCACTTAGGATTTATTTTTATTCTTCTTGGTGCATTTGTAACCCGATACATTGGTTTTGAGGGCGTCATGTCCATTCCTGAAGGGGCTACCGAAAATAGATTCTTTTCACAAAAGACTTTTGTTACAGCTCAAATCGATGGTGATTATCAAATTGATGGAGGGATACAACGCTTATCTGTAGAGCATGAAGTGGACTTTTCTGACCGCCTAAATAACAAGTTTAAAGTTGAAACAAAATATAATCAACAACCTGTATTTATTGAATTGGAGAAATTCATTGTTGGAGCGGAAGAAGATATTATTCCAGATGAAAATGGAGAGGAGTACCTAAAGATAGTTGAAGCGGGAGATGGATCTCCTCATAATCATTTTCTTAAACCGGGACAAACAAAAACTATTCATAACGTCATATTTACCTTAAATAATCCTATTGAGAATGCCATAAATATACACTACAACGACAACAAACTTTTTATTCAGTCACCAGTAGATGGTGAATATATGACCATGGCAACACGAGCTAGTGGACACTTGCTCAAAGATAGTATTCAACCGTTACTCCTTCGCTCTAGATATATTATTGGAAATTTACAAATGGTATTTCCAAAGCCAGTGATAAAAGGAAAATTGGATGTAGTTAAAAAACCACAAATTCTTAAAAGTGATGAGGATGGCATTGTCTTAAAGGTTTCGGTTAATGATGAAACTAAATATGTAAATCTAATAGGTGGGCAAGGCACAAATCCTACAATTAAACGTATGAGTATCGGAGATCTCGATATTGGGTTTCGATATGGATCCAAAATTTTGGAACTTCCTTTTAAGGTTAAGTTAAATGATTTTATTGCTGACAGGTATCCTGGAACAGAGAAGAGTTATTCTGCATTTTCAAGTGATCTGACGGTTTATGATGAAGAGATGGGTGATTTCAATTATCGTGTTTTCATGAATAATATTTTAGATCATCGTGGTTATCGTCTATTTCAATCAAGCTTTTATCCAAATGAAAAAGGCACAATCCTTTCGGTTAATCATGATTTCTGGGGAACTTGGATTACTTATTTTGGGTATTTCATGTTGTATTTAGGGTTATTAGCCATTCTATTTTATAAGGGTTCTCGTTTTTCAAATCTTACTAAAAATTTAAATAAAGTAAAAGCCAAAAAAGCCAAATTACTGTCAGTCTTTTTATTTTGTTTTGCATTGAGTGGTTTGGCGCAAGATGATTCACGTAAGTCTAAATCAGTAATAGATTCAATTTTAAGGGAATCCATTACGCCAAAATCTCATGCTGATGCCTTTGGTCACATGGTAATTCAAGATCTAAGTGGACGTATGATGCCTGTTAACACCTATGCTTCAGAAATGTTGCGTAAGTTGAGTAAGCACGATACTTATGAGGGATTTAATGCTAATCAGGTATTTCTATCTATACATGAAAACCCATTTTTATGGTACGATGTGCCAATCATTTATCTAAAGCCTAAAAAAGGTGATTCCATACGAAAATTAATAGGTATAGATAAAACTCAGAAATATGCAACACTTGCAAATTTCTTTGATGAAAAGGGGTTGTATAAATTAGGCCCTTATCTTGAAGCGGCATATAAGGCGCAACCACCTAGCGGTTTTCAAAAAGAATTTAAAGAGGCAGACCAACGGGTTAATTTATTATTTAATACGGTAGAAGGAACCTCGTTAAAAATATTTCCGCTTCCAGACAATAGTAACAACAAATGGATTTCATCTAAAGAAAAGAATTTAAAAAATTATAAAATAAAAGATTCACTATACTTAAATTTTATCAATAATGGATTTGATTTCTATCTGTCGACATTGAATGAAGCAAAAAAAACAAAGAATTTTAAGGAGCCTGAAAAATTTCTAGAAGCAATTAAAAAAATTCAGAATGAATATGGATCATCAGTAATGATAAGCGATGATAGGATCAATGCCGAAGTTAGATACAACAGATATGACGTTTTTAAAAAATTGTTTAGTTGGTATATGTATGCAGGCACCTTTCTATTTATAGTTCTTATTGTACAAATTTTCAAGGATAAAAATAAAATTATTAGTGCTTTTGTCACGACTTTTAAGTTTGCAATTCTGTTGTTGTTTGTAATACATACACTAGGACTAATTGCACGTTGGTACATCTCTGGTCATGCACCTTGGAGCGATGCTTACGAATCTATGATTTATGTTGCCTGGGCTACAATGTTCTTTGGACTAATTTTTGGGCGTAAAAGTGATCTTACAATCGCAGCCACCGCATTTGTAACTGCCATGATATTAATGGTGGCTCATTGGAATTGGATGGATCCGGCAATTGCCAATTTACAACCGGTTCTTGATAGCTACTGGCTTATGATACACGTTGCTGTGATTGTAGCAAGTTACGGGCCATTTACTCTTGGAATGATTTTAGGGTTGGTGGTACTTTTACTTATGGTTTTTACTACAGAGGCTAATAGAAAAAAGATGCGTCTAAATATAGAGGAATTAACCATTATTAATGAAATGGCACTAACTGTAGGACTCGTTATGCTTACCATTGGAAATTTTTTAGGTGGTATGTGGGCTAACGAGAGTTGGGGACGCTATTGGGGATGGGACCCTAAAGAGACTTGGGCCTTGATAAGTATAATGATTTATGCCTTTGTACTACACATGCGTTTGGTTCCTGGGTTACGAGGTCGTTTTGGATTTAATTTGGCCTCAATTATTGCTTTTTCTAGTATTATGATGACTTATTTTGGTGTTAACTTTTACCTCGCAGGATTGCACTCCTATGCAAGCGGAGATCAAATCGTCAGTTTGAAGTTTATAGGTTATACCCTTGGAATTATAGCAATAATTGCATTTTTTGCTTATCGAAAATATCATAAATATTACAAGAAATAATAATTACCTATTGATGCATCTTTTAAATATAATAATAACAAAAGAAAAGATTGGGTAATTTAAAAGCTTAAATGCTGCTTTTTAAATCAACTAGGTTCTCAGTCTTCTATGATATTGTTTGTTGAATTTGTTAATGTAAAATTTTAAAATATGAATTATCACTATTCTCATTTTCATAATCAGAGTGAATTCACCTTGACAGACTTTAATTGCGTATCTTTTGATAAACGTTTAGGTGATAGTAATTACTATAAGATTATCTGGGTTAAAGATCAAGATATTTTGATTGAAGTAGATGGGTATCATCTAACAATAAAAAAAAACCATGTCTTATTCTGTACACCCCTAAATATCCTTAAATTAGATCCTTATACCGAAGGTGTTGTCTCATATATATTTAATAGAGAGTTCTATTGTACTAGAGATCATGACAATGAGGTGTCCTGTCAAGGATTTTTGTTTTATGGGTCTTCATTGCCTCCAATAGTTGAACTTAATAAGAAGGAGCAAGGGAGTTTCGAATTATTATTTATGATGTTTCAAGAAGAATTTTCTAACAAGGATCATATTCAAGGAGAAATGCTGAGGGTATTGCTAAAAAGGTTATTAATTAAATCTGTAAGATTGGCTAAAGAAATAGGACCTTATCCAGAAATGCAACAGTCTAAGTTTGATGAATTCAGAAAGTTTAACTTACTCGTTGAAGAGCATTTTAGAAGCAAACATAAAGTAGCTGATTATGCGGCACTTTTAAATAAAACTCCTAAATCCTTATCTAATCTATTTTTAAAATACAACCAAAAATCACCTCATAAAGTGATTAGTGAACGTGTCAGTCTTGAAGCACAAAGACTGCTAAATTATTCGAAGAAAAAGGTATTTGATATTTCAAATGAATTGGGATTTTCTGAAGTATCACATTTTTCAAAATATTTTAAGAAACATACAGGATTGTCTCCTAATGCGTTTCGAAATCAAACTTAATTACATTGGAGTTAAACTTTAAAATTATTGTTCCAGTACTTATTGTCTTTCAGAGTCTAATATTTGTATACCATCTGTTCACTTATAAAGGCCCGAAAAAAATAAGCAATCGGATACTAGCATTTTTCTTGATTTTTTTGGCAACGTTGCTAGCATTTAAGATTAGCGTTTTAACGGGAAATAAAATTATAGAAATGCGTATAATATTCTGCGTTTTGACTCTACTATATGGTCCTTTACTTTATTTATATGCGTTATCACTGATTCGCAGATACTTTTCACTTAAACCAATTTATTTACTTCATTTGGCTTTCTCACTATTTTTACTTTTAAATATAGTTATTGGTTATCCAATATGGGATTTTGTTAGACCTCTTGTTTACCTGAGCTTGTTCCCTTATTTAATATTTGCCATACGAGAGATTCTTAAGTATCGAAAAATCATGGTGCAAACCCAGTCAAACGCTACACAAACTGATTTGAGTTGGCTTTTATGGACCATGATCATTTTTTGTTTTGTTGTATTTTCAGATTTGGTTGAATATTTACTTTCAACTCAGCTACTTATTTGGTCGATACCTGTAGTCGATACAACAGTGCTAATTTCGGTAAATTGGATGTTCTTTAATGGACTAAAACAGCCACAAATTTTTTCAGGAATTTCAATTGGCGATAAAGTTTTTGTCAAGAAAAACGACAATAATAAGTTTGATCCAGAAATAATAAAATCTGACATTAAGCAGATTACAAAATATATGGATAATGAAAAACCCTATTTAAATTCGACGCTTTCATTAACTGAGCTAGCAATTGAATTGGATATGCCTGTAAGGAAATTGTCTCATTTGATAAATTACTATTTCCATAAAAACTTTATAACTTTTATTAATGATTATAGGTTGTTGTTAGCAGAAGATCGTTTAATAAATCCTTTTCATGAAAAAGAAACAATATTAGAGGTTATATACGCTGTAGGATTTAATTCCAAATCCACATTCAATTCTCTATTCAAACAAAAAACTGGATTAACTCCAACAGAATATAAAAGAAATAACTCCTCACATTAATTACATATAACCTTTGTAAGTGATTTTATAATTATATCTATTCCTAAATAGTACGAATACATGTATTCGTACACTTCATCGAAAAAAACTTTGTTAATTGCTATATAAAGAACAAATAGTTGGTGACAATCTCCGATTTAGGTGTTGACATTAAAGATGTTTTAGTATTCAAAAATGTGAAAATTTCTAATGGATTAGGTTCTTAAAGGTTTAAATTTTTATAAATACGCTCAGAACAAAACAGGACTATTCTTAGACGTTTATAAAAGTAAATTCTCATAACTTTTAGGAAATTGTATAATTTTAAAGGAAGTTTCTTCATTTTAATAACGATAATTTAACGTCAAATTTGTACTTTAAGTAAGTCATTAATAAATAGATACTTAATATGAATTTGTTTTCGACCAATTTTCTTGAAATAAATAGCGCAAAAGGAATTCACCTTATTTGGGTATATAATATAAATTTGGATGCAACTTTTAATTCGAATAGTATTATTCTGAAAAAAAATAATCTCGTTATAGTAAGGCCAAATGAAAAGTTTTCAGGAAGGTGTGATGATTTCTCAGAGTTTAAAGTTATTAGGTTTAAAGAAAATGAGAGTATTATGGAAAATTCATTTTTATATAATCTATTGACTAAATATTCGGATAGAACATCTATAATTGAAGTAGATGATAAAACAGCTAAAGAAATTGATAATTCATTTGCCAAGGCTGCAAATTGTTCTTGTCTACAAAATGGACTAAATACCAATTTATTAATTAATGATGTTAATGAATTAATTATCAATAAGAAAGAGGTCGAAAAAAACTCAAGGTTTGGATTAGTATTTGATTTTCAAAAGTTACTTATGGATAACTATAAATGGAATCACTCGGTAGCAGGATATTCAAAAGAATTGGGCATAAAACCAAAAAAGTTATTAAAAAATATGCAAAGGCTGGGATTTAAAAACCCTAGTGTGATGATTAAGGAAAAACTTTTGTTGGAAGCAATGAAATTACTAGTACATAGTAGCAAGTCAAGTAAAGATATCTGTTTTGACTTAGGGTTTGATGATCCGGCTTATTTTACTCGTATTTTCAAAAGTAATACTGGGATTACTCCATTAAATTATAGAACGATTCATAGAAATTCTGATAATTGCGAAAAATGTCCTATTTAATTTAGTGTTTATTATTTAACTTTAGTATTTGGAACTATGGTAAGCGTATTGAATAAAGTAACAGAGAGAAATTTGAGCAGTAGCATGTATAGGTTTTTATCAAACCTTAAGAGTTCAAAAATCGAAGATGCTTTATATAATTATTTCGATGAAGACGTTTTAATAATTTATAATAATAAGCAAAGATTAGTAAATAAACAAAATTGGATTAGGTACGTAAAAAGTAATGTTTTTAATCAGTTTACGAACGTTATTCAATTTAATATAACAAATATTAAAACAGTTAACGAAGAGTTGTTTTTTGACATCTTTATGATATGTAAAAAGTATAATGGTCATATGGATTTCACAGAGATTAAAGTCACTCAGAAATGGCAAAATGATTTGATAAATCAAACGACATACAATTTGAATAGCTATTAATATAAACAATAATTTTTCAACATAATTAAACACTAAAATCATGCTAAAAAAAATTTTTAAACCCAGCAGTTACATTCTAATTGTAACTGTTATTGCATTTATGTCTTGCAAAAATGAAGACACTTATAAAGAGATCTCCTATTATACTATTAATGAACAAGGAGAGCTTGAGCGCCCAACCGACTTTAGAACCTGGGTTTTTGTAGGAACGCCATTAACGCCAAACGAACTTAATAATGGAAATGCTGCTTTTCCGGAATTCCACAGTGTGTATATTGACCCTGTTAGTTTTAAGCATTACAAAAAAACAGGGAAGTTCAGAGAAGGTACAATAATGATTAAGGAACTAATTACTGTTGGAGACAAAATGGCTACAAGTGGTAGCGGTTATTTTATGGGAGAATACCATGCTTTGGAAGCTACCATAAAGAGTAAAAAGGATTTCCCTGATGCTGCTGGAAATTGGGCGTATTTCCCATTCCATGTTGATGATTCGGGAACTCTACCGGGTTCTGTTAAGGCACAGCCAGATGTAAATTGTAATGCATGCCATGATGCAAATGCAGCAGATGATTTTGTATTCACGCAATACTATCCAATTTTAAGTGCTGCAAAAGGAGTTGGGGATGTTAGCCCAGAAGATTCTGATCATAGAGGATCTGAAATGAAAGTTAATATGGGTGGAACTACTGCAACTTCGGAAGAGAATTCAACTTCTGATTATGCAAATGCAGGAATTTGGGAAGCTAGTGCGCCTACGCCAGAAGATTTGGATTTGGATTTCCCTTTAGGCAAAGAAGAATTATTTGCTTATTTGAATACCAAGAAATATCAAGAATTTAAAACACAGGAGAGCGAGGCTCATCCATCAATTGGACCACATACAAAACTTGGTTGGCCAGTTAGAACATATATGAATGATATTTTGGCAGAATCAATGACTAGCGGAAATAGTAGTCATCCAATAGGATCTGCGGTAGTTAAGGAAATGTTTACTGACCAAAATGTCCTAAATGGTTGGGCAGTATATACTAAAACTCAAGATGATACTGCAGCCGGAAAAGGATGGTTTTGGTATGAGGTTACAAGTACAGAAGATAGTAATGCTATACAAGGTATTGGAAATGGTGTCAACGGATGTGTAGGTTGTCATGCTATTGGGAAAGACATGGTTCGTTCAGCATTCCCATTTAAATAAAAAAATAACTAATCTATAAAAATATTTAAAATGAAGTATTTCAAATACATAACAATAACAGCTTTGAGTCTAATGCTTTTTGCAGCCTGTGCCAAGGAAAAAGAGGCAACCGAAGAATATACAGAAGTGTCATATTATAAAATGGACAGTAATGGTGATTTAATGCGACCTACGGGCTATAGAGATTGGGTTTATGTTGGTACTCCAGTGACGCCTAACGAATTAAATAATGGAGCCGCTGCATTTCCTGAGTTTCATAATGTATATATTGATCCTATGAGTTATAAGCATTACAAAAAGACTGGCAAATATAGAGAAGGTACTGTAATGGTGAAGGAGTTGGTGAGTGTTGGTGATAAGGCTGCGACAAGTGGTATAGGTTATTTTCAGGGAGATTTCTTAGCAGTAGAAGTAACAATAAAAAGTAAAGAACTATATCCTGATGAACCAGGAAATTGGGCATATTATGGATTCCATACAGATGATGCGGGTAATTTGCCTGCAACTCAAAAGCCATTTGGAGCTCAGCATTGTAATATTTGTCACCAAACCAGTGCAGCTGAAGATTGGGTATTCTCACAATATTACCCTGTATTAAGAGCTGCTAAAGGGGTAGGTGAAAATGTTAACCCAGAAGATTCAGATAAACGATAATAATAACAAAATAATACTTTACTAGACAAATAGATAAAACCAATATCTATTATGTCTTCATGATTAACTTTGTTTTGAGCTTTTAAATAAGAATTTTAACTAATCCTTTTTTAAATAGCAAGAAGCTATAGTTTTTCCATTAACCTCACTGATTATTAAATTTTAATTGTAGTCATTAGCATATGCGATTAGCCTGTTCTTTCATTGATAGGTTTAGTGTTGTCCAAAGGTGTTTTATGATAATAGAACACTTTTGGATTGTTTAAGATATTCACTAATTAATAATTAAAAACAGAATCTATGAAAAAATTAAAAGAACGTTGGGGCATTACTTCCAATTTTCAAATTATAATAATTCTTCTCGTATTTTCTGTGACGGGATCTTTATCCGTTGCCCTTGCCAAGCCATTAATGAATGGTATTGGTGTTACTAAAGAACTTATGAATCCAATAATATTCTGGTCTATCCGTGTATTTTCTATGTTCGTTATATACCAAGTACTTTTAGTAACAATAGGAACCATTATGGGTCAGCACAAGTTCTTTTGGGGAATGGAGAAGAAAATGCTATCAAGAATTGGTCTTAAAAAATTCTTCAAAGAGTGATATTCCACAGTTGAAAATCTGTAAAGTTTCTATTTACAAATTTTATCATTTAACAACATCAAAGGAAGGGTGAAAAGTACAATTTTTGAGGTATTATAGATATTGTAATACGCCCTTTATGATTCTATCTTTGTATAATAAATCAAACCTAAAAGAAAGGATATAAATTATGTTAACATGGAAAGATGTAATAAGTTTTACTGTTAAAGGAAATCCAAAGCCTAGCAGGAGAGTACAAAAAACTGATTTGGAATGGAAAGAACTACTAACTCCTGAACAATTCAGAATTACTCGAAATAAAGGAACTGAAGCGCCTCATAGTGGAGCGCTATGTAGTATTCATGACGAAGGTAAATATAATTGTATTTGTTGTGATACACCTTTGTTCGACTCGACAATTAAGTTCAGTTCTGGGACAGGGTGGCCCAGTTTCACTCAACCAATAGAAGAAAATGCTATTAAGTATGAGCGAGATACGGCATTTGGTATGGCTCGTGTTGAAGTTATGTGTAATACCTGTGACAGTCATTTGGGGCATGTTTTTCCTGATGGACCTGAACCTAGCGGATTACGTTATTGTATTAATTCAGAATCAATGAAAATAGAAAGGAAAGAATATGGAAACTAAAAAATTAGAATTAGTAACACTGGGAGGCGGATGTTTCTGGTGTGTAGAAGCAATTTTTCAAGAAGTAAATGGTGTCGAAAAAGTAGTCTCTGGATATAGTGGAGGGAATGCACCAGGAAAGCCTACATATAGAGAAATATGTTCAGGACTAACAGGTTATGCCGAGGTTGTTCAAGTTTCATTTGACTCAAATGTCATTTCTTATGAAGACATTTTAGTGATTTTCATGACAACTCATGATCCAACAACAATAAATCAACAGGGAGCAGATAGAGGAACTCAATATCGTTCAGTTATTTACTATCATAATGATGAACAAAAGGAAATAGCCAAAATGGTTTCGAAAAAGGTTTCACCTTTCTACGAGCAGCCGATAGTAACAGAAATTACGGCTTTAGATATATTCCATGAAGCCGAAAAAGTGCATCAAGATTATTACAGAAATAATCAAGCTCAAGGCTACTGTAGCTTTGTAATAACTCCAAAATTGGCCAAATTACGGAAATTGCATGGGGATAAATTAAAAAAGATAGCTGCTTAATATCATTTTTATAATATATCAAATAATTAGTCAGGGTGTGTTATGCACCCTTACTAATTCAAAGAAGTAATTTAAATAAATGAAAAATCACAACCAATTAAGGTAAATGAAGCTGTTCATTATAACGGTAATAAAAAGTTTTATAGTGAGGGAATTAATTCGGAAAAATGGTTCGCTAAATACCCAAGATGGGCAAGGTATAAAGTAGTTTGCACAATGTTATTGTGTAGCTCATAACTTCGTAAGGATGAAAAAAAGGTATAAATTTTTGTTGATCATAGTTGTTGTATTCATTGGAATACAATTTTATGGTCCATATAAGAATTCTCAAAAAGGAACAACTGTTAACGATTTTTTGTACTCGGAAAAAGCACCAAGAGATGTTGCAAACTTAATTATAAATTCATGCTATGATTGTCATTCTAATTTCACTAAAGATAGATGGTATAGCAACATAGCACCCGCATCATGGCTTGTTGGCAAGCATGTTAAAGCGGGTAAGTATAGTCTGAATTTTTCTAATTGGGCTATTATGGATGTTAGAGACAAGAGAGCTATGCTTTCGGCTGCAGCTTTTAATATTACGAAAGAAGAAATGCCTTTGAAATCATACCTTATGATGCATCCAGATACTAGGCTATCTCAAGAGGAAATAAAGAAGATTATGAAATGGTTATATACAATAGAGGTGAAATAAAACAAAAAATGTTGCAATTTAAAAAATGTAGCATATTACTAGAGAAACTGAAAATTTGCTAGAAGGATATTCGGTAGTTCAGTTAATAATGAAAAAAGCGGTAAAGTGTATGCCAAAGAATTTGGCGGGAGTGATTATATTAGTTTCAGCAATCACATTGCCAATTAGAATGAAATCTTAAGACCTTGTGTGATGCCAGAACTAAGGGTTATGAATAGTTTAATAAAAAATTAAATTTGATGAAAGCAATTTGGAATAATACAGTTATTGCGGAAAGCAATGAGACTTTAGTTATAGAAAACAACCACTACTTCCCACCTGAAAGTATAAAAAAGGAGTATTTAAAAAGTGTGGATATACACTCAACCTGCCCATGGAAAGGTGAGTCATCTTATTATGATGTTATTGTTGGCGGAAAATTAAATACAGGTGCTGCATGGTATTATGAAAACCCGTCAGTTCTAGCTAAAGGCATAAAAAATTATGTTGCATTTTGGAAAGGTATTGAAGTAATTAAATAGATTAATTTAAATATAAGAATCATGAATAAATTAGCTTTAAAACAAGAAATTATAAGAGTTCAAAGAGAGAATCTTGAGGCAGTTGAATTAGAGTATGCCGAATTTAATGAAAACACAAAGTTAAAATTACAAGATAACTTGGATACGGATGATTTATCCCATAGAACACAGGCAGAAGAATATAGCCAGGTATTTGACAAACAAATCCATAACATTAGTGATAATATTGAGAAGATAAGCAAAATATCATTTGACAAAAAGGATAAAATTGGCCTAGGTGCAGTAGCGAAAGTAAACGGTCAAAATTATATCATTGGGATTCCAGCTTGTCAATTTGATTTTGAGGGAGAAAATTTTATTGCAATGTCCTCAGAGGCACCTTTATTTATAGCGATGATGAATAAATCTATAAATGAAACCTTTAGTTTTAACGATAAGTCTTTTTTGGTGGAGGATATTCATTAGAATAAATAAGACCTAGAAATTATTCAATTCATTCTTCGTTTATTTCGAGAATTTGTCTGATCATTTGATTTGTAAATCCCCATTCTGTATATCGCTGATTTTATAATCAATTTAATTTTTTAGTTATTTTTGAGTTCCTTTTATCGCTTTGATTGTCTATCTTTTATTTAAAATCAAGGAATTCGGCTAAGCAGCAATAATTAACTGAATTAAATTCCTTGAAAAACCCACATCTTACTCAAATTTTCACTCAGATTTGTTTCTTTACTTTTTGGTTGATTCTTTATGCTCTTTATTTACGTAATAAAATATTTAATTAATTTCGGTTAAACTTTCAAGCATTGAAGGGATTTATTCTGAAACTGTTAGATGAGGTTGAACTGAATCCCTTATCACTCATCCTATAATAATTATATCAAACGGAGTGATACCTATAAGTACTGATTTTTAGTATTGTTAATTTGAATGATTGTTAGTTAGGGAATAATTTTATAATCATTAAGATTAATTATAGCTTTTTGGTAAGATCTTAATTGGAATTATATAAAGGAAATATATCCAATAAATTAACAGGTATATGTCGTAATTTTATATAATTCATAATTTATTAACAACATTTTTAAAAAAATAATTATAGTTTAATAGTAACACTAGTATTATTGGTTTTTGGAGAATCATATATGTTTGCACAATTACCAGATCCTGGATTCGAAATTGATGACGTAACAGCACATGAATAAAATGAAAAAACAACTAATTATATGTTTATTGCTTTTTACTTCGTCAATGCTTTTGTATTCTCAGTCGGAAGAAAAACATAAAAAAGAGTCCGAAAGTGAAAATCCAGTATTAGAAATTATCACCTCAGGAATTTATGTCACTTCTTTCAAGAATAAAGAAAACACTTTTGGAACAGAATTGCATCTCACTTATTGGTTCAACCATAAATGGGGAGGTGGATTATCGTATACAGCCAAATTTGAAGAAGAGGAAACTCTTAATGATGTTGCTTTGCTAGGCAGTTGGAATCCTACTAAATGGATAACATTAAACGTTGGACCAAACTTTGGCCTTTCTGGGGAGCATAGAGATTTCGAAGTATCAGCTTATACCGAAGCAGAAATCAATATCCGACCTAAAGAATGGATTCATTTTGGACCGGTTATAGGAACAGTATTAGGTAGAAATTCAGAATTTACTTTAGGAATGCATCTAGGATTTGAATTTTAATAAAATCCAAATTCTACTTTTAATTCAAAGTTTGGCTAGAGTTTTTGTGATAATAAAAGGATATAGCAAATACGTGAAATAGTGTTTATTAATTAAAGTTGATTTTGCAAGAATAACGTTAGATGTTAATACATCATTAAATATAAATAAAATGAAAAAATTAATTTTAATTCTTGGTCTCGTTATTTCCATAGTATTGGTTATGAGTTTTGTGCAAAACGATACAACTGATAATCAGGAAATGGTCGCATTTCCTGATGGTTACCGAGACTGGACTCATGTGAAGTCTGTAGTTGTTATGGAGAGCCATTCCCTTTACGAGCGATTTGGAGGGATGCATCATATCTATGCAAATGAAAAGGCCCTTGCTTCTATGAAAGACGGCTCAACTTACGAAAAAGGATCTGTTTTAATTTTTGATCTCAGGCACGAAGTTGTAGCAGATAGTTTCATTTATGAAGGATCACGTAGAAGTGTAGCTGTTATGATTAAAGATTCTGTCTTATTCCCAGAAACTGGTGGTTGGGGCTTTGAGGAATTCACAAAAGACGATCAAAGGATTAGAATAGTAAAAGATGCGAATAACCAATGCTTCTCCTGCCATAAAACTCAGAAAGCCTCTGATTACATTTACTCAAAATACCGTGATTAAGATCGTATCTATAATTGCACAAATAGATAAAACCAACTATGAGTTTATCTTCTGAAACACCTTGCTTCTGAACAATGGATTTCTTATTTTTTGCTAACTTCGTGCTCAATGGTACTAATCTGTTAACGAGCATATTATAGGCAATTTAGTTATATAAAAGACTGAATTAATTTATTGAAATTTAGAAATTATGCGAAATCCAATTAAATTTATTATTCTAATATTTACTTTTATAGGCTGTAAAAGTAGCGTAGATATTAATCCCGTAAAAAAGATAGATTCAATTAAAGTTTCTATGGATAAAAATGCCGAATCATTTCTGATTGCCTCAAATATAAATTCGGTATCCATTGGTATTTATAAAAACGGAGAGATACATACTGGTCATTTTGGTGAATTAGATAAGGGTATGGGCAATACACCAAATGATGCGACAATTTATGAGATAGGTTCTAATACTAAAACCTTTACTGGTTTTCTTGTGGCGCAGGCGGTATTGGAAGGCAAGCTGACTATCGAGGATGATGTCCAGAAATTTTTGGATGAAGAATATCTGAATTTTGTGTATAAACAATCTCCAATAAAGATTAAACATTTACTCACACATACCAGCGGATTGGTTAATACATTACCTCCAGAAGTGAATGCTTTATTTGGTAAATTTGAGGAGGAGGGGACTCCTGAAAAAATAAACCGAGTATATGCAAATTACAGTAAGGAAAAATTCCTCGAGGATCTTCATGGTGTTCAAATTGATACGATACCAGGATATAGGTTCTCTTATTCTAATGCAGGAGTCGAATTATTGGGACACATACTAGAAGTTGTTTACGAAGATAATTTCGATAATCTACTTAAAACCTTCATTTTTGAAAGAGCTGAAATGACCAATACTAAAATGGAATTAATGCAAGTGGATTTGCTTAATGTTGCCAATGGACTAGGTTTTAGCGAAAATGTTAGACCGCTTTTTTATAATCCACTTTGGGGTTCAGCTGGCAAACTAAAGTCAACAACTCCTGATTTAACAAAATACTTGCGCCTTCAACTCGATTCAACATCAACCACCATTCGAAAGTCTAGAGAGGTTATTTATAGCGAAGATGGGAGAACTATTTCCTATTTATGGCGCGTTAGAGCATACGAAGAATTTGGAAACTACTACTATCATCATGGAGGGTCTTTTCGAACTCAAAACATGATTTTTGTGTTTCCGCAGTTTGATTTAGGAATCTCCGTAATAACAAATCGCAGTGATAATGAAACAGGGCCTCAACTTCAAAAACTAGCTTTTAGCCTACTAGAAGATTTGAAATAAGTGCTTATAACAAAGTGTATAGTTCATTGTTAATCTTAGGGATAGCCTCGACACTATACATAAATCGTTGTGTAACATTTGATGATATATTTTATAGAAGTAAGAACTACGGACCTCGAGTTCTAAGAAATCAGCTATGAAAATTTAAGGGAGATAAATAGTTTAGATATGACCCAAACGGAATTAAAAATAAACACCCTTGAAAATTTAAATTAACAAGGGTGTTTATTGATTGTTTTGATTGATGTGTTATCTATTGATAACCCGTTTACTAACTGTAACGTCTTTTTGTATTCCAAACAAATGTTTTAGTGGTATTTGTTGTGGCTGTAATTCTGTTGGTGTTTAGTGTTCTCATGATGTTAATTTTATATAGATTGATGGTTTTGCTTTTAGTTTAGTTGTAACGTCTTTTCGAATTCCAAACAAAGGTTTTCGTTGTGTTTCTTGTTCCTGTAATTTTGTTGTTATGTAATGTTCTCATGGCTCTAATATTTGATTGTTTATACTGTATAGACGACCGTGTTTTAATATTGTTACGGTATTTAACCCTTGTTAACAGAGTTTAACAAAACGTTAAGGAATTGGAAACCAGCTTTAAAAAAGAAAAAAGAGGGTAACAACCTTCATAATTCATAGCATATGAAATTCCATGCGGAAACTTCTCGCTGCTGAATAATGGGTTCTTGATTATTTGCCATCTTTAAGATCAAGCAATAAACCATATTTTGGGTGTTTCCTATTCCTGTCTTAATTATAGGAATAAGAAGAGATCTTTCACCATCTCCAAATAGTTAAATATTTTCAACAAAATTTAAAAAGACTTTTTTATGAAGTTCAAGATCCATATTAGGAGAAAGTGCTACTCGAGCAATATAATCTTTGTCGCCTTCTTTAGTTGTTCCTTGGGTAGATGTTGCAGGTATCGTCCAATAACAGCCATTTAGCTGACCATAACTCACGCAGTACTTGCTTTCATTAGGGATTTCTGTAATCATTAAATTGATTAATTTATGATTTAACGCTCTTTTATAAGATTCTTTTTCTTCATCTGTGTTACCTTTAGTTGGAAGATCTAATGAAAACACGGAAGGAGTAAATCCTTGTTTCGCTAATTCTTTTGATACAAAATTGATTTTCGCCTCTGGTAAAGTATCGTTGATAAAGTTTACAAAATCACGTGTATTTTCATAAGCATCATGAATTCTTTGTTTCATTGAAGGTAATTGTTTTGCCAATATTTCCATTTGAAGATCTGTAGCTTCGTTATCGCAAAGTCTTAGATGTATTTCTATTTTTTCCATCAATGCTGTAGTTTTTTTGTTTCCTACACAGTAGCCAGCAGTACATTGTCCACCACTTGGAAATTTCGATCCACTAGCATATGATATGGTCCTAATCGTTGAGAGTATTTCATTTTCACCTAAAAAGTGTACGTTAGGACAAAATGTTTGATCTAAAATAAAAACTGGATCTATTGCAATTTTACCAGTTGCAGTTTTACGGGATGCACTTAAAACATCTTTTAGTTTTATAAGATCGGGAACTTCAACTCTAGGGTTTGTTGGGATTTCAGCGATGATGTATGGGATAGCATCTTCGTAAGAAATTTTATCTAAAATGACATCAATACTTTGAACCATATCATTATCACCATCAACTGGTAAATCCACCACTTCAACATTATCAATGCAATCAGCAACTCGTCTTGCTTGGTCATTTGTTCCACCATAACAATTTGGAGGAACAATAATTTTGATAGCCTTTCCTTTATGATTTTCTTGTGCATCGTGAATTAACCCCATCATAATTGCATATTGAATCGATAATCCACTAGAACCAACAAGAGCCTTTGTATTTGTTCCAGTAATGGCTGCAATGGAGTCTAAGACAAGAGCTTTGTTTGTCTCAACATTATTTTTTTTAATATCAAAAGAAGATTTCTCTATTAGAAACTTTAAGGCAGCAAGAGAATTGGCTGGCGTCATTGCGATTGTCTCTCTTCTTCGGACATGTTGAATATCTGAGATATAACTTTCATTTTGTTCGCCATTCACTAATAAAACACTTCCAAGATGAGCATAAATATTGATGAAAAAGTCAACGTTTAGGGAGAGTTCAATAGTTCCAATTTCATCCTGTTGTGAAATATAAATGGTACTACCGTTAAACACGGAAATATCTTCTACCCTCTCAATATTCTGCAATTCAAACTTATAGCCATAAATACGTCGCAGTATTTCAACATCAAAAAAATCTGGTAATTCACCTGTATAAATGATTTGGGTATTTTTATTGTCTATCAAATTTTTTCTTAGAATTGCCAAAACAGGAACCGTCTTTGATGAAAAACTTATGACATTATTTGGTTTTTGATTATTTAAATTGGCAATTACCCATTCTAGAACAGAAGATAATGGATGACCTAATCGAATGTAGTCATAAGCAGTGGGTAATTTACTTAATGCCGATGATTCAGAATTATTGTTATTAAATAAGACTTCAAATTGTTCTAGAAATTCAATTTTGGCCAATTTTTCATCATAAATATCTAGTCGATGAGTTGTTAGGCTCAACCAGCCAGTTGGCATGTTTTCTAATACATCTTTAATATAATTTAGCATTTTAGTGTCTTGCATGATTTTTACCTTTGATAGGCCAGTAATATACATTAATTAGATTTTTTTTAAAAGTGTTACTAAACGTTTTGTTACATTGTGCATAACGTTTAGTATATAAAAAGTAGCGAGATAATATGTGTATTCTCTTCGGAGAGGATAAATATATTAAAAAAACGCAAGCTTTGATAACTTGCGCTTAATTAGCTATTTTTTATATCTGTTGTTGGCAATAGTTTATTTTGTTGTTTCCAAAGTTTTAAGCTGAGAGGTAGAATTGTCACACCAATAGCAATCATCATTTTTGGGTTTAAACTTCAATGCATTTTTGTAGCTGTCTTTTGCCTTTTCATTTTGTTTCGCAGCAAAATATACATCTCCCATAGTATCCCAAATATTACCATTATCAGGAAACAATTGAGTGTTGAGCTCTGCAATGACAATTGCTTTTTCAATTTTGTCCCCTCGTAAATAAATTCCACTTAAGCGATTTAAATAAACGGGGCCATCCAACATCGCTTCAAATTTCCGTTTTAATTCCCCCCCCAAATCTTTCACATTTCCGGTATAGCTTTCGGTAAATGTTAGCAACTCAGTCACCTTATTTTTTGATATAGGTTCTGGCTTATAACTTTCATCAAAAAGCATCTTTTCTACTTCAAATGATATTCTCATGGATTCGCGAGTTGACGAATTGGTTGAAAATAGAATAAGAGCATCTTCTACAGGAAACCATACAAACTCATAATAATTAATACCATTATAACCATTATGAGAAATTACTTTAGTGTCTCTATCTGATTGAAATATGGCCCAACCATAGGCATAATAACTTGATTCACCTTCGTATTCGAGAATATGCGGTGTCGTTAATTTCTCCATAGAAGAATTGTTTAATACTGTATTATTTTTTAATGCCAAATACCATTTGTACATGTCTTCTTGGGTGGAGTTAATACCTCCATTTGCCTTTAAAGGCCAAGCAATTTTCCCATCCTGCTGATATTTAGAAATGTGATTCCCTTTATTTATGACATTATACAAATATTCATTAGCTACCAAATCACTGTTCCATTTAGGCAAGAGATAGCCAGTTTGCGTCATTCCTGCCGGTTCAAATAATTCTTTTCTTAAATAGCTTTCATAACTTTTGCCTGATACGATTTCTATTATTCGTCCAAGAATACTGTAGCCAGAGTTAGAGTATTCATATTTTTCTCCTGGTATGAACTGTAAGTCTGTATCAAACAATTGCTGGAAATATTCCTTTTCAGGGATATGGTCAAAATCACTTTCGCCTATATCATGCCCAAATCCACCCGAATGCGTGAGCAATTGATGAATGGTGATGTTCTTTTTATCAAAAGGCAAATCCCTAAAATATGTACTTAAAGAATCGGTTAGCTTTAGTTTTTCGTCCTCGGCTAACTTCAATATCGCCGTTCCTGTAAACTGCTTTGTTACGGAACAGATATCAAATACTGTTTTTGGGGTATTTGCAAAGGACTTTTCCTTATTGGCGAGTCCATAGCCTTTGTTAAGAATTATACTGTCTCCTTTTGCAACTAAAACAGTTCCGTTGAACCCATTTGACTCACAAGCTTCCAGATAGTCATTTATTGGTGAGCTTAATATATCTGTATTAACGGTTTCTCTCTGTTTTTGATCACAGGCAGTGAAACAAATTGCGGTTAATAGTAAAATAGATAGTTTAAGATATTTCATATTATCTGGTCGTAATTATTGCTTACGTCTTCGTGTGGTTAGTTGCTTTTAAAAGCCTTTTGGCTAATGTTGATTCTGCTGAAACAGCCCATAGACAGAGCACGCTGAAAAAGGAGCAAGGCTGTATGGACTAATATTCTGATAATCTAAAGATAGTAATTTGTGGGAGATTTTCCGTTTCTCAACCAACCGCAGCAATTAATTATACACGTTGTCGACAGTAATTTATATTCATTCAGTTTATTCAAATCTTTCCAGAATAATATTTCGCTCACCTCTTAAAACATTATTTTTATCTTTTTTTAAGGTTATTATATTCGAAAATCCTCCACTTCTCTTTATACTCGTTACGTAGTCATCTGTAACTCTTGGGTCATCAGAAAACCATAATGCAGTAAGCCAATATTCTGGATGATCTGGTCCTTGTATGTTATAATGAATATGTGCTGGTTCACCACCATGATTGTGATAAGGAGCAGGTCGAATTGTTTCAAATTCATATTTTCCATTTGAATCTGTTTTTATCCAACCTCTCAAATAACCGTGGTATTGTCCATTTCCTTTTTCATCGCCTATTTTTGGATAGATTCCTTCTATGTTAGTGTGATAAACATAAACGATAATGTCTTTTGCAGGAGTTTTTTTGTCAGGTAAATAGATTGTTCCTGAGATAATGAGTTTTTCTCCTAATTCTCCTTTTGGAGGAATAATTGTTTTCGAAGTAATATTTCCAGGTGCTTCTGAAGTACCACACCAATTACAGGTTTCTTGATAGTTATTTTCTAAGATAGATGCTGATTTTAAAGTACTGTCGTTTTTTTTAGTTGTTTGTGAGCAACCATTAAAAATGAGGCATGAACTTGCAATACAAAGAACAAATAGGTTTTTCTGAATAATCATTGTCATTGAATTTCCGTGTTACTTATAATTAACACCAATTTGCTTCCTTGTGTATGATTTGTGCGACTTAGAATCCGATAATTTTAATTATCTTAACTCTAAATTTGAATCTATTTTAATTGTCATTTACTTCACTTTTCGCGTTTTGTAGCTAACGTGTTTGTGCATGGTTAGTTGCGTTAGTTAGCAATTAAATTAATAAAAGAAACCGAGTACTCACAAAGTAAGCAATGAATTATACACGTTGTTGGTCATAGTCAATTAATATTTTGAAAAATGACCTTAGTTTTTTGGAAGTTATTAAATAATACATTTGAAAATTCAGATTCCTCATATTTGATTATATTGGCATTAAAGTAATATGGTTTTACTTTACGTCTTTCTGGTTTTTTATCTTTTTTAAAAGCAAAATATAAAGGTATTTCATCTCCGTAATAGTTTGCTGTTGATAAAAATCCTATAAGTGCGTGTTCCAAAGAATGAAATCCATTTTTCCAATGACAGGTTTTTAATCCTAAATCTATTGGGTTCCCAAATTCATCTAAAACCAAATAAGTTTCTTTGTTTTTAGAGTCTATCATATTCTCTTGCCAGTATTTATAAGTTTTTTTGAGATAATTTGTGTAGAAAGTAGTATCTGCTAGACTCATTGTAGCTGCCATTTGATCGAGTTCAGCATAATTCCACCAGACTTTGGTTTTTGAAATGGTTAAGGTGCTGTCTGTATACATTTCGGCCCAACTCCCATTTTCTTTAGTGTAGGCAATTTTAAGAAGATTAATTGCGTTTTTTTTCGCAAAATCTTCTAAAGAATTATCATTAAGGAGTTGTCCAGCCAGATACAACATCCAAAATGATTTGATACTATGTCCAAAATCTGTTGGTGATTCACCTAGTTTTTTATTATTTAAGTCACCCCAAAACAAATTATATTTTGCGTCGTAAAAATTATCTTTTAGTGAATAGGCTAAATTTTTAACATCATTTTTAAAGGACTCAGATAATTCATTAGGAACTAATGGTGTTATAAATAAAAGGTAGGCATTTAATTGGTCTAGAACTGCAAGAAGACGTTTGTCATTAGACGTATCTCCCTCGTAGTTATCTTTAACCCACATTACTAGTTTTGTTTTTTCTACAAGCGATGAATTGTCATAATATTCTGAAATCACAAAATCTTTAACTTTTAAAATATTTTCTAATACAGTTTCGTCTCTTGTTAAGTAATAGTACATAGTTAATCCAGTCAACGAATATGCCAAATCTTGAGTGGTACATTGGAATTTCCCTGGCATTCCTTTTCCATCTTGCCAATAAGTATATGGGCTGCCAGTAGAATAACCACCATTTTCAAGTAAATAGTCAACCCCTAATTTGGCTCTTTTCAAATATGCTTCGTTTCCTGTCATATTATAAGCAGCACAATATGTATAAACCTGACGAGAATTAATTCTAATGTAATTTCTCCTTAGGCTATCAGGTTGATCAATAAGGAAAGGAGCAAATTCTTTTGGTACTTTTTTGAAATCAAAATTCTCATAAGTCAATACTTCACCAATTCTATTTCTGTAGTTTGGATAATTTCCCATTGGGTCTCCTATGGCTTCATCAACCATCCAGAAGGGCATTAATAAACTATCTACTTGATATATCCAATCGATTTTCGTGTTTTTAATGTGTACATTTAATTTCTCAGGTTCTGATTTGCAACCAAAAGCCAATAAAACCAATATTAAAATTGCAAGTGCTTTTCTTAGAGTCATATTCCCTCAATTATGGCTAACGTGTTCGTTTATGCCTAGTTGCGGAAAATAAGTTGAGATTTTCCGACGTACTACGAAGTTAATTAATTCAAGTGAATTTCCCGAGAAGAAACTCTGCAGCAATTAATTATACACGTTGTTCGCAATAGTTTTTAGTGTTGAAATAGATGTTCAACTATTATTTTCGCAGCAATTTGACTACCTTTTATAGAAGGATGAAACCCATCAGAGCTGTAATATTCATTGTTTTTGGTGGAATCAATATAATCTTTCCATGTCCTACCAACAGGTAGTAAAATTGAGTTATTAACAGATGCTGCATCTTTATAATTTTTTATAACATCATCAAACGTATGATAGTAGTTTAAAGATGGCCAAACCATAAAGTAGCATAGTTTAACTTCATTTAATTTACATAAACTGTCATATTTTTTTCCGTATTCAATAAGCATTTTTCTACCATCAATTTGAGATGAAGGTCCTTGTTGGAGAATTACAAAGTCATATTTTTTACTTGAAATAAGTTTTTGGACTTGTCCATCATTCCAGTGATCTTCAATGGCATAGTTAGGAAATGCAATAATCTGAGTATTAATTTCTTTTCCTTTTAGCTTGGCATATTTCTTTACAAGCAGTGGCAAATTATTAGTAGAAGTAAGACTGTTACCAATAAATAAAATATTAAAATTTTTATTACGGGTTTCTTGCTGACTATCTAAATTAGAAAAAGTAATTATTAATGAGAAAAATAAAAAATATAATTTCTGCATATTTTGGATTTTAATTGTTGCAACGTGTTTTGTGTAAGATTAGTACCGACTTCGAAACCCAAATCTTTTAATATATGATAAAATTGTGACGAACCACAACTTTATAAACATGTAAATAAACTTTATAATTATAGTAATCAAGGAGTTGTGACCTTCAAAACTATTCAATGAAGTTAGGTGACATTGGTACAAGTGTTCTCTTATTAGCTTACAAAATTAAAGGCTTATCATTCATTTGGTTAGCCTTTTTGTTTGGCCAGGTAACGATAAATAAAAAGCCCGGAGAACCCGGGCTTTTATTTAACTGATCAAATATTATTTATTTCATATAAATCAATTTTCCACTGAATATTTTATCAGCAATTCGAATCTGATAAATATATATTCCATTGGTTCTTAATTGATCTCCACGAATTTCAGCATTAATTACTTCACCTCGTTTTACTTGAGTATCCAATATTCTGGTTATATGACTTCCATTGAGATTATAAATGTCAATTGTTGCATTACCATTAATTGAAGGAAGATATTTGATTATTGCACTTGTAGTAAATGGATTTGGTAAGACAGTAACTTCACCAAGTCCTTTAGTTGTACTTTGTGCTTGAATTCCATTTTGAGTGCTTGCTAAACGAACATTATCACATGTTCCAAATGGAACGGATTCACCAGATCCAAACGCACCTCCTGTAGGAGATCCAGTTGTAACACCATCATATGTAATAGAATAGCTTCCTAAGCCAAAACCGCAACAGATACCATCTCCAAAACTGTCAGAGATGTTAAAGCTGTAACAGCCAGGTAAAACACATTCGTCATATACTGTTATGGTAGTTGCATTTGATAGCGTACCAGCGTCACCTGAAGCAATTAAACCGCCATTTTCATCTGTTAAATTCCAAGATGTTTCTCCCCCAAAATTATCGGTTGTAATTTCAATAGAAATAGCTACACATACTGGAGGCGGAGGATTCGTTTCTAAACACGTATTTCCGCAGAATCCTAAGTGATCACCATGAGCCAAGTGTTCAGCCACATCAACCTCACTGATGCAAATTTCATGCGCATTATCAGGATTTCCCAAAGGAATATGGCAAACACTAATTTTATTGCCATTTTTACCGCAAGCTAAATCCACTACATTCACGTCTACAGAAGACTCTGAAGTACATCCATTGGCATCAGTAACAGTAACAGTATAAGTTGTCGTTTCTGTTGGATCTACACTAACAGAGAAGATATTTGGATTAGTTACGATACCAGCACCAGACCAAGCATAAATAAATGGCCCCGTTCCGCCCAATACACTAGCAACTAAGTGGTTTAATTCTTCTGCAGGTTCATAACCTACAAATTTTGTTTGACAACCGCCAGCATCGGCAATTAAAGGTGTACCACCTAAATCATCTACCAAAATAGAATCAGAACCAATAGCACCAGCAAATCCATCCAACTGGACTAATAATGTGTCACCAGGGGTAAGGCAGGATAATTCTATATATGCAGAAAATAATGTAGAAGATCCACTGCCGCCATCGTCATTGGCTCCAACTTCTGTAAATGAGCCATAATCGCTACAATCACCAGCGCTCCAAACGGCAATTTGACTATCAAATCCAGGTGCGCCTATAGAAACAGATCCGGAAGCCGGTACTTCAAAAGAAAACCAAACCGAGTTTTGTACTGCTGTTTCAAATGAACACCATCCGTCTTGTGAATCACAACTGGAATCGCCTGTTCCTGCTCCCGGAGAAACTTCTCCAACATCTGCAGTGGCAAATGAATTATTGTAATCTTCTGCAACACCAAGGGTTAATGCGGTTGCGTCACAAGGTCCATCATTTGTTGGTGGCGTAATCTCAATACAAGAAGTAGAAAGTGTGAAATCGCCGGTAGCCGTACCAAATCCATGTACCAATATTAAATAAGTCGTTCCTGCATCTGCAGAAAAAGTGACAGTAGACTGGAAGATACTAGTACCACATGAAGAGTCATCATCATTACCAACAACACACGTCAATCCGGCACAAGAACCTGCATAAACGGTTAATTTAGTATCATAACTAGTTGCAGCGTCACAGGTTGTTATAGTGACTTCTTTAGCATCTGCAGAAGTATAAGAATACCAAACACCGGGTGAAGTATTTGAAGTGTCACAAAAGGGTGCACTATCTGCTGTAGCACCTGAAGTGCTCCCAGTTACGCTTTCGTCACATCCTATTGGAATGGCATTTGCGCAATCGTCGTTAGCAAATACTGGCATTGTAAATAATGCTAGTGTTGCAATCATTAAAATTTGTTTAACTTGTTGTTTCATAATTTAGTTGATTAATAGTTATTTTAACATAATATAAAAAATAACTAGCAGAATATTAACATTTTAACTAATTAATACCGAAATATTTAACATTTTTACGCTTTAACACTTTAAGTTTACACTTTAACGTTTTAACACTTTAACTTATATGATTTATCGAGCCAAAACCATTGCTTTATTCCTGATTTGTATGTTATTTTTTGCAAGTTGCAGCAGAAAGATTACTGAAAACCAGAATCAATTATTATTCGAGAGAGCTCAAAATAAACAGGAAAAGCTTGATAGGCTGCAATCAGCCAGAGAAGATCGGGTTGAAATTGACAAAAACTATCTTTTGTATTTTAACAATGGAACGGTTGCTCATAACAGTGGAGATTACTCCAAAGCGATTGAGTTATTTAATGAATCTCTTAAATTGAATCCCAATTTTGCAGAGGCTTGGGGTATGAAAGGGTTTTCAAAATATAAAGCAGGAGACACTCCAAGTGCATGTAAGGATTGGAAAAAATCACTTCAACTTGGAAACACCAATGTTCAAAGCACTATAGACGAACAATGTCAATGATCAATGTACATTTAATATTTAAAAAGAGAGTGTAAATAATAAATGCCAAGGGTGATATCTATCTCTTTGTTAACGAATTTGGATTCTTGAAACGGAGTGAGCATGATGTTGGTAAATTTGTACTTGAAAAATGATGAACGAAAATCAGCTCGTTTTAATAGTTGTGTTCGCTTTGCTCGTTTTTTGTGCCTGCTTGTCGCAGTTAGGTTGTGAAGAACTAAATTAGTGAAATAGAACGAACCAGAGGAATGCCGAGCATCTGGATTCCGAGGACGCACAGACCTAGCAATTAATTATACACCTTGTTAGCAAAAGTTTCTACTTGATAGCGATAACAGCACTTGATGGGCCAGTTAAAGGCATCACACTGGTTTTGCTAAACCCTGCTTCTTTCGCCCATTGGTCAAAATCCGCAGCTGTAAAATCAAAACCTTGATCAGTTTCTATAGCCATATTTAATGACATCATTAAACCGAAAGCATTCTTATTCCTTTCATCGTCAATTATATTTTCAATAACAATAAAAGCTCCTCCTTCAGGTAAAGCATCATAGGCTTTCTTTATTAACATTAACTTATCATCAGAACCCCAATCGTGGAGAATATTTCCCATAGTAATAACATCTGCATTTGGTAATTTATCAATAAAAAAATCTCCTGAACAGACTTCTATTCTATCACTTAATCCCAAAGTTTCCACATTTTCTTTGGCAATTGGGCCTACTGGAGGGAGATCAAAAGACATGCATTTGATATGGCTGTTATTTTTTGCAATATGTATCGAAAGATTCGCTCCTGAGCCACCAATATCACATAGAGTATTGTATTTAGAAAAATCAAAATCTTGAGCTAGCTTCATGAAATTGCCAGTTTGGACACCACCCATACCATGTATGAATTCCCGCAGCCTATCTTCATTTGCATAAATAGCTTGAAAAAGAGGCTTCCCATCATCTTTTGTCTCATTTTGTGGTTTACCTGTTTTTAGAGCATCTTCCAGATTATTCCAAAAAGGATACAGTCTATTGTTTGACATTTCTAGTATTCCACCCATATAACTTGGTTTGTTTTTGTCCAAAAATAAATCAGAGTCGTCAGTATTAGCATATATGGCATTTTCTTTTAATCCCGTTCGGTATAAAAATCCTAACGCGACTAAAGTGTCTAGAAAGTCGAAAAGGGATCTGTCATTTAGCCCAAGTTTCTCTTGGATTTTTTGACCTGACAATCCGCTATTGGCTAGATGAGTAAACAGTTCCATGTTTACAGCTGTCAATAACGTTTTTGATGCCCAAAACCCCATTCCAATTTGCATTATTTTAGAAGGGCTAATTTGATTTTCTTTAGTTGAATCCATAATATGGTTGATTAAGTTATTAGTTTGATTCCTCGATTCCTTGATTTTTGCTAACGAGCTTTTGTATGACTAGTTGCGTCTAACAGCCTTGTGACAAATGTTGGCATTGCTGAAACAGCCAATAGATAGACAGAACGCGATGGAAAAGGAGCAAGGCTGTGTTTACTAATTTTCCAATAATCTAAAGATAATAATTTGTAGGACGATTTCCTCGTCTTAACCAACTGCAGAAATTAATTATATACGTTGTTATATGCAGATGTTAATTCAGATTTGGTTGAGGAGTTATTCTTAAATAAGGTTTAACTTCAGTATGTCCTTTAGGAAATAGAGTTGGTATTTCATCATTTGTAACCGAAGGAACAATGACACAGTCATCACCATTATTCCAGTTGGCAGGTGTTGCAACTTTGTGATAAGCGGTTAGTTGTAATGAATCAATTACTCTTAATAACTCATCAAAATTTCTACCTGTAGATGCAGGGTAAGTAATCATTAATTTTACTTTTTTGTCTGATCCAATCACGAATACAGATCTAACAGTAAGTTTACTATCTGCATTTGGATGTATCATATCATAAAGCAATGCTACCTTTCTGTCTTCATCAGCAATAATTGGAAAGTTGACTATCGTATTTTGCGTTTCGTTAATGTCATTTATCCAACCATTATGGGATTGGAGTCCATCAACGCTTAAAGCTGCTACCTTAACATTCCTTTTATCAAAATCTGCTTTGTATTTAGCAACAGTTCCTAACTCAGTAGTGCAAACCGGAGTGTAATCAGCTGGATGAGAAAATAATATCCCCCAACTATTTCCTAACCAATTATGAAAGTTAATTTCTCCTTTTGTGGATTGTGCCGTAAAGTTTGGTGCTTCATCACCTAATCTAATTGTTCCCATTTTTGTTCTATTTAATTTATAATTATTGTTTTCAAATTTGCATATATCGTGTTTGTGTATGGCTAGTAACAAAATTAGTAAAAGAAAACGAACTAGAGGGATCCCGATACTCGGGGATTCCGAGAACACACAAACTGAGCTATTAATTATACACGTTGTTGTGGTTAGTTGTTTAATTTTCTTTAAGAAAAGCCTTATCTCTATGCCCACCAATATATAACCACTTATTATCCACTTTTATATAAATATCACTGAATCTTAATTTTCCGTTCATTATCTGACCCTTTCGAATAGTTATGCCTTCATCATTAGTTTTATTCTCTTCAATCCATTTGTAATATTCATCGATGGTATAATGTGCAATTGCAAGGTTTCCATCGTCAAGGATTTGCATTTCTTTTCTTTCAATATCAATTTTAATGACTTCCTCATTTTTTTTGATGCCATCCCAGAAAGAAGCAAAAATATCTTTTGTCATCAATGTCTTTGAGTGAAGAGTCCATCTTCTAAAATCGGGATGATAAATTGACATATGACCTTTAAAGTCATTTTCAACCCATGTGCTGTTTCTTTTTTCTACTACTTTCCAAATCTCTTCTTTAATTGACTCTTCTTCATTTAAATTATTTACTTCTTGAGCCAAACCTGTAAAATGAGTCGCAGATGTTAGCATCAACAAAAGGAAAACTCTAATTTTCATAATAATTATTGATTTACTTACCAATTGTCTTGGCTATGATTACGTTGCTTGCAAATACGACAGGATTTTTCCATTAAACAATGAATTTAGTAAAAAGGCTTAGCTTTTCGTCAGAAGATACAGCAGCAGTGAATTGTAGGTGTTGTAGTTACCCGTTTAATCTCCTCACTCTTTTTTTTCTTCCTTCAACGTTTTTTTAGTAAACTTTTCTCCAAAAGCTTCAAGGTCTTCAATCTTTCCTGATGTATTTAAATTAAAATTAATCAAGATTTCACCTCGCCATTTAGGATCTTTATTTGTAATAAATGTATCATAATGCCAATGCTCCATTTTATAATTCAAATAGTTATTAAAGTCTATTTGCAATTGGTCACTAACCAAGCTAATATTAACTATACCTAACATCTCATTTTGATAGGTTCCTGAATATTGGTCTAAGGCTAATGATGGTCTAGTTTCCATAAGTCGTTCTTCATTTCTCTTCTTTTTAGCTTCTTTTGCGTTTTTTCTAAAACCGGAATACAATTTGAAAATTTCCTTGTGCCAGTCTCGATTATCATCGTTGAATGCATAAAGGTCCATGGCCTTATACATTATTGCATGACGAAGTTCGGCATGATCAAGGTTCGCGAAAACATAAACTGCTATATCCTTATCATGTATAATCCCAGCTATTGCAACAAGACCAGGCAGACTACCTGTATGAAAATCAAGTTTATTACCTCGATAGTCCTGCTGAAACCACCCTAACCCGTAGGTGTTCCATTTTGGTTTTGTCAATTTATTAGTTGGATAGACCTGGTTCTCCGTTAATATAGAATGTGGTTTGAATAAATATTGAAATGTTGCGGGTTGAATAATTGTATCCCGTTTAAATATTCCATCATTCACAAGAAACGTTAAATAATTACTGACGTCATTTGCAGAAGACCAAACCATTCCAGCAGCTCCAATCTGATCTGAAAATGTATAGTCCACTTTCACAATACCATCGTCTAAATCATTAAGGTGTGGTGTGGTGTAATTGCCAGCTTTCATGATATCGATCGATTTAGTCTGTGTGCGAGTCATCTCTAATGGCTTTAAAATTTCATTATCCACGAAGACTGTCCAATGCTGTCCACTTACAGCTTCAATAAGCTCTCCAGCAACCGCGTACATAATGTTTTGATAGGTAAACCCACCACGTAGAGGGTATGTTTTTTTTGCATATTTAAATTTATCAATTGTCTCGGTTGTAGAAAGGTTATTTATTACCCATAATAAATCTGCATTTCCAATACCGAGATTATGTGTTAGTAGATCTATTACTCTTGCATTTGCTGTAATGTATGGATCTGAAAGCTTAAACGAAGGAAGATGTTTAATCACTTTATCTTCCCAAGATATTTTATTCTGGTCTACAAGAATTCCTAATGAAATAGCAATTAGTGCTTTGGTTGTTGATGCCATACTGAACAGTGTATTATCATCTACTGGCTCTTTAGTTTCAATGTCTTTTATACCATATGATTTTTTGAATACTACTTTACCGTTTTTAACTACAATTGCTGAAAGTCCTGGTATTTGCCATTCTTTCATTCCTTCCTCAATCAGTGCATTGAGTTTATTGCTTTTTGACATGTCTTGGGAAAACCCTGATTGCCCTAGTAATATAGTTACTACTATTATTAATAAAATTCTATAAGTATTCATAGTAAAATATGTTTTGTTAATTGGCTGCAACGTGTTCTTGTAAGTTTAGTTCCCTTGCTTAGCAACTAAATTAGTAAAAGAAAACGAACCAAAGGAAAATCCGTAGGATTTTCCGAGGATACACGAAGTAAGCAATGGGTTATAAACGTTGTTATCAACTTTTATTATTCAATTCTTATAAAGAAAGCAATTTCAGAAACATTAGTGCTTTCGCTATCAAATGCAATTCCAGCTTTTTCATAATTAGTTATTTTTTGAAGATAATTGTTGTTATTTGAAAAAACGAAAACATCGGTTGAGTCGTTATATTTGGATTGAGTTTGGTCATTATAATTGTATGCTAAGGATCTTTTATAAGTTTTATTTAGTCCTTTTTCCCAAGTACCTATCCAATAATCATTTCCTGGCACTGTGCATTCTTCTGTGATGTCATTTAATAGAAATGTTTGAAAATAGAACGTTCCGTCTTCATTGTATTTGTATTGTGTGCTACTGCTACATTTTAAAAGGAGATTTTCAAAAGGTTCTTTGTCTGAAAAAGTATAAACAACTTTTTCCATTTTCCAAGTTCCAATAATTGGATCATTAGAGAAATCTAGCTTGTTGCAATAATAGGAAAATGATAAAAATGATAGTCCAATTAATATACAAAATAGAAGGTTCAATTTCTTCATTCTGTCAAATTTTGATAGTTATTATTTTAACGCTGAACGATTTATTTAATTGTTTACAATGGTTTTATATAAGTTGTTGGCAATAGTTTTCTGTGCTATAAATAACTCAACCACCATTTATCTCTATTCTTTAACTTATACTTCATGTACCAATTACATAATGGGTAATGAATAAGTATAATACCAACCCATACAATATAAACCACGCCTAGACTGAATCCTAATGCATCTAATCGACCACTTTCAAATAATTCTGTATTCAAAATGCTATCCGTGTAACTACCACCAGTAGCAATGATTGCAAGCATAGAGGCTAAATGAATTATGAGTATATGCAAAAAATAGAAAAATAGTGGTACCCTTCCAAAAGTGATAGCAAATTTAGTTCGTTTATTACTGACTCCTTCAATAGCATATAAAAATAATAAGGCCGGACCAAGAGTAATTAATGCATAGTCTAATGATGGTGGATATTTAGTCACATTCAAAAAAGACATGATTGTATAAATACTGTTTTTTTGTTCGACCCACGGTACCAGGTCTCCATAAATATTTATTCCCCTTATAATCAAAAAAAGTAATATTGATCCTATTCCGAGATAGAGTAATAGTTTTTTTCTTACCAGAATATCAAAACCCTTTTTATAAATTGCCCCGAAGCAATAACCAAGTGAAATAATTCCAATCCATGGAATTAAAGGATAGGAGAACCTAACAAATCTACTTTCGCCTATAGGGAATCCACCTGATTGGTGCATGGCTCGCCATAAAATTGATGTAAAATTGTCTCCATTCATTACAATGCCATCCAATAGATTATGACCAGCAATTAGTGAGATGGCGATTAAAAGAATTGCTTTTTTAGGTAAATAAATAAGAAATGATAGAACGACCATACTACAACCAATTGCCCAAATAACTTGTAGCTGTATGAACCCAAATGTAATATCAAACCACCACAGGAAATTATTCAGAAAAATCTCTAAGAATATCAACCACAGGCCTCGTGTAAAAAGAAACTTAAATAGGTCTTTCTTAGTTCTTTTTGATCCATATAAACATGCTGATGATCCAGCCAAAAACACAAAAATAGGAGCGCAATAGTGAGTGATAAATCGTGTTGCGAAAAGTATTGGAGTTGTTGTCTCTAGATTGGTAGGATTGGGTAGTCCTAAATGGAAATAATCTCGTGTATGATCCAGAGCCATGAGAATCATGACAATACCTCTTAATATGTCAAGAGATTCGATTCTATTTGATTTCAATTGTTTCATCATAAAAGGTGAATTATTGCCAATGTGTTTGTGTATGCTTAGTTGCTTTGGAAAGAACTAAATTAGTAAAAGAAAATGAACCAGAGGAAAATCCGCAGGATCTTCCGAGTACACACAGACAGACCAAGCAATTAATTATACACGATGTTATACTCAGTTTTTGTTTTTCAAAATGTTAAGTTCCCCGAAATCAACATCAAGTAAATTTTCTTGATCAATGGAGAATCCTAATATTTCTCTTTTTGAATTAAAATTGAAAGTTAAAAAACCATCTGGAACACGTATGTCATACCAGTCAATTTTAAAAGTGTCAAAATGCCAATGTTTTAATTTTCCTCGAAATACTTTAGTATGGGAAAATGAAATTTCTAATTCGCCTTCGTTGGATTTATTTATTAATATGTCACCATACATCTTATCCGTATATTTTCCAATATATTCACTAATTGCTAATGAAGGCTTTGTATTAGGAATTTTTAAAAGGCTTTTAGAATATTCTTTTTTCTCTTTTATTCTATTTTCCCTCCATTGTTTCACTCTAGAATAAAAATTGTCTGGTAGATTCTCTTCAAGAAGCTTCTCTAATAGCAATGCCCTCAAAATAAATGTTGCTGGTTCTTTCGATGCATTAGTAAGTATAACAAATCCCAAGTCCAAATCCTTTATCATCACAAGTTGGGCTGACATCCCGTCAATCCCTCCACTATGTTCAATTACCTTATGCCCATTTACCGGTGTAAGCCACCAACCGAACCCGTAGGACGAAAATTCATTTTTGAAAATACCTCCATTTGCGTAAATAATTTGAGGCTTGAAAATTTCCTTGATTATCGTTGGACTTACAATCGTATCATTTTCAAATACTCCATTATTCAACATTAATCTCATATAATTTGACATTTCAATTGCTGACGAGTAGATAAAACCTCCAGGAGCAAGATTATCTCCTTTTTCTTGAATTATTGCAGCCTTTTTGTAATTTTCATTCCAAATATGAGGTTGTGCTAGATTCATATTAGCTTCTCTTTCTGTTGATAACGATGTGCTATTTTTCATTTTTAGTTGGTCAAACACTCTAGCTTTAAGGAATTCATCCCATGATATTCCAGTAACTTTTTTTACGATTTCTGAAGCGACAACGTACATTACATTTTGATATGCTGGCTTTTCTCTAAAAGTAGACGCAGGCTCCAAATATTTGAGTCGTTTTATTATTTCTTCTCTAGAATAATCTGAGTGATACCAAAGTGTTCCACCACTAACATCTTTCAGCCCACTTCTATGGGTGAGCAGGTCTCTAATCGTAAAATTATCTGTTACATAAGGAGCGTACAATTCAAAATAGGGTAGGTGCTCTTTAACTTTATCATCCCAATCAATTTTACCTTCATCTACTAAAATCCCCAACGTTAAAGCTGTAAATGACTTAGAAATTGAACCTATTCCAAAAATTGTATTTTCATCAACTTTTCTTTCATTATGTATCTCCAAATTTCCATATCCTTTGGAAAATATTATAGAATCATTCCTGACAATACCAATCGAAAGCCCAGGTATTTCAAAGTCCTTTATTACTTGATTTATTTTCAAATCAAGTGAATCTAATTGTATTTGTTGAGAGAATGAATTGGAGAATAATAATAACCCAATTATGGAAAAGAAGTTAATTTTGATTTTCATTTTTTATGTAATTGAGTTTAACATGTTTGTGTATGGCTAGTTGCGTAGGCTAGAACTAAGTTAGTAAAATAAAACGAACCAGAGGAATCCCGAGCACACATAGACCAAGCAATTAATTATATGCGTTGTTCCTACTGGTATTTTATTTAAATAGTTCATAATGCCCATTTAGTCTAATAGTAACGACTATATCTTCGATGGTTTCGTTTCTAAAATACCACCCATGTTTTCCTTCAAAAGGAGCAGTTAGTGTTCCTGCCATATTGTTCGAATATGCAAGCGTATAACTTTCATAAAACACATTTTTTGGCGGATTTTCTTGTTTTACTTCACCATGAAAATCTATATAAACAATACCCTTATCTGTTGCCCACTCGTATTTGGTGCTACCATATTTTAGACTTTTAAATTTATATTCAATTCCTTTTCCAGCAGGTACGACTACCTCTATAGTATCCTCTCTTAAAGGGTACTGAACTTCTGGAGGTGGATTATCTGCTTCGCTAGGCTTAGGTACGCTTAGGGGAGAACCTAATTTTTTCATTTTTATTTTATTGAAATTTAAACTAGAATAGGTTTCATTATTTTCTGTTTTTTCATTTCCTTGATATAACTTAGAAAAACCAAATAATTTACCCGTTCCTAAAGGGTCCAAACCATACTCCGCAGGTAAAACGGCAGTTAACAGTACAATGGTACCAATTATTAATGCGATGATTAGTGATTTTAATAATTGGCCTTTATTTAAATTAGGTTGATTATTTGTTGTCATGTTATAGTATGAATTAAGAAATAAAGTATCCAGTTAATTGATAACCAAGCAACAAAAAGCCAGCTGCCATTAAAAATATGTTAGTGATTTTGGAGAATTTGATATAACTACTGTACCGTCGCCAAAATGAAATAATTAAGAGTACTAATCCTAGCGCCAAAAATTGACCAATTTCTACACCCAAGTTAAAACCCAATAAATTAACGAAAAGCCCTTCTTTATCAAATTCAAATTCTTGTAATTTCGTTGCAAGCCCAAAGCCATGAAATAATCCAAAAATTAGAACGGCTACTTTGGTATTGGGTTGTTTTCCAAATATTTTTTTGAATCCTCCTAAATTATCAAAACCTTTATAAATTATAGATAAGCCAATTATGGCATCGATTAAATGGGCATTTACATTTATATCTGCCATAACTCCAAATAAAAGTGTAGCACTATGGCCAATAGTAAAAAAACTTACATAGGTGATAATTTCTTTGGTTCGATATAAAAAAAAGATAACTCCCACCAAAAAAAGTAAATGGTCGTAACCTGTAATCATATGTTTTGCGCCTATATATAGAAAAGGTCCAAAAGCAATACCTTTGTTTGATGTTAAAAATGATTGTGTCTCTTTATCTACACCATGCGCATAGGCTGAAACAGAAATAAGACAACACAGTATTAGTATAATAGGAGTTGTTATTTTTACTAATTTCATATAATTTTAATTAGTGTGCATGCCCATGTTCTTTTACCTGACGAATACTATCTAGCTTTCTTTTTTCGGCTTCGTCAACATTGTCTTCAACTGATATTCTGTTTTCTTGGGATTTAATCTCTGTCTCAGGTTTCTCTTCAGTTTTTTTCTTGTCAGTACAAGCTGTGAATAAACCTATTGATAGTATTAAAGCAATAATTAATGTTCTAGTTTTCATACTGTAAAAATTTAATGTTCATTATTCTTCTTTGCTAGGCTGTTTTATGTTCTATATGCTGCTTGCAGAGAACGTGTTCTATGGCACGTTGTTTTGGTTTAGCAACTAATTTAACAAAAGAAAACGAATCAGAGGGGAATCTGCAGGATTTTCCGAGTACACACAAAGTAAACAATGGGTTATACACGTTGTTGTAACACATTTTTCATGACACTAAAACTATGTCTATTATTAGTCTAACAACAAATAATCCAATCAATAAGAGATAACCATTCTTGATTTTTATTTTCTTTAAAAATACTGAAAAGCCAACCAGAAAACTTATTAGTCCCATTAAAATGAAAAGAATAAGAGTCCAATTTGGTTTCATAAAGAAAAACAGGATATCTGTGTAATGATATAGATATAATAACTCTCCAAAATGCCAAACCCAAAAAACAGATAACAATATTTGAATTATTCCATTAAAGGAAGAGCTTTCAAATAATTTATCCATTTTTATCTTTTAGATATTTCAAAAAATTAACAAGATGTTGTTCAGAGTGAATTTGCATTCTATCCTTAAAGCACCATTTTGCATATTTCTTACTCGTATTCTCAAATTGCCATTTAATTTCGAGCATATCCTTAATGATATCACTCAAATCGTCAATTGCATCTCCAGTTACCAAATACGCATCTGGTATTATTAAGTGTGATTCCAAAACTGAATGATACCAGCCAAAATCCGGAAAGTTTGCCTCAACGTTTTTCTTTATCGAGTCATAATCAAAAGTAGGCTCTTCTTCTTCAAAATCTCCATCATCAAATTCCACTTCCAAATTCAGATATTCATAGTAAAGTCCGACCAAGAGGTTTTGGATTTCTAGTTCGTTATTATCCGACTGAACTTTATCATTAAGTCCAAATTCTGTAATCCGTTTTATATACTTTTCTATTTTGCTCAATGTTTATCTTAAATTTGTTACTACGTGCTTGTGTATGGCAAGTTTCGGTTTTGTGTGCGACGATTTTCCAAAGGAAAATCAGACAGAACAAAATAGAATCTACCTTTGTTTAAGCCTAAAATAAGCAATATTTTCTACCCGTTATTATGAGCTTTTTTTATTCCTCAGTATTTTTACAATACGGTTAATTACGATTTCCGATAAATTCCAGTCATATCCATCAAAATTAGTTGTATTCACAAATTGAACGACAATCGTGTCTATGTCTTTATGGTATTCTGCAAGACTCTGATAGCCGGGAACCAGACCTCCATGCTCGTAGACGTAAATGGAGGAATAGATTTCCTGTTCCCCTTCATCAAACACTGAACCATCGTTTAATGCCCGCAAAAATATGCCCACATCCTCTGCTGTAGCTAACATTCCGTTTTCATTTGTCTTAAAATCGGCTTCAATGCCAACATAGTAGCCACTCATAACATTGTCTATATCCACTTCTTTAAGCGAACTAAACGTATTGTTCAGTTCGAGTGGTATCAATATTTCCTCCTTGATATATTGATGATGGCTATAACCTACCACTTTATAAATGATCTCGCGAAGCAACAAATAATTCGTGTTTGAATATTCATAACCTTTATCTGGTTCAAAGCTAGCCGGCAAATCAAGGGCAAATTCTAGGGCTCCTTTACTGCTTTCCGGTTGGTCTTCCCAAAAAGCGGGATTATTGGTAAAATTGGGAATGCCACTTCGATGTTGCGCCATCAATCTCAAGGTGATTTTTTCTGCATTTTCAATTCGATCTGCAAGCTCCGGAAAGTAATCAGCGAGCGTTTCATCTAAAGACAAACGTTTGTCATTGACTAATTTGGTGATAGAAACTGCGACATATAACTTGCTTATACTGGCAATCTTGAACAAGGCTTTCGGGTCGGCAGGTATTTTGTTTTTTCGGTCTTTCCAACCACCTGTATAAAATGCTGGCGGTTTTCCTGCTTCGTCCACATAAACAATCATTCCATCAAACCCATGACCAATTGCTTCATTTACTTGTTCTTGAACTGTATTAGGTAGTGGTAAAATCCAAGCCTTTACTAAAATCCATGGTACGAAGAACAAAGAGGTTATGCTTGCAATAATAAATACTATTCTGAGTATTGGTTTTGTTTGTTTCTTTTTCATACTTTTTTGTGGACGGTGAACTTTTGTTTAATTCCCTACAACGTGATTGTTTATGGTTAGTTGGGTAAGCACTAAGATAGCAAAAAGAAAGAGCGTAAAGGGAATTCGGTAGAATTTCCGTGGTAATTATTAAACACGCTCTAGCAATTAATTATACACGTTGTTGTGTGTAGTTTTTCCTCGCTAAATCTTGTTATTTTATTTCAGTTTTTAAAGTTGGCGAATTCAATCCTTTGAAAATTAGCCAAAGCGCAAGAATTAGTTGAATGAGTCCTATTGGAAGGAGCATATTCATACTAATGCTATTTCCTAAAATCGAAAATAATATTTCAATAAACATAAGAATTACTGCTATTATTCCAATAACTGAAATGATTTTTGGAATTAATTTAGACATGTGTAATGTATAGTATAGAATAAAAATCGGGAAGCAAGAAATGAGTAGACTCAAGTAGTGTGTCCACCAATGTTTTTTATAAAACACATTACCTAATGTATTTAATATATCGGAATTGTTAGTTCCATTTTTAGTATACTCTTGACTTAATTCTAACATTGATAGAACACTAATATTATCAATGGACATAGCGATAAAGCTTAGTATGCTAAATGCTAAATATAAAAATGCCAAGGTGATGCTGAATTTTTTAAAAATTGGTAATAAAATTGCGGCTATAACAACAGACGTTATGCCGCTAAAAAATAAAAGTAAGGTCGAAATAATGATTTCATTTGAGTTTGCAGAAGTGGTAGTTAGAAAATCATCTGAAAATAGTACAGGACCTTGTAAAAATTGATAGACAGCAATACCAGTTGCAAAAATGATGAGAAATAATAGTCCAATAAGCCTTCCCGTTCTTTTATTTGATTTCATATTTTGATTGATTACTTGATTGAGCATAAGACGTTGTAAACTATAGAATGTTACAAAAGAGTATGATTCCTCAAATTACACACAACGTGTTTGTGATGTGTCACTAACGGGAAAGTGTGCGAGTACTTACCTGACGTAGCTAATTTAATGAAAAGTCATGAATTTCCTAATCGGAAATTTAGCCGTTATTGCGCCTGCACGTTGTTAGTCTTTCGTTAGTATATAGTTTTAATCAATAATTGTTATTTATTTGTTCTATTAAAAGAGTTGCTTCCTCTTTTACATTTTCTATTGCATTTATAAACCTATAGTGTGCATAACCTTTGATATCTGTTGCACTGATAAAGCTTGAAGCAAATTTTAGTTCATCTAAATTGGTCCAGATCAAATTAACAATATTTGAATTTTGATGCCCAGATACGGGATAATTATCTGAATACCTTGATATTTTATTTGAGTATATTTCTGTATAATAATTCGAGTTTTCTCTTTCTAAGTCTTGTAGTGAAATTAAAGACATTAACTTCTTATTAAGAGATTCATCGAAAAGGTCAATGTTTCCGGTTGCAATTAAAGTATTAAACGTATTTCTATTATACTGAAAACGTGTATTTAATTCAGGGTCAAATTCAGTTCTTGCAATTTTTATAAGAGTGTCGACTGGTGAATCTTCACCTAAAAACCTCTTCTTTTGATTATTTAGGGTTTCCAATTCACTATAATTTTTTGTAATCAACTCATTCAACTTTAGAATATCCAATGAGAGGTCATTTATTAAAGAAATTTTATAAGAAATTTTTAATTTTTCTTTTTTTTGAATTTCATTCCAATTGTTAATTTGTAGTGCTATCAAAATTCCAATAACAACGAGAACAATTTCTCCTATGGCATATTTCAAATACTTTCCAGTTTTATTCTTCTCCACAAGGCCGTAACGTATTTTTCTAAAGATTTTTATCATTTCGTTAGTGTTTGGTCATGATGAAGGCTCATGTATTCGTATTTGGTTAGTTGGAGCCAAATTAGTAAAAGAACCACAGGGAAATCCGTAGGATTTTCCTAGTACACATAGAAAAAGCAATCGACTATTCACGTTGTTGGCGTTAGTTTTCTTAATCAACAATTACGACATTGCCACGATTTCTGATTAACATTACCTGTATTATTTTTTCAACCAATTCCGTATTGATTTTCATTCGGTCGGCTATTAATTCTATTACTTTTTCTTCATCTTTTTCAAGAATCCCATCAGCTAATACTATTTCAATAGCCATTGAAAATAAAGTATCTTTATCACCTTCATTAACGAATTCAGAGCATGCCTCAACCAATCCAATTCCACCGATTTTTAGTTTTGCTTCTACAACTGAATTATAAAGAGGTGAGATATCTATTCCAGAGAATTTTTGTTTATGGACAATCATTCTCGAAAGAGAATCAATTTCCACATCACTTACAACACCATCTGAGGACATACAAGCATATAGTATTCCTATCCAAGCTTCCAAATCCGAGTGTGGTTTATAAATTATGTCTTTTGTTTTTTTTATAAATTGGTCAAATAGCCCCATTTTTTTGTTTTTATAGTTTTGTTAAAAATATAATTTTTACTTTATTTTTTTTGTTTGAATATGAAATCATTAACGTTTTATTTGGAGTAATTACAGCCAACGTGTTCGTTTATGGTTAGCTGCCTTGGCAGGAACTAAGTTAGTAAATAGAAAACCATTCAAAGGAAATTCCGTAGGATTTTCCGAGTACACAAAGAACGAGCAATTTGCTATACACGCTGTTGTGTTTAGTTTTTTACTTTATCACTTTAAAAACCCATTTCAACACCACGTACCTTGTAAATTACAACAGCACAGCACAGCACCTTACATCTTACTGATGATAAGCTGTGTTATGAGCTAAGGCACCACCACAAGTGCTACAAGCACCAGAAGCTCCAGATCCTCCAACACATCCTTTTCCACAGGTATAATGCCATACTCCAGCTTTATTTTGACTAGGTTCGGCGGCAGGAGCAGCAGCAGTAGGATTAGCATAAGGAGCAGTAGAAGTTGGTGCGCTATTAGCATTGGCATGATAAGTAGTGTTATGTGCTAAAAGACCTCCACAATTATCACAATTAACAGCCGATCCAGCACCTCCAGCGCAACCTTTTCTACAGGTATAGTGCCAGACTCCACCTGCATTTTGAGAGGGCTCAAGAGCAGTCGAATTTGGAATCGTTACATTAAGTGGAGTAGTCGAATCTAAAACTTTCAATGGTTTTAAGGTTTCTTGTTTTGATGCTTTAGTAGTGTCATTACAGGCGTAGAAAAAAATGACTGAACTGAATAATAATGCAATGATCTTAAAATATTTCATAATGGTATTTTTTAAATTTGTAATGTATAAAGCAAGCTAATTTGGATTTTTATGTCCTTTGATTTGCGAGCCTATTCAAAAGTTATATTCTATTATGTAAACTTACATTATATTTTTTTTACTTGGCTTTATTTGAATATCATCTATAAATTATCAAATTTTACACCGCGTTTTCGTGTATGGTTTCTTATTCCGTCGTACTTATTTTATTCCGTTCAGTTTTAATTCGGTCAAAGTATTTTGAAATATAGAATAATAAAAAATAGCTACAATATTAAAATTTATTTCGATTATATCAGGATGCGCATTCCTTGATAGTCTCCAGTTAGTGAATCCAAAGTCTAATCCGACAATGGTATCGTTTGTTAACTTAATGGTAAGTCTAATATATAAACGGATAGCAAAATCAAAAATGTAGCCTAATAAAACATTACTAACTGCTTGTCTGGCTTGCATAAAAATCGAACAGTTTACACAAGGTATTTGTTTATTGTTAGTTGCGTCTAGCAGCCTTGTGACTAATGTTAGTCTCTACTGAAACAGCTGTTAGTTAGGCGGTTAGGAAGAACGTGTTGGAAAAGGGGTAAGACTGTCTTGACTAATTCTCCAATAATCTAAAGATAGTAATTTGTAGGAGAAGTCCCTGGTCTTAACCAACTGTAGCAATTAATAATACACGTTGTTTATTGACTGTTGTTTTTTATTTACGTTTATCTGAATTTTATTAATTGTCTCAATAACAATAAATCGCAAAGGTGGAATAAGCATTATAAATGTAATTGCGCAAATTAATAAAATGTAAACTGCCTCATTTTATATATAATATATTACGGGAATATCTGTATCTATAATTACCTTTCGTTATAGCCAGCTGTTTATTCTTTCTACATGTACTTTAATTATATTTTTTTTAATATTTTTAGACGAATTAAAATCATTCAAATGCAAAACGGGAAGAGCTTAATAACCTTGATTTTTTTGGCAATTGCGACACTTTCATGGTCTCAGTCTACGCAATCTGACACTACAAGAATCCTTTTTATTGGAAATAGTTATACTTATTATAATAGTTTGCCTGAGTTGGTAAAGGCTATAACCGAAGAGAAGTTTCCAGATCAAGTTATAGAAATTCGAATGGTTAGTCAAGGTGGTATGACCTTAAAGGGACATTGGCAAGAAAAGGAAGCGCTACAAGCGATTAGGTCTGACCATTGGGATTATGTTATACTGCAAGAACAAAGCAAGCTGGGAATGGGTGTGATGATTGATGACGACATCTATTTTGGACAAACCGATCTGTTCTTTGAGTATGCTAGAAAATTTGATGTTGAAATAAAGAAGGCCGATGCTAAAACAGTTTTTTTTATGACATGGTCAGTGAGTAGCCGACCTGAAGAACAAGAAATATTAACCCACGCTTATTCGACAATCGCCAAAGAACTTAATGCAACGCTCGCTCCCATTGGCTTGGTCTGGGATCAGTTGCGTAGCAGCGACCAGTTTAATTTTTATGAGATGGATGGCTCACATCCCTCTCCGATGGGGTCTTACTTGGCAGCTACTACCATATTTTCAAGCCTATTTGAAGTAAGTCCATTGGGCTTATCGGGAAGCATCTCGGGAAATGAATTATCGAGTTTAGATGAACCTTTATTAGAATTGCAACCTTTGATGGATATTACAAAGGAGGATGCTCAAGCGATTCAAAAGGCAAGCTGGTCGGTAGTTGAAGCCTTGCAAAAGTCAGGTAATTATCCCGAGGTTCAGCAACCCAAACCAAGTTACAATATTCCACTGTTGGTTCAAGGTGAGAAGATTGATTTGAAAAACATCATAGGAAGGTGGTATGGAACTTCTTCCTATGGTTTTAATTATCTGGGATTAGTTTTGGATGTTGATTATGTTGGAGATAAACTCGAAGTTAGCTTGTCCTTTTATGCTCCAGATCGAGAAGATAATATGACAGTTCAAGAATCTAAACTTCTAGAGAATCAGTTAGACTTAAAAATGTTTGATAGCTTAAGAACAATGAATTCTACTATTCAATTTTCTCTCAATGGTGATCAAATGACTGGATTATTAGAATCTGAAGGAGCTATTACAATGTATAAACATCTTAAACTTTCTAGAGAAAACATTCAAAATGAATTTGATATTGCAGCTTTTGTTTTATTAATGCAATCTTTCCAATCAAAAATCTTGAAAGTTGGTTATGTAAAAGCAGCTGTTAATCACTATGAACAATATAGTCGACTGATAGGTGACACGTATTTACCTGAAGAAAGTTATTTGAATGCGCAAGGCTATAATTTTATGCGAGATGACAAGATGAATGATGCCCTTAATCAATTTGAATTGGCAATGACTTTATATCCCCAGTCTGTGAATACATATGACAGTTATGGAGAGGCTTTGGTCAAAGCTGGAAAGAAAGAAAAAGCATTAAAAATATATACTAAGGGCTATGAATTAGCAAAAAAAACAGGGGATAGAAATTTGGCCTATATAGAGGCTAATCTCATGAAGTTGAAAGAAGGCATCCCAATTCTCCAACAGATGAGAACGCCGCCACCACCGCGACAATAACTATAATTTGAATATAAATTTTTGCCAGTTTGTATTTATTGTTTCAATAAATGTTATGCAGATAAGTAAATGACAGCCAACGTGTTTGTTTATGGTTAAGCAACTAATTTAGCAAATAAAAACCGAATAGAAAATCCGCTATGATTTTCGTAAGCAAGCTAGAACCAAACAATTAAATATACACGTTGTTGGCAGTAGTTATTTTTTAAATTCATTTGCTTTTAAAACTCTTAAGAAATTGCTTCCAAGAATTTTAACAATATCTTCCTCACTGTATTCTTTTTCGACTAATGCTTTAGTTATTAAAGGATATGTTGTTACATCATCCAACTGCAATGGTGTAAGATTGATTCCGTCAAAGTCAGATCCAAGACCAACGTAATTAACGCCAACCAGTTTAACAATATAATCGATATGATCAATCAACTTAGTTAATGGCGGTCTCATTAGTTCTGCTTCATCTGCATATTTTTTATACAGATAATCCATCTTATACCATTCGTCCATTCCGCTTTTTATTAGAGAATCTCCTTCAATAGCGTGCTTTTCAAGAAAGGCCATCTCTTTTTTATCAAAACTACTGTCAATAAAACCAGGATGAAAATTCACCATAATTACACCTCCATTTTTAGCAATTGCTTTTATTTGATCATCTTTTAAATTTCGACGGCTCGCTACAAGACTGTAAACCGAGCTGTGAGAAGCGATAATAGGTTTATTGGTAATCTTAATCACATCCCAAAATGTCTGGTCGCCAGAGTGACTTACATCTATCATCATACCCAATTCATTCATTTTCGTTATAACCTGCATTCCAAAACCTGTTAGACCTTTTTGTGATAAGTTTGGATTTGTTGTTTCATCTGCAGCGCTCGTTGCCCAAGAAGGAGCCACATTATGTGTTAAAGTTAAATATCTAGCCCCACGTTTATATAGAGCTTCTAATTTATTAAGATCATCTTCAATCATGTGACCGCCTTCAACTCCAAACATAGCAGCAATTTTATTTTCTTTTATAGCTTTTAAAATCTCTACAGAGTTTGCTGCTTTTATAATCTTATTTGGGTTCCGTGCTACTACTGCATCTAGACTATCCATTTCCCTGTTGGCAATTGCATAGGCGTTTTTTACACCGCCGTCACAATACACCGAAAATATTTGAACATCCAGGCCTCCCTTTTTCCAACGATCCAGATCGCTATGCGTTTTCCCAGTTAAATCTTGATCCAATATTACTCCTTTGTCTACTATTTTCATTAGGATATCATTGTGGGTGTCAATTACAATTGCCTCATTATGAATTTCTATAAATGTTTTGGGTTCAGATTTTTTATCTGGCGAAGGTTTACAGGATGATAAAACAATAAGCAGGATGACTAAATATCTCATATTCTTGAATTTATAATTTTGGTTTGTAATTACTGCCAACGTGTTCGTGTTTGGTTTCGTTGCGTGAGAACTAAGATAGCAAATAAACAGAAACCCATTGTTCAGTAGTGAGGATTTTCAGAAAACAAAGAGACGCAATGAACTAAACAAGTTGTTGTGCTTTCGTTATTTTCATCTTTCATCAATAAAATAATTTATTTATTGAACTAACTTTTCGAAAGAACTTTATCATTAAAGGTATTTTTGTGTGTTCTCAATACCAATCATCAGCAATCTTCTTTTGGGAGCCAATTTCAAAGCAAGTTTGTACTGAGAATCAGCCTCGCTATACCGTTTTTGACTCAATAACCAGTCTGCATATAACTCGTGCGTCGGTTTCTGAATATGAGGAGGGCCATAACTATAACTTATACTGCTTTCAAGAGCGATGGATTTAAGAAAATGTTCTTCGGCTGAGGTAATACTTGAGCTCGTATTGGCTTGCAGCCCTTTGAGTTGATTCAGCCTTATCTTGCTTTCAACAAGGTCTGTCTGCGTAGCTTCTGATCGACTTACATTTGAACATAAATTTGAGCTCCCGTAGGCCAGAACGTACGATCCTCTGTCAATGTCATTTTCCATTATACTAATTACATTCTCCAATTTTTTAATATCGGAATTACCATAGGCCTTCATCCCTTCTAGAAAATGATATTGAGACCGAATTGAAATATTAAGATCACTAATGTCTACAGGAATTTCTGCTATTTCACTATTCCATTCATTAGTTTCTGCCAAATATGTGCCTTTAAGAAATACCATATGAACTCGCGCTCGTATCGATGGCTTTTCCTCAGCAAACACCATCATTTCCTGAACTAATGCTTTCGCTTTCTCTTTCTGATTGTTCTGAAGGTATCCGTATTCCAGCCAGTGAAACGCATGATACCCCCGAGCATCATTATCGAGTTCCTTTCTAACCATTCTGTCCAAACTGGCCTGATACGAATCAATGTTCGATGCAATTACGTTCTCCCACATCCCCATAGCTACGAATATATGTGAAGGCATGTGCAAGGCATGGCTGGCATCAGGAGCAACTTTTGAGTAGGCGTGAGCAGCATCTAGGGCCATAGCTGCATGTCCTGGATCGTCATAAGAGTGAATAAGGTAATGCAATGCTCCCGGATGTTTTGGGTTTTCTTTTAAAATACCCTGTGCAATTAGGGCACCTTTACCATAAATTTCATCATCACGACCCTCTTGAACAGAACCTAGTAATGACAGTGCATAAAATGCCGCAATTTCATGATTCTTTGGATATTTTTTAGAGAGTTTTGCCATATATTCTGAATACGCTACATCCCGACTGGACTTGTCTATTTTAGGCTTGTACAAAAGATGAATGGCAGCGATTAGGTCTTGTTCCATTGGGTTACAATTACTTTGGTAATTAATGCTTTTTAACTTAGCTAATACCTCAGTGGCTTCTTCCAAATCTTGTTCTGACCATAAGCTATGGTTATAGGTCATTGCCTCGCCCCAGTAGGCCATTGGCATTTCAGGATCTATTTTCTGTGCTTCCTGAAAAGCGTCACGGGCATCTTCGTATTCGAAAGAATGGAGCAGTAGAAGCCCTTTTTCGAATAATGGCTTGGCTTTTGAAGTACCTGATACTTCGATACGAACTTCTCCTAGCTGATCCTTGAAACTCTGAGCATTATTGCATGAAAAGAAGCATAATATGACGGCGATAAAAAAACTAATTTTCATAATAAATAGGGTTAGTTAGTTTGTATAAAGATATGATTTCTATTGGTTAAGCGAGACTATTGAGAGAGTCAATTCTTAATCGTAAGGCATTTCAAATGAATGTTTAGTCGTTGAATTTTAACGGCCGACTTTAAAATTCATTATGATTTTGTCTCCTAATCTACAACTATGGTCCTTAATAATGGCTTGGATATATTTACAGAGAAACTATCTAAAGTCGAATCTTTCATTTTGAATAGTATCTAGGTCTTGAATAAAATGCTTAATAACTGTTTATAATTATGTAGCCTTTATTCAGGACGGGGCATAATGAAGCACAACGTATTTTTGTGTGATTTGTGCGACTTAGAATCGCAGGATTTTTAGTTGTGGAAAATCAGTAGTTTAAATATATAAATTTTAAATGAAGTAGGAGTGAAGCATTAATTATACACGTTGTTGGCCTTTGGTTATTTTTAATTTTCTAATCGTTTTATTTCATTTTGGACTTCCTCAATTAGTTCCTCTAATTTTTTTAATGAGTCTTCTAGCCAACGGTTTCTTACTTGTAAGTATGCGTTATGTTCTAACAAAATGTTTTGAAATTCAAAATTCCCATAAAGAGCTTCAATATTAATCGGTTGAATTTGAGCTTTTACGTAATTAACATTATGAGTATCCCATGAAATGGGTTTAAAATTCTTACGTATAAAAGGTTCCAATACCTCATTTTGTATTTTATCTTCGCCAATACCTCTTAAATCAATATTTCTAAATTCTTTTTCATACATCATTGTAAGACGTGTTCTTAGGCTATCATTGGATACTATATTCATGCCTTCGCTTTGAATATATTTATATGCTGTGTTGGCACTATTAAAGAAGCTGGTGTGCCTTATTCCTGTTAAATACGTCACTAATGAGTCATCCAATTTTCGCTTTTCATTAAAGAATAATATGATAGAATCTGAATATCGAAGGCGTAATTTGACCTCACTTAGTATTATTTCTGCTTCTTCTTGGTTATCTATAAGGTCTGCTCTCAACTGTTTAAGGATTTTTACTTCCTGTAAGGTCTCTTGTCTAGTTTCTTTCCAATTATTTAAACTCAGAGCTATCAAAATTCCAATGACTACAAGGACAATCTCACCTATGGCATATTTTAAATACTTTCCAGTCTTATTTTTTTCCATAAGGTCGTATCGAATTTTTCTAAAGAATTTTATCATTGGTTTGTTGGTTGATCTAATTGAAGGCTTAACGTATTCGTGTATGGTTAGTTACGCTGGCCAGCAACTAAATTAGTAAAAGAAACCGAACCAGAGGGAATTCTGTAGGATTTTCCAAGTGCACAAAGAACAAGCAATTGACTATACACGTTGTTAGCCTTTTGTTATTTATTAGTTTTAACTAATGCATATATTTACTGTAACAATTATTGCAAATAGTTGTCTTTATTGAATATATAACAATTATAATATAATGAAAATTAACAAAAACTTTTTAGCTTTTCTAAGTCTAATCTTTCCACTGATGCTTTCTGCACAGGTTGAATCAATATTTAATGACATTCGATTGAACCAGTCATTGCAAGTGGTAACTCAAAAATTAAGCAAAATATCCGAAAGTTCAAATATCATTTCTATTGAGAAGCCAAGTTTTCCATTAGCGAATAACCAAGAAGAACATTTAGTTTGCTCACAAGTAAAAACTGATAATGGAATAATTAGTAGCGTTGTATTCACTTTTGCTGATGACAAGCTAAAGTATATTGAAGCAAGAGGAAATGCACGCAAGACCTTAACTAGGACGCTTACAGATACCACAAGAACGTATCTCGATTATGATGTCTACGTTTCTGAAAAATTATTTTTAAAGAAAAAGGAGGATGCTGCCTGGATATTGACTCAGGAGGGAATGCATACTGGTTTGTTCGCTTGGGAAAATCCATACATTGATGCAGGTTATAAGAATAAAATAAAGTCTAAATCCTCCAGTCAAATACCGGAATTTATTAAAATGGGTGTATCCCTTGATGAATTAATGCCATCATTAGAATCTAATAGTAATTTTACAAACACTGAAAAATTAGATGGAACTGATCCAAATGCTCAAATTCAAATTAACTGTTTTGGTGTTGATTATTTAGGATTTCCAAGAAAAATTGAAGCTCGGTTTGGGAATAATATTTTAAATGCAGTATGGATATTAACTGGAAAAGGAGAAGAAGACAGAATTAGAAAAGCATTGACTAATCAGTATGGTAAGCCTATTTTTGTTAATGATGATTGGGAAATTTTTAATAATTGGCAGGTTGGTTTAAGAAAGGATAAACCTGAAATATTACTTTTAGAAAAGGAAATAGGATTAAAGTATAAAACCAGCTATTTTAAACAGTAATTTCCTATAAACTAATTCAAAGAATTTTATATAAGCAATGTAGGGTTAAACATAATGAAGACCAACATGTTCGTGCATGGTTAGTTGCGTTGGTTGGCAACTATTTTAGTAAAAGAAAATGAACCAGAGGGAAATCCGTAGGATTTTCCAAGTACACACAGAACGAGCAATTGACTATAAACGTTGTTTTGCTTTCGTTATTTTCTATTTTGAATCACACTCCTTTTTTAGTTGATTATAGGTTATTTCCATTTCTTTCAGAATATTGCTAAAATGTTGTTTTTCTCTTTCGCTCATTGTTACAAAAAAAACTAAATCATTCTGAAATTGCTTATAATATTTAGATTCACTATCAAATTGCCAATTATAAACAGGAAGAGTTTCTAATATTTCATTTCCTAATGATTTTTTAACGTAGTCATAATTTTGAAAGCCAAATAAAATGTTGTCATCATACGAAAAAGCTTTTTGCAGGCTTTTTGATCGATTAATTTCAAGTTGATAAAGCAATTTGTCCAATTCTACATAGTATCGGATTATGTTATTTTTCAAAGAATCGTTTGTCAATAAACTTAATTTTCCAGATGATATAATATCTGTTATAGTTACTTTGCTAGGCACAAATGCATTCGTTCTTAATGCTTGTAAATAGTTGTTTAAAAGATAGGATTTAGCTTTGTCTTTACTGTTTAATTCCAAAAGAAGTCTTTTGCTAGTTTCTATTTTATATTCTGACGCTTTATAGAGTTCCTCAATATTTTGACGGTCAAGTTCAAAATCGGAAAGAATTTTACAATAGTATTCTGATTCAGAAATTCTGTTTTTCCTGTTCTCATTCCAATTATTAATAGAAATCGCAATTAAGATACCAATCACAACAAGAACAATTTCTCCAATGGCGTATTTAAAATACTTTCCGGTTTTGTTATTCTCCATAAGGTCGTAACGTATTTTTCTGAAAAATTTTATCATTTAGTTAGTGTTTGGTCATAATGAAGGCCAACGTTTGGTATATGGTTTGGTTCTTAAGCACTAAGATAGCAAAAAGGTGATAATTTCCGTGGTAATCATTAAACACTCTCTAGCAATAAATTATATGCGTTGTTAGTACCTATTTTTTGTTTCTTTCCTATTTAAAAAACTGTAGCCTTTTATCTTTAACTTTATCTATACGAAGCATTTTGTAATCTAAAATATAATTTTGGTATATCCGCCAGGGTGCCTTATTTCCTTGACTTGGAAGTATGTTTGCTGCCCTCTTAATGTATCCAGAATTTAAGTTGAGTAGTGGAGCCGATTGCAAATTGTTCTCAATTACTTTTGCTTGCAAAGCTTTGTAATTATGCTTGTTTAAATACGTCAAAACTCGAGAAATATATTCACTGGTAAGGTCACTTTTCAATGTCCATGACGCATTGGTATAGCCAACAAAAACAAAGAAGTTGGGTAGGTCGCTCAACATAAGACCTTTATATACAAAAGATTTGGAAACATCAAATGGTTTTGAATCTATTTGAAATTTTACGCCTCCAAACGCCACTAGATCCAACCCTGTTGCAGTAATGATAATATCTGCGTCCAGTGTTCTTCCGGATTTTAATAAAATTCCATTGGCTACAAAACGATCAATATGGTCTGTAACGACAGATGCTTTCCCTTTTCTGATGGCTTTAAAAAAATCTCCGCTTGGAGCGATGCAAAAGCGTTGTTCCCATGGATTATAGTTTGGTGTAAAATGAGGGTCGACAGGAAAGTCACCCAAACCTTTTTTCGCACCTTTTAGGATGAATTTCTTCATTCTTTCCGGATAAAACCTACAGAGATTATAAAAGATAATCGTATAGAAAATGTTTTTATAACGGATCAATCTATAGGCTAATTTTTTATGGAATATACGTTTCAGCCGGGCGGCAATCTTGTCTTTATTGGGTAAAGCGGCAATATAAGTTGGTGATCTTTGCAACATAATAACCTGTGCAGTCTCATTGGCAAGCTCAGGCACGATCGTTACAGCAGTGGCTCCACTACCAATTACAACGATTTTTTTACCGGTAACATCTAAATTTTCAGGCCATTTTTGGGGATGGATTATTTCTCCTTCAAAACTTGCTTGATCCTTAAATTCGGGAGTATAACCTTTGTTGTAATTGTAATAGCCACTACAGCCAAAGATAAACTGGCACGTATAAGCCATCTCTTCACCAGTTGCCGTATTTATGGTGGTTACTGTCCATAATTTCTCTTTTGTACTGAAGTTATAAGAAATAGCACGTTGTTGGTAGATGATATGTTCTCGCACCTTATATTCGTCAGCGGCTTCATTTATATATTTTAAAATAGATGGTCCGTCTGCAAAAGACTTTTGCTCATCCCATGTTTTAAAGGAATAGCCAAATGTATACATATCAGAATCAGAACGAATACCAGGATATCTGAACAAACTCCAGGTGCCTCCAACTTCTGTTCTTGCTTCCAAAATCACATAGGTTTTATCGGGATTTTTACGAGACAAATGACAGGCAGCTCCTATTCCAGATAAACCAGCTCCAATTATAATAATATCTTTATGCATCTTTTTTATTGGTGCTAACGTGTTTGAGTGTGATTTGTGAGACATAGAATCCGCAGGATTTTCAGTTGTAGTAAATCAGTTATTTAAATATATAAATTTTAATTGAAGTAGGAGTGAAGCATTAATTATACACGTTGTTGTATGCCGTTTTAGTCTTATTGCAATTTCGTCTCTACAAAGTACATTTCCATTTCACCTTTGCCTTTGGCTTGAATTTTTCCTCTGGACTCAAAAGTGAATTCTGGATCGTCTTTTAGCAAAATATAAGTGCCTTCAGATATATTCACCTTCCCAATTTCACCACTGCTTTCCATGCGTGATGCTGTGTTTACGGTATCCCCCCAAATATCATACTGAAATTTCTTTACACCAACAATACCAGCCACTACTGGTCCTGTATGAATTCCTAAACGCATCTTAAATGACATTTCATTTAATTCATCTTTCTCAATGATTCGATTAGAAATAAAAGACTGCATTTCTAAAGCTGCCAACACCGTGTTTTTTAAAGAATCCTCAGAAGGCACTGGTAATCCACCAGCTGCCATATAAGCATCACCAATGGTCTTTATCTTTTCTATACCATGTGATTCACAGATGTAATCAAAAGCCTTAAAGCAAACATTGATTTCTTCAATAAGCGCTTTTGCAGACAACTTTTCTGAGGCTTGTGTAAACCCTTTAAAATCAGTAAAGAGTATAGATACCATTTCAAAATCTTTAGCATCTGCACTTCCTTTCTCTTTGAGTTCCTCAGCTATTTCTGATGGCAAAATATTAAGCAATAAATTTTCAGACCGATCCTTTTCTTTTTCAATAACAGCTTTAGATTTTTTCACATAACGCCATCTGCTAAAAAATCCTCCCGAGAGTAACAGAAAAAATATACCAGCACCTATGGCTAAATCTTTATTTTTATCTTTTTTTCGTACTTCAGTTTGATGTGCCATTTCAACTTTTAGTTCTTTCTCTACTTGGACAAGACTATCTGCCAAAACTTGTTTGGAAAATTCCATTTGTTGGAGTTTCTTTGCTGCATCTTCTGTTTTTAAACTATCATTTAGCACCAACATTTGTTCGTGATATAACAAGGCTATGTTACCATTGCCTAAAGCTTTATACCCCGTGTAAAGGCACTCACAAGCCATTTTTTGTACTGCAATGGCTTCTATTTCTTTAGCTATTTCATGGCTTTTTTTACAATTCAAAATAGCCTTTGAATAATTATTTTGTATTCTATAAATACTTCCAATATTTGCTAAGGATAGTGCAACTCCATATTTATTTCCAATTTTCTCCAAAGTATTTAAGCAATATTGATAATTATCTAATGCATTTGAATAGTCTTGCTCTATTAGATATATGTCCCCAATATTACTCGAGGCCCTAGCAGTTCCTATTTCATCTCCAGTTTCCTTTGCGATTTGCAAGCTATTTTGAAAAAAATCTTGAGCTTTTTTGTAGTCATCCTGCCCTTTATAACATAACCCAATATTGTTTAAGGTATTTACTATACCATCTTTAGCATCAATTTCATCATAGATATTCAAACTTCTTTGGTAATAATTTAAGGCATTGATATAGTCGCCTAATTCAATATAAACATTCCCGATATTGTTTTCGCTTTTGGCGATTCCCAGTTTATTTTCAGTTTCAGTATGGATATTCACACTTCTTTGATAATAATCTAAAGCATTAATATAGTCGCCTTGAATTCTATAAATCATTCCAATATTGTTTAGTGAAGATGCAATTCCATATTTATTTCCAATCTCATTCTGGATAATTAAACTGCTTTTATGCTGTTTAAGTGCATTAGGAAAATCACTTTTATTATAATAGGCCATACCCTTCATGTTTAAAGCACTAGCCATGACTTTTTTCTTCCCTCTTTTCTTAGAAAACTCAAATAGGGTATCAGATAAAATAATAGCTTTATCTGGATCAGAGTAAACATAACCAAACCAAATATAATCGTCAAGCGCTTTTATACGACTTGAATCGGGTTGTGTCTGGTCTTCCCAAACGGTATAGAGAGAATCCAGGTTGGTTTGGGCATTGGTAATAGTAAAGATGAGACTAAATATGAAGTAAAGCCATTTGCTTTTCATGATATATGCTTTTAAAGCAAGGTAATACGAGAGAGATAAATGAGGGGGTATAAAGGTTTGGAACTAAGATAGTTGTTTTTTTACATTTGTTTGGGTGTTCAGTCAAAAATTTGAAAACACTAATAAACTCAAGAGGGTAGGTTTTTGCATTCGATTTTTTTAATGTCTTGTCCTGAAATATGGCTACAGGTTAAAATTGATTTTACGCTGTTAAATTATATACCATATTCGGTGTCTTAAAGTCTAAAGATAAGTGTAATCTTATTTCGTTGTATAAATTAATTGCATTTTTTGTAGCTCTTTTCGCGTGCGTTACGTTTGTAAAGGTCTGATCAAGATAAAACTCGTTTTTTAAAATGCCGTTTACACGCTCTGCCATTCCATTTTCCTAACACTGATTTTCTTCTGTCATACTGATTCTAATCTTTTTTCTCTCTAGTATTTGTGTGTGAGGATTTTCCGTAGGTAAATCAGACGGAACAAAATAGCAACTGACTTTGGTTAAGTACTAAACTACGCAATTTTTTATACACGGTGTTAGCCACTGGCTTTTTAGTTCAATTGTCTTTTAAAACTACAAAACAAGAAATTCTGCTTTGTTTCAAATGGTGTCAAGTGGTCTTCTGTGATGCACTTAATTTTGTCAAATCCGTCATTTAATTCCGATGTTAATTCCTCTTCGTTGTATTGTTTTATTTCGAGACCGCTACATTTTTCGGGTCCATTTTGTGAAAAGGTTCCGATTGTCAAGAATCCGCTCACGGAATTTCTTGCGATTTTTATATATTTTTTTATTTGTTCAGTGGTTGTGAGAAAATGAAAGGTTGCTCTGTCGTGCCACATATCAAAAGTCATATTTGGCTCAAATTCTGTAATGTCGCTTACAATCCAATTTACTTTATTTGCTTTTTCTCCAAGTCGAATTTTTGCTTTTTCAAGTGATTTCGCCGAAATGTCAAGTACAGTAACATTTTCAAATCCTTCATCAAGCAAGTAATCCACAAGTTTACTGTCGCCGCCTCCTATATCAATTATTTTCGCAGTCTTGTTTAGTCCAAATGAATGTATAAATTCAAGTGACGTTTTCGGCGTTTCTTGCGTCCAACTTACTTGATCCGGGTTTTTAGTTTCGTAAACCGTTTCCCAATGTTTCTTTCTATCTAAACTCACAGTTATTTTGATTTTTCAGCTTGTAGCTAACGACTCGAATAATCGCCGGTTTTAACGGTGTTTATTTTATGTTAGGCATTTTTTTAATTCAATTTCATCAACGTGTTTTATGAATAAAATCTTTCTTCTGAATCTGCATTGGTGTTATAGGGTATCCATAAAAGTTGGTTTTTTTACCTGTGATTTCCCCACCTATCTTTAAGACCATTTCAACTGTTATATCTCTAGCGTCAATTTTTACTTTTTCTATTCCCATTTGAAATAATTCATCTAAAGATTTTATTGCAATTTTTTTTCCCATACCAAGACCTCTTAGCTTTTTATGAATTGCCAATCGGCCCCAATGCCATTCAGATTTGATTTCCCATGCTGCAACAATTCCAACAACCTCATCACTACTTCTAATGCACCACCATTTTTGACTTTCATTTTCAAGAGGTATTAGTTTTTTTGGAATATTTTGCTCTTTGTAAAATACATTCTCAAGAAATAATATAGCTGAATCATAGAATTCTTGATTCAATTGTTCTATTTCAAATGAAATTGAGTTTAGTTTATTTTCCAACTTTGACTTTTTTTAATTATGCCTAACGTGTTCGTGTATGGTTAGTTGCGTTGGCTGGAACTAAATTAGTAAAAGAAAACGAGCCAGAGGAATCTCGAGCACACAAAGAACCAACAATTAATTATACACGGTGTTAGACTTTCGTTATTTAATTATCCTAATTATCAAAGACTTTTGATTTATTATCGAGCTTATTATGAGGTAATTAGTAACTAATTTTATTTTACTGCTTGTAGATGTATCCAATATTCTTCTTTGAAAGGAATTTGAATATTAATGAATCCAGCATTTCTCATCCACTCCATTTGAACCAAATAGTCTGTTGGTTTGTCAAAAGCTTCGTAATGTTCCATTAGCCAATTCCATTTTTTTCCATCTGATAAGTTATTATTTACAAATTCTTTCCATTGTCTCAGTAGCATTGAATGATCAGGATTGGTTTTACTAATCATTAAATCGCAATATAAAAATATTCCTCCTTTTTTTAAAGAAGTATATATGTACTTAAAAATAGATTGTTTTTCGTTTTCATCACAATGATGGAGGCTAAATCCTGCAAGAATTAGATCATAATTTTCTTTCTTAAATAAAAAATCCTTGAAGTATTTATTGGCATAAATAAAATCATAGCCTTTGAACTGATTACGACATAGATTTATCATTTCGTCAGATGCATCTACAAGAGTGAACGTTGCATTTGGGAAATAAGGAATAAGTTGGGCTGTAACATTTCCATTACCACTGCCAAGATCAAGAATGGATTTAGGGTTAAAATTATCAGGAAAGTGTTTTGTGAAACTTGAAATTAGCGACAAATAATGAGGTACACAGCTAATCATATCATTGGTGTAGTTCTTCGAAAAATCATTGAATTCTATAGCTATGGTTTCTCCTTTTTTCATTAGCGTATTGGTTTCTTTTTTTAAAAGAATTCTATCATATTTATTTCCCGAGAAAGCGGGAACTCTATTGGTTGATCATAATGAAGGCTAACGTGTTTGTGTATAGTTTCGTTGCGTTGAGCACTAAGTTAGCAAAAAGAAAGGAACCCATTGTTCAACAGCGAGAAAATATTGAAGGGAATTTTAGACGTAATGAATAATATACGTTGTTGTATGCTGGCTTTATTCGTTTAATTTATCGACTAATTTTCTTGAAATAACCGTGTCGTATATTATTTTCAGTTTCTTTATTTTATTTTTAGAGTCGAATTCAATAATATCAACAACATCAAATTCTACTTTCTGATTATTTTTCAAAGTCCATTTATAGGTAAAGTAAAGTGCCAAATCATTCGAGTCATCTTGTTCAAAAATT
>NZ_JBALVR010000034.1:0-528 GCF_036960315.1 Psychroserpens sp. | reverse complement strand
CAAGATAATACGGCACCATTAATTTTCCAAGGAAATAACGGAGGAGATCTCTCAGGATTGACATTTGATTCTACAGGTGATTCATTATATATGGAAATCGATGCTGATGGCTCTGTAAGCTGTGCATCTGGAAGTGGATGTTGTACAACAGAGTGGGATTTTACAGTTGCTTGTGCAACTTGTGTTAATCCAGTTGCTGGTTATGCAGTTAGACAAGATTGTATTAACGGACCACAATTTTTCGTGGATGTAGATTTAACCGATTTGGGTTCTGCAACTTCAATAACAATTTCAGATGATCAAGCAAGTGCACCTCAAAATACTACTGAAGTTGGATTGTTTTCTTTTGGACCTTTTGCTAATGGAACGCCAGTAGTGATTACGGTTGCAAATGATGATGATACCAACTGTATTTTAACAAGTACATCCTTAACGCAAGATCAATGTGTGCTAAACCTTGTAGATTGTACACAACCACCATTACAATTTAATTATTGTTATGATAATAATGATGATACAGCTTGGTTA
>NZ_JBALVR010000033.1:0-587 GCF_036960315.1 Psychroserpens sp. | reverse complement strand
ATAATTGACGCAAGTCAGTCTTGTATATCCAATTTCCGATATTCCGCTTGTCTTTAAATCCGCAATTTCAATATTCAGAATAGAATCGATTTTCATTTCGAACTTTTGTGAAAAAGCCTGAAGTGATAATAGAAGTAACAAAATTTTAAATATGTTTTTGATTTTTCTCAAATTGTTGGCAACGGATTTGTGTATGGTTAGTTGCGTGTTTAAGCAACTAATTTAGTAAACAAAAACGAACGCGAGAAAATTCCGAAGGAATTTTCCAAATAAGCAACGACCAAAGCAATTAATTATACACGTTGTTGGCTCTAGTACTTTTTCAATAATCTCCATGTGTTAAATGAATCCAACGTTTCCATTTTCCGTCAATCTTTTTATATAAACATAAAGTTGAATGACCTAAGAAATCACCACAACAAAGATGAGTGCTAAACAAACAGACAATAGTATCATTTCTTATGAAAATTGGTTTCGATATTATTTTCAATTCACGATTTCTATCAGCCTTTAAAAATTCCAATATTTCAGTTTTATTGACTTGAATAAGGTTTTTTTTATTTGACAATTCCCAATTGAAGTTTTCC
>NZ_JBALVR010000032.1:0-651 GCF_036960315.1 Psychroserpens sp. | reverse complement strand
CCGAAGAAATGCTGCTTTCAGGAGGAAATCTAGTTGTTCATAGCGGATTTAGTTTGGCGAGAACATTTGAAGTATTCAAAGTTAATTCTTGGCCAAATCCATCAGATACAACATTCAATATAAAGTTGAATTCATCCAATGATGAAATGGTTAATATTGTTGTTTTCGATATCAATAACAGAGTCATCCGTAAAGACAGATTTAATCCAAAAGATGCATATGTGTTTGGAGATAAATTACAATCTGGATTATACTTTGTTCAAATAAATCAAGGAAGTAAAATTGAAATTATGAGACTAATAAAGTACTAAAAACCAAAGTTTTATAAATGTTAATAAAAAAACCTCGAGATAATCTCGAGGTTTTTTTATGATTTCCAGATCCCAAAATAATCTGGACAAATTAAATTGAGTAATGACAAAATATTTAATATCCGACTGTACTATTTAGGGTAAACTATTTTTTGGTGTCTATGTCTGATACTCGCAAGTACATATAGTTGATATTATAACTCACTATATTCCAGCTATTAACAAAAAAAATACTCCTTAAAGGAATCTAAGCCATACTATTTAAAAACAAAAAACCCTTTTCATAAAAATATGAAAAGGGTTTCAAAAAAGGCGACGACCTACTCTCCCACAAATGCAG
>NZ_JBALVR010000031.1:0-815 GCF_036960315.1 Psychroserpens sp. | reverse complement strand
ACAGTTGTTGTACCAACCGGATAATTATCTGAAGCATCAGCATTTCCATTAAAATCATTGACAATAGAGGCCACGCCACAGTTGTCATTAGTTACAGGAGTAGTTACAGTTACGGCGGCTATACAGAGTCCAGGACTTGCAGATTGATTGATATTAGCATCACAAGTAATTGATGGTATTTCTTTATCAGAAATATTAACATCGAAACTCTCAGCATGTGTATTTCCAGCATTGTCTGTAGCTGTATAAGTTACCGTTGTTGTTCCGACAGGAAATATTGCACCATTGGCTAGACCATCGGTTTGTGCTATAGTACTTCCTGGACAATTATCATCAGGCGTTGGTTCGGTCCAACTTGTTATAGCACCACAAATACCAGGATCAGAATCCAAAGGAATATTAGCAGAAAGACCGACAATAGAAGGATCTTCATCATCAGTTATAGTGACAACTTGAGTACAAGAATTTATATTATTATGTATATCTGTAACGGTCCAAAGGATAGTAGTTGTCCCAACAGGATAGTTGTCAGAAGCATCAGCAGTTCCATTGAAATCATTCAAAATAGAAGCCACACCACAATTATCATTTGTTACTGGGGCGGTTATAGTTACAGCTGCTTCACAAAGATCAGGATCAGCAGTTTGACTAATATCACTATCGCAAATTATAATTGGTAATTCTTTATCAGAGATAATGACATTAAAACTTTGAGCAAGTGTATTGCCAGCATTGTCAGTAGCTGTATAAGTTACCGTTGTTGTTCCGACAGGAAATATTGCACCATTGGCTAGACCATCGGTTTGTGCTATAGT
>NZ_JBALVR010000030.1:0-1045 GCF_036960315.1 Psychroserpens sp. | reverse complement strand
CGACAGAATCTTCATTTGCCCAAGACCACATCCAACTTTTTGTGTTCTGAGAGAATGTTCCGACTGGAATATATTTGAAATAAACCTCTTTGTCGTTACTATATAGTCTTAATGTTTCGTTTGATTGATTATAAAACCAATTATCATAATTATCTGTATCAAATTTTATTCGAAATAGAGGTTGACTTTTTTGAAGTTTGTCAACTGCTTTTTGAGCATATTTCTCGTATTTCAATGGTCTAAATATCAAATCAGTTCAGGTTTTTGTGCATTGAGTACAACGGATTTGTGTATTGTTATTTGCGGGAATTTCGTTTAGAATATTCCGGTTAGTTAAAGATAGTAATTTGTAGGAGAAGTTCCTCGTCATAACCAACTAAGCAATTAATTATACACGGTGTTAGGTACAGTTTTTTATTTCATTTTCAATTCGCTTAAGAACCTTAACTAACTTTTCAAAATGATCAACGTCATTAATTCCATGTGCTGGAGTTAAAACAATTCTGTTTGCTAGTTTATTTATAGTTCCAATAAAGATTTTCTCATTATTTATATTTTCTATGAAGATTTTATCTGAAATAAGTTTTTTTATTAAGTCTTTATTTCCGCCAAATGAAAATTGGTTTCTAACGTTTCTAGGAATAAATATTGCTCGATTTGGAATTATATAGTCTAAGAATTTATTCAATAAAGTTTTTGGAAAAACATTAAATTCAACTCCATAGGTTTTGTCTAAGTGAAGTGTAATTCTGAAAGGTTCAGTTCCATACATTGCTCCGCCAACTTCATTCAGATTAATACTGATTTTTGTTCCGTCAAAATTTATAATTCCGCTTTTTTGTTGGTAAATGTATTTTCCTGTTGGGCCAGTAAAACTACTGGTTGGATCTTCTGAGTATATTCCATTATATTTTTCTGTTAATTCCTGAATAATACTCATTCGTTCAAAGTTTTCTCAAATTGCACCTAACGGATTTGTGTATTGTTATTTGCGGGAATTTCGTTTAGAATATTCCGATTAGTTAAAGATAGTAATTTGTAGGAG
>NZ_JBALVR010000002.1:0-479429 GCF_036960315.1 Psychroserpens sp. | reverse complement strand
CGTTGGGAAAGGATAAGCGCTGAAAGCATATAAGCGCGAAACCTACCACAAGATGAGATTTCTTTAAAGGGTCGTGGAAGATTACCACGTTGATAGGCTATAGGTGTAAAGGCAGTAATGTCATAGCCGAGTAGTACTAATAACCCATAGGCTTATTGTACACCTGTTTTTTTATAAAGTTCAATGAAATATTATGTTTTTTATGTATGAATGACGTCTGACGTCCTTTTTTCAATATGTTATTATATACGGTTAAGTAGATTTATCTACACACACCGAAAGATTTAAGGTGATTATTGCGATGGGGCTCACCTCTTACCATTCCGAACAGAGAAGTTAAGCCCATTTGCGCCGATGGTACTGCATTTGTGGGAGAGTAGGTCGTCGCCTTTTTTGAAACCCTTTTCATATTTTTATGAAAAGGGTTTTTTGTTTTTTATATTTATAGGATAATTTATCAATACTTCATTTTCGATACTAATTTATGACTATAAACAAGGATTTAGAATTAGCTTGGGATTTTGTCAATAATACTGATAGAAACGTATTCCTAACAGGGAAGGCAGGAACGGGTAAAACTACTTTTCTACATAAATTAAAATTCGAATCCTTGAAGAGAATGGTTGTAGTTGCTCCAACAGGGGTAGCCGCAATTAACGCGAAAGGTGTTACAATACATTCTTTCTTTCAGATGCCTTTTGGCCCAATCTTACCAAATGAGAACCTAGAAGGTTCTTCAAGTTTCACAAGGAAATTCAGTAAAATAAAAATTAATATCATCAAATCTTTAGACTTGCTAGTCATAGATGAGATTAGTATGGTTAGAGCCGATTTACTTGACGGAATTGATCAAACATTAAGGCGTTTTAGAAATAGAAACCTTGCCTTTGGAGGTGTCCAACTATTAATGATTGGTGATTTGCAACAACTATCGCCTGTTGTGAAAGAAAATGAATGGCAGTTATTAAAACCATTTTATAAAAATGCCTATTTTTTTAGCAGCTTAGCCTTCCAAAAATGTCATGCTATTACTGTAGAACTTAGACATATTTATAGACAGGATAACCCGATATTCATTAATATCCTTAATGAAGTTAGGACTAATACACTATCTCAATCATCAGCAAATGAGTTAAATAAACGATTTCAACCAGATTTTTCACCTCATGATAATGAAGGCTATATTTTTTTAACTACACATAATAATAAGGCTGAACGTGTTAATGTTTCTGAACTTGAGAAATTAAAAAATAGTTCTCAAGTTTATTCAGCAAATATTGAAGGTAAGTTTCCAGAATTCTCATTTCCAAATAAAGAACAGCTAGTTTTAAAAGTTGGTGCCCAAGTTATGTTCATTAAGAACGATAGCTCTGTTGATAAGAGGTATTTCAATGGTAAAATAGGGAAGGTCGTTCTTTTAGATAATGATGAAGTTGTAGTTAAATGTCCGGATGATGATTTTAATATTATAGTTACACCAGAAGTTTGGGAGAATATCAATTACAATATTGATGTTGAAACCAAAGCGATAACAGAGCACAAAGTTGGTTCTTATACACAAATACCCTTGCGATTGGCATGGTCTATTACAATTCATAAAAGCCAAGGTTTAACTTTTGAAAAGGCAATTATAGATGCTCAAGGCGCTTTTGCTCATGGACAAACTTATGTGGCGTTAAGTAGATGTAAAAATCTCGAAGGTTTAGTTCTTAAAAGTAAAATTGATTCAAGTCAGATTATTAGTGATACTAACGTTAAAGATTTTACTAGGGAAGCTGAAGAAAATCAACCTGATGAATCGGTTCTACAACGATCTAAAGTTAAATTTCAATTGAATTTAATATCAGAATTATTTGATTTCTATAAGTTTTTGTATCCTGTGAATCGTGTCTTAGATATCTACTATAAAAACCGTGGAAGTATAGAAGGAAACATAGAAAAACCTTTGATTTCGATTAAGGATTCTATAACAAATTTGCTAAAAGTGGCTAATGGTTTTAATGCTCAACTTAAAGAATTATGCGATAGCGAAAGCGATCCAGAAAAAAATATTTTACTTCAAAAGCGCTTTAATAAGGCAATTGATTATTTCAATGAACAAACAAAAACTAATATACACGATACATATAAATCTTTGGGGTTTACTACAGATAACAAAACTTTAGAAAAAGATATTACAAAGCATTTAGATACATTCGAAGAATTATTGTCCACTAAACAGCTTTATTTCCATGGAATGACTGAAGGTTTTAGCATATTAAACTTTTTAGAATTAAGAACTAAATCTGTGTTTTTAGCAAAAGATAAGCCTAAAAAAGCTAGAAAAATTGCGATTGATGGTACCACTAATCTAGAGCTCTTTGAGTTACTTCGCGAGCTTAGAAATACAATTGCCCAAAGAGAGGATCTAATCCATTATCAGATTTTTACTCAAAAGGCATTGTATGCCATGTGTGAAACCCTGCCTATCAGCACAAGTGATTTGAAGCAAATTCATGGTATGGGTAAAACAAGGATTGAAAAGTATGGGGCTGAAATTTTAGAAGTCGTAAGAGCTTATTGTGAAGAAAATGATATTGAAACATCAATGAGTAGTGAAATTTTCGAAAAGCCTAAACTAAAACGAAAAAAAGGAGATACTAAGAAAGAATCTTTGGCTCTATTTCAATCTGGAAAATCTATTGAAGATATTGCAATTGATCGTGAGCTTAATATAAATACAATCGTAGGTCATTTAGCTAGTTTTATGTCTTCCGGAGAAGTTAAAATCACCGATTTAATTTCTGAAGAACATTATAAAGAGTTAAAAAAACTTATTCCGAAGTATACCTTCGAGAATCTTTCAGATTTAAAACATCAAATAGATGACAAGTATACCTTTGCTGAACTAAGATTAGTAATCGATTCTATAAAATCATAAACCAGCATTTCAATTTTATAACTTAATTGATATGCTGGTTTTGAATTAATGGAGAATTATTTTTTGATTATTAACCGCTTTGTAACACTCCCATTATCTGAGAAAATGTTCAAGAGATATATTCCATCCGCTAAACTTGAAACATTTAAACTATTATTGCTAGACAATTCGATTCTTATTTTTTGTCCTGAAATATTGTATAAATCTACAGATGATATTATAATACCATCATTTGGTTTTATATTCACAATTTGACTTGCGGGATTTGGATATAACAATACATCCATTTTGATTAGTTGTTCTACAATGTCTAATGTAAAATCTGCCGTAAAAAAATCTACTGCAAATCCATCGCCAATTCCACCTTTGAATAAATCACTTATAAAACCTTGAAACAATAAACCAATGATTAACTCATTGTCAGCTCCATCACCACTATTACCTGAAAATAGTATAGCCAAATCTTGTCCATTGAGAACTGTTTGATAGTTGTTTTGAGAAAACCCATCTCCAGAACTCCCATAATACAAATTGTTTATTTGAACACCTAAAAGTGTTAATGCTTCAATTTTTTGAGTAAATCCATCTCCATATCTACCATTATAAATATCAAAAGGAGTATTTGAAAGGGTTAATTGATTGTTAGTTACATCAAAACCATCACCCGAACTACCTTGATAGAGCACAGAAACAGATGCAATCTCTCCACTTAGCCTACTGCCATTAAGTACAGACCAATCACTTCCATCGTCTGATCCACCTTGATATTGTGCATTAGCATGACTAGTGAATAGAAATATTACAATAATAAATATTTTATTGTTCATAATCCATTATCTTTTAATTAGCTGATCGTCCACCTCTAAATCCTAATCGATTGTTACCATTAGCAATACTGGTTGCAGCATCGTATCTATCAGAAACACGTATAAAATCTGACGAGTTGAAATAACTACCACCTCTATACCCAATGCCTAATGGCGTTGTTGGCCAAGTTGGAACATTAGCAATACCTGAAGCTGTTAAAATACCATCTCCATGATTTGCAGTAAATGCTCTTCCTTCTGGATTACCTACAGATATGCAACGCTCATATACATTACCACTCAATTCCATAATGCCGAAATAACTTCCTCCCGTTTCTTCTCTTGTTTTATTAATGGCACTAGCAGCAAAAATACCATTACGAATAGGGCCACCTATAGTACCGTTTGTTTCTGCATAAATCATGTTTCCAACGCCTTCTTCTGGGTTAGTAACTAACTCTGTTGGTGTACCTTCATTTGCATATATATAATCAATAGTTGCAATGTTAGAATTGCCCCATGCAAATTCTCCTGGCTTAGGCGCAATAGGCCCTCTACATGCTTTCTCATATTCTAATTCGGTAATAGGTCTTAAGCCTGCCCAATCTAAGTAATTAATGGTGCTCATAGTGGGTACATGATTTAGTGCCAAATCTGGAGTGGTTGTTGTAGCATTTACACTTCCATCTGGCCATGAAATGGTATTTCTATTTAATTCAGAATCTTGATTTTTACCATTGGGGCCAGTAACATCATTATTAGTTTTTTGCGTTTCAGTTAAGGTATTGAAAAAGCTCACCCAATGGCCTTGACTCACTTCATATTTCATACAATAAAAAGCACTAAATCCTTTTGGGAATACTGCTGGTATTGGTCCCAATCGATCTCCTGGACCGTTTCCAGCTGGAATATCGTAGTAGAGGCTGGAACCGCCAATACCTACTGATATTGCGTTTTCAGAGCTCACATTATAAGATAGTAATGGTTGAATTGTATAAAATTTTCCAACTTCATTACCACTTGTACCTCCAACAGCAAATGAACCTTCTGGTACATATACCATTTCAATTGCAAATACCTGAATATCTATTATGTCGTTGGTGTCAATAGAACCGTAGTCCCATCGTAGACGCATATTTTGTAAGTTTAAGTCGCCACTGCCATCACTATCTCTGTAAACAAATGCTCCTGTACCATCACTTGCAACATCTATTGCGCTGCCTGAGGCCGCAACAAAATTGGATGAATTTAATTGTGCATGTGCCCATTCACCACTGTTTACTCGATATTTTATAAATACCCATGCCGCATCCCAATTTGAGGGTCCTGCACTTAATCTCCAAGAGTTTTCCCAGCTTAAATCAAATTCTACTTGAACCCAATCTGGGGCATTTAAGTTCTCTAATGAAATATTACTAACGTTAATGTTGTTCGCATTTGAAAAGAAGAAAGTAATGCATGCTAATAGTAATGTGATTTTTGATTTCATGATTTTAAAGTTTGATTATATACTTTGGTGTTTTTTTCTAATGAATGTAAACATGCTCTTTTAAATTATTTTTAGAACAGTTTTATTAGGATGCTTTCAGATGTCATGTGTGTAATTAAAAACGCCATATGATTATCCTGAGATTGTATGTGAAACGCGAGGTGAAAATAATTGTAAACACAAAAAGGCTCAACTATTAGGTTGAGCCTTTTTGTGTTATTATTAAGATGTTACTTATCCTTTAATCACACCTCTAGAAATTACAATTTTTTGAATTTCTGAAGTTCCTTCATATATCTGTGTGATTTTTGCATCACGCATTAAACGCTCAACATGATATTCTTTAACAAATCCGTTTCCACCATGTATTTGAACCGCTTCAACCGTTTGTTCCATGGCAACTTTACTCGCATATAGTTTTGCCATTGCACTAGACATATCATAGTTGTTTCCTTGGTCTTTATCCCAAGCAGCTTTCATCACTAGCATACGGGCAGCTTCAATTTCGGTATACATATCTGCCAATTTAAAAGCAATGGCTTGATGATTGCAAATTTCAGTTCCAAAAGCTTTACGCACTTTAGAATATTTAAGAGCTAATTCATATCCTCCTGCAGCAATTCCTAAGGCTTGTGCTGCAATACCAATACGTCCACCAGAAAGTGTTTTCATAGCGAATTTGAATCCGAATCCATCATCACCAATTCTATTCTCTTTAGGAACTTTAACATCGTTAAATTGTAGGGTATGTGTATCACTTCCTCTTATTCCTAACTTATCTTCTTTTGGTCCAATATCAAATCCTTCCATGCCTTTTTCAAGAATAAAAGCATTAATTCCGTGATGCCCTTTTTCTCTATCGGTTTGAGCGATCACTAAATACACTTCTGCTCTACCACCATTTGTAATCCAGTTTTTTGTGCCATTAATAACATAATGATCACCTTTGTCTATTGCAGTTGTCGCCTGAGATGTGGCATCACTTCCAGCTTCAGGTTCACTTAAGCAAAATGCTCCAATACATTGACCAGTAGCTAACTTTGTTAAATACTTCTGTTTTTGTTCTTCGTTACCGTAAGCTTCTAAACCATAACATACCAATGAATTATTTACAGACACCATAACCGAAGCCGAAGCATCAATTTTTGATAGTTCTTCCATAATTAAAACATAGGAAATCGCATCCATACCGCTTCCGCCATATTTAGGGTCAACCATGATTCCCATAAACCCAAGCTCACCCATTTTACGAACTAATTCTTCAGGAAAAGTCTGTGCATTGTCACGTTCTATAACGCCAGGAAGTAATTCCGTTTGCGCAAAATCGCGAGCTGCATCGCGAATCATAATATGTTCTTCGGTTAAGCTAAAATCCATGGTGTGTGTGTATTATTGAATTGATAAAAAATGATGGCAAAGATAACTTTTTATTAGCATATTTTCAATGAGTATTGTTATTTTTACTGAATATGATAAAATCTAAGTACAATGTTATTGGTGTGATGTCTGGAACATCTCTAGATGGAATTGATTTGGCACATATCACTTTTGAAATTGATAGAATATGGACCTTTAAAATTCATAACTCTGAAACTGTTTCATATACAGAAGATTGGAAACAAAAGCTTTCTAATCTTGTCAATTTTGATATGGAAGTATTGAAAAAAATTGACGAAGACTATACTATTTATTTGTCGGATGTTATTAATGATTTCCTTCGGAAATATCAACTCCATAACATTGATGCAATTTGTTCTCATGGACATACTGCGCTTCACCAACCAGAAAACAACATCACATACCAGATTGGAAATCTACCTAAAATTTCTGAGCTAACAAATCATTTGGTTGTTTGCGACTATAGAACACAGGATGTTAAGTTAAATGGTCAAGGCGCACCTTTAGTGCCCATTGGTGATCGTTTATTATTTTCAGAATATGACTATTGTATCAATTTAGGTGGTTTTGCTAATATCTCATCAGAACTTGAACATAAAAGAATAGCCTATGACATCTGTCCTGTCAATATAGTTATGAATCGGTTTGCTAATGCATTGGGTTATGATTTTGATAAAGGTGGAGAGATTGCTAAAACTGGACATATCAATCAAAATATATTAAACCTTCTCAATGATTTAGACTTCTATTCAGTAATACCTCCAAAATCTTTGGGACTCGAATGGGTTGATACATTTGTTTTTCCGATTTTGGAAGCATCAAAACTTTCCGAAGCCACTATTCTTAGAACCTTTATTGAGCATATTGCCATACAAATAGCAAATGCTATACAGACTAATTCTAAAGTTTTATTTACTGGCGGAGGAACTTATAACGATTTTCTTTTGGAACGGATTAAAGCCCAAAAAGTATTTGAGTTGATTGTTCCTTCCGATGAGATTGTAGAATACAAAGAAGCTCTAATTTTTGGACTGCTAGGCGTTTTAAAACTAAGAGGTGAAGTTAACTGTTTGTCGACTGTTACAGGAGCAGATTATAACCATTCTTCAGGAGACATATATTATCCTTAAAATAATTGTAAAATTAATATATACCGATTTTTAGTTTTTTATATTTGTTACAACTAATCAATTAAACTTTTTACAAATGAATCAGCTTTAGCTTCTCTATCAATTGCCATAAAATCTTTTTAAATGAGTTCATAATGATTCAATGTATATAAATGAAAGAGTTACTAAAAAAATACGAGGATAAAACCCCAGAAATTATTTTTAATTGGAGAGATCCAGAAACTGAAGCCGAAGGGTGGACTGTCATTAATTCACTTCGTGGAGGAGCAGCAGGCGGTGGAACAAGAATGCGTAAAGGCCTTGATATGAATGAGGTTTTGTCACTTGCAAAAACTATGGAAGTGAAGTTTACTGTTTCGGGACCAGCCATTGGAGGCGCAAAATCCGGAATTAATTTTGACCCGAAAGATCCAAGAAAAAAGGGTGTTTTAGAACGTTGGTACAAAGCTGTATCACCTTTACTTAAAAGTTATTACGGTACAGGAGGAGATCTTAATGTTGACGAAATTCATGAGGTGATTCCTATCACAGAAGAGAGCGGCGTTTGGCATCCACAAGAAGGTGTTTTTGAAGGACATTTTAAACCAACTCAAGCCGATAAAATAAATCGTATTGGTCAATTGCGTTATGGTGTGATTAAGGTGATTGAAAATCCGAAATATTCGCCTAGCGTTGCCAAAAAGTATACCGTTGCAGATATGATTACCGGTTACGGTGTTGCTGTAGCTACAAAACACTTTTACGATATTCATGGTGATTCTATCTACGGAAAACGAGCCATTGTTCAAGGGTTTGGTAATGTCGGAGCAGCAGCTGCATTTTATTTAGCACAAATGGGAGCTAAAGTAGTTGGTATTATTGATATTGTTGGAGGATTAATAAATGAAGACGGGTTTTCTTTGAAAGAAATAACCGATTTGTATCTAGATAAAACAGGCAATAGTTTAGAGAGTGAACACCTGATTCCATTTTCAGAAATGAATGAAAAGGTATGGTCGCTTGAAACTGAAATTTTCGCTCCATGTGCGGCTTCCCGTTTAATTACCCGAGACCAAATTGATCAAATGATTAGTACTGGTCTGGAAGTGATTTCATGTGGCGCTAATGTACCTTTTGCAGATAAAGAGATTTTCTTTGGAAGCATTATGGAGCATACAGATAATAAGGTGAGTCTTATTCCAGATTTCATCTCTAATTGTGGTATGGCAAGAGTTTTTGCCTATTTTATGGAACGTAAAGTCCAAATGACGGATGAGGCTATTTTTAATGATACTTCAGAGACCATTAGAAAAGCATTACAAGAAGTTTACAATAAAAATCATACAAGAACAGGCATAAGTGAAACTGCTTTTGAAATTGCCTTAACTCAATTAATATAAATACCCTTTATGGAAGCGATTATAATTATAATATTTGTACTTGGTTATTTAGCCATTACTGTTGAACATAGTATTAAAATTGACAAACTTATTCCTGCTTTAGTTATGATGGCTATAAGTTGGGCACTTATTAGTTTGGGTATAGATTCGTTTCCGCAGTGGTTTGATTCTGCAAACCATGGTTTGGTTGAAGGGTTTTCAGATTTAGATCATGAGAATAAGATGCATTGGATGGAAGAAACGTTACTTCACCATCTCGGTAAAACTGCTGAAATCCTAGTCTTTTTATTAGGTGCAATGACTATTGTTGAAATCATAGATTATTTTGATGGTTTCTCAACTATTAAGGGCTTTATCAAAACGAAAAGTAAAAAGAGAATTCTTTGGATTTTTGGATTTTTAGCATTTTTCCTTTCTGCAATTATAGATAACTTGACGGCTACCATTGTATTGATTTCAATACTTCAGAAGCTTGTTAATGATAGAAATGTTCGTATTTGGTATGCAGGTTTAATTATAATCGCTGCAAACGCAGGAGGCGCATGGTCGCCAATTGGTGATGTGACTACAACGATGTTATGGATTGGTAAAAAAGTAACCACAGGGCATTTATTCGTGTACCTATTCTTACCTTCTCTTATCTGTATGTTGGTTCCGTTTTTTGTAGCCTCTTTTATGAAACCTTTTCAAGGAAATTTGGAGCAAAGTGGAAACGATAATGATAAACCAAAAAGTAAATTTAGCTCTACAATGCTATACTTAGGTCTTGGAGGTATTGTATCGGTTCCAATTTTTAAAACCATTACTCACTTACCACCATATGTTGGTATGATGTTAGCATTAGGTGTCGTTGCTATCTTTGCTGAAATATATAGTAATTCAAAATTTAGTATCACCAGTCATGATTCTGAAGAAAGTGATGCGCATGCACATCACAGTCCTGTGCATCATTCGTTGTCTAAGATTGAATTACCAAGTATTCTGTTTTTCCTCGGAATATTAATGGCTGTTGCAGCTTTAGAATCTTTAGGAATCTTATTTGGTTTTGCAGGTACATTACAAGAAACGATGCCAATGATGCAAACAGAGATAGACCCTAATGGTGTTTCAGATTTAGTAGTTCTACTTCTTGGAGTCGGTTCTGCGGTAATTGATAACGTACCACTTGTAGCTGCAAGTTTAGGAATGTTCTCTGAACCTGTTGATAACCAGCTATGGCATTTTATTGCGTATTCTGCTGGTACAGGTGGTAGTATGTTGATTATTGGTTCTGCGGCTGGTGTAGTGGCTATGGGAATGGAGAAAATTGACTTTTTCTGGTACTTTAAAAAAATATCATGGTTAGCACTTATAGGTTTTCTAGCTGGTGCAATTGTCTTTATGTTTACAAGAACAATCTTTTAAAATACATACTTTACTAAGAAAACGATCGTTATTACAATAGTTAAAATTAATTTACAATTTCACTAATATGATATTACAGAGTAATATTCAAGATGGAACAGACCTAATTACTGATCCAGAATCAACCGAAAAAACACTATCTATTATTGAACTTATAAGTAGTGGAGGCGTGGCTGGGCAAATAATTATTGCAGTTTTATTCGTTTTATTAGTTGCTGCTATTTACATTTATTTCGAACGCCTTTTTGCCATCAAAGCAGCATCACAAGTAGATTCTAATTTTATGAATCAAATCAAAGATCATGTAAGTAATGGTAAAATTGATTCGGCTCAAATGTTATGCGCACAAGTGAATTCACCAGTGTCAAGATTAATCAATAAAGGAATTACACGTATTGGTAAACCTTTAGAGGATATTAATACAGCTATCGAAAATGCAGGTCGTTTGGAAATATACGGATTAGAAAAAAACGTCAGTATTCTAGCTACAGTTTCTGGTGTAGCTCCAATGATTGGATTCTTAGGAACTGTAGTTGGAATGATTTTAGCAATTTTTGAACTCGCCAATGCAGGAGGTACAATACAAATGGATGTTCTGGCAAGTGGTTTATATACGGCGATGACTACAACCGTTGCAGGTCTTATTGTAGGTATTGTTGCTTATATGGCTTATAATCACTTAGTCGTTAAGACAGATAAAGTTGTGTACCAAATGGAGGCAAATTCGCTAGAATTTTTAGATCACTTAAACGAACCTATTTAATGAATTTAAGAGGAAGAAATAAAGTCACACCAGAGTTCAATATGTCGTCAATGACAGATATTGTATTCTTGTTATTGATCTTTTTTATGATAGCTTCTACTTTAGTCTCTGCGGAAGCAATAGATTTATTACTTCCAAAGTCGTCAAGTAAAACAACGCAAACAAAAAGTGTAGCAGTAAGCGTTAATAAAAAACACCAGTATTTTGTAGATAGTAAAATGGTAGCGAAAAGTATGTTAGAATCTGAAGTTTTAGCTAAGGTAGGAAGCTCCAGTTCACCAACAATAGTTATCCGATCAGATCAAGATGTAGAAATGAAACATGTAGTTTTTATTATGGATATTGCAAATAGAAATAAAATTAAATCTACACTGGCCGTTAAATCAGAATGAAATATTTAGAGAACAAACACGAACGTAATTCAGCAAAGATTACCGCATTAATTGTGGCCATCTTAATACTGCTGTTATTTGTGGTTGGACCTCCTTATATGGATCCACCAGAAGAATATGGCGTAGCCGTAAACTTTGGTAATTCTCCAGTTGGTTCGGGTAATATTCAGCCAACGAAGCCAATAAAATCTCAACCTACGGAAGAAATCGTTAAAGAAGAGACTAAAGCTCAACCTACAGAAACTTTAGAATCCAATAGTAAATCAGAAGATGTGTTAACTAGTGAATCTCCTGAAGCTATAGCCATAAAAAAAGCTAAAGAGGCCGAAGCTAAAGCAAAAGCAGAATCTGAACGTCAAGAGGCTATCAAAAAAGCTGAAGAAGCAGCGAAAGCAAAAGCAGAGCAAGACGCAAAAGATAAACTGGATGCACTTATTGGAGGTGTGAAAAACTCTGAAGGAACAGAAACTGGAGGTGAAGGTCCAGGAGATGATCCAGGTGATAAAGGTCAATTAAATGGTAACCCTTATGCGCCAAGTTATTTTGGTGACCCAGGAAGTGGTAATGGCGGAACAGGATACGGACTTAATGGAAGAGGAAATGCAACGTATTCTAAAGTGCTTCCCGACTGTCAAGAAGAAGGACGAGTTGTAGTAGAAATACATGTTAATCGTTCTGGTAAAGTTGTAAAAGCAATTCCAGGAAAAAGAGGAACTACAGGAGGATCATGCTTATATGAAGCCGCTAGAAAAACAGCACTTACTCATAAATGGCCTGCAGATTCTAATGCACCAGCAACACAAATCGGTTGGGTAAAAATCGACTTTAGCCTAGGGAATTAAATGAATTACCACGATACAGTCAACTGGATGTTTAAACAGTTACCTATGTATCAAAACCAAGGTAAAACAGCGTTTAAAGAAGACCTTAGCAATACACTACGTTTAGCAAATCATTTAAAGAATCCCCATCGTAATTTTAAGAGTATTCATGTTGCCGGAACCAATGGAAAAGGTTCTACAAGTCATATGCTAGCTTCAGTTTTGCAAGAGGCTGGCTATAAAGTTGGACTATATACGTCTCCGCATTTAAAAGATTTTAGAGAACGTATTAAAATCAATGGTAAGACCATCAGTAAACAATTTGTTATAGGGTTTATAAAACAGAATAAAACGTTCTTTGAAAAAGAACAATTATCTTTTTTTGAGATGACCGTAGGGATGGCTTTCGATTATTTTTCAAAAGAAAAGGTTGATATTGCTATTATTGAAGTTGGTCTTGGTGGTCGATTGGATTCTACAAATATCATCACTCCAGAACTCTCAGTGATAACTAACATTGGTTTTGATCATACACAGTTTTTAGGAACTACTTATAACGCTATTGCCAAAGAAAAAGCCGGAATTATAAAGTCTAATATTCCAGTAATTATTGGCGAAACTCAAAGTGAAACCAAAAAGGTATTTCTTGATGTTGCTAAAGCTAATACTTCTAATATTTACTTTGCTGATCAACTTATCAATACATCTTATTCAAGTGATTTAAAAGGAAGTTATCAAATCCATAATATCAAAACAGCGGTTCAAACTTTAAAAATCCTTAATGAAAAAGGATTTCAGATTTCTGAAGCACATATAAAAGTAGGATTGAAAAAAGTCACTGAAAACACAGGATTAAAAGGCCGTTGGCAAGTGCTTCAAATAGACCCAAAAGTGATTTGTGATACTGCTCATAACAAAGAGGGGTTGACTTATATTGTAGAACAGTTTAAGACCGAAACCTATAATCAACTTCATATCGTTTTTGGTGTTGTAAATGATAAGGATATTGATTCTATTCTTCCAGTGTTGCCAAAGGATGCCATATACTATTTTTGTAAACCCAATGCACCAAGAGGATTGGAACCTGAAATTCTGCAATCTCATTTTATTAATAATGGATTCAAAGGGGAAATCTACCTATCGGTTTCAGATGCCTTAGATGAAGCTAAAGTCAAGGCAAGCGTAAAGGATTTAATTTACGTTGGTGGTAGTACATTTGTTGTAGCCGAAATCGTATAGCTTGTAAATATTCGTATATTTAATCTTCAATTAATTATTAAAATGATAGAGATTATCAACCAAGTGTTTGCCCTGGATTTAAAACTTAAAAAGGAGAATAACGACAGCTTAAATCGGTATATAGATCGTATTTGTCACGAATTTGAAGCTATGGGATTTCAAATTGTAAATCCTATAGGTCAGGCCTACCGTAATGAAATGACAGATGTCGAAGCCAATATTTTGGGAGATTTAAACCGGAAATCTAAAATCACTAAGGTGTTGAAACCTGTGATATATAAAGTTGAAAACAATGAAACCAGACTCCTTCAAAAAGGAATTGTAATCGTAGAATAGCTTGGAATGAAAACTATAAACTTTGCTATAGATTTAGGGACTACTAATAGTCTCATTGCTAAATATAACGACGGAACTATTAAGATTTATAATAATCCGTTAGGTTTAAAGCAAACCTTGCCATCTTGTATCGCTTTCCGAGGAAATAGAACCGTTATTGGTGACAAAGCGCTTGATTATTTGGAAAAGGATGCCGAAAATATCTGCATGCTCTTTAAACGAAAAATGGGAACGCAAGACAGCTATTATGTGCCAGCAATTGATAAAGAATTATCTCCAATTGAATTGTCTTCCCTAATTCTGAAAGAACTCAAAAACTTTGTTAATGACGAAGAAGTGATGAATTCTGTGGTGATTACTATTCCAGCATCATTTGATACCATACAATCTAATGCAACTAAGAAGGCGGGTTATATGGCAGGTTTTAAGGAGGTTGTTTTATTGCAAGAACCTATTGCTGCTTGTTTAGCATTTGCCAATACTTCAAATTTGGAAGTTACAGAAAAGGAAAATTGGATTGTATACGATTTTGGTGGAGGCACCTTTGATGTTGCTTTAGTGGAAGTTAATGATCGTGAGTTAAAGGTCACCGATAATCTTGGCGATAATTATTTTGGTGGAGCCGATTTTGATAGTCTCATTGTAGAGCATTTAATTGTTCCATTTATAGAAGAGAAATTATCATTAACTAAATTTTGGAAAGATTTGAAATCTAAAACTTCAGATTTTAAAGGACTGTATTTTGAATTACTGAAAATCGCTGAAGAAGCTAAAAAGGAACTCTCACATTATGAAGAAACCGAAATCGAATTAGATATCGATATTAATGGTGAGAATTTCTATGAGCAATTTCTCATAAAACGCGAGCAGTTTGAAGATTTGATTTCCTCAAGGGTTGAGGAAACCATTACGTTTATTCAAGATGTGATAAAAAACAACCAATTGCTCACCTCCCAAATTGAGCGAGTGGTTTTGATTGGTGGAAGTACTTACGTTCCTTTGATTAAAAGACGAATTTCTGAAGCTATAGGTGTAGAAGTCAATTCGAGTATTGATCCAACGTCGGCTGTGGTTCTTGGCGCTGCATACTACGCGGGTTCAAAACCAGCGACTGTTTCCGAACAAAAAAATATGGAAAGCGAAACTCTTGAAGAAAACAGTATTGATTTTAAGTTGTTTTATGAACAAAACACGAGAGATTTAGAAGAATTAATAACGGGTAAGGTGAATTCTGGTAGTGCTCATAGTTTTAGAATTATGCGTAAAGATGGCGGTTATGATTCTGGAGTCAAGCAGTTGGATGATCGCTCGTTTTCAGAGTTTGTGCCGTTGTTGGAAGGACGCTTAAACCTGTTTAAAATTCAGATTTTAAGTTCTGACTTAGATGTCATGAAGGTTATCGATTCGGTTGCTATAAATCAAGGAAGTTATAACGTACAAGGGCAACCCTTACCTAACGATATTTGTATGGAAGTTGATGATTTGGATGCATCTGCTACAAGACTCGAAAAGGTGTTTGGAAAAGGGAGTATCCTTCCGTTGAAAAAGAAAATATACAAAACGGCGTCTAAAACGATTTTAAAACAATCAGAGTCTAATTTGATTATCAATATTATCGAAGGGAAATCTAAAGGTTTGCCAAGTTCTGGTTTGAGTATTGGGTATATTGAAATCTCTGGAAAAGATCTAGAAGAGGATCTTATTAAAGGTACAGATATCGAAATTGAGGTTGAAGTCACCGAGTCTCGTGATTTAAAGATTAATGTCTTTTTACAAAGCTGTGATCAGGAGTTTAAGAATGTATTTAGCGAATCGGAAAGATCTATAAGCGTCCATAAAATCAATATGGAAATTAATACCATTTTAGGTGATGTTGAAACATTGATACGAGAACATAATTCTGAAGAAAATTTTGAATATTCCCATCAATTGGAAACGATTCGAGTTGGATTGATAGAAACACAAATTGCAGCTACACTTATCAATGATGATGATATTTCTGATGCGAAATTTCAGTTGGATGATAAAAAGCGAAAACTCATTCAGGATTTTGAAGATTTAACTCGTAATAAATTAATAGCTCAAGAAATTGAAGAGTATAATGACGCCAAATCCAATTTAGAGTATCATTTGAATAAGGAGGAAAATGAACATTTTCAGGATAAATATGCGAGAATCATTAAAAATGAGCATGAGGTTATTAACTCTGGAAATAAATATTTGATACGTTCTAAAATCAAAGAACTTGATGAATTACATGACTCTATAATACAATCAAGTGATGAAAATTTTATCACTTACTTCTTACATATGAAGTTTGTTACTGAATTTTCTAATCAGCATAAAGCTGAAAAATTAATCAAACAAGGAGACGAAGCTCTTGATAAGAAAGATTACAAGGCGTTGCGCTATATTGTTTACGGATTATCTGCGTTATTGCCTGACTATGAAAAGGAAAAACAGAGAAATTTTAAAGACGATAGCAGGACTGGTTTAGGTTAATTGTTCCTGTAATTTCTATTGTAATAAGCAGTGTATAAGGCATTAATTCTAATCCTATAGATATTCAAATTTTTAGCGACAATACGTTCTTTTCGGGTTGTATCAATAATCACTTTATTTGAAGAACTGCTATTGATTCTACTAATTTCATCTTTAAAGGGATAAATGGTGATTTCTTTTTTCTTTGCAATATCTAAGCTTCCAACTCGAAACATATTCGTAAGGTCTGTATCGTTTCTAAAGTGTGAGAATCTGCCGGATACAAAGTCCTTTCCAGTATAGAATACTAACGAATCGTCGTTTACAATTTCGATAGATAGTTTTTTATTTTTCGGAATGAAAATAGATTCGTCAATGCCTTGTTTTAATCTAAAAACAATTAAGTCTTGCTGACTTCTGTTATCTATTTTGAGGTACGAATTGTTGTTACTACTTGTTGTATTAGGAATCTCATTAAACGTTTTAGGATAAGGATTTGAAAAGGGATCGAGTACTTTTATGTAGCCTTCCTGACTATCTTTTCGTTCGACTTTCCGTTTTAGGGTATAAATGAATTTTAGAGCCTTCTAAACTATCAACTATTCTTTGAAATGTGTCGTTGTATTCAATACTAGAATCTCCAGATCTAATAAAGTCGTAGTCACTGCTGCTACTGTTATTTGAACTTTTGCTAATCCAGAATATCACTCTTATCACAATCATTACAATCACAAAAATACTCCAGCCACTAAAACCAGAACCTGTTTTTCTGCTAGAACGTGGAGAATAGGAGTACTGCCTTGCAATATCTGCATTAGACTCAAACATTTGCTTTAAAAAGACATTTGAAGTATCCAGAATAGCGAATGCTACCATTGTTTTGGCAGTAAATTTAAATTCTTGATTGTCAGTGTTTCTGCGTTTCGCATTATAAATATCAATGACCTCTGAGTTGAGTTCTTGCATTTCATCATTAAAGCAATCTGGATATTCATTCAGGCAGTTAATAAATATCTTGTTAGTAATGAACGCTATAAGGGATTCTTTGTTTTTTAAACGGCCTTCCCTAAGGTAGACGGTTGCATAATTTAATCGTGCTTTAAAGAAATTAATGATGAGTTGGTTGATTTCTTCGGAAAACAAATAATTATGAGTTAATACTTTTAGCAACAATACATACTTGCCTTTACTTAATGTATCTGATAAGAATACTTTTAAATTTTCCTTTAAAAAAGGTGTTAGGAAATAGTTGAGATTGTCGAGATTATTAGTTTGGGATTCATCAACGGTAATCTCACTTTGTTTCATAGATTGAAGATCTCCAGAAATAAGTTGCTTTAACCATTTATGTTTCTCAACAAAAACATGACATTGTCTTGTGTTCTCATCTTTGAGTTTTTCAATTAAGCTAGAAACTTCACCCAAATTATTGGCGTCTCCCAACATAGCTTTGGCTTTGAGCTGCTTTTGTAATTTGATGATGCCATTAGAATCGATACGAGATAATTCTTCTATATCAATGCCTAATTGGTCAATAAATGAGATGTATTTCAAAGTAAAATGTTATAAGACCTAAAAATATTAAAATAAATTTGATCACTACTATTAACCTTATTTTTTCGGGAGTTATTGACTTTAGAAAATTATTTTATTTTTTTTTAAAAAATCTTTTGGTAATTAAAAATCTAGACTATATTTGCAGTCCAATAATTAGGGCAATTAGCTCAGTTGGTTCAGAGCACCTCGTTTACACCGAGGGGGTCGGGGGTTCGAATCCCTCATTGCCCACAAAAGTCCGCAGCAATGTGGACTTTTTTGATTTTATTACTAAGGGTCATTAACTCAGTTGGTTTAGAGTGTTACCTTGACAGGGTAGAAGTCACTGGTTCGAATCCAGTATGACCCACATCAAGCAGAAAATCTACATGAAAGTGTAGATTTTTTTATTAAAGTAAATCCAAAGCACAGCTTTGAGAATTTACTTTAATAAAAAAAGTAAAATCGCACTAGCGATTTAGATTTTCTATTTGCAGAAGGGGGTTTATTCTGGAATAACGCAGTTAATCCAGAAGCATAGATTAAATCCAAAGCACAGCTTTGAGAATTTACTTTAATAAAAAAAGTAAAATCGCACTAGCGATTTAGATTTTCTATTTGCAGAAGGGATTCTATTCTGGAACACGCAGTTGATCTAAAAGACGTATCTCAATAAATTATAACAAATCCAACACACGTTCTAAAGCCATTCCTCTAGAACCTTTAATTAAGAACATAGAATTTACAAACTCAAAGTTTTCAAAATTGTTTTTTAAATCTTCGAAAGATTTGAAATAAGAAATACCATCGTATTTGTTTTTTGTATCATAGAAGTTTTCGCCTACAAGGATGGATTGTTCTAATTTTATTGAATTTACGTAGTCTGCAATGCTTTGATGTTCTGTATTGGTTTCACTTCCCAATTCAAACATATCTCCAAGAATGACGACTTTATTATGGTTAAGAAGTTGGTCAAAGTTAGATAGGGCTGCAATCATGCTTGTTGGATTAGCATTGTACGCATCTAAAATAATTTGATGTCCTTTTCTCTCAACAATTTGTGAACGATTATTATTTGGAATGTAGTTCGAAATGGCACTCACAATATCTTCAGTAGTGACATTAAAATGCTCGCCAATAGCAATCGCAACACAGACATTATTGTAGTTGTAAATACCTGTAAGATGGGTTTTTATGGTTTGGTTTTTATATTCTAAAGAAATATAAGGTTGGGATTTTAGTAATTTTGTTTGTGAGCCAAATTTGACGGTATTATTGTAATCACCGATTTGCTTAATTTGAAGCTCATCATTTTGATTTATGAAAATGACTTTTTCGTTGGCTTTTAAATAATCATATATTTCTGATTTGCCTTTGATAACGCCTTCTATGCTCCCAAAACCTTCAAGATGTGCTTTTCCGAAGTTAGTAATAAGTCCAAAATCGGGAAGTACAATATTAGATAGAGATTCGATTTCCTTTTGATGATTTGCTCCCATTTCTACAATACCTATTTCAGTATGTTTGGTCATACTTAATAAGGTTAATGGCACACCTATATGATTATTAAGGTTTCCTTTTGTTGCTGTTGTATTGTGCTTTTTGGATAGAACGGCATTTATAAGTTCTTTAGTTGTTGTTTTGCCATTACTACCAGTTAATGAAATAATTGGTATATGTAATGTCTTACGATGATATGTGGCTAGGTCTTGTAATGTTTTTAAAACATCATCAACCATTATACAATTGTTGTCCTGCGCAACTTCTTTCTCATCAATGATGGCATATTTTGCGCCTTTTTTTAAGGATTCTAAAGCAAATTTATTCCCATTAAAATTATCCCCCTTGAGGGCAAAAAACATACAATTAGTACTGATTTTTCTTGTATCTGTACAAATGGTATCGCACTCTAAAAAATGTTTATAAATAGTTTCTATTTTCATAAACTAAATGTAAAAAAAAAAGTCCTAATCAAATTGACTAGGACTTTAAATTTATTTCAAAAAAATATTAGTTTCTTTTCTTAGTCCCTTGAGCCTTAGAACCAACTCTAGACATTGCACATCTAAATCCGATATAGTCTGTGGCCATATCTTGTGGGAAATATCTACGTTGTGCTGGATCTAGCCAATATGCTCTATCTCTCCATGAACCACCTTTGTAAACTCTAACTTCATCATTAATAAGAGACGTTCTTTGGTTAGAAGTGTCATATTCTTTAAGTAAAGCTCCGGTTGAGTCTTTTTGTACATTATGCTTTGGAGAGTTATACATTTTGCTCGTCATGTTATTACTTTCTTCATCATTGTCTTCGTCAAAGTTATCAGCATATAGACGTGATGATCTTGCATCACCATCTCTAAAGTTTATGTTATCACTCTTATCAAAGTTAGTTCTTAAATACGTTTCATTTTCGTCTACACCAACTTGTAAGATTTCTCCGGGTAAGTTTCTTGCAACGACTTGCCCGTTACTTAATGTGTCAAAAACAATTTCGTCTGGAGCTACTATTTTAACTGTACCATCCTCATTGATTGCGTTTTTTGTATAAACATTACCTCTATAGTAGTTGAAATCATTAAATTCATCATCAACAATAGGTCGGTAAACATCTGCTACCCATTCGGCAACATTACCAGCCATATCATATAGACCATAATCATTTGCCGCGTATGACATTACTGAAGCAGTAATATCTGCGCCATCGTCAGACCAACCTGCGATACCACCATAATCACCTTTTCCTTGTTTGAAGTTTGCTAATTGATCACCTCTAGTTTTACGATTTCCAGAACGTGTGTATTGTCCATCCCATGGATATTTTTTACGTCCTCTATAAACATTAAAGCTTCTTAATTCACTTAAACCAAGTGCAGCATATTCCCACTCAGCTTCTGTAGGTAATCTATAGTCTGGTGAAATAAGACCAGATTCTCTTCTGGCATATGTGTTAATTGTATCACCAGCAGCAGTTGTTTGAACTCTACGTCTTGATTTTTGAGGATTAATTATAGAATCATTTCCTCCATAAGTTTGTGTTGGAGCATTAATGTAAGTGTCTACATTGAAATTACTATCAGCTGCAGATGTTAAATGAGAATCTCTTTCAAGATATCCTGCATTTTGTAAATCCATCTCTGCAACTCTATCGGTTCTCCAGTTTGCAAATTCAACTGCTTGAATCCAACTTACTCCAACAACTGGATAATCACCATAGCCAGGATGGCGTAAGTAATTTTCAGTCATCATTTCAGCATAACCTAAACGGTTTCTCCATACTAATGTATCTGGAAGTGCACCTTCATAAATTAATCTATAGTTTTCTTCTTCAGGTGGATAAGTTCTCTTTATCCAATCAAGATATTCGGTATACATTTTATTAGTAACCTCACTTTCATCCATATAGAATGATTGAATGTGTTGTTGATTAGGAGAGTTGTTCCAATCGTGCATAACATCATCCTGAACTTTCCCCATGGTAAAAGTACCACCTTCAATAAAAACTAAACCAGGTCCAGTTTCTTGTTCTTGGAATTTGTCATTATATTGAAAACCACCATTTTTATCATTGATTTTCCATCCTGTTGCTCTAGAAGTGTTACTAGAAGAAGAGTTTCTGCTACAGCTAACAATTGTTAAAGATACCACTAGGGCTAATAATATCCTTAGATTTAAGACGTTTTTCATATCCATACTTTTTAAGTAAGCTAATTAAATTTTAGAGACGCAATATAGTAATTAAAGGTACACTAACAACATTTTTTAGGAAAATCATGCAAAAAAAGTTGCATTTCAACCTCTTTTTCGCACACAATAACGGACTTTTGGTCGGTTTATCGATGTATTTTGTCTTTAATAACGAATGGATAAATCAATTATTGTTGTAATTTTGAATAAAAAATTGAAACTAAATAATATCACGATCTTTAAGACGTTATTTTACTATGAAAAAATATTTACTGTTACCTTTATTTATAATTTCATTTTTTAGTTATTCCCAACAAAAACAATTTAATGTTAATTGGGAAGGAGTGACTACTTTAGAAACTACTACTTCTAAAATTCAAGTTCCTAGTTTTGAAAAGAAACATTTTGGCTTTTCATATGAAAAAGGACTTTCATTTTATTCTCAATGGGAAGAATCTGCTTATATCAATGAGAACTCGGTTAGCTTGTCACAAGTATCATATTCAAATGTAAATGTATTTGAACTAAAAGATTTGCCACTTGAAACCATTCCAAAGACACCAAAGGTTATTCTTAGAAATGCAATTGAACGTTCTAATGTTTCTGCATATATGGAGATTACACCAATAATTAATGATAGAGGTGTTTATAAAAAAATCACATCTTTTACTATTAATTACGAATATGGTAATTTGAGTAGAAATGGTCAAAATACTCAAGAAATAACAAATTCCATATTAAGTACAGGTTCATGGCATAAGTTTTATGTCGATAAATCTGGAGTTTTTAGATTGAGTAAGAGCTTTTTAAATTCCATAGGTGTAAATACCAATGTCGATCCTAGAGCAATAAAACTCTTTGGAAATGGAGGAGCGATGCTACCAAAGCCAAATGATGAGTTTTATCCTATTGACCTTACAGAAAATGCCATAAGATTTGTTGGTGAAGAAGATGGTGTATTTAATGATAACGATTATATTTTATTTTATGCCGAAGGACCTACAGAGTATGATCAAGATAGTGATACAAATATTAATCTCTATACGGATAAGTCGTATTACTTCATAAACGCTGAAGGCACATTTGGTAAACGTGTTGAGCCACTGGTTGAGCCTGAAGGAGGGGTTACAATTGAAGTGAATACCTTTCAAGATTATCAATTTCATGAAGTGGATGAAAATAACCTGGCAAAGATAGGACGTCGATGGTTTGGTGAGCGTTTTGATATCGAAAATGAAAAAAGTTTCAACTTTAGCTTTCCAAATATTGTAACCACGGAGCCAGCAAAAATCAGAGTTCTTGCTGCAGGAGTTAGCGAATCTATGCCAACCAATATGCAGGTATTGTTAAATGGAGGTTTGGTGAATACAATGGGTTTTAATCCTGTAGAAGATCCAATCCTTGCCTTTGCCAATATCTATGATAATGTTGTGGATTTAACAGCTTCAGATGTTACTGTTGATCTTATTTATAATAATGGTGGTAACCCATCAGCATTTGGTTATTTAGACTTTATATCTATTGAAGCTACTAGAGAATTAACATTTGATGGGAATCAAATCATTTTTAAGAATACCGATGTGGCATTAACACCTGGTATTGCTGAATATACAATTGGTAATACAAGTAATGTTCAAGAGATTTGGGATATCACAGATAAGTACAATGTAAAATCTTTAGTCAACAGTGACCAAAGTCAGATCATTACCTTCAAGGACGTTGCTGGCACTAATAAAAAATACCTTACCGTTACAAGTTCAGATTATTTTCAACCGTCTAGAGATGCAAATACTAGTGTTAGTAATCAAAATATAAAAGGGACGATTTTTCTAAATGAACAAGGTGAGTTTCAAGATGTAGATTATATCATTGTGGCTAGAAAAAATTATTTATCGCAAGCAGAGAGACTTGCTCAAATTAATAGAGATAAATATTTTATTAATGTTAAAGTCGTTTTACTTGAAGACATTTATACAGAGTTTAGTTCTGGTAATGCTGATATTTCTGCAATAAGAAATATGGTGAAATATGTATATAACAATGCAAGTATACCGAGTAAACGTATTAAGTATTTATGCTTGTTTGGTGATGCGTCATATGATTTTAAAGATAGAATCTCTAATAACACAAACATCATCCCTATATGGAACTCTAAAGAGAGTTTTAGTTTGACATCATCTTTTATTTCAGATGATTTTTATGGATTAATGGATGAAAACGAAGGCTTAGTTGTGTCTTCTCAAGAGCGATTAGATGTAGCCGTTGGAAGAATGCTTGTAGATACGCCTCAGCGTGCTAAAGAAATGGTAGACAAGGTTGAAGGCTATTACGCAGAAGAGGCTTTTGGTAGTTGGAGAAATAATTTTATTGTTGTCTCAGACGACGTAGATCAACAATGGGAGAAAATATTACAGAATACTACAGATGCTATTGGAAATGAAGTCACAGGTGAAAAACCTTTTATCAACGTTGTTAAGATTCATACAGATTCGTATCAACAACAATCAACAGCCAGCGGAGAACGTTACCCATCAGTTAACAAGGCTTTAAAAGATGCCATGGAAGTAGGAGCGTTAGTCGTGAATTATTTCGGTCATGGAGGTGAAGATGGTTTAGCGGGCGAACGTATTTTTACTAAGATTGATGCTCAAGATATCAGGAATGTATGCAAATTTAATTTGTTTGTTACAATAACCTGCGAGTATACTAAGTTTGATAATCCACAGCGACGGACAGCTGGCGAGTTTACCTATTGGAATAAAGAAGGAGGATCGATTGCCTTGGTCACCACTACACGACAAATTTTTGTGACTTCAGGCGTCTCCTATAATGAGATTTTTGAAAAATATTTATTTAACTACGGCTCAAACGACTATCCAAGTATGGCTGAGGCTTTAAGATTAACTAAAAATGATCCAGCGCTTTCTGGAAACCCACAAAAACCCTTAGTGTTTTTTATTGGTGATCCAGCAATGAAACTAGCTTTTGCGAGACCTGAAGTTAGATTGACTAAGATTAATGATATTGATATAAGCATTCAAAGTCAACCGTTAAAAGCATTAGATAGAGTAAAAATGACTGGAGAAGTTTATGATACTTCGGGGAATTTTTTATCCAATTATAATGGTGTACTAACAGCTACTGTTTTTGATAAAGAAATTGATAGACAAACTCTAGGAAATAATGGTGTTAGTGATGGTGGAGAGTTAATTGTTTTAGATTTTAAAACGCTAGGCGAAACCATATTTAAAGGACAAGCTACTGTTACTGAAGGTAGATTTGAATTCGAATTTATTGTGCCAAGAGATATAGGTATTCCGATAGGTCCTGGTAAGGTTAGTTTTTATGCAAAACAAGATAATATTCTAGATGACAAATCGGGTTATAGTTTTGATATTCAAGTTGGAGGTATTAATGAAAATGCTGAAGAAGATAATATAGGACCTGTTGTCAATCTTTTTATGAATGACGAAAATTTCGTTTCTGGAGGTATTACAAATGAACAACCTACATTATTGGCTAAACTTCAAGATAATAATGGAATTAATACAGCAAGTGGAATTGGTCACGATATCGTTGCCATATTAGATGGAGACGAAACCAACCCATTTATATTAAATGATTATTATCAAGCAAATGTTGACGATTTCCAAAATGGAAAACTAAGCTACCCCTTTAGAGAATTAGAACCAGGATTACATACATTATCACTTAAAGCTTGGGATGTTTATAATAATTCGTCAATAGCAGAAATTGAATTTATTGTCAGAGATAAGGATGAAGAATTGGTTATTACTAATGTTTTAAACTATCCAAATCCATTTATAGATTATACAGAATTTTGGTTTAATCACAATAGTTCTGATGCTTTAGACGTTTCAGTACAAATATTTACAGTATCAGGTAAATTGGTAAGAACATTAAACGGTCAAACCAACGGGGGAAGTAAAGTGTCAAGCTCACTTTCTAAAGATATTGTTTGGGATGGAAGAGACGATTTTGGTGATAAAATAGGAAAAGGTGTCTATATTTATAAACTAAAAGTAAGATCTAACAGTTTAAATAAACAAGTTGAAAAAATTGAAAAACTTGTGATACTCTAATAAAGAATTATATTTGCCTAATATATTTATTGTAGAAATACACTGATATGAACATGAATTTACATATGAAAAAATACATTTTAGCCCTTATTACTCTTACTGTATATAATACATCTAATGCTCAAGAGACTATAACATTTCCAAATCAATCAACAGTAATAACAACTGGAGTTCCGTTTATGCTTATTGCGCCAGATGCGCGTTCAGCAGGTATGGGAGATATAGGAGTCGCTACTTCAGTCGATGCGTATTCTCAACAATGGAATCCTGCCAAATATACATTCTCTGAAGCAAAATCAGGTATCGCAGTAAGTTATACCCCTTACTTAAGTAAGCTAGTTAATGATATTTCTATCGCTTACCTAACATACTTTAATAGAATAGATGATAGAAGTTCTTTTGGGTTTAGTTTTAAATACTTTGGTTTAGGAGAAATAGAAATTCGTCCAGATGAATTTTCAGAACCATTAATAGAAAAGCCAAATGAGTTTACAGTAGATGCTTCGTATTCCTTACGATTAGCAGAGCAGTTTTCTATGGCCGTTTCTTTAAGATACTTGCGTTCAGATTTAAGAATCCAAGCGGTTGATGCCAATGCTAGTGCTGCAGGTTCTTTTGGTGTAGATATTTCAGGATTTTATCAAAGTGAAGAAGAAGCATACAATACCTTTAATGGTAGAACACGTTTTGGTTTTGCTATTCAAAACTTAGGTCCGAGAATTAAGTATGATGATGGAGGAAGAGAAAATTTCTTGCCAACAAACTTAAGAATTGGTGCTGGTTTTGATTTTATATTTGATGAGTATAATACATTAGCTGTAACTGCGGAAATAACCAAGCTTTTAGTGCCAACACCACCATTATTTGGTTTTGTTGATACCAATGGTGATGGCGAGCAAACGGTTGATGATACGAGTACAACAGATATAGATGAAAGTGAACCAACAATTATTACTGGAGGAGAATCTAATGATGTGAGTTTCCTTTCAGGTGTTTTCCAATCTTTTGGAGATGCTCCAGGAGGTTTTAGCGAAGAGTTAAAAGAATTTACTTGGGCTTTAGGTGCAGAATACCTTTACCAAGATTCATTTGCCTTTAGAGCTGGTTACTTTAATGAAAGTGACGAGAAAGGTGCAAGAAAGTTTTTCGCTTTAGGTGCAGGATTTAAATACACAACAATTAATATTGACTTGTCTTATTTGTTTTCAGCATCAAAGGTTCAAAGCCCTTTAGAAAATACATTGCGTTTTTCTCTAACGTTTAATTTTGGTGATGGAGAATATGATGAATATTAATCGCAAACATAATTCAAATAAAAAAACTATTGTTTCTCAAAAGCAATAGTTTTTTTGTCTAAAATCAGTTCAAAATGAAAGAAGTAAAAATTGAATCTACACTTTTTATTTATGAATCTATAGATGAGCTATCATTAGATATTCAATCTCTTATGGAGCAGGCCATAGAAGCAAGAAAAAATGCTTATGCGCCTTATTCAAATTTTCATGTGGGAGCAGCTTTACTTTTAGATAATGGAGAAGTTATAATTGGAAGTAACCAAGAAAACGCATCCTATCCTTCAGGATTATGTGCAGAAAGAACTGCGATTTATTATGCTGGCGCCAAATTTCCTGAGGCAAAAGTTGTGAAAATGGCAATTACTGCAGCATCGCAAAACCAAAGTACAAATACACCAATACCTCCTTGTGGAGCTTGTAGACAAGCAATTGCTGAATATGAGGTCAAACAAGAGTCACCTATTGAGATTTATTTTATGGGTGAGATTGGTAAAGTGGCAAAATCTAATTCGTTAGCTAATCTACTACCTTTCGTTTTTGATAAATCTGTACTATAACGTTTTCGGTAAAAATTTTACAATTTACAGTCTTTTTTATTACTAACTAAAGTGTTACTTTTGTTATTCGTTTATTTAATAGCGCAACCAAATGCAAAAAATCACAAAAGAAGTTTACCTTAAATGGTATGAAGACATGTATTTCTGGAGAAAGTTTGAAGACAAGCTTGCTGCAGTTTATATTCAGCAAAAAGTAAGAGGATTTCTTCACCTATATAACGGTCAAGAAGCCGTATTGGCAGGAGCACTTCACGCCATGGATTTGACTAAGGATAAAATGATTACTGCTTATAGAAATCATGTGCAGCCTATTGGTATGGGAGTGGATCCTAAACGTGTCATGGCAGAATTGTATGGAAAAGCTACAGGGACTTCTCAAGGTCTTGGTGGATCGATGCATATATTTTCTAAAGAACATCGCTTTTTTGGTGGTCATGGAATTGTTGGTGGACAGATTCCATTAGGGGCAGGACTTGCTTTTGGTGATAAATACCACGGAAATGACGCCGTAACCCTTTGTTGTTTTGGTGATGGTGCAGCTCGTCAAGGATCACTTCATGAAACTTTTAATCTAGCAATGCTTTGGAAGTTACCAGTGGTTTTCGTTTGTGAAAATAATGGTTATGCTATGGGGACTTCTGTCGAGCGTACTGCGAACCATACCGATATTTGGAAACTTGGTTTAGGTTATGAAATGCCTTCTGGTCCAGTTGATGGAATGAATCCTATAAAGGTTGCTGAAGCATTTGATGAAGCTATACAGAGAGCAAGACGTGGTGAAGGACCAACATTCTTAGAATTAAAGACATATCGTTACAGAGGACATTCAATGTCTGATGCACAACATTATAGAACGAAAGATGAAGTTCTAGAATACAAAAAAATAGATCCTATTACTCAGGTTAAGGATATTCTTCTAGAAAAGAAATATGCTACTGAAGATGAAATTAAAGTAATAGATAAACGTGTTAAGGCATTAGTTTCAGAATGTGAGAAGTTTGCTGAAGAATCTCCATACCCTGAAAAGAACGTCATGTATGATGTCGTTTACGAACAAGAAGATTATCCATTTATACAACACAAAATATAAGCTATGGCAGAAGTAATTAACATGCCGCGTTTGAGCGATACGATGGAAGAAGGAACAGTCGCTACTTGGTTGAAAAAAGTAGGTGACAAGATTGAAGAAGGAGATATATTAGCTGAAATCGAAACAGATAAGGCGACTATGGAATTTGAATCCTTTAATGAAGGAACTTTACTCCATATTGGTATTCAAGAAGGAGAAACTGCAAAAGTAGACTCTTTGTTGGCAATCATAGGAGACGAGGGTGAAGATATTTCTGGATTATTGAATGGAGGTGCTGAAGTTGAAAAATCTGATGCCATTCCTGAAGGGGAAGCTGTTAAGGTAGATATTTCAGATGTTGATTTTGTACCGGCTTCTAATGAAGAATTACCAGAAGGTGTAATCGTTGTAACTATGCCGCGTTTAAGTGATACCATGGAGGAAGGAACTGTCGCGACTTGGTTGAAAAAAGTAGGTGAACAAGTAGAGGAAGGCGATATTTTGGCTGAAATTGAAACAGATAAGGCAACAATGGAGTTTGAATCGTTTCAATCTGGTACCTTATTACATATCGGTTTAAGCGAAGGCGAATCTGCAAAAGTAGATGCATTATTAGCGATTATTGGTCCTGCAGGAACAGATGTTTCAGGGATTGCTAAAAACTTTAAAGCAGGAGCCTCAGTTTCCGAAGTGAAAAAAGAAGAAGCACCAATACGAGAAACTAAAGCTGTTGAAGCACCAAAAGCAGAAGCAAAGAAAGAAACACCAACGATTTCAACTAACAATACGTCTAATAACGGAAGAATATATATCTCTCCTTTAGCTAAGAAAATGGCCGAAGAGAAAGGTGTCAATTTATCTCAAGTCAATGGATCTGGTGAAAACGGACGAATCATAAAACGCGATATCGAGAACTTTACACCTGCAGCTCAATCGGCTTCAGTAGGTAAATTTGTGCCCACTGGTCAAGAAGATTTTGATGAGGTTGCTAATTCAAATATGCGAAAAGCGATTGCTAAAAATTTAGCGAAATCTAAATTTACTGCACCACATTATTACTTAAATGTGGAATTTGACATGGAGAACGCAATGGCGTTTAGAGTACAATATAACTCGCTTCCAGATACGAAAATCTCATATAACGATATGATTGTTAAAGCATGTGCTCTCGCATTGAAAGCGCATCCACAAGTGAATTCGCAATGGTTTGATGATAAAATGCGATTAAATAATCATGTCCATATAGGTGTTGCTGTAGCAGTTCAAGACGGATTGTTAGTTCCTGTGGTTCGTTTTGCAAATGAGCAAAGTTTACCTCAGATTGGAGCGGCCGTAAAAGAGTATGCTGGAAAAGCAAGAAACAAGAAGCTGAGCTTAGACGAAATGGAAGGGAGTACTTTTACGATTTCAAATTTAGGAATGTTTGGTATTGAAAGCTTTACATCGATTATCAATCAGCCAAATTCTGCGATCTTATCTGTCGGAGCTATCGTTGCAAAACCTGTAGTTAAAGATGGAAAAGTTGTTGCTGGACATACAATGAAATTAACATTGGCTTGTGACCATAGAACAGTAGATGGTGCAACAGGATCTGAATTTTTACAAACATTAAAAGGATATATTGAAAATCCTGTAACGATGCTTGTTTAACTAATATAAGATCTGTCATTCTGCATGCTTCTACTGAACGAAGTCGAAGTATAACGCGGAATCTAATATATTAAAAACCTGATTTGATTTTTTTCAAGTCAGGTTTTTTATCTTTAAACACAAATAATAGCATTAATGAAAAAAGGTATTCCATTATTTATTCTACTACTCATTGTTAGTTGTAAATCTTCAGTAAAAACAGAATCTAAACCCATTACGATTACGAGTGCCGAAGTTAAAAGTGTAGTCACTTATTTGGCTTCAGATCAACTTCAAGGCCGTAATGCAGGAAGCGAAGGCATTGAAAATGCCGCAACCTATATTGAGAATCAATTAAAGTCTTATGGTGTAAAAGCATACTATGACACCTATAGAGATGATTTTAAAATAGGTGAAACGGATGCCTTCAATGTTATAGGATTTATTGAAGGAACAGATAAAAATCTCAAGGACGAGGTTATCATTTTAGGAGCACATTATGACCATATTGGTCAAGTTAAAACGGTCGAAGGTGATTCTATAGCTAATGGTGCTAATGATAATGCAGCAGGAACGAGTGCTGTTTTGGCAATGGCTAAATATTTTGCGGCTAAAAAGAATAACAAGCGTAGTATCATGTTTGCCTTATTTTCTGCCGAAGAAATGGGCTTGTTAGGATCTAAGCATTTAGCCGAACGATTAAAATCAGAAAACCTTAACTTATACACCATGATTAATTTTGAAATGATAGGTGTGCCATTTAAGGATCGCGATTATGAAGCCTTTGTTTCTGGTTATGATTTATCTAATATGGCTGCCAAAATGAACGAATATGTTGGCAGTAATTTAATTGGCTATTCTGAAGTGTCTAAAAAATATAGTTTGTTTAAACGTTCAGATAACTACCCTTTTTATGAGCAGTTCAAATTGCCTTGCCAAACTGTTTCTTCTTGCGATTTAACCAATTTTGATTTTTATCATCACGTAGATGACGAAATTGATAAGCTAGATTTTGAGTTTATGGCTAAATTAATCAATAAGGTGATTCCTGCGATTGAAAAAATGAGTAATACAGAGTCTAAAGAAATCGTGATGTATGAAGAGTAAAAATATAATCATTACAGGTACTAGTAGAGGTATTGGTTTTGAATTGGTTCATTTGTTTGCCGATCAAGGTCATAATGTATTGGCATTATCTAGAAATGCGAAACCAGTGAGTAATTTAAAGTTTGATAATATTTCGTCTTTTGCTTTTGATTTATGCGAAGCCGATGATTACAAAAAAGTGGAGCAGTTTATTGAAAATGAATTTAAGCATGTCGATATATTAATCAATAATGCTGGACTTTTGCTCAATAAGCCATTTGCCGAAACTACGTTTAAAGACTTTGCTAAAGTCTATGAAACTAACGTATTTGGTGTTTCTGAAATGACACGTATTGTATTACCTTATATGAAAAATGATAGTCATGTCGTAACTATTAGTTCGATGGGAGGTATACAGGGCAGTATGAAATTTTCGGGATTAGCAGCTTACAGTTCTAGTAAAGGTGCGGTGATTACGTTGACTGAGTTATTAGCTGAAGAATACAAAGAAACAGGGCCGCAATTTAATGTGCTGGCTTTAGGAGCTGTACAAACCGAAATGCTCAAAGAGGCTTTTCCTGATTATCAAGCACCAACAACGGCTTTAAAAATGGCAAAGTACATTCAAGACTTTGCACTCAACGGAAATAAATATTACAACGGAAAAGTGTTACAGGTGTCTAATTCTACACCGTAGAATTTGCATAACATTCTGCATTATTAAATAGAACAAACCATATTGATAAATGTAGAGTACGAGTAATACTATTTCAAGGTATTACTCATACTTCTTACAGTGCTATTTTCATCTCAAATTGAGTTAGGAACGTTTCTAACCTTAAATGTTTTAGAAACGAATTAGTTTGCAAATCATCGCCATCAACATTAATAAGAGATACACTTTTGCCTTTTGAAACATGGTTGAATAAGGTGGATCCAATGTCCTGATTGCGATATAATTTATGGACAGCAAATTGGTTGATTCTATTGCTTTCGTGATTATAAATGATATAAGCTACTAGGACGTTATTTAAATACGCTACGGTTATTTCTAATGTATTGGAAAGAATATTTATGGTTTCTGGTTGATTTTGCCAAGTTGGTTTCCAATCCCAGAAAGACTTAATTAAGTTCCAGTTAATCGTGTCAATTTTTTTAAAACTAAGTTGTTGGTTTATTTGATTTGTTTGTGGAATCCCTTTATAACATGGAAGATGCCGTGTGATTTCAAACCCAATACTTTTATAAATTGGTATTGCTGTTTGATTGTTTGAAATCACCTCAAGGATGCCTTGTTGGAATTTTTTATTCTGAAGTAAAGGCAAACAGAACACATACATTCTTTTGGTTAGTTTTTGTCCTCTTGCTTTTGGTATGACTCCTGTTCCAGCATTGTAAAATGTTTTAATTCCATCAAGTTCTCTCTTGCCATGAAGAATAAATCCAACCAATTTTCCGCCATTAAATGCTCCAACGGAAATGGATAAGTCAATGTCTTCAGAGATCATTTTATGTTTTAGCTGTTCAAAGTTTAGTTTAATGGTTACGAAATAATCAGAAAACGATAAATTAAAAGTATCTAATAGTTCATTTAATTTTACGTGCTCTAACGTCGTTATTTTCATTTGACAGGGTTTGTTTTAATGCTGAAGCCTATTTTCTAAGCCATATTTCATATCTGATGTTAAACTAATTTCGACTATTTTTTTAATAATCACAAGTTAAATATCGTTTAGATATCTATGATTTTTACTGTTAATAATTAAACCCGAAATCTATACAACAATAACTATTTAAATTTTGTAAATTTGCCTGCGTTTAACAGCGCAACATGACAACTACTACTAAATACATATTTGTAACTGGAGGAGTAACATCCTCACTTGGAAAAGGCATCATTGCTGCATCTCTAGCAAAACTGCTCCAAGCCCAAGGTTATAGAGCAACTATTCAAAAATTAGACCCTTACATTAATGTTGATCCAGGTACTTTAAATCCGTATGAGCATGGTGAATGTTATGTCACAGATGATGGTGCAGAAACCGATTTAGATTTAGGTCACTACGAGCGCTTTTTAAATGTACCAACAAGTCAGTCAAATAATGTCACGACGGGTCGTATTTATCAAAGCGTTATTGACAAGGAACGTCGTGGTGAGTTTTTAGGAAAAACAGTTCAAGTCATTCCTCATATTACAGATGAAATTAAACATCGTGTTCAAATCCTAGGAAAGTCGGGCGATTACGATATCGTTATTACCGAAATAGGAGGAACTGTTGGTGATATTGAGTCTTTACCTTATGTTGAAGCGGTTCGTCAATTAAAATGGGAATTGGGTGAAAGCAATGCTATTGTGATTCACTTAACTTTAATCCCTTACTTATCTGCTGCAGGTGAATTAAAAACAAAGCCAACACAACACAGTGTCAAAACCTTAATGGAAAGTGGTGTCATGGCAGACATCTTGGTATGTCGTACAGAGCATGAGTTACCACAAGAATTACGTGATAAGCTCGCTAAATTCTGTAATGTGCGTCCTGAAGCTGTGATACAATCTATTGATGCCTCCACAATTTATGATGTGCCTAATTTGATGTTAGAAGAAGGTCTTGATAAAGTCGTATTAAGTAAGTTGGCATTAAAGAGTACACAACCAGATTTAACGCAATGGAATCAATTTTTATCGCGTCATAAAAACCCTAAAGGTGAAGTCATTATCGGGCTCATTGGAAAGTATGTAGAGCTTCAAGATTCGTACAAATCGATATTGGAATCTTTTATTCATGCAGGAGCAGAGAATGAAGTTAAGGTGAAAGTAGAGTCTATACATTCTGAATATCTAACGGAAAACAATGCTTCAGAAAAATTAAAACATTTACATGGTGTTTTGGTTGCTCCAGGATTTGGAGAACGTGGCATTGAAGGTAAAATAGAAGCGGTAAAATATGTTAGAGAAAACAATATTCCGTTTTTAGGCATTTGTTTAGGAATGCAAATGGCAGTTATAGAATACTCAAGAAATGTATTGGGATTAAGCGATGCTAATTCTACCGAAATGGATAAAAACACATCAAATCCGGTTATTGATTTAATGGAATCACAAAAAACGATTACAGATAAAGGAGGTACAATGCGTCTTGGTGCTTGGGATTGTGAGTTGATAGATGACAGTATTTCAAAAAAGGTATATCAAACTAGTACGATAAAAGAACGTCATAGACATCGTTACGAGTTTAATAATAAATACAAGCAGCAAATAGAAGCCGCAGGAATGAAAGCCACAGGATTAAATCCAGAAACTGGTTTGGTAGAGATTATAGAAATCCCGACCCACAATTGGTTTGTAGGTGTGCAATATCACCCAGAATATAAGAGTACAGTTTCGAATCCACATCCACTTTTTGTGTCCTTCGTAAGAGCTGCTTTAAATTTCAAAACAAATAACAATAGTGTCAGTATGGCACAAAATTAATATTGGATAGCTTTTTGATAAAAACTATGCATCAACTCCTAACCAATCGGAGAACTAATTAATACACATGGAAGAAAAAAAATTCGACTTAAAATCGATAATAGGATTTGTTCTTATTTTCGCAATATTACTCTTTATGATGTGGAAAAATCAACCCACACCAGAAGAGTTAGCTGAACAGGAAAAACAAGAACAGCTTGAAGCTGATAAAAAAGCTGAAACTGTTGAAAATAAAGAAGAAACTAAAGTCACAACTGCTGAAGATTTTTCAGCACCAAAACCTGGTGATTCTTTAAAACAAGTAGATTTAAAAAATAGATTAGGTGCTTTTGCGTATTCATCTACCTTGCCATCAGCAACAGATACTTATACAACTGTTCAGACTGATGTTCTAGATTTGAAATTCAGTAATAAAGGTGGATTCCTTTCCGAAGTGATACTGAAAGAATTTGTGGATTACGATTCTATTCCTATTGCTTTAATCCAAGATGGAAATGCAGCATTTAATATGACGCTTCCAACTACAGATAACAGAATTCTAACTACTGAAGATAAATATTTCCAACCAACAGTCACTAAAAATGGTGAAAACACGGTTGTATCTATGAAATTCAAAGCGTCAGAATCTCAGTTTTTAGAATATCGCTATGAGTTAAAACCTGATGAATACATGATTGATTTTTCAATTCGTTCTCAAGGGTTGAATACACTTGTTAATAGTTCTCAGGAGATCAATTTTGATTGGAAACTTAAAGCATTTCGTCATGATGAGAGTATCACTTATGAAAATCGTTATACACGATTAACGTATATGTACGACGGTGATAAGATTGATAAATTGGCTCAAGCTGGAGAAGATGAAGAGTTAATTGAAAATGCACGTTGGTTGTCTTACAGACAACACTTTTTTAGTTCTATTCTCGTTGCAGATCAGCCATTTAAAAAGGCAACTATAGCTACAAGGGATTTGGTTCAAGATGAAGAGATTGATACTGTTTTCACCAAAGAGTTTTCGTCTAAATTACCTGTGGTTTTTGCAAATGGAGAAGCCGATAATAATTTTAAATTATACTTTGGCCCAACAGATAGTAAAGTTTTAAAACAATACGATCACAATCTAGAAGAAAGTATTCCATTTGGTTGGGGGATTTTTGGATGGATTAATAAGCATTTGTTTATTCCTTTATTTAGTTTTTTGAGTGGATTCTTACCCTATGGTATCTCTATTATTGTAATGACAGTTTTAATTAAACTTTTAATGTCATTTGTTCAATACAAACAGTTTTTATCGCAAGCCAAAATGCGAGTTTTAAAACCAGAGTTAGATGCGATTAAAGAGAAGCATAAGGATAACAAAATGAAGGCGCAACAAGAAACAATGGCACTTCAGAATAAAGCTGGTGCAAGCCCATTAGCTGGATGTCTACCTGGTTTAATTCAATTGCCAGTATTTTATGCCTTGTTTATGTTTTTTCCAACGGCTTTTGCGTTACGTCAAAAGAGTTTCCTTTGGGCAGATGATTTATCATCTTTTGATTCTATTTATGATTTTCCTGGAGGATTTAGTATTCCAATGTATGGAGATCACGTGAGTTTGTTTCCAATTTTGGCAGCGATTGCAATTTTCTTTTATATGAAGATGACTACCGGTCAGCAAATGGCATCGCAGCCAACACAAGAAGGTATGCCAGATATGGGTAAAATGATGAAGTATATGATTTACTTCTCACCAATACTGATGTTAGTTTTCTTTAATCAATATGCTTCAGGATTAAGTTTATATTACTTTATCTCAAACTTAATTAGTATAGGTATTATGTTAGTTATTAAAAACTACATTTTAGATGAAGATAAGATTCATGCTCAAATACAGGTCAATAAAACGAAACCTAAGAAGCAGAATAAATTTCAGAAGAAAATGTCAAATATGATGGAGCAGGCAGAGCAACAAAAGCAAACACAACAAAAAAGAAAGAAGTAATTAGCTTCCTGTTATATATAAAAAGAGCCTTTAGAATTTCTAAAGGCTCTTTTATTTAATTACATCAAAATTTACATTATGCAATTAATAAATTCCGGATGTACTTATAAAATGTGAATTATTATTAATCTTCAGCAGGTAACATCACTTTGTTTAATACATGAATGACACCATTTCCTGCTTGCACATCAACGGCAATAATACCTATGTCAGTATTGCCAGCTCCGTCAGTAACATCAGCAATGTTATCACCTGTACCTGGTAAGCTGATTGTTATTGCTTGTCCATTTAGCATTGTTGGCGAAGCACCACCAGCATCTATTAAGTTAGTAGAAGTTACATTAGCATCTCCTAAAACATGGTGTAATAAAACTTGAGTTAATACAGGTTCGTCAGGAATAGCAGCTAAAGCGGCAAAGGCATCATTGGTTGGAGCAAATACAGTAAAAGGTGCAGGGCTAGTTCCATTCCCTGTTGATAACGTAGCTACAAAGTCTGTTGCTGGAGTTAATTCTGTTAATGCAGTTACTAAAGTTGAGAAATTTGGATCTGCAGTAGCAAATGTTACTATTGAAGGAATATCTATAACTGCATCTACAGCGTGAATAATCCCGTTAGTACCCACAACATCTGCAGTAGCGACCGAAGAAACGCCATTGAATCTTACACCATCGTCAGTTTTAAAGTATAAACTTATGTTATTGTCATTTGGTCCAGTTGCTAAAGTATTTGTGTAATCATTTCCTAAACCTACTAAAGCTGTTGATGTGATAGCTCCACCAACAACATGGTTTAATAAGATATTTGCTAAAGCATCAGTAGGCACATCACCTAAAGGTGTCCCATCTAAAAATGCAGCAAAAGCATCATCATTTGGAGCTAAAACTGTAAAAGGACCAGCACCACCAAGTACGCCCACTAAATCTCCATCAGCTGCTTGTAAAGCTAAAACTAAGTTGCTAAACCCAGGGTTTGCTAGGGCATGATCAACTATTGTTGGTAATCCAATAACAGCGTCTACAAGATGAATTGTTCCGTTAGAAGCATCAATATCTGCTCCACCTGACACAACAGAAGATACATTGTTAAAACGTACATCACTTGACGTGTTAAAATAGATGCTTAATTTTTGTTCTTCTGGACCATCTGCATTCGTGCTCGTGTACCCAGCGCCTAACCCAGTTAAGTCAGAAGCCGATAAATCTGCAGAAATAACATGGTTTAATAGTACTTGTTCTAGGACGTCTGTCGAAATATCTGATAATTCATTATCTCCTAAGAACGCTGCGAAAGCTTCGTTTGTTGGAGCTAATACGGTAAATGGACCACTTCCGCTCAAGAGGTTTACTAAATCTCCATCGGCTGCTTGTAAAGCTAAAACTAGGCTGGTTAAGTTTGGATTAGCACTTGCTAGCTCGACAATGTTTAGTGGGTCTAGTACTACAGTTCCGTTATCGTCATCGTCACTACATGCTTGAAAAGCAAATGAAAATAAAAATAAAGGTAATAATCTGATTGTTTTTGAAATAATTTTCATTTTTTTGAGTTTTTGTTGTTTAACATTATTAATAAAATATTAGTTTGTTTAACAAATTTACTAAATGATTAAACAAAATATAATGAAACTCTTTATTTTTATATTTATTTTAACAATTGCGCCTTTAGGTTCTTATGCTCAAAATACTGTAAACCAGTATGATAATAACGAGGAGCGCCATGGTGTATGGAGAAAGCACTTCGATAAGACCAAAGAGTTGCGTTATGAAGGTCAGTTTAACCACGGAAAAGAAATAGGATTATTTAAGTTCTATACGCTCCATAAGGGCGAAAGTGTTCTAAGTGCGACGAAGCAGTTCAATGAAAATGATAATAAAGCTGTAGTTAAATTCTTGTCTTCTAAAGGGAAAATTATCAGTGAAGGTCAAATGAATGGTAAACTTTATATTGGAAAATGGATATACTATCACAATAAAAAAGATGCTATTATGACCATTGAATATTATAATAATGGCCAGTTGGAAGGTGAGAAATTAGTATTCTATCCAGACGGAAATACGGCAGAGAAAGCCAATTATGCCAATGATAAACTGGAAGGGAAATCAACGTGGTATTCCGAAAACGGAAAGGTTTTAAAAGAATTCCTTTATAAGAATGGTGAATTCCATGGTATTTCAACGTATTATGATGCCAGCGGAAACATACAAGCTGAAGGTTTATACAAAAATGGATTGAAAGAAGGTGTTTGGACTTACTATGAAGGCAAAAGGCTTTCTAAAAAATTGAATTACAAAAACGGTAAGCTTCAAGGAAAAGTAACTTGGTATTCTAAAAAGGGTAAACTCTTTAAGGATTTGCAGTATGAAAGAGGTTTACTTCACGGCAAATGTAGATATTTTGATAGCCTAGGTAATATAGAATCTAAGGGTATCTATATTAAGGGAATTAAAGATGGAGATTGGAGCTATTATAAGAATGGTAAACTATTAAAAACCGAGAATCATACTAAGCCTAAAAAGCAATAGCTAAAACTAATACATAACATAGTCAATTATTATAGCAACACTAATTATGTTGCTATTTTTATTTCTTAATTTTGCAGAATGCAAAGAGTAATTGTCGGATTATCGGGAGGAGTAGATTCAAGCGTCGCTGCCTATTTATTAAAGGAGCAAGGTTATGAAGTGATTGGCTTGTTTATGAAAAACTGGCACGATGACTCTGTGACTATATCTGACGACTGTCCTTGGCTTGACGATAGCAACGATGCGATGTTGGTAGCTGATAAATTAGGGATTCCATTTCAAACTATCGATTTAAGTGAAGAATACAAAGAGCGTATTGTAGATTACATGTTTGATGAATATCAAAAAGGAAGAACACCAAACCCAGATGTACTCTGTAACAGAGAGATTAAGTTTGATGTCTTTATGAAAATAGCATTAGAACTTGGAGCAGATTATGTCGCAACAGGTCATTATTGCAGAAAAGGCACTATCGAAAAAGACGGAAACGACGTTTTTCAACTTTTGGCTGGCGCAGACAATAACAAAGATCAATCATATTTCTTATGTCAATTGTCTCAAGAGCAACTGTCAAAGGCCTTATTTCCTATAGGAGAATTAACTAAGCCACAAGTACGTGAGATAGCTACCAAATTAGATTTAGTAACTGCAGATAAAAAGGATTCGCAAGGATTATGTTTCATAGGAAAAGTAAGATTGCCAGAGTTTCTTCAACAAAAACTGAAACCAAAAGAAGGCGTCATTGTTGAAATTCCGAAGGAAACAGAATTATACAATGGTCAATTACCGCCATTTGATTCTAAAGAAAAAGAACTTCAATATCTAACCAGAAAAATTGACTATTCGATAGGTGATGGAAAGATTGTTGGTAAACATCAAGGTGCGCATTACTTTACTAAAGGTCAACGAAAGGGATTGGCAGTTGGAGGTACTATTGAGCCATTATTTGTAATAGAAACCGATGTTGATGATAATGTGATCTATACAGGACAAGGTAAACGTCATCCAGGATTGTTTAAAAAAGCACTGTTTGTTACTGAAGACGAATTACATTGGGTTCGTGAGGATTTAAGTATAGATGTTGGCGAAACCATGCAAGTCATAGCAAGAATTAGATATCGTCAGGCTTTAGAAGAGGCAACGCTTCATAAAGTGGAGAACGGACTTTTCGTTGAGTTTAAAAACCCCCAATCAGCGATCACTGAAGGTCAGTTTGTTGCATGGTACTTAGGTGACGAATTAGTAGGTTCGGGAGTAATTTCTTAAATTGCAGTAAAGAAATCTTAAGTATTGTGTTTTGAAAATGACTATGTTTTTAAAATGAAATAACTATTAGGTATGAAAAAAATCCTACTCTTTTGTGTTGTACTATTTCAGTACAATGCCATTGCTCAACAAGATGCTTGGGTCTATTTTAATGCCAAAGAAAATGTACAAGCCTTAATCGGTAATCCAATTTCTATTTTAACACTACAAGCCATTGAACGAAAGAGTGCAGGTGGTATTGCTATCGATGAACGCGATGTTCCGGTTAGCGAATCATATATCACACTGCTTAAAGCCCCAGAAACAGGTGTTACAGTTTTTGCGAAATCCAAATGGTTTAATGCTGTTTATGTTCGTGGTACTGAGGATGATATTAATGCTTTGATTGATGACTTTGATTTTGTAGAATCTGTTGAATACGCCGATAAAAGCTTAAATGGACTGTCCAGATTTGCTGAGATTGAAGACAAATTTTCAGTAGAAAATAACACGGTGTCTTTTAACTATGGAAATGCGCAAAACCAGGTAGAAATGATAAATGCAGATGCACTGCATATTGGCGATTATACAGGTGAAGGTATTATGGTTGCTGTTATGGATTCTGGTTTCCCAAATGTGGATACTATGGGAGCTTTTCAACGATTACGTGATAATGGAGATTTGCTTGGTGGTTATGACTTTGTTGATAGAACGAACAATATATATGCATTTGCCGATAATAATCATGGAACCAAAGTGCTAAGTGATATGGCTGGTTTTATTGAAGATCAATTTGTAGGTACAGCACCAGATGCATCTTATTATGTATTTAGAACCGAAGATACAGCAAGTGAAACACCTCTTGAAGAAGCAAATTGGGTTGAAGCTGCCGAGAGAGCAGATAGTTTAGGCGTTCATATCATTAATACATCATTAGGTTACAGAACTTATCAAAATAGTAATTATAGTCATACGAGTGCTGATTTAGATGGAAATACAACCTTTATTACGAGAGGTGCAAATATGGCGAATGAAAAAGGAATCTTAGTGGTTGTTTCTGCTGGGAACTCTGGTGAAACAGGTGTTGGAGCTCCTGCTGATGCTGTAGGTGTTTTAAGTATTGGTGCTGTTAATGCCGATGGTATTTATGCGGTTTTTAGTTCGCAAGGGAGTGCGTCTCAACCTACTATTAAACCAGATGTTGTAGCTCAAGGTTCAGGGTCGTTTGTTATTGATGATACCAATAGTATTATAAATAACAACGGAACCTCATTTAGCTCACCAATTATGGCTGGAGGTATTGCATCTTTGTGGCAAGCTTTACCAAATGCAACTAACGAAGAGATTAAAAATTATGTGCGCCAATCGGCATCTCAGTTTACAACTCCAGATTATTTTTTAGGTTATGGTATACCAGATTTACAATTAGCATTAGATATTGGATTATCCTTACAAGAAGAAGATTTCTTTGAGTTTAAGGTATTCCCTAATCCAGTGACAGATATATTAAATGTTCAAATCCCGTCGGCTAATGAAATAATCACTTTAAGAATTTTTGATATTCTTGGAAAAACGATTCTAGAGCAAATAATAACGACATCTTCGAATCAATTGGATGTGTCTTCAATGGCTTCTGGTGTTTATATAGTGTCATTTCAATCTGGAAATGCATCAAAAACTATCAAACTTATAAAATCATAAATGGCGAATAAAATTACCGAACTCTTTAATATTCAATATCCAATTATTCAAGCAGGAATGATTTGGAATAGTGGTTGGAGGCTTGCTTCTGCAGCAAGTAATGCTGGTGCTTTGGGTTTAATAGGTGCTGGATCTATGTACCCAGATGTGCTGCGTGAGCATATTCAGAAATGTAAAAAAGCAACCAACAAGCCTTTTGGTGTTAATATTCCAATGTTATATCCTAACATTGATGAGATTATGAATATTATAGTAGAGGAAGGTGTGAAAATCGTCTTTACTTCCGCAGGAAATCCTAAAACTTGGACCTCTTGGTTAAAGGAAAAAGGAATCACAGTCGTTCATGTAGTAAGTAGTGTGAAATTCGCACTAAAAGCTCAGGATGCTGGAGTGGATGCTGTTGTTGCCGAAGGTTTTGAAGCTGGAGGACACAACGGAAGAGAGGAAACTACAACCCTGACTTTGATTCCAATGGTGAAAGAACATCTAGAAGTCCCTTTAATTGCAGCTGGCGGAATTGCGACAGGTCAAATTATGTTAGCAGTGATGATTTTAGGTGCTGATGCAGTTCAAGTAGGAAGTCGCTTTGTTGCTAGTGAAGAATCTTCGGCACATGAGGCATTTAAACAAGTGGTAGTTGATGCAAAAGAAGGAGATACACAATTAACTTTAAAAGAATTAGCTCCTGTAAGATTGATTAAAAATAAGTTTTTTAATGACGTCCAAGAGCTTTACAAAACAGGGCCTACAGCTGACGAGCTAAAAACACTTTTAGGAAGAGCTAGAGCTAAAAGAGGAATGTTTGAAGGTGATTTAGAAGATGGTGAATTAGAAATTGGTCAAATCGCTGGATTAATTCATGATATCAAACCTGCAGCTCAAATAGTGGAAGATTTGATTACCGAATTCGAATTAGCCCATAAGCAATCCCTGAAAATCACACTTTAAACCCTATATTTGAAGGCTATTAGTAACCCCCTTATTTATCATTAATGACTCCAAGACGTAACGTTTTAATTCCAGATGGAGACAGTACTTGGGCTTTATCTGTGATTCAATGTTTATCACAAATTGAGGGTTACAAATTATTCGTTTTATCCAATAAAAAACGAACGGCGACTAGGTTTTCAAAACACACCTCTTATTATAAGTTTTATCAAAGACAACAAGATGTATCTTGGTTGGAAATTATTAATTCTGAAATAGAATCTAATGCTATTGATGTTGTCGTTCCTATTGCTGAAAATGAAGTTTCTTTTTTCATTAGGTTTAAAGAAAGAATATCTAAAACGATACGTGTTATTCCTTTAGCAGATTTAAAGGATTTTGAGATAGCGATAAACAAAAAAAAGTTGAGTGATTTTGCAAAAGCAAACAACATTCCGCATCCAAAATATTTTCATATTACTTCGGAAACTGATAAACAAGAAATCTTGTCCCAAATTCGTTTTCCAATACTAATCAAACCAATGACTCTAAAAGGAGGTGACGGAATTAAAAAAATAGATTCAATTTCTGAACTTTTAAAGACGTTAGAGACTAGTTCATTACCTCAGTTCGTTCAAGAATATATTGAAGGTTATGATATTGATTGTAGCGTTTTATGTCTCGACGGAAAGATTTTAACGTATACAATTCAAAAAGGAAATTTAACAGGATATAATCAGTATGCTCCACAGTTAGGGTTTGAATTTCTTGAAAACGAAGAGGTGCTCAAAGTCGCAAAAGATACTATGTCTAAGCTCAATTGGTCAGGTGTTGCTCATTTGGACTTGAGATATGATGCAAATGCCAATGATTATAAACTTATCGAAATAAATGCTCGTTTTTGGGGAAGTGTTGAGGGGTCAAAAAAAGCAGGAATCAACTTTCCAGACCACGCGATTCAGTTAGCCTTAAATCATGCTATTGAAATCCAGGAGTTTGAACCTATTAACTATATGCGCTTAAAAGGGGTGTTAAAAACAGTTAAGAGTCGTCCAATACTTTTATTTAAAACCAAATACCTTATGAATAATACTGAGGTAAAATCTTTTTTAAAAGATCCTTTACCAACATTATATAAATTTAGAGAGTGGCTGGGAAGACAATTTTGAAAGTTTATAAATGACAAAAAGAGGACGAATCCTCTTTTTGCATGAAACGTTTTTAACAATAAAATTTTAAAATCCCTCTAAAATAACAGCTAAAAAAGTTTCTACCCCAAATACCTAACCTACTACAATAAGGTATTTAATTATGATAAAAATAAGCGTTTAAGACAATTTCTAAACTTCTTTTGAACTCAACTTATTAACAATTTTGGTTTATAACTTTTTAATAATCAAACATTTGAAATTTTTTTATAGAAAACATAGCTAAGGTAAAGTCTACACAAACCAAATGTTTTAACTTTGCCCATATAAAGTATTATCTTTTGATTTTAGCTCAATACACAAAGGAATTTTATTATAATTATAAATTGGCAGCACCTATTATTTTAGGCATGCTGGGGCATACTTTTGTCAGTTTTGTAGATAATATAATGGTTGGTCAACTTGGAACTGCAGAATTAGCTGCAGTATCATTAGGGAATAGCTTTATGTTTATTGCCATGTCGGTTGGTATTGGGTTCTCTACAGCGATTACGCCTTTAGTTGCCGAAGCCGATTCTGCTAAGGATTTTATTAAAGGGAAATCAGCATTTAAACATGGATTATTTCTCTGTACAGTTCTCGGGATTGTTTTGTTTCTATCTGTATTTTTTGCAAAGCCTCTATTGTACTTTATGAAACAACCTGTTGAGGTTGTAGATCTAGCATTGCCGTATTTGAATCTGGTAGCGTTTTCATTAATTCCGTTGATTGTTTTTCAGGCATTCAAGCAATTTAGTGATGGCTTGTCTATGACTAGATATCCTATGTATGCGACACTTTTGGCCAATGTTGTGAACGTCATTTTAAATTATGTATTGATCTTTGGGAAGTTTGGTTTTCCCGAATTTGGAATTGTTGGTGCAGCTTATGGTACCTTAATATCTAGATTTATAATGGTAGCTCATCTATGGTGGTTACTTACCAAAAAGGAAAAGTCTAAGGCATTTGTAACTAATATCAAATTTTTTGTTTTAGATAAATTAATGATTAGAAAATTAACCGATTTAGGAGCGCCAAGTGCCATGCAAATGTTTTTTGAAGTTGCCATTTTTACGGCTGCTATTTGGTTGAGTGGCTTATTGGGTAAAAACCCTCAAGCAGCCAACCAAATCGCATTGAATCTATCATCAATGACCTTTATGGTGGCCATGGGGTTAAGTGTTGCTTCTATGATTAGAGTTGGTAATCAAAAGGGATTAGGTCAATATTTTGAACTTCGTAGAATAGCTTTTTCCTTATTTATGTTAGCCATATTATTGGCTATTTTCTTTGGGACTATATTTTTTATTTTTCATAATGAACTACCAAAATTATACGTCGATTATGACGACACCAAAAACCTTATCGATAATACCGAAGTGGTTTCAATAGCAGCTAAATTAATGATTGCAGCAGCGATTTTTCAAATAAGTGATAGTATTCAAGTTGTGGTTTTAGGAGCTTTAAGAGGCTTGCAAGATGTTAAAATTCCTACGATTATTACCTTTATTTCGTATTGGGTTGTTGGCTTTCCTGTAAGTTTCTTCCTCGGAAAAGAGGAAGCCTATGGTAGCTTCGGTATATGGCTTGGATTACTAGCTGGTTTAACAACTGCTGCAATATTATTGTTTATAAGATTCGATTATTTAACGAAAAAGTTAATTTTGTCAAATACTAATGCTTAATACATAACATGGAACTACCAAAATTTATACTTGGAGATAATACAGATTATCCTAATGCGATATTTGTCATTCATACCGAATTCCCTCGATTTATAATCAATCTCGAAGATGATGAAGTAGAGTGGTTTGAAGAGTTTGATGAGCACGATCAACGTGAAATAGAAAGCGAAACTGAAAATTTAATCCAAGAGGCTACCGATTTTTATGATAGGGAAGTTTCTAGATACGACGAATAATGATAGAAGAACTCGTTAGACTTGATACCGAATTATTTATCTATCTAAACAACCTAGGTACCGAAACATGGGATGGGTTCTGGATGTTTTATACCACCAAATTTAATTGGATACCATTTTATGCGTTGTTGGCATATCTAATGTATAAGCGACTAAATACTAAAATGTTCTTATTAACACTTTTGGTGGTTGCTTTGATGATTACGTTTACAGATCAAATTACTAACCTATTTAAAAAAGTGTTGGTGGTGCGATTAAGACCTTGCCATAATGGTGATATTGATGGGCTTTATAGATTAGTTAAAGAGTATTGTGGTGGTAAATATGGTTACTTTTCTGGCCATGCATCAAATTCAATGGCAGTCGCTGTTTTTACAAGTTTGATGCTGAGATCCAAATATAAATATATACCGCTTGTCTTAATTCCATGGGCTATGGCTATGGGGTATAGCCGAATTTATATTGGTGTACATTATCCTTTAGATGTTGTTAGTGGAATGCTTTTCGGAGCGTTTTCAGGGTTTCTGTTTTATAAATTTGATAGGTACCTTCAGGCGAGATTTCAGTTGAAGTAAATTACTCAAAACTCTTTTTCTCGATAGTATAAGCTATCATTTTCTTTTTCATCCAGAGGTAAGCAAAACAATCTGTTAGTGGAGATATAAGCCGTTTTCGTAAACCAAATTTCGACGTTCCAGCAATTCTAGGGAAATGTCTAACGGGAACTTGCTTTACAATACCATTTTGCAAGAGAATCATTGCAGGTAGAAAACGATGTAAACCTTTAAACATTGGAATGCGTTTGGCATATTCGGTTTTGATCACCTTTAAAGGGCAGCCAGTATCGTCCATTCCGTCATGGGTAAATAGGCGACGTATGCGATTAGCAATTCTTGAAGATAGTTTTTTTATAACGCTATCTTTTCGGTTTTGGCGTACTCCAGTCACTAAATCGGAATCTTTAATATGTTCTAAAAGAAGATTAAAATCTTCAGGAGAAGTTTGTAAGTCGGCATCGATATAACCAATCAATTCTGTATCTGTATAATCAAATCCAGCTTTTAAAGCAGCACTCAAGCCTTGGTTCTTACTAAAAAGTAAATACTCAAAACCTAAATGTCTATTACAGATAGTTTCGATAAGGGATTGACTTCCATCTGTAGAGCCATCATTCACAAAAAGGACCCTAGTAATAGTTGTACTGGCTTTTAAATAGGCAATGAGTTCCTCTTCTAAGCGTCCTATATTACTTTCTTCATTGTAAACAGGAATGATAATCGTGAATGTGTAATCCATCTGTAATCAATTAGTAGTGCAAAAATATTCTTTTTATCAGCACGATAATAAATAGGATTGATTTAAATATTGTTATTTTGTACATTAAAAGGTTTAAAATGAAAATACTAGTTACAGGAGCTGTCGGTTTTATTGGTTCACATACTGCAGAACGTTTACAAAGTCTTGGTCATGAGGTCTTGGCAATTGACAATTTTAATGATTACTACAGCTTAGAATTGAAAAATTTAAATGCTAAAGCCTTGACGGAAAATGGTATTACGGTTTTGAAAAAAGATTTGCGTGACGCTGATTTTTCTGAAGACTTACCAAAAGACATCGGTTATATTTTTCATTTTGCTGCACAACCTGGAATTTCTCAAACATCAACATTTGAAGATTATTTTACCAATAACATTATTGCTACCAAAAACTTGGTAGATTATGCTTTAGAATGTAAAGACTTAAAGCTCTTTGTGAATATTGGAACATCGTCCATATACGGGTTAGAAGCAACTTTCCCTGAAGATAAGGCGCCAAAACCAGCATCACATTATGGAGTGACAAAATTAGCTGCAGAACAGTTAGTACTTCAGAAAAGCAGAGAAAAACTCATAAAAGCCTGTTCATTGCGATTGTATTCGGTAATCGGTCCTCGTGAGCGTCCAGAGAAGATGTATACTAAGCTTATAGCATTAGGTTTGGAGGATAAGCCTTTTCCATTATTTGAAGGCAGTGATAAGCATTTACGTAGTTTTACTTATGTTGGTGATATTGTTGATGGTGTAGTTAGCGTGATAGGAAATGAATCTAAGGTTGATGGTGAAATTATCAATTTAGGAACCGAAGTTGAGCATACAACAAAAGAAGGTATCGAAGCGGTGGAGAACATACTAGGAAAGGCGATAGTACTCAATGTGATTCCGAAACGTCCAGGTGATCAATCGCGTACTAAAGCGAATATTGATAAAGCAAGAAAACTACTTAATTACAATCCGCAAACTACATTATTAGAAGCTGTAAAAAAGCAAGTGGAATGGTATAAGGCTAATTTTTAAGACTTAACAAATATTCCGCAGCAACAAAGGGTGTTGTTTTTCCGTCTTCAATCAATTGTAATTGTGCTTTTAGCGCTTCTTTAATTTTTTGCTGATTGAAAAAATCAGATTTCAAGCGGTCTTCAATAGTTTGCAACAACCAAAATTTGTTTTGATCTGTACGATGTGTTTCAAAATAGTCGTTAGCTTTTGTATGCTTGAGGTATTCTGAAATCAACAACCACAATTCATCAACTCCTTCGCGTTTTAATGCACTACACAAAGTGACTTTAGGTTGCCATTCTGACTCTTTTTGCGGATACATATGCAAGGCTCTATTGAATTCGACTTTAGCTAACTTTGCTGCTTTCAAGTTCTCACCATCGGCTTTATTAATCGCAATAGCATCAGCCATTTCAATAATGCCTCGTTTAATGCCTTGCAATTCATCTCCGGCACCTGCAATTTTTAGTAGTAAAAAGAAATCTACCATACTATGTACAACAGTTTCACTTTGACCGACTCCAACCGTTTCAATAACAATAGTATCAAAACCAGCTGCTTCGCAAAGAATAATAGTTTCACGTGTTTTTCGAGCTACACCGCCAAGTGAAGTTCCAGATGGCGAAGGTCTAATAAATGCATTGTCGTTTTTTACCAAATCTTCCATTCGGGTTTTATCACCTAGAATACTGCCTTTGCTCAAACTGCTACTTGGGTCAACAGCAAGAACAGCTACTTTTTTACCAATAGAGGATAGATGCATTCCAAAAGCTTCAATAAAGGTGCTTTTTCCAACTCCAGGAACTCCAGTAATCCCAATGCGAACAGAGTTATTAGCATGAGGTAGGCACTGTTTAATAATAGTGTTGGCTTGCTTTAGATGTTTCGGATTAGAACTTTCTACTAGCGTAATGGCTCTACTTAAAGCAGTGATGTTGCCGTTTAAAATTTCAGACACTAATGAAGACGTAGAAGGTTGCGCTTTTCTTTTCTGCTTGATATTTTTTATAGAAGATGCATTGGTGATATCAGATTGTGATACTCCATCTGTTTCATGTAATGCAGACGATTTAGATTTTTTAGACAAGCTACCCTCTAGTTTTGGTCTTTTAATACTTTTAAAGGTACTGCAATTTTTGTATTATCCCAAGCCATAGTGAGTTTGAGGTCGTCAGTAGAGTTATCAAAAGAAATAGTAAATTGCTCAACAGTAGTATTTAGTTTTTCTATAGGGACATCAATTTCCAATTGATCGTGATTAGGATCCCACATGACCTGCATTTCTTCATCAACACCCCAAGCATATTGTTTGGTATTAAACATCACATTCCAAGCAGAATCTTTAGGGACCGTCCATAAGGTATACTTTCCCTTAGGTAGATAAATGCCTTTTATCATCAAGTTTTTGTTCGTTTCAAACGTGGTAGCCTCATTGGCTCCCGTTCTCCAAACCTTATCATAAGGAACTAATGCGCCAAAAATGTCACGATCCTTTTTTGAAGGTCTATTGTAGAAGACTTCAAGTTTGAGGTCATTTAGTTTAAATTCTACAGTATCTTTAGGACTCACTCGAGATGAAAAGATATTTTCAACAAAATAAGAATATAAAAATAGTACGAGAGTAGCTATAGATAATATAACAAGTAGGCGTTTTAAAAACGTGTTCATAGTAAAATAAGATTGTAACAAATTGGAATCAAAGATAATTTAAAATGAAATGCTAAGTCAATACTTAACAGGAATTTCTATAAATTTCTTATCAATTTCAAAAAAATCATACCCTTTTTGCAACACTCCGTTTTTTGTGTCGTCTTTAGAGTGAACCAATACCAAATAGAAGTAATTTATTTATTCGGTATATAACCAAACCAAAACAGATTTGAACACACTTCAAATTGACATCATTGAGCAATGCAAGCAGAACGATCGAACTGCGCAATTAAAACTATACAATCAATATTGTGATGGTATGTTTACGATTGCCATGCGTTTTGTAAAGGATTCTATGGAAGCTGAAGATATCGTACAGGAAGCCTTTATTAAAGCATTTGCAAAACTCAATCAGTATAAAGCTGAGGTTACTTTTGGAGCTTGGTTAAAACGTATCGTGATTAATAAAAGTATTGACTGTTTAAAATCCAAGAAGCAGCATTTGCAAGAATTGGAAGAGGTGCACCTAAAAGTAGTTGATGACGATTATAAAAGCGAATGGTTAGTAGATGATACAATAACTTTAGAAGAGATTAAAAGTGCGATTAGAAAACTGCCAGACAAATACCGTTACGTCGTGACGTTGTATTTGGTTGAAGGTTATGATCATCAGGAGATTTCGGAGATATTACATATTTCTGAAATCGCTTCAAGAACACAACTCTCTAGAGGAAAGTCGAAATTAAAAGAACTATTAATACCAATGAGAAATGGGACGAGATATTAGAACATTATTTGAAAACGAAAAGAAGGCTTCACAAGAGAAAATGCCTCAAGGGCATCAAGCACGCTTTTTAGAAAAGTTAGATGAGGCCTTACCAGTAGAGTCATCAAACATAAAAGGTTTCAGTATGTTGCAAATTGCAGCGAGTATCGTCATTTTGATTGGATTAGGATTTGGAGCGTCGCAGTTTTTTCAGAAATCATCAATTGTAGGCACAGAAATAGTAGTTGCCGAAAAGCCTGAAAAAGGAGCACAGCTTAAATCGCTAGGCGACATTTCACCAGATTTAAAAAATGTTGAAGATTACTATCTAGCAAATATCAGTTTAGAGCTTTCTAAAGTAAAACAAACTCCGGTAAATAAGGAGTTGTTTGACGGCTATGTCATAAGGCTTGCAGAATTAAATCAAGAGTACAAGCATTTGTCGGTAGAGCTTACCGAAAACGGGCCAAACGAGTTAACTGTTAGCGCCTTGATAGACAATCTTAAACTACGTCTTAATTTATTGTATCGTTTGAAAGAACAATTAAAAGATTTAAATACTTCGGAAGAAGCAAAACAAAAAGCATAAACCAAATGATCTGAATATTTAAAATTTCAGAATTAAAAATCAAGACAATGAAAAAAATATATACCACAGTAGTACTATTGTTTTTCTGTTTCACTGTAAGTGTTTCAGCACAACAAAAGTTGACGAAAGTCTCTAAGAAAATTGATGTTACAAAAGATGTAACTATCGATTTAAACACGAGCTATGTACAAATAGAAATTGATACATGGAACAAAAAGACATTAGAAATTGAAGCCTATATTGAAGGTGAGAAATTATCTAAAGAAGAGTTGCAAGAGGCCTTGGAAGATTGGGGTCTTAGAGTGGAAGGATCTGGGGATAACGTTAAAATTACCTCTGAAGGATCTCATGGTTCATGGGATAGTCTTGACGATTTGCATATTGATTTAGAGTCTTTAGAAGCATTAGACGTTTTAAAAGATTTAGACTTAGGTGATTTGCCAGAAATGCCAGAAATGCCTGAATTACCAGAAATGCCTGAGATGGGAAATTTTGAAATGCCAGAAATGCCAGAATTACCTGAACTGCCAGACGGAATTACCAATATGAGTTTTGATACCGAAGCTTATAAAAAAGATGGTGAGACCTATTTGGAAAATTGGAGTAAAGACTATCCTTCTAAAGATCGTAAGAAAATGAAAGAATGGGGAAGAGAAATGGCAAAAGTAGATTTTTCTGCTTATGAGAAGCGAATGGAAGCTTGGGGAGAGAAGTTTGGTGAAGAGTATGGGAAAAAGATGGAAGCTTGGGGAGAAGAATTTGAAAAACGATTTGACGGTCAATGGTCTGAAAAAATGGAAGTTTGGGGAGAGAAATACGGCAAGCAAATGGAAGAACGTACCAAAGACATGGAGAAGCGTATGGGAGAACGCGAAAACCACATGGAAAAGAGAACTAAAGACATGGAGAAACGTTTAGCTGAACGTGAAAAGCACATGGAAAAGAGATCTAAAGAGATGGAAAAACGTGAAGAAAAATTAGCTGAACGTATGGAAGAACGTCTTGAAGAACGTCTTGAAGAACATGAAAAACGCCGTGAAGTTCTTGTAAAGCGATTAGATGTGAGAAACCATAAAGTAAAAAGGGTTATAAAAATTAAAATGCCTAAAGGTGCTAAGTTGAATATGAATGTAAGACATGGCGAATTAAAGATGTCTTCAGTTATTTACAATTTAAAAGCAGATATATCACACGCTACATTAGTAGCAAATCACATTGATGGAAGCGAGACTTCCATCAATGTGTCTTATTCTCCAGTAGAAGTTACGACATGGAGTAATGGTGAGCTCAATTTAAAATATGTTGAAGCTGCTCATTTGAATACAGTTGGTAGTTTACGACTTAATAGCAACTCATCTGATTTGCTTATTAGTGATTTAACGGGAAATGCTATTATTGATGGCACTTTTGGAGATTTGTCTATTTCTAATATTGCTGATAGTTTTACAAATCTAAATGTTATTCTTGAAAATAGTGAAGCCATTATTACCCTTCCAACATCAAATTACAGTGTGTATTTTAAAGGTAATCGTTCGCGATTAAACAATAAAATTACAGCGCAAAGAACGATTGAGTCTGGTCAAACTATGGGAAAAACCATTGTGCTTAATGCGAAGTTTAGTGATGTGTTCCTTAAAAATTAAAACTGTACATTTATGATGTAAAACTACTTTAAACAAAACATAATGACTTTTTTTAAACAACTCACATTAGTATGTCTCATTTCGGCATGCTTTTTTTCATGTAAAGAAGATTCTAATACAGCAACTTCTGAAATCTCTAAGAGTACGTATGCTAATTTTGTTAACGACATGAAAACCAAGGGCGTTGCAACTGGAAACATATTAGTATATGAAAACGGAAAGGTTGTTTTTAAAAGTTCTAATGGGTTACGTTCTATAAACCCTACGGACTCTCTTAGCTTAAATTCTCAATTCAGATTGGCTTCAGTAAGTAAGCAGTTTACAGGGATGGCTATCATGAAATTAAAGGAAGCAGGAAAGTTAGTGTATGACCAAAAAGTTAATACTATTTTAACCGATTTCCCTTATGACAATATTACGATTCGTCAATTACTACATCACACTTCCGGACTTACAGATTATGAACGTCTAATAGCTGAAAACTTTGTGAAAGAAGATTCTACTAAAACCTACATTCTTGGAAATGACGAAATATTAAAAGAATTTTACCGTGTTAGCCCTGAATTAGATTTTCAATCAGGCGACAAATGGGAATACAGTAATACAGGTTATTTGGTATTGGCTTCTGTTGTTGAGAAAGTGTCTGGACAACATTTTAGAGACTTTTTAAAAGAAAGCATTACAGGTCCCATTGGAATGACCAATACAACCTTGTATAACTATCAAATAGATGTAGACCCAAATATGCCTAACCGTGTGTTTGGATATCAATTAGCATTGAATCAAAAAGATTTGATTACTAATGATTACGATATTGTTAATGATGTTAGAGGTGACGGCGGAATTTATTCAACACTTGAAGATTTGTATAAATGGAATATGGCATTAGCGAACTATACGATTATTTCTAAAGATTATTTAGATGAAGCTTGGACACCAGGACAACTTAACAACGGTGAAGATACGGATTATGGCTTTGGATGGGGTTTGGCTTCAAAGGACAACGAGCCAAGAGTAGTAAGGCATTCAGGTGGTTGGGTTGGCTTTGTGACGTTCTTGCATAATGAAGTCGATGCAAAAAGTGGTTTCATCATTTTAACTAATGATTCAGGAGAGAATTTTCGATCTATAATTGACGGTGTTAGAAATATGAGAGCTGGAAAACCTTATGTAATGGCAAAGAAAAGTGTCTATAAGGAAATGGCTAAGCAAATTTTTGATACCAATGTTAATGATGCGATTGGTCTTTATCACAAAGTAAAAATAGATACCATAGCATATGATGTTAGTGAAGGCGATATTAATGCCTTAGGTTATCGATTATTAAATGAAAATAAAGCAGATGACGCATTAGCCGTGTTTAAATTAAATACTGAAGAGTTTCCTAAATCTGCAAACACTTATGATAGTTATGGGGATGGATTACTTGCAAAAGGAGATACTTTACAAGCCTTAGAAAATTTCAGAAAGTGTTACACAATGGATAGTGAATTAAAGTATGCCAAGGATAAAGCAGATGCGCTTGAAATTGCATTTAAGTTTGAGTAAGATGCTATGAATAACTCTTTTGAAGAACTGCTAAGAACGCTCCCTAAATGTTTTTTGCTAGAGGCATCTATTCCTAAAAGGGATTATGTGTTTTTAGATTTGTCAAAATCTAATAAAACATTGCGAACTATCGATGTGTCTTCTTCGGAAACATTAGCGGTTTATATTAATAGCCATATAAAAGCAAACAACACAAAAGTAGCCTTTGGAGGTTTTCTAGAAACCCGGAACATTTACCAACGCAGCAATTATTTCAACAATAGAAATCCCGAAACCGAACGAAATATCCATTTAGGTCTTGACCTTTGGGCTGCTGCCGAAACGCCTATTTTTACACCTTTCGACGCTGAGGTGCACAGTTTTAAAAACAACACTAATTTTGGTGATTACGGACCGACGATAATCCTCAAACATATAATTGAAGACATAGAATTTCACACACTTTATGGTCATTTAAGTTTAGCATCTATTGAACATCTCAAAGTCGGGCAGGAGTTCAAAAAAGGAGATCAAATTGGGACTTTAGGAGATGCCATAATTAATGGCGATTATCCGCCACATTTGCACTTTCAGATTATAAAAGACATGGAGGACTATGTTGGTGATTATCCTGGTGTGTGCTCAAAACAAGATTTGGAGTTTTATATAGGTAATTGCCCAGATCCAAATTTGTTGTTACATCTGGACTAACTTCTGTTATAAAACTTAGGCTGTTGTTAATAAGATATTTGTAGGAAATACTCTATATTGTGAGTTATTCTATAACCTACTTATGATGTCTATGAGAAATTTTTACGCAGCGCTTTTTGCATTATTTGCTTGTTGTTTTTTACAAGCTCAAATTGTTGATATTCCTGGAGTTAATTTTAAAAATGCTTTGGTAAATACATTTTGTGTAGATTCTGATGGAGATGGTTTTATGGATGGTAATGTGGATATAAATAATGATGGAGAAATTCAAGTTTCGGAAGCTGAAGCAGTTTTAAATCTTGATGTTTCCTTTGAAAATGTATCATCTTTACAAGGCATTGAAGCATTTGTCAATTTACAAAATTTAAAATGTAACAATAATGATTTGACTACATTAGATGTTAATGGATTAGCAAATCTAAATACTTTAGATTGTCGTTCTAATCAATTGACCACAATAGATGTTATTGGTTTATCAAATCTGATAGAATTGAATTGTGCTATTAACCTACTAACAGAATTAGATGCAAGTGGACTAACTAATCTTATAGATTTGAATTGTAGTAATAACCAATTAACGACAATAGATGCAAGTGGATTATCAAATCTTATAGAATTGAAATGTGCTAATAATGAATTAATAACATTAGAAGTAAGCGGATTAACTAACCTAACTCTATTATTCTGCCCTGATAATCTCTTATCATCCATAGATTTAAGTGGATTAACAAGTCTAACTACGTTTATGGCTTTATCAAATCAATTCACATCTTTAGATTTAAGTGGATTACCAAACTTAGATACTTTGAATTGTGGAGATAATCAATTAACGGATTTAGACGAAAGTGTCCTAAGTAATTTAACTTCATTATATTGTTATAATAATCAATTAACCACACTGGATGTTAGTGGAATACCAAATCTTTTTTATTTTGATTGTAGCGGTAATCAATTGATGTCTTTGTTTATCAAAAACGGAAGTACATTCTCAAGTGTATACTCCTTTGATCTTAATCCTAATTTAGCATTTATTTGTGTAGATGATTTTGAACTAGAAGATGTTTTTTCTAAGGTTGAAGAATATGGCTATGCAAATTGCGTTGTTAACTCCTATTGTTCCTTTGTTCCAGGTGGAGATTACTATGACATTCTTGGAAATGTCAGACTCGATATTGATGATAATGGGTGTGATTTAAATGATGCGGATTTCCCAACACTTAAATTCAATATTACAGATGGAACAATAGAAGGCTCCATTATTTCAAATAATTTAGGAGATTATGGTGTTGCCCTCCAAGCTGGAACATATACTATAACACCTGTTTTAGAAAATCCCGAATATTTTTCTGTTTCGCCTCCTAATGTTGCAATTAACTTTCCCGTAGATTCCAATCCTTCCATTCAGGATTTTTGTATATCAACTAGTGGCGATTTTCAGGATTTAGAAATTTACATCATTCCACTTACTGAAGTTAGGCCGGGTTTTAGTGCTGATTATAAAATGATATACAAAAACAAGGGGACAACGACGATTTCAGGAACTGTAGAATTTAATTATGATGACTTTGTAGTTGATTATGTTTCTTCGATTCCAAATGTAGATAATCTGTCGTTTGGTTCACTTGCATGGAATTATACAAATCTGCAGCCTCTAGAAAGTGGGGAAATTTTTATCACAATGAATTTTAATACACCAACAGATCCAGATTATCCTGTGAATGCTGGTGATGAGATTGGTTTTCAATCTGTAATATATCCAATTGAAGGAGATTTTGATGATGAAAATAACATAACCTCAATAAAAGAAATAGTAGTAAACTCATTCGATCCAAATGATAAAAGATGCCTGGAAGGTGAAACAATTACTCCAGATATGGTTGGTCGATACATCCATTACATGGTTCGTTTTGAAAATACAGGAACTGCTAATGCTATAAATGTAGTTGTTAAAGACGAAATTGATACGAACAAGTTTGATGTCAATACTTTAGTGCCTTTAGATGCAAGTCACGATATTGTAACGAGAATTCAGAATGCCAATGAAGTCGAATTTATCTTCGAAAACATAAACTTACCATTTGATGATGACAACAACGATGGCTATGTAGTTTTTAAAATAAAAACATTGAATACATTAAATCTTGGTGATATGTTTAGTAACGATGCCGAAATCTATTTCGATTTCAATTTTCCAATTATTACTAATGATTATACAACAACGGTTGAAGAAGATAATCTTTCGGTTAATGATTCTGAATTGAGTGCTAAAGTAAAATTATATCCTAATCCAGTAAATGATTTACTTTACATCGCTTCCGAAGTTAGTATTGATAAGGCCACAATCTACGATGTAAATGGACGTTTATTACAAACTGTTGTCTTTTATGGGAACGAAATACAAAGGGCCATTGATTTAAAACAATTGACACAAGGAGTATACTTCGTGAAAATCGTCGCAAATCAAAAGGAAACTGTAGAAAAAATAATTAAGAATTAGAACTCGTCGTTTATTCGGTTGTCAATTGTTTTTTAGCTAACGATTTCCCTATTAAGAAACCAACGATTACTAATGCGCCATCAGTAAGTGTAAACCATAATTCTTTTGGTAACATAAATATCGTTACAAAGGTTGCAGCTAGCATCAATCCGCCAACAATATAAGTCGGAATCATACTTGTTTTTGAGATCAATCCCGCTATGAACATTCCAGCAATAATACCTATAAAATGTGCAATCACTACAAATACTTTTGCGCCTGTAGGAATTTGATCCATGTTATTTTTTATCCATTCCATGTCCATCGGATCTGCACCTTCAGGTAAAGGAAAAAGATTGTGACCAATAAGGGATTCAAAAATGTATACGGTTAAGGATGCTACAATAAATCCTACAATAGTAGCTAGTACATTTCTCATGATTTCAAATGATTTGTTAGTGGATTCAAGGTAACAAAAAAATCCCGAACGTTATGTCTGGGATTTTTAGATTTATCACTGTGTTTTGAATGATAGTTTATTTATGAGATCCTGAATCAAGTTCAGGATGACGAAATGTTTAAGTTTCGTCTGAGTGAGAATAATTAAATACCACTTAGTGGTTAGTCTTCAATCAAAACCCATTCGCCTTTCGCGATTAACGGTTCTGCTTGCTTATACTTCACGGTTTTGTTTTCACCGCTCATCACGTGCTTTATTGTCACACGATCGTTACGACCAATTTTTGGTCTATCACGTACAATGGTTTCAATAACTTCTTGTTGACGAGACGCTCCAGAACCAACAGCTCTACTTTGCGCTGCACGTTCATCCATATTGGGAATTTCGTCTTTTTGCGTTTGTAGTGTTTCTTGCTTACGTGTTTTAGCTTCTTGAATGTTATTCTGCGTTTCCGTAGGTAATTCACCCTTAAATAAGAATGAAATTACATCCTTATTCACTTGGTCAATCATTTCCTTGAACAATTCAAAGGCTTCAAATTTGTAAATCAATAATGGATCTTTTTGCTCATGAACCGCTAATTGTACAGACTGCTTCAACTCATCCATTTTTCGTAAATGGGTTTTCCAGGCATCATCAACAATCGCTAACGTAATGTTCTTTTCAAAATCGTTGATTAATTGTGTTCCTTTAGTTTCGTATGCTTTTTCAAGGTCTGTTACGACTTGTAAATTCTTTACGCCATCTGTAAAAGGTACAACGATACGTTTGTATTTATCACGCTGATTTAAATACACATTCTCAATCACGGGGAATGCTAATTCAGCATTACGTTGCATTTTCTGTTTGTAGTGTGCAAAAGCAGCTTTATAGACTTGACCAGCAATCTCTTGAACTGATAGTTTGGCGAATTCAGCTTGGGAAATGGGAGAACTCATTGAGAAATATCTAATCAACTCGAACTCAAAGTTCTTGAAATCTTCAGCTTCTTTATTCGTTTCTGAGATGCCTTCCGACGTATCATAAATCATATTCGCTAAGTCTACACGAAGACGCTCACCTTGAAGTGCATGACGACGACGTCTGTACACGACTTCACGTTGTGCATTCATTACATCATCATATTCTAATAAACGCTTACGAACACCAAATTGGTTTTCTTCAACTTTTTTCTGTGCACGTTCAATAGATTTTGAAATCATAGAATGCTGAATCACTTCACCTTCCTTTAATCCCATTTTATCCATCATTTTGGCAATTCGTTCACTACCAAACAGACGCATTAAATTATCTTCTAACGATACATAGAACTGTGAGCTTCCTGGATCTCCTTGACGTCCTGCACGACCACGTAACTGTCTGTCGACACGACGTGAATCATGACGCTCTGTACCAACAATGGCCAAACCACCTGCTTCTTTTACTTCGTCTGAAAGCTTAATATCTGTTCCACGACCAGCCATGTTAGTAGCAATGGTAACTTGTCCTGTTCTACCTGCTTCGTCTACAATTTCCGCTTCTTTTTTATGCTGTTTTGCATTTAAAACGTTGTGAGGTATTTTTCTAATCGATAACATTTTACCTAAAAGCTCAGAAATTTCAACATTAGTTGTACCAATAAGTACTGGACGACCTGCTTGGGATAGTTTTGTTACATCATCAATAACTGCATTGTATTTTTCGCGTTTAGTCTTATAAACTAAATCTTGTTTGTCATCACGTACGATTGGTCTGTTGGTTGGAATTTCAACCACATCCAATTTATAAATTTCCCAAAATTCTCCAGCTTCAGTAACGGCTGTACCTGTCATACCAGATAACTTGCGATACATTCTAAAGTAATTCTGTAAGGTTACTGTGGCAAAGGTTTGCGTGGCATCCTCAATCTTTACATTTTCTTTTGCTTCAATCGCTTGGTGCAAACCGTCACTGTAACGACGTCCATCCATAATACGACCCGTTTGCTCATCGACAATCATTACTTTGTTGTCCATTACAACATACTGAATGTCTTTCTCAAATAACGCGTAAGCTTTCAGTAACTGATTAAGTGTGTGGATACGTTCAGATTTAATTCCGAAGTCTCTAAAAAGCTCTTCTTTTTCGGCAGCTTCCTCTTCTTTTGATAAGCCTTTTGCTTCAATCTTTCCAATTTCCACACCAATTTCTGGCATGACGAAGAAATCTGGATTGTCTTTACCTGACAAATACTCAACACCTCTATCACTTAATTCAACCTGATTATTTTTTTCTTCGATAACATAATAAAGTTCTGCATCAACTTTCGGCATTTCTCTGTTGTTATCTTGCATGTAGAAGTTTTCGGTTTTCTGAAGCAATGCCTTCATACCTTCTTCACTCAAGAATTTGATTAAGGCTTTATTCTTCGGAATACCTCTGAATGCTCTTAATAATAAGAAACCACCTTCTTTAGTATCACCTTCTGCAATTAATTTTTTAGCTTCTGCCAAAACACTAACCAGCTCTTTTCTTTGGATGCTAACAATATCATCTACTTTAGGCTTCAACTCAGTAAATTCATGGCGATCTCCTTGTGGAATCGGTCCAGAAATAATTAAAGGTGTTCGTGCATCATCAACTAATACAGAATCGACCTCATCTACAATTCCGTAGTGGTGTGGACGCTGAACCAAATCGTCTGGCGAGTGTGCCATGTTATCTCTTAGGTAATCAAAACCGAATTCGTTATTCGTTCCGTAGGTGATGTCAGCTCTGTAGGCTTTACGTCGAGCTTCAGAATTTGGAGTATGGTAATCAATACAATCAATACTTAATCCGTGGAACTCAAAAATAGGAGCCATCCATGCGCTATCACGTTTAGCTAAGTAATCGTTTACTGTTACTAGGTGAACACCATTACCAGATAATGCATTTAAATATACTGGAAGTGTTGCTACTAAGGTTTTACCTTCACCAGTCTGCATTTCAGCAATTTTTCCTTGATGCATTGCTGCACCACCAATTAACTGTACATCATAATGAATCATGTCCCAAGTAATTGGCTTTCCTGCTGCATCCCAAGAATTCGCCCAAACAGCTTTATCGTCTTGAAGCGTTACATATTCTTTGTCTCCAGAAATTAAACGGTCAAACTCATTCGCTTGAACAGGAATCTCTGTGTTGTTTACAAAACGCTTAGCGGTTTCTTTAACTACAGCAAAGGCTTCTGCCATGATTTCGTTAAGAACCTCTTCTGTGACTTCGTATATGTCATCTTTAATTTTATCGATTTCTACGTAGATATCTTCTCTTTTGTCAATATCATCAGTGGCCTCAGCATCTTTTAATAATTGATCAATATTATCTTGAAGAGGTTTACGAGCTTCAGCAATTTTGGCTTTGAAGTCTGCCGTTTTTGCTCTTAATTCGTCATGTGATAATTGCTCAAGCGCACTTTCAAACGCATTTACTTGTTCAACAATAGGGGAGAGCGCCTTGACATCTTGTTTGGCTTTATCTCCTACAAATACTTTTAATACTGAATTTAAAAAACTCATTGGTGTTTATTTATTTTAGTAAGATGATTATGAAATGATATTGTCGTTATTCTGAACTTGTTATTCATATACTTCTATTTTAAAGTATTCATGAATCTTTGATTTCAGAATCTCATAATTTTATAAACCATAATAATGAAAACATGAAACGAGTTCAGGTTGACGTTTTTGATTTTTAAATCACCTTTTATCTTTAAGATTGTTAGACCTCAAAGATATGATTTGTGTTAGTTATATTGAAAATTTCAGGCACAAAAAAAGTCCCTATTAGAGACTTTTTAACTTTTATTCTACATTTAAAGTAACTTGAACTTCAAATTACTTTAATATTCGTCCTCGTTCCAGAGATAATCTTCGTCAGTTGGATAATCTGCCCAGATTTCTTCTATAGAATCGTAAGAGTCGCCTTCGTCTTCTATCGCTTGTAGATTTTCAACAACTTCCAAGGGAGCTCCTGTTCTAATAGCGTAGTCAATTAATTCATCTTTAGTTGCTGGCCAAGGCGCATCACTTAAATACGATGCTAGTTCTAATGTCCAATACATTTGTTTATGAGTTTATTTTTTTGCAAAAATAAAATTATAGTTCATAAAGTCAAGAAAAAAACCAATTAATTAAATAATAATTTAAAGAACGTATACTTTTTTTTGATCTAAATACCATTTATCACCTGAATTTACTGCAATAAAACGTTCTTTTTTACTTTTCTCTTCAAAATAAAATAAACCGTAATTATTGCTATGTTTTAATTTTCTATTTCGAGTAAAGAAAAAAATAATCATTTTCTTTATTCTAAATTCAAATCATAACTGGTATAAGCCTAGTAGAACTGATAGTCTATTCTGCAAAGTTGTACTTTAAGATTCTTTCTTCGGAATCCATTTTACTTCTTCGGCTTGCAAGTCATAAGACAACTTTCGTGCCAATACAAATAGGTAGTCAGAAAGTCGGTTTAGGTACTTTAAACTCTCAGGTTGAAAAGGTTCTAAATCGTTTAATGCGCTCGCTAAACGTTCGGCTCTGCGGCACACGCAGCGAGCAATGTGACAGAATGACACAGTTTGATGTCCGCCAGGTAGCACAAAATGAGTCATTGGTGGAAGCGCTTCATCCATGGTGTCCATTTCATGTTCTAATGTTGAGATGTCAGCTTCTGAAATCTTCGGAATATTAAGTCGGTCCTTTCCATTTTTGAGCGTTGCCTTTTCAGGATCGGTTGCTAAAATGGCGCCAACAGTAAATAATTTATCCTGAATGTCAATCAGTACATCTTTATAATGATTATTAATGTCTTGGTCTCTAATCAATCCTAAATGTGAATTGAGTTCGTCAACCGTTCCGTAGCTATCAATACGTATATGGTGTTTTGGGACACGTGTGCCACCAAAAAGTGCAGTAGTACCTTTATCTCCTGTTTTAGTGTAGATTTTCATACATGCAAGTTAAAGAGTAATAAGAGAAAAGGCAAAAATTTTGCAGGGATTTGTTTACGATATAAGGTTCTTTGCAAGAATTACAGGGAGAACTATCTCCTAGTATCACTTTCCACCATGCCATCTCGCAAACGAATCACGCGATGTGCATGCGTTGCAATGTCTTCTTCGTGGGTTACCATAATCACAGTGTTTCCAGCTCTGTGAATCTCTTCAAAAAGGCCCATGATTTCGTGACCCGTTTTAGAATCTAAGTTTCCTGTAGGTTCATCGGCCAAAATAATAGATGGCTTATTCACCAATGCACGACCTACAGCCACACGCTGACGTTGTCCGCCAGAGAGTTGGTTGGGTTTGTGGTCCATACGATCGGCAAGTCCAACATCGGCTAATACTTCTTGGGCACGCTTGGTGCGATCAGATTTTGACATTCCAGCATATATCATTGGTAAAGCCACATTATCTAATGCTGTAGTTCTTGGTAAGAGGTTAAAGGTTTGGAATACGAAGCCAATTTCAGTATTTCTAATTTCGGCTAAGTCATCATCACTCATTTGACTTACATCTTTCCCATTGAGAATATAACTTCCCGAAGTCGGTGTGTCTAGACAACCTAAAAGGTTCATGAGCGTCGATTTCCCAGAACCCGAAGGTCCCATAATAGCGACATAATCACCAATTTCGATATCTAAATCGATGCCTTTTAAAACATGAACGGTTTCTTGACCAAGTTGAAAATCACGAATGATATTTCGAATTTCAATGACGTTACTCATACTGGAGTTTACTTTTAAGTGATGTTCTGCAAGATACAGGTTTCACTTCATATGACGCCTTAAGCTCTATTTTGTTACGAAATTCTTTATTGCTTTTTTTGCATGTGCATGGTAAGCTGCATGCATTTATATAGATGTGACATCGATGTGTTGGATTTTTGCCAATCTTTTTGATGCCATTTCTTTCCAATATTCACTTTCGTTTTTTTGGGAATAGGTAATAAGTTTACTATAAAATACCATTTAGCATATCCTAAAACACCTCTCTTTTCTAGGATATTAAAGTTAGAATCAAGTTTTCTAAGTGTTTTTCTGTTAAAAGGCCATTCCCAAGCGGCATCAGATTGAAATGGTCGGTAGAGTTTTCTTATCAACCAAATTGGTCTGCTAGTTTCAAGAGGATCATAACTAATAATACGTCCTTTTGTAGCCAGTTTTTCATTGAGTTTTGAAATGAGTAAATCCACGTTTTCAAAATGGTGTAAAACACCATAAGCATAAATAATGTCAAAGTCTTTTTCTTTGAATTCGTCAGATAAAAAATCTTGAACAATAGCTTTTGCATTTGGCAAATGCTCAATTTTTTTATTCAATCTTGCAATGCCAGATTCACTTAAATCAAGACCTACGTATTGTTTGCTGTTTTGAGCCAAAAATAGAGAATGATAGTTTCCTGCAAAACAACCAAGGTCTAAAACTTTCTTATCTTCTAAGTCTCCAAACCAAGATTTGTGTAGGTCATAAGAACCTTGAAGAATATTGAGTTCTCTACGAATGCCTTTTAGTGTTTTTTCACGAATGTTAGACCAAATTCTTGTTGGTAAGTTCTTCTTTTTGGTATTGTAAAACTCAGCCTGTTTTTTGTTGACCTCTAAGGTTTTATTTAATTCTGAACTACTCATATTTAATATTCTTGGGCTAATATATGTTTTAATATAGATTTTACAATCGTAATTTAAAATTTTCTTTGACTTGTTCTTTTCTAAAGAAAACAAGCCCCCAAAAAAACGTATCAATCGTTACTGTTACCTTAGGATGTGTTTTAATTATTTCCCAAGCTTCAGACATTTCTTTGGACCAATGAATATCATCAAAAATGAAAATAGAATCATTGTGAGTTGTTTCTAATAACACATTGAAATAGTGGAGTGTTGCTGCTTTATTATGGTTTCCATCAAAGAAAACAAGATCATAGGCGTTGGCTTTTAACTTCGGAAGCAGCGTTTCGAATTCGCCATTTTTTACTGTTACATTTTCAATATTTAAATCTGAAAGTTGTTGCTTCGTGAATTCTGAAATATTTGAACAACCCTCTATTGAAGTTACAGTATTCTCAGAATAACCCAAAGCCATGGCTTGTGTAGCAATTCCTAGAGAAGTTCCTAATTCTAAAGTGTGCTCTGGTTTGAAATATTTGACAATACGATACAAAAGTTGTGCTCTTTTTGTAGTAGTTCCTGAAGTCTTAGCTATCGCGCTTAGTGTTCTTGAGTTGGATTTAAAGACTCTTGAGCCTGAGCCGAAATCGGTGACTTCAATCTTCTGTTTGTTCTTTAGTAAAGACTTCCTATAATCTGAAAGTTTAGCATACGCTTTATGTGTTGTGTTATCATAAAAACATTTGGTAACCAAATCATATACAAATGGCGAATGCACACCATGCTGATTGGAGGATTTTAATAGAAATTTTATGTATTCAATAATCTGAAACACGTTTAAAGTTGCAAGTTATAAGTTTTTGTCAGTTTTAAAGAGCCAAGAGTTAAAGACCTAATTTCTCAGCTAATTCAAACCAGCGCATTTCTTTAGTTTGGATATCCTCAATGATGCCTTTCAGTTGTTCTGACAGTTCATTTATTTTCTCTTGAGAAAGTGACGCGTCATTGAATTTTTCTTCAAGTGCTTTTTTGTCTAATTCTAATGATCGGATTTTGCTTTCTAGATTCTTGTATTCTTTTTGCTCGTTATACGATAGTTTTTCGGCCTTGTAATCCTTTACCTTTTCTTTAGAAACTTTGGAGACTTCAACAGTAACTTTAGATTCGGTTGGTGTTGATGCTTCGTAAGTTCTATAATCAGAATAGTTACCCGGAAAATCTTGAACTTCACCTGCGCCTTTAAACACAAATAAATGATCCACAATTTTATCCATAAAATACCTGTCATGTGATACAACGAGTAAGCATCCTGGGAAATCAAGAAGGAAATCTTCGAGAATATTTAAGGTGACAATATCTAAGTCGTTTGTTGGTTCATCTAGAATTAAGAAATTTGGATTCTGAATTAAAACGGTACACAAATACAAACGTTTTTGTTCGCCACCACTTAATTTTTCAACATAATCATGCTGCTTTTTTCCATCGAAAAGGAAACGCTCTAAGAGTTGCTTCGCACTAATTTGACGGCCTTTAGTTAGCGGGATAAATTCTCCAAACTCTTTAATAACCTCAATAACCTTTTGCTGTGGTTTAATGTTGATACCGCCTTGTGTGTAGTATCCGAATTTCACAGTGTCACCAAGAATAATTTTACCTGAATCTGGTTGTGAACTATGAGTCAACATATTTAGGAATGTGGATTTTCCTGTTCCGTTTTTCCCAATGATGCCAATACGCTCCCCTTTTTTGAACACATATTCAAAATTCTTAAGAATCACTTTGTCATCAAAGGCTTTGGATACTTTATGGAACTCAACAATTTTACTGCCCATGCGTTCCATATTGATTTCTAATTCTACTTTGTGGTCATTTCTACGTTGGTGCGCACGTTTCTTGATATCTGAAAAATCATCAATACGAGATTTAGATTTGGTGGTACGTGCTTTAGGTTGGCGACGCATCCATTCCAATTCTTTTTTAAACAGTTGTTTGGCTTTTCCTGTCTCCACTTGTTCCTGAGCAATTCGTGTCTCTTTGTTTTCAAGATAATAGGTGTAATTGCCTTTGTAGGTGTAGAGTTTTCCGTGGTCGAGCTCTATAATTTCATTACAAACACGCTCTAAAAAGTAACGGTCGTGTGTGACCATAAAGAGAGTGAACTTCGCTTTGGCGAAATACTGTTCTAGCCATTCAATCATCTCTAAGTCGAGGTGGTTGGTTGGTTCATCCAGGACCAATAAATCTGGATTACTAATTAAAGCTTGGGCTAAAGCCAAACGCTTTAGTTGTCCACCAGACATCGTGCTAATCTTTTGGTCGAGATCATCAAGATTAAGTTGCGATAAAATTTGTTTGAATTGGAGTTCAAATTCCCAAGCATTATGAATATCCATTTGCTCAAACGCTTTTTGGTAGGCTTCAGCGTTTTCTGGGTTTTGTAATGCCTTTTCGTAATTTTCGATAATCTTTAACTGCGGAGAATCCGAATTAAAAATAGTATCGTTAATCGTGAGATTTTGATCAAATTGAGGGGATTGCGACAAAAAGGACATTCGCAAGCCGTTTCTCATGACGATTTGCCCAGAGTCTGGTGCGTCTGCACCAGATAAGATATTAAGGATTGAGGTTTTACCACTTCCGTTTTTAGCGACAAATGCGATTTTATCATCTTTATGGATACTGAAAGAGAGATTTGAAAAAAGCTCTAATTCGCCATAAGATTTCGATATGTTTTCAACAGTTAAATAATTCAAACTAATTTTTTTTACAAAGAAAGTCATATTACTCAAAAAAACGATGAATAGTTTTGATATTAATAGTGATAAGTTATATTTGTGAAGCAACAAGCAACTTGACAATGAAAAGACTAGTATTGCTTACAGGAGTGTTATTGTGTATCTTATCTACATCCTGTATACCACATAAAGATATTGTTTATCTTCAAAATAAAAATACAGCAACAGATTCTACCCAAACTATGGTAGAGCAACAGAAGCCTTATCGTGTTCAGATCAATGATATTTTAAGTGTTCGCGTCAAGGCTTTAGATCAGGAAACGGTTAAAATATTGAATCCAGTTGGAGAAGAAAATTTAAACGCTGATAGTGCAGAACGCGCCTATTTTGATGGATTCACGGTTGATGTTCATGGAAATATTCGTGTCCCAACTTTGGGTGAAATTAACGTGTTAGGTTTTACTACTGAAGAAATTCAGAATATAATTGAAAAGAAGTTGTTAGATGAGCAATTTAAGGAGGCAGCAAATATTTTTGTAACCGTTAAACTTTCGGGGTTACGTTATACTGCGAATGGAGAAGTTGGCACACCTGGAACAAAAATCTTGTTTCAAGAACGAGTCAATATTTTTGAAGCATTGGCTAATGTTGGTGAGATAGTGATTACAGGCGATAGGAAAGATGTCTTAATAATTCGACAATACCCACAAGGGCAACAAATCCATCATTTAGATCTTACTGATGTGAAGGTGATGAATTCACCCTATTATTACATTCTACCTAATGATATTATTTACGTGAAGCCTTTAAAACAGAAAACCTGGGGAACTGGAACAACAGGAGTTCAAACTTTGGCTACTATAATTTCTGCGCTGACATTGGTAACTACAGCCATACTTTTAATAAATCTATAAATTGAGTTATGGACGAGTATAACATGGAAAACACAGAAGTCTCAGGAGGTGTTTCTTTTGATTTTAGAGGGTTTTTATTTAAGGCATTAAATTTATGGAAACTTGTAATTCTATCTATTGGATTAGCTCTTATTGTTGCCTATTTTATAAATATTCGAAAAGAAAACGTTTACAGATTAAGTACTTTAATTTCTGTAGAAAGTGATCAAAACCCATTTTTTACCGCTAATACAAGTATCTCTTTTAATTGGGGCGGGGTTTCAGGTAAAGTTGGTAAAGTAATAACTACAATTCGAACTCGAAGTCATAATGAAAGGGTTGTTGATTCTTTACAGTATTACATGAGTTATCTGAGTCAAGGCAAATATAATAAAATTGATGTTTATACTGCCTCTCCAATTATAGCTATTCTTGACACTTCAAAGGAACAAATGCTTAATCAACCAATTGGAATAAGGTTGATTGATGATAATAAATTTGAAATATTTGTAGAATTCTTGACCTCGAGTAAACAAGTCCAGCGATATAATGACAAAAAAAAGTACTTTGTTAAAGTGCCTCAAGGGCCGTTTTTAAAAACATTTAATTTTGGCGATAAAGTGGAACTCCCTTTTTTCAACGGTGTCATAACAAAAAGAGAAGGAAGAGTATTAGTTCCTGGGAAAGAATGTTTTATTAAATTTTCAAGTTTTGATTTTATTGTCCGGCGATACCAAGTAGGAGTTGCAATTGTTCCATTTGCAGGATCTGCTTCCGTTCTGCAAATGTCTTTAAAAGGGACGAATAAAGCAAGGCTAGTTGATTATTTGAACGCCACTGCCGAAATTTTGAGTAAAGCTGAATTAGAAAGAAAAAATTTATATGCTACAAATACCATCAGATTTATAGATAGTAGTCTTAGTGCTGTGAATTCTAGTTTAAAAGACGTGAGCGATGAAATGAATGATTTCAGAAGACAAAATAATGTTTTTGACGTTAATGTAGAAATAACAAAACTATCTGAAAAACTAAGACAATTTGATTTTCAAAAAGAAAATGAAAAGTCTAAACTCAATTATCTTAATTCACTTGAGAATTATTTAAATACCAAAACAGATTACACAAAAATAGCGGCGCCCACTTCAGCGGGTATTGAAGAGAGCAATATATTATCAAGTGTTTCAAAGATTACTGGCTTAGCGATTGAACGTCAAAGTTTAGAATATACCAATAAAGAAGGTTCTCCTATTTTTAAAGATATTGATCGGCAAATAACCGCCGAAAAGAATGTATTGTTAGAGACCATATCGTCTACCAAAACGACCCTTAATTCGCAACTTAATAACTTAAACAGGTCCATAGCCAATTTAGAGGGAGAGCTTGTTGGTTTGCCGGAAGATCAACAGAAATATTTAAAAATTCAGAGAAAAATGAATATCAGTCAGGAAGCTTATAATGTGTACTTGGCAAAGCGAAGTGAGGCCGCCATTGTGAAAGCTGCGAATGTGTCGGATATTTCAATAATTGATGAGGCCAAGGATATTGGAAATCCTCCAATTGGACCTAACAAAACCTTAAACTATATGATGGCTCTAATGGTTGGTTTTTTTGCTCCTATGTTTTTTATTTTTGTCGTTTTTCTATTAGACAATACAATACATGGTTCTGATGAAGTAGAGCAGTTATCTAATATTCCAATTTTAGGACTTGTCGGAAAATATAACTATAAGAACAATTTAATTGTATTTGAAAAACCTAAATCTGCAGTATCTGAGTCGTTTAGGTCGATACGTTCAAGCCTTCAGTTTTTATTTAAAAAACAAGGAACTTCAGATGGTAAAACTTTAATGATTACCTCTTCAGTAAGTGGTGAAGGTAAAACGTTTTGTTCAATTAATATTGCTACTGTGTATGCCTTATCTGGAAAAAAAACCATTTTATTAGGGCTTGATTTACGGAAACCTAAGATTTTTGGAGATTTCAATATTAATAATGATATAGGTGTTGTGAATTATTTGATTGGTGAAAGTGCTTTTAATGACGTAAAACATCCAACCCATATAGAAAATCTAGATATTGTGCCATCTGGTCCAGTGCCACCAAATCCCTCAGAATTATTGATGAGTGATCAAATGAGGATTTTGATAACTCAATTAAGAAAAGATTATGATATGATTGTGTTAGATACACCGCCTCTAGGATTGGTGACTGATGCACTTGAACTCACACAATATGCTGATGCCACCATTTTCATGGTGCGTCTTGATTATACAAAAAAAGGAATGTTAGCATTAGTTAATGCTAAATATAGAGCAGGAGAGGTTAAAAACATAAGCTTCGTATTGAATTTCTATAAGCATAAAACAAATCACAACTATGGCTACGGTTATGGGTATGGCTACGGTTATGGTTATGGCTATGGTTACGGCGTTTATGGTAACGCTTACCACGAGCGAGATGGAGAATCCATATTGAAGCGAACAAAACGTTTTTTCAAACGCTTATAAAGTGATAGAAAAAAAGCAACTCATACAGAAACGTGTTTTTGATTTAGTATTATCCCTAATTTTATTTCCTGTTTTGATTTTGCCCATTATGCTTTTGGTTTTGATGTGTACCATAGATACCAAGCAATATGGTCTATTTTCACAACTACGAGTAGGTCAACATGGACGTCTATTTAGAATATTTAAGCTAAGAACATTAAAAGCAGAGCATCACAAACTGGGTCATCTTAATATAAGCGCTACTCGTTTTGGTAAGTTTCTCAGGAATTCCAAGTTGGATGAACTTCCACAGTTATTTAATGTTATTATTGGTGATATGAGTTTTGTTGGTCCGCGACCTGATATTCAGGGATTTGCTGATGAATTAACAGATGGCGATAGAATTATTTTAAAACTTAAGCCTGGTATTACAGGACCTGCTACTTTAAAATATAAAGATGAAGAAGCGCTTTTGTCTGAGCAAATTGACCCCGAAACCTACAATAGAACGATTATTTGGGTAGATAAAGTTGAAATAAATAAAAAATACGTGCAAAATTGGAGTTTTTATTTAGATTTGAACTTTCTTATAAAATCAATAATTAGTTGAGAATGAATACGAACAAGAAAATAACGATCCTTGGTTTAGGCTATGTTGGATTGCCCTTAGCAGTTGAATTTGCGAAAAAATACATGGTAATAGGATTTGATATCAATGAAAAACGTATCAATGAGCTAAATAACGGAGTTGATAAAACTTTAGAAGTTGAAGAAGATCATTTAAAATCGGTTTTAACTTCAAACTCAAATTCTGAAACAGGATTATTTATAAGCAATAATCCAAGTGATTTAGTAGATTCAAATATTTATATTGTAACTGTTCCAACACCAACAGACGATCTCAAAAGGCCGGTGTTTACACCATTAATAAAAGCCAGTGAAACGGTAGGTCGGGTCCTGAAAAAAGATGACATTGTTATTTATGAATCAACAGTGTATCCTGGAGTAACCGAAGATATTTGTGTTCCTATTTTGGAAACCCATTCAGGATTAAAATTTAATATAGATTTCTTTGCAGGATATTCTCCAGAGCGAATCAATCCAGGAGATAAAAAGCATACCGTCACCAAAATTCTTAAAGTTACTTCGGGTTCTACGCCAGAAATCGCAAAAATCGTTGATGATTTATATAAGACCATTATTATAGCTGGAACCCATTCAGCGCCATCTATTAAAGTCGCAGAGGCTGCTAAGGTTATTGAAAATTCTCAACGTGATATCAATATTGCTTTTGTGAATGAACTATCTAAAATTTTCCGAATATTAGATATTGACACCAAAGCCGTACTTGAAGCGGCTGGAACGAAATGGAATTTTATAAATTTCACTCCAGGTTTGGTAGGAGGACATTGCATTGGTGTAGATCCCTATTACTTAGCACAAAAAGCCATTGAATCTGGCTATAATCCTGAAATTATTCTAGCTGGTCGTAAGATGAATGATAGTATGGGAGGTTATGTCGCTCAAGAAACGGTGAAAATGATGATTAAAAAAGGGGCGAGAATTAAAGGCGCTAATGTTCTTGTTTTAGGAATTACCTTCAAAGAAAATTGTCCAGATATAAGAAATTCAAGAGTGATAGACATTATAGAAGAATTTGAAACTTATAATGTCAATGTTGATGTTTATGACCCATGGGCTTCAAAAGAAGAAGTGACTCAGGAGTATGGATTCGAGATGTTAGATAAAGAATCCCAGTTGAAAAAGGATTATGACGCTATTGTTTTAGCCGTATCTCACAATGAGTTTTTGGAAATGGATATACAAAACTTAAAGTCAGATATAGGCGTTATATTTGATGTCAAATCATTATTACCTAAAAACAGCGTTGACGCAAGATTATAATGTACAATCATAAATATCATTCAGAAGATTTAAGTCAGTTATCATTCCTCATCACTGGAGGTGGCGGCTTTATTGGTTCTAATATTGTTGAATATCTTCTAAAATACAATGCAAAGAAGGTTCGGGTTTTAGATGACTTTTCAAATGGTCATAGATATAACTTGACAGAATTTCATTCTAATCCTGCTTTTGAACTCATCGAAGGCGATATTAGAGATTTGCAAACATGTAAAGACGCTATGAGTGGGATAGATTATGTGTCTCATCAAGCCGCTTTAGGTTCTGTGCCTAGATCTATTAATGATCCTGCAACGACTAATGAAGTCAATATCTCTGGTTTTTTGAATATGATGATTGCATTAAAGGATAGTCCTACTGTAAAGCGAATGGTCTATGCTGCATCGAGTTCTACTTATGGAGACAGTAAAGCATTACCTAAAGTAGAAGATACTATTGGTAATCCTCTTTCACCATACGCCGTCACAAAATATGTGAATGAATTGTATGCAAACGTTTTTGGAATAACCTATGATACCGATGTGATTGGTTTGCGGTATTTTAATGTGTTTGGTCCTAAGCAAAGCCCAGATGGTGCTTATGCTGCAGTTATTCCATTGTTTATGCAATCTTTAAAAGATGAAGAATCTCCAAAAATTAATGGAGACGGTGAGCAAACAAGAGATTTTACGTTTGTAGATAATGTCGTTCAGGCTAATGTTAAAGGTTTTTTCGCCTCTAAAGCAGCAAAAAATGAAGTGTTCAATATTGCGTGCGGAGAACGGATTAGTATTAATTATTTGTGGAATTCGCTCAAAGACTCTGCAAACTCTGAGTTAGAAGCTATTCATGGACCCAATAGACAAGGCGATGTTAGAGACTCTTTGGCAAATATTGATAAAGCTAATTCGCTTTTGGGGTATCAACCAATGTATACGGTTAGAGAAGGATTAAAATTGACTTGGCATTATTTTAATGTTTGATTTTAATAATTGTTATATTAGTCTTCAAATTTTAGGCACATAATGTTATGGTTGCATATTAAGGATTAAACTCAGATTATACTTTGAAACGCATAGAACTTATTAATGAAATACTGAAAAGCACCAATTTTGAGAACTATTTGGAAATTGGTTGTTATAAAGGCAAGACATTTTTCCCCGTTATTGCAAAACGTAAGATTGCAGTGGATCCTTTTTTTCATTTCATGTTTTTAAAAGAGGCTCTTGTCTGGGTGTTTAAAATGCCTAAAAATTTAAAAAATAAATATTTCAAGGAGGAAAGTGATTTATTTTTTTTGAAACGGAAGACGCTCTTAACTCGTATTGATGCATTAGATGTTGTATTTATTGATGGGCTTCACACTTTTAGAGCCTCACTTAATGATGTTTTTAATTCTTTACAATATTTAAATCCAAAGGGAATAATTATTATGCATGATTGTTATCCAGAGAATGAAGCAGCAGCATTGCCAACAGGAGATTACCCAACGAAAGAAGAACTTGAAGGGGTGGAAGGTTGGACTGGTGCGTGGTGTGGGGATGTATGGAAGTCAATTTTATATTTGCGTCAAAATTACTCTGAAACATTGGACGTTTGTGTTGTAAATTCAGATTGTGGATTAGGTATCATAAGGTTTAAAGAAAATGGAATTAGTGACAATTATGTAATTAATGAGAATAATTTTTCAGATATTGATAATCTGACATATAAAGATCTAAGGAATAATTTGGAGCCTTATCTTAATTTGAAACCAGCCGAATATGCGAACACAATTATTGACGAAATGGCCTTAAATTATTAAGTGAATCTCTTTTTAACTTTTATACAAACTAAATGAAAGTATTTATTGATCCTTCTTGTGATATACAATACTCTTCTTTTTACATTTACGGACTTTATTCTGTTTTTGGAAAAAACAACGTAGTTTTTTTATCTAAATACTTTGAAAAATTTAATCATAATAATCATTTTTTTGCTTTTGTAGTGAAAGATAAAGAGTATATCAAGCGTATAATTATAGATTATACAGACTCAAAAATAATAGATTATTTGGCACTAGATTGGAGTGATGTTTATGGAAAAATAAACCTAGACCCAACTTCGATAAAATCAGATAAGATTATACCAATTGGTCCAAGTTTTGGAATACAAATCTATAACCAATTTGAAACTATTTGTTTTGCTTTATTAAATCTTTTAAAATCGCATTCAAGAATAACGAATAAACGGAAATTCTTATCAGATTATAATGCGCAGTATAAAAGACCGAAATTGTTAGAATATACGTATAATCCAAATACTAATAACGTTGTGTTTTTTATGGCTTCTCTCTGGAAGAATGAACAACAAACCAACGTATTAAGAGCTAATTATATTAAAAGTTGTATGGTTAATTCAAAAATAAATTTTGATGGTGGGTTTGCTCCAAGGACAAAAAATGATATTGAAGGTTATGAAGACGTTACTGTCGATAGTAGAGTTGGAATGGACGTTTATTTAGATAAAATTGGTAATTCTGCAATTGTATTTAATACGCCTGCTGTAAAAGAATGTCACGGTTGGAAACTTGCGGAATATTTGTGCTTGGGGAAAGCGATAATATCTACACCTCTATCTCGTCAATTACCCGAAAAATTAATGAATAAAGAACACGTACTTTACTCAAATGGTAGTCAGGAAGATATTTCATTAAAACTGGATGAAATTATAAGTAATATAGATTTAAGAAAACGGTTGGAGTCTAATGCTAAAAACTACTTTGATACGTATTTGTCTCCAGAACAAGTTATAAAAAGGGTTTTAAATTTAAGTTAGCTATATTTTAATTATTATTCTTAAGTGTTAATACGCATTTATTTCTTATCGAATTCTTATATTAGCTCCAATCATAAATAAGTATACTTTGAATACCTTAAGGGAAGATAAATGGTTATATACAATATCTTCAAAACAAAAATTAATTAATTTAAATTTTAAGGAAATATGGCGTTATCGAGACCTGATAGTGCTATTCGTAAAGCGAGATGTTGTTACTGTTTATAAGCAGACTATATTAGGACCATTATGGTATTTTATTCAACCCTTATTTACATCTATAATATTTACAGTAATTTTTAATGATTTAGCTTCAATTCCAACAGGTCTAGCACCGGCATTTCTATTTAATTTAGCAGGTATTACTTCTTGGAATTATTTTAAAGAATGCTTGACTAAAACATCTACAACGTTTACTTCTAATCAAAATATTTTTGGAAAAGTTTATTTTCCGAGAGTTATTATTCCAATTGCAACGATATTGTCTAACCTGATAAAATTTGGCATTCAACTCATAGTTTTCATACTATTTTATTTGTATTATTTTTATTTTCTAGATGCCCAGATTTATCCAAATTCATCATTATTTCTGTTTCCTGTTTTAGTAGTAATAATGGCGCTATTAGGCCTTGGTTTTGGAATGATTATTTCATCGTTAACCACGAAGTACAGAGACATGACTTTTTTGGTCCAGTTTGGCGTGCAATTACTAATGTATGCCTCGGCAGTAATGTATCCGATTTCATTTTTTAAGGCTAAGCTTCCTAGGATGTCTTGGTTAGTTGAATATAATCCATTAACAACAGTAATAGAAGCATTCAGATATATGACATTAGGCGTTGGAGATTATTCAATTGACAAACTTTTATATACGTTTGTTTTTGGAATAGTTATTTTTCTTTTAGGACTAATAGTATTTAACAGAACAGAACGAAGTTTTATTGACACGGTTTAGGATGGATGTAATATTAAAAATAGAAAACCTTTCTAAGCAATATCGCTTGGGTCTTGTTGGAACTGGCACATTGAGTGATGATTTAAAACGTTGGTGGTATAAAATTAGAGGTAAGGAAGATCCATTTCTGAAAATCGGTGATATTAATGATAGAAGTCTTAGCCAAGATTCTGATTATGTATGGGCCTTGCAAGATATAAATTTTGATGTAAGAGAAGGAGAAGTAATCGGAATTATAGGAAAAAATGGTGCGGGAAAATCAACACTTTTAAAAATTTTGTCGCGTGTAACTTCACCAACAACAGGTGAAATAAAAACAAAAGGACGTATAGCTTCATTACTAGAGGTCGGAACGGGTTTTCATCCTGAGCTTACTGGGAAAGAAAACATCTACTTAAATGGTGCTATTCTTGGGATGACTAAAGCAGAAATCAAATCTAAAGAAAGTGAAATCATTCATTTTAGTGGTTGTAATCGTTATATCGATACGCCTGTGAAGCGTTATTCTTCAGGTATGCGTGTTCGGTTGGCTTTTGCAGTTGCTGCCTTTTTGGAGCCAGATATTTTGGTTATAGATGAAGTTTTAGCTGTTGGAGATGCAGATTTTCAGAAGAAGGCCATTGGAAAAATGCAAGACATATCTAAGGGAGAAGGACGAACAGTTTTATTTGTAAGTCATAATATGGCTGCTGTGAAGAGTTTATGTACGCGAGCAGTCGTCTTAGAGCACGGAAAAATTGTATTTTCCGGGAATACTGATGAGGCCGTGAGTTACTACTTAAAAGGCGACTCAAAAACAAATAATATTAAGACATTTAATCGTAATGAAATTGAAACCCCTCTCTTTAGTCTAAACAAATTGGTTATCAAAAATAAAGGACGAGGGTTAGAAGAGACAATTTCTGAAAATCTGAATATTGATTTGATGACGTGTATTGATATAAAAAGTGATACACCTGAAAGATATCATGTCACATATCATTTGTATAATGAAATAGGAGATGCTTTGTTTTCTTTCTCCAGTGCTCGTGGAGGGCTAAAATTGAGACAAGGCGAGAATAATATCTGTTGTACATTTCCAAAGGACTTTTTCCAATCAGGAGAATATTATCTTACTTTTTTTCTAATTGAAGATAGAAAACGAGCGCATTATATTGAAAAAGATATTATGAATTTCACTGTCATTGATGCCGAAAGAGAACTTGGCGTTTATTTTGGGAGAGAGCCAGGATATATAAGACCTAATTTTAAATGGGAATTGCATGATTAATGTTACCAAGACATTTTTGCCACCACAGGAAGAATACCAAGACATCTTGAAAAAAGCTTGGGACAAAGCTTGGATGACCAATCGAGGAATTCTAGTTCAGGAACTTGAATTTGAGTTAATGACCTATTTAGATGTCCCAAATATTATTGCCATGACCAATGGAACGTTACCATTGCAAATTGCTATAAAAGCATTACAGTTAACCGGTGAGATAATAACAACTCCTTTTAGCTATGTCGCTACAACATCTAGTATTGTTTGGGAAGGTTGTGAGCCTGTTTTTGTGGACATTCATCCCGAGTATTTGACTATTGATGAGTCTAAAATAGAGTCTGCGATAACCGCGAAAACTTCAGCCATATTAGCAACACATGTATACGGCAACTCTTGTCATGTGGAAGCCATTGAAACTATTGCCAAAAAACATCATTTAAAAGTAATTTATGATGCTGCGCATTGCTTTGGTGTCACTTATAAAGGGCAATCAATTTTTAATTATGGCGATGTAAGTACCTGTAGTTTTCATGCAACTAAGCTTTTTCATACTGGTGAAGGAGGTGCGTTATTTTGCAAACCTCAACTTTTCCCATCGTTATATTCTCATCATAATTTTGGACATAATGGGCCTGAAGCTTTTCACGGACTTGGAGCTAATGCTAAAATGAGCGAATTACAAGCGGCTATGGGATTGGCGGTTTTACCTTACTTAAAATCAATTGTTGAACAAAGAAAAGAAATTGTAGAAATGTATAATTCTGCTTTTGAATCTACATGTTTACAATTATTAAAGCTACGAAAGAATACCATATGGAATTATAGTTATTATCCAGTTATTTTCGAAACAGAAAATCAAATGCTTAAGGTAAAACAAGTTTTAGAGGACAATGCTGTTTTTCCAAGACGCTATTTTTATCCATCTTTAAATCATTTACCCTATATCGCAAATACAACAGAGGTTCCAGTTTCAGATAAAATTGCGCCGTGTGTTCTATGTATGCCTTTATATGTAGGACTTAAAGAGGAAGAAGTTAAGTTTATTATTCAACTTGTTTTAGATAATTTATGAATATAGGTCAATTCTTTATTTTAGGAAATCCTAGATCAGGGACAAGTCTATTGCGCTTAATACTCAATTGCCATTCTAAATTAACGGTTCCACCAGAATGCGGATTTTTACTTTGGCTCGAATCAAAATATAGAGATTGGTCAGAAAAGGACCTGACCTCAAACAGGCTCAATACATTTATACAAGATCTTCAGTTATCAAAAAAATTTGAAACTTGGCATTTAGATAATAACGCAATACTAAAAGAGATTAAAAAACAAAACCCAAAAACGTATCAAAAACTTGCTCAATGTGTGTATTTAAGTTACGCTGTTCAAAATGAAAAGCAACCAGCGTTTTTAGGTGATAAAAACAACTATTACGTAAACCATTTGGATGAATTAGATCAGTTATTTAGCGAAAAATTTATAATACATATCGTCAGAGATGGAAGAGATGTTGCTGTATCTTATAAAAAGTTAAAAAATATTGCCGACACTATTAAGTACAAGCCAAAGCTGCCAACTTCTATCGAAGATATTGCTGAAGAATGGCAAAGAAATACATTGAAAATACACGAGCATTATAAAAATTCTCAATTTTATACGTTGATACGATATGAGGATTTATTGTTACGACCAATCGAAGTCCTTTCTAATGTGCTTTTGAAGTTTAACTTACAGTTTGAACCAGAAATGTTAGAGTATTATGCGCAAAACAGTGATTATATGAAAGAGCCTGCGGAAACTTTAGCCTGGAAGAAAAAAACGATGGAACCCTTAGACATAAATTTAATAGGAAGCTTTAAATCACAATTAACTAACGCTGAGATTTCTAGTTTTAATACGAGAGCAGAAGTTGCTTTAAAAACATTTGAATATGCTTCTTAGTATACGTTTAATGTCTTATAATCATGGTGAGTTTATTGATGAAGCTTTAGAAGGTGTCAATAATCAAAATACCAATTTTAAATTTGAAGTTGTTATCGGTGATGATTTTTCAACAGATGATACTTTACGAAAAATTCAAGCATTTCAGTTTACAAATCCAAACTTGACTGTCCATATTTTGGAGAGAAAAAAGGGAGATGACTATGATCTAATGCGGCAAAAAACAGGGCGCCTGTACAATTTTTATGATATTATAAATCATTGCCAGGGAAAATACATTGCACTATTAGATGGGGATGATTATTGGACAGATCCATTAAAGCTTCAAAAGCAGGTTGATTTTTTAGAATTGAACTTAGAATATACCTTCTCCTTTACACGATTTGAGGTTAAAGATGATAATAAATTAACTTTAATTGACGATAAAAATGGTCATTATTTTAATGATGAAGCAAATATAGAATTTACTTTTGAAAAGTTTGCTGCCGGCTGGTATGGTGGTGTTCCTACTTTAGTTTTTAAGGCCGCAGTATTTGATACAAATCTTATTTTAAAATATACATATTTTCGAGACATTTATCTTTTTACCGAGCTGCTTAAATCTGGGAAAGGTGTTTGTCTTAATGTGTTTAGTGCAGTTTATAGAATTCATGAAGGAGGCGTTTACTCATCAGCAACCATATTAGAGAGAGCCCAAACAGGAAGTTTGTGTTATAAAGAACTTTACGAGGCCAATAAAGATATTTTACATTTGAAACTTAAATATTATAATTTTCATAGGTATTATATTCACGAATTAATAAAGCATAAAAAATATGCTAAAACAATATATCAAGTTTTAGTGTTTGGTTTTAAAATGAAAGACTTAGGTTTTATGAATAAGGAATTTAAAAAGTTTGTCAGAGTGTTATTGTCAAAAGTTCGAATTAAAGCAAAAACAAGCAATGGAGATGTTGCTTTTCCTGGATCTCAAGCGTATTGGGAGCAACGCTATTCTAATGATATGAATTCAGGTTCAGGAAGCTATGGTCGTTTGGCTCAATTTAAGGCAGAAGTTTTAAATGATTTTGTCTTGAATAACGTTGTACAGACTGTGATTGAATTTGGTTGTGGAGATGGAAATCAGCTAAGTCTTGCAAGCTATCCTTCTTATAAAGGCCTTGATGTGTCTTTAAAAGCAATAGAAATATGTAAATCAAGATTTAAGAATGATCTCACAAAAGATTTTTATCACTTAGGTAATGAGTTTTTAAAAACTGCTAAAGCTGACCTCGTTCTATCTTTGGATGTTTTATACCATTTAGTCGAGGATGAAGTATTTGAGAACTATATGGATCAGTTATTTAAATCGTCAAATAAATATGTCATTATTTATTCAAGTAATTATGATGAAGTTTTGACTGATCATGTAAAATGTCGAAAGTTTACGGATTGGATAAATAAGAATGTTTCAAAACATTGGAGCTTAATTGATCGTTTAAATAACAAATATGCTTTTCATGAAAAAGATCCTGAAAACACGTCAATGTCAGATTTTTATATCTATAAAAAAGTATGATTATATTTGGTGTTCTTGTAAAGGAAATCATTGCATATGAAACCTAAGAAAATAGCGATTGTTGTTGAAATTTTCCCTACGATTTCACAAACATTTATTGTGAATCAGGTTAATTCATTAATTGATGCTGGTTTTCAGGTGGAGTTGTTTTCGTATAACAAAACAAAGGAATCGGTATTCCATCCAAATCTAGATAAACACGATTTATTAGAAAAAGTAACCTATCTTAGAGTGTTTCCTTTTCCAAAAGTGAAACGCGTTGTAACTTTTTTAGCTTGGGTGTTTTCACATTATAATCGCATTAATTGGAACTCTTTTTTTGATGCTATAAACGGTTTTAAATATGGAGAAGTAGCCTATACATTAAAGATGTTTTTTGAGGCCCAATGGTTTTTGTTAGGCGACGAATTTGATGTTATTCATGCGCATTTTGGTCATAATGCAAAACGGATTGCTTTTCTAAAAGAAACTGGACTTTTATCAAAGTCTAAGTTGATTACAACGTTTCATGGGTATGATCTCGTTCCTAATCATGTTGACTTTTACCAGAAAGAGTATCATGATCTTCTAAAGTATAGTGATGCATTTACAGTAAATTCAATCTATTTAAAAGGATTGTTGGAAGAATTAAAACCAGACAAACCTGTTCATATTCTTCCAGTTGGCTTAGATACTTCATATTTTGAAAGAACGGAGCCAAAATCAGAATCTAATTATTTTGATATACTATTTTGTGGACGGTTTATAGCACTAAAAGGTCCTGATGTTGCTATTAAAATCATAAAAGAATTGCATAATAGAGGGTATGATGAAGTCCGTTTACATCTTATTGGCGATGGTGAGTTAAAGCATCACTTACAGGAGCTAATAAGTGATTTTAATTTTAATAATGTTATTAAAATGTACGGTGTGTTAACTCAAGATATTGTAAAAGAAAAGATGCAAAATTCTGATATTTTTTTACTGCCCGGTATTTATGATCCAAATAACGGAACAGCCGAAACGCAGGGCTTGGTGATTCAAGAAGCACAAGCCATGGGTCTCCCTGTAGTTGTTTCAGATGTTGGAGGAATGAAATATGGATTAATTGATGGAGAGACCGGATTTGTGTTGGAAGCTAATAATATTAGTGCCTTTGCTGATTCAATTGAAAGATTAATTCTAGATGACGATTTAAAAACTAAGATGAGTGCTAATGCGGTTAAATATGTTCAAAAACACTTTGATACAGGTGTTTTGGTTCGTGAATTGGAAAATATTTATAAAGGAGCTATGTAGAATTAGTAATTGATGATTAGGGATTTAATAATTAAAAATCCAATATTAAGTCTTTTCGATTTGTTTATATTAGCGCGAACTTTAAAGTGAATCTAATGATGCCTCTGGTTTCAATTATTATCCCAACGTATAATCGTGATGGTGTCGTACAAAAGGCTATAGAATCTATAATTACACAAAGTTATAGTAATTGGGAATGTATAGTGATTGATGATGGTTCAGATGATCAAACCGATATTTCATTGGACGCCTATTGTAAAAAGGATAAACGTATTCTATTTTTTAATCGTAATCGATTACCAAAAGGAGCGCCAACATGCAGGAATATAGGTTTGAAGCATGTCAAAGGAGACTATGTTATTTTTTTAGATTCTGATGACTATTTATTGCCATTTTGTTTAGAGCAACGTGTTAAAAATATCAACAAGTATCACGAGTTTGATTTTCTTGTATTCCCCATGGGAATAAAAAAAAATAACACTATTTGGAAACAAGAGATTCCTCAATATGAGGACTACTTAATTCCGTTTCTGTCGGCGAATTTACTTTGGCAAACAATGTGTCCCATATGGAAAGTAGAATTTATAAAGCAATTGGAAGGTTTTACAGAAGGATATCCCAGGTTTAATGATCCTGAATTAATGATAAGAGCTTTTCTTAATGTGAAGTCTGGGAATTATCTGGTGTGTGGTGAAATGGATTATGATTCTGTTCATATTCGTGAAGAAAAGCATGAAAAAATTTTCAAAAATAAAGTTTTTGAAAGTTTAAAATTGTTTATTCCGGATATATCTAAAGCATTGAATGAGAACAATAAAATTGAACATAAAAAGCATTTGTCTAATTATTTACATTTATGGTTTAAGTATTTTTATATACCTCTGAGTGATAGAAGGAACCTAAGTCAATCACTATATTTAATTATGTTATTTTTTAAGCATGGTATCCTTTCTTTAAAAAAAACAACTAGTTTAGCTGTACGATTTTTATTGTATGTGTTTAGTTATTATTGTTTTAAAAAACCTATTGATAAACTAACATCGAAAGCATTTTATATTTATTAAGCGGTACAAAAAACTATGAAATATATAAAAGCACTAATCCCTAGTTCTTTAAAAAGAGCTTATGCAAATTATAAGAAAAGACAATATGTAAATAGCATAATTGGGAAAGACGTGCATTGTCCAATTTGTAAGTCAGAATTCAAATTTTTCGCAGATTATGGGATTCAAATAAGAGCCAATGCATTGTGTCACAACTGTAATTCTGTGGAAAGACATAGATTGTTATATCTTTTTATTGAATCAAAATTTAATTTTTTTAAAGCAGATACCGAACGCCATATATTACATTTTGCGCCAGAACGCTTTTTTTATAATATTTTTAAGGACATTGATAATGTTAAGTATTCTCCTTGCGATTTGCATCCTGAATTGTACAATTTTGATAAAAATGTTTTAGTGGAGAAAGCTGACCTGACTAAAATACCCTTTGAAGATTGTACATTTGATTTCATTATATGTAATCATGTTTTGGAGCATGTTCCTGATGATAAATTGGCAATGAACGAATTATTTAGAGTTATGAAAAAAGGAGGAGCAGGAATATTTCAGGTTCCAATTGATTATAGTAGGGAACGGACATATGAAGACTCTACTATAACTGCTCCCGAAGAACGTTTGGAGGCATTTGGACAACATGATCATGTACGTTGGTATGGTCAAGATTATAAGAGTAGGTTAGAACAAGCTGGATTTAACGTTATTGAAAATGATTTTGTGAATAGTTTCACTCCTTCTGACCAATACAAGTATGGATTAATGAATTCGGAATTGATTTATTATTGTGAGAAAACTGATAAATAGAATTTAAAACACTTAGGATTGGAGTATATTAAATGTATTTTCTGTCATTCAGAAGCAAATGATGTTGTAATTGAAGAAAACGGCTACACTGGAGTACAATGCCGTACTTGTAATTTAATATATATAAATCCAAGGCCAAAGTTTGATGATATTGTCGATCTGTATGGTCATGATAATGCACATGCTTCTGCTGAATCACATATTGATTTTTTATATGCTAAAACATTATACACCAAACACACACTTCAAATAATTAAGAAATATGCTGAAGGTGCTTTACTAGAAATTGGAGCTGGCGCAGGTTATTTTTTGAAAGAAGCACAACGACAAAAATTTGAGGTATATGCTATTGAATTTAATAAAATTCAAGCTGATTTTATTCTAGAAAAACATAGGATTCCGTGTGAATTAACTGCATTGAATGAAAATACCTTTGGAACGAAAAAATTTGATGTCATCTATCATTGTGATGTTTTAAGTCATTTTTATAGTCCAATAATGGAATTTGGAAGGATGTATAACAAATTAAATCCAGAGGGCTATGTAGTTTTTGAAACTGGAAATTTAGGTGATGTGAACAAGTCCTATTTTAAATATTATCCAAAATTTCAATATCCTGATCATTTATTCTTTTTTAATGAATCAAATATCAAAGCATTGCTAAATGAATCAGGTTTTGAACTAATTAAGATGTATAGATATTCCATTCTTCCTCAGTTATTCTTGAAAAAAGTATTACTTAAGTTAACTAATATAATAAAGCCCAGGAAAATTAAAAGTATAGATATTAAAAAGAAAGATTTAGTTCAATACATAATTTATTTTTATTCAAAACTATTTTTTGCTATTCGAAATAAATTGAAAAACGTCTATGCCTATTTGTTTTACTTAATTAGATATAAGTTAGGTTCTATAATGCTTAAAAAGGGGGTGCCACAAACAATGATAATTGTGGCAAGAAAAAAGAGCGAACGTTAATGAATTCTTTTAATCAAATGAAACCCATCAAGATTTGTTTTGTTACAAGAGAGTATGCTCATGAACTAATGGGTAAAACCGGAGGTATTGGTGTGTTTTTAAAACAGTTTACAGAACAATTAAAACAGCACCAATTTGAAATTGTTGTGTTTTCTTTTGGAGCTGCCCCAACTCGATTTGATGATGATGGTATTAGAATAGTAAAAATTAAGGATTTAAGCCATACCATTGAGAGAATTAGAGCGCCTTTTAGACGCTATAAAATACCTGGGTATTTGCATATAAAAATGGGGTTAGAGTATGTAAATAGATTTTATATTTCTATGTATTTGTCTTTATTTGTCTTGAAAAATAAATTTGACCTTATTGAGTTTCATGATTACGGAGGTGACGCGTGTTATTTTCTTGGATCGCTTCCAAAAATTGTTCGTTGTCATGGATCTGCTGTTACGTTACATGAATTTATGGGCTATTATAAAAGAACAACAGATACTGTTTTTGAATATAAATTTTTTAGACGCTTTTATAAACATATAATTGCTGTTTCAAAATTTTCTAGAGAAATGACTGAGGAAGCATTTCATCTTAAAACGCCTCCTCAAATTATATACAATGGTGTGTGTATTAAAAAAAATGAGCTTGCTAAAGCGTATCTAGATGCGCCCACAGAAGCTTTTTCAATTTTTTATTTTGGCTCTATAAGAGAGCGTAAGGGAATAAATATAGCCTGTGAGACTTTTAATAAGGTAGTATTGAAGTTTCCCGATGCAACATTCCATGTTATGGGCAATAATAATAATGATCATTGGAATAAAGTAGCTGTCAATTTATTGTCAGAAGTTGCTTTAAAACAAACACTATATTATGGGATGGTACCTAATACCGACATTGAAAACTATTTAAATCGTGCACATGTTGTACTATTTCCGTCTTTCGGAGAGAATTTTTCAGTTGCATTGTTGGAAGTTATGGCTTTAGGCAAGCTAGTTGTTACTTCAAATATACCTTCTTTTCAGGAAGTAATTAAGCATAAGGAGAATGGTTTTATAGCTGAAGAATTTGCAGATTATTATAATTGGATTGAAACTATATTTGAGCAAAGAATCAATTTGGAAAAAATTTCGAATAAAGCTGTTGAAACTATAAAGAATAACTTTGAAATACAAAACATGATACAGCAGAATATAAACTATTATAAATCACTATTATAAATTGGCTTCTCAGAATATACAACATAAAGATCCTTTAGTTTCTGTAATTATGGCAACCTACAACGGTGAGCGATATATTAGGGAAGCCATAGATAGTATATTAAATCAAACATTTTCGGATTTTGAATTCATTATAGTTGATGATGGTTCTACTGATGATACGGTTCAAATAATTCAATCATATAGTGATGAAAGAATCATTTATATAAAAAAGGAGCTAAACTCTGGAATTGCGGATAGTTTAAATTTAGGAATCAAAGCCTCAAATGGTGCATATATTGCACGTATGGATGATGATGATGTTTCAATAACAACTCGGTTTATTGAACAGCTTAAAGTATTTCAACAGAATGAAGAAGTAATTTTTTGTGGTAGCAATGTGTCTGATAATAATTCTAAACCTCTAAGAACACCGGAGGGTCATGATGATATTTTTCTAGAATTACTTTTTAGAAACCCTATTTTTCATCCTACAGTGATGATAAAAAAGAAGATTTTAATAGACAATCCTTATAAAATTGATACTGTGCCATCCGAAGATTATGATCTTTGGAGTCGACTGATTTTCAAGGGTAAATTTTATCAAATTCAAAAACCATTATTATATTGTCGAGTTCATCAAGCAAGTGTCACTGTCAATCGAAGACATGAACAATTGCAGCAAAATATTCGTATTGCTAAATTTATGTTTAAAAAACTAGGCTTTAACAATTTAAAAAATCACGAGGAGAATCTCAGTATATTCGCTTCTAAAGATTATAGTATATCTGGCATAAAATTAAAAAATCTAATAGCCTGGTTTAAGGAACTAAAGGCAATAAACCATTCTAAATTAGTGTTCCCAATTGAAGGTTTCAATATGGAATGTGATGAGCATTTAAAACAGTATTTAATTTCTTTTTTCACGAATCGGAAAGTTTCAAAAAAAATCAAACCTTTTTTATGGTTAGAATTCCCATATAAAAAACTAATTCTGCAGTATTATTTGAAATAATAATTTCTATACATAGAATTAGAGGAATTTTAAATTTCTTAATTACAACGTCAAAGGAATTACTATATTAGTCCTATTCTAACTAATGGACATTAAAACTGATATTATCCCAATAAGGCAGACCTTTGCCAAGACAAAGGCTTCTCATCAATTAAATTTGGAAGCCATATGTGTGTTTGCTGCCATAGGTTTTTTTTTAGATAAGGATACCTATTGGAAAGATAAGGTTGTATTACCTCCAGCATCCATTAATACACTTAATGATTTTGGTGAACTTATTGAATCAAAACCATGGTTTCATTGGTACTATTCTCCTAGACCTATTTCATTTAATGATGCTTTAAACGAGTTTACCGACCTTTTTGAAACCATTATTATGGAACAAAATCAAGATAAAAAGGTCATCTTACCACTATCTGGGGGGCTCGATAGTCGAACTCAAGCAACTGCTTTGAAGCATATTAATGCTAAAGTGTTTTCTTATAGTTATGATTTTAAAAATGGATTTAAAGAGACGGATATCGCAAGACACATTGCTGAAACTTGTAAGTTTGAATTTAATTCTTCAACAATTAAGGAAGGGTATTTATGGGATGTTTTAGATGAGTTATCTGAATTGAACATGTGTTATTCAGATTTTACAAGTCCACGTCAAATGAGCGTTTTTAATAAGTACAAGTCCAATGGAGATATATTGTCTCTTGGGCATTGGGGAGATGTGTTATTTGACTCTATGAATTTGCCCCAATTAACTAAGGCAAAACAAATAGAAATTATATCTAAGAAAATTATAAAAAAAGGAGGACTGGATTTTGCAAATAATTTGTGGCTTTCTTGGAATTTGGAAGGTGATTTTGAAAATTATTTCAACACAAGAATAGCACTACTACTGGATACAATTAGCATAGATGACACCAATGCTAAACTCCGTGCTTTTAAATCAAAATATTGGGCACCACGATGGACATCTATAAATTTATCAATCTTTGAAGCTCAGAACCCCATTAGTTTACCATATTATGATAATCGTATGTGTGAATTTATTTGTAGTATTCCAGAGGAATTTTTAAAAAACCGCAAACTACAAATAGCATATATTAAGAAGAGAACGCCAGAATTAGCATCAATTGTCTGGCAAGATCAACGCCCTTTTAATTTAAACAATTTCAACTATAATAAAATACCATTTAATCTCCCTTATAGACTATTTCAAAAAGGTAAGAGATTACTTTCTAATGCTGCTGGCCAAACTACTATTCAGCGAAATTGGGAGTTGCAATTTCTCGGAACAGTTAACGAACAAAAATTAAAAGAACAATTAATTGATAGTAATTTAGAACAGTGGATTCCTAAACACCTAATAAATCATTATGTTGATGCATTTTATAATGAAGATGCATTGCAAAATGCTCATACGATTAATATGTTATTGACATTTTCAAAATTTCATCAAAATTCGAAGCATGAGTAAGCGCATCAAGATTTTATTTACGATTCCAAATTTTGATACTGCTGGTAGTGGAAAGGTGGTTTATGATTTAGTAAAAGGCTTAGATAAAACACGTTTTGAACCTGAAATTTGTTGTCATCATGATAGGGGAGCTTATTTCGAGACTATAAAAACTTTAGGCGTTAAAATCCATATATTCCAATTTACCGCTGCCTATAGACCGTTACTAAGCTTACCTTTTAGAGTTATTAAAATTGCTAGGTTTTTGAAAAGGGGAAAATTTGATTTAATACATTCATGGCATTGGAGTTCAGATTTTACTGAGCCCTTAGCGGCAAAACTTGTAGGTATTCCATTTGTATATACTAAAAAAGCAATGGGCTGGGGAAATAAGGCATGGAAATGGCGGTCTCAGTTAAGCACTAAAATTATCGTCATAAATCGAGATATGCTTGATTATTATCACGGAATGGAACACAAAGTAGAGAGTATGCCCTTGGGAGTGGATACTAATTATTATCATCCATTACCAAAATCGTATGACCTACCTAATGCTATTAAGTTTGACGTTGATGATTTTATTATCGTCTCTATTGCGAATTTGGTTGCAGTTAAAGGTATTGAAGTCTTATTAGAAGCTGTTGAACGGTTAAATGATGACAACATTAAGGTACTCATTGTAGGAAGTGATCACAGTCATTATGCGATAACTTTAAAACAAAAATATAAAAGTAAAAAACATATTCAATTTTTAGGAAAACAACTTGATATTAAACCATATCTTGCTGTTGCTAATGTTTTTGTGATTCCTACAAAAAATGAAGGTCGCAAAGAAGGTATGCCTATTGCGCCATTAGAAGCGATGGCTTCAAGTAGAATTGTGATAGGCTCTAATATTTCAGGAATTAAAGATATTTTAGAATCGAAAAAAGAATTCTTGTTTGAACCAAGTAATATTGATGATTTGGCCGAGAAAATCAAATTTGTAATGAATTTAACTCCAGCTGACATGAGTGCTAAACAACAAGAGTTTAGAAATTTAGCTGTCAAGATATTTTCAATACAAAGTTTTATTACCAATCATCAATTTTTTTATAAACAATTGCTTAATGTACAGTAACTAAATGCGATTATTCTTTAAAAAAATACTTATATTCCTTCTTGCAGTTTTATTGGTGTCCTTTGTGACAGATTATTTAATATCTGAAGGACTAAGAACATCAGATCGTTATGCTCAGGGTGAAACATACATTTGGAATCAGATTTTAGAAGGAGATATCTCAGAAGATATCTATATTTATGGGTCTTCGCGAGCGTGGGTGCATTTCGATCCTGCTTTAATTGAAGATAGTTTAGGAATGACAGCTTATAATTTTGGCATTGATGGGCATTTTTTTTGGTTTCAACATTTAAGACATAAATTGCTTTTAAAAAATAACCCAAAACCTAAATTTATACTTTTATCCCTTGATGTATTTACGCTAACTAAATATGAAGATATTTACGCGTTGAATATTAATGATGATTTTTATAATTCTAAACAATTCTCCCCATTTATTCTAAATGCAGAAATCCGTCAATATACTTCCAAATATAAAGGTTTTAGTTGGTTAGATTATAATTTACCTTTGTATAGGTATTATGGAAAAACTGAAGATTTACGGGAAGCGATAAGAGATAAAAGTCGTCCGTTTGGGGATTCTAATTTTAGACGAAAAGGGTATCGAGCCGTAGGAAGGACTTGGACAGTAGATTTTGAAAAGGCTAAGTCTAAAATGGTGCACTATGAAGTAATTAAACATCAACCTTATGTAGATTTAATGAATCAATTTCTAAAGGAGTGCAGAGAACTAGATATCAAAGTAATCATGATTTATAGTCCTGAATATATAGAAGGGCAAGAATTTGTTAAAAATAGAGTTGAGTTAATGAATACCTATACCAAGATCTCGAAGACACATCAAATTCCATTTTTAGATTACTCTCGGGATTCATTGTGTTATGATCAAAGTTTGTTTTATAATAGTCAGCATTTAAATGCTAAAGGGTCGAAATTGTTTAGTGAAAAACTAGGCAATGATTTAAAAGAATATATTTTTGATAAATCCAACTAGTGGGTATATCGTATAATTTAATCAATAACGTATGTTATTTAACTCCTTAGATTTTGCCGTTTTTTTACCAATAGTATTCGTATTGTATTGGTTTGTGACGCAAAGAAACCTGAAAATTCAGAATATATTAATTCTAGTTTCGAGTTACGTTTTCTATGGTTGGTGGGATTATCGATTTCTTGCGTTGATTACATTTAGCACAGTTATTGATTATTTAATTGGTTTGCAATTGGCGAAATCTGAAGATCAGTCTAAGCGAAAACTGTTGCTGTGGACTAGTATACTTGTGAATATTGGATTCTTAGGGTTTTTTAAATATTACAACTTTTTCGTTGATAATTTTGTCGAAGCGTTTTCGTTTTTCGGAAATGAAATTCAACCCAATACATTATATATAATATTACCCGTTGGGATTAGTTTTTATACGTTTCAGACCTTAAGTTATACTATTGATATTTATAAGCGAAAATTAAAACCTACTAGCGATTTTGTTGCTTTTGGTGCTTTTGTGAGCTTCTTTCCACAATTGGTTGCAGGACCAATAGAGCGTGCTACGAATTTATTACCTCAGTTTTATAAAAAACGTGAGTTTAAATATAACAATGCTGTTGACGGCCTAAGACAAATTTTGTGGGGTTTGTTTAAAAAAATAGTAATAGCAGATAATTGTGCCTACTTCGTGAACACCATATTTGACAACTATACGGATTATGGGGCGAGTACTTTGTTTTTAGGAGCTGTCTTTTTTGCCTTTCAAATTTATGGAGACTTTTCTGGCTATAGTGATATCGCAATAGGTACGTCACGGTTATTCGGTTTTAATTTGAAGCAAAATTTTGCGTTCCCGTATTTTTCAAGAGATATAGCTGAGTTTTGGAGGCGTTGGCATATATCCTTATCTACTTGGTTTAGAGATTATGTTTATATACCCTTAGGAGGCTCACGAGGGTCAATCTGGAATCAAATTAGAAATGTATTCATCATCTTTTTAGTAAGCGGATTTTGGCATGGTGCTAATTGGACATTTATAGTTTGGGGAGGATTAAATGCCTTATATTTTTTACCCTTATTAATTATTAAAAGGAATAGAGTGCATACCAATGTTGTTGCTGAGTTTAAGGTTTTTCCGAATTTAAAAGAGTGTTTTGGAATGTTATTTACATTTATAATAACTGTAATCGCTTGGGTTTTCTTTAGAGCAGACTCCGTAAGTCATGCTACCCAATACCTATCGCGTATAGTAGATGTTTCTTTTTTCAATATTCCAGAAATTAGACCAACATTTCTATTTGTATTAATTTTCATATTTATTTTGATTGAATGGGCTGGTAGACGACAATTGTATGCGATCCAGACTTTATGGTTTAGATTTCCCCGTATTATTAGATTGTTTATTTATTATTTAATTGCGATGACTATATTTTTATATGGAGGAAAAGAACAAGAATTTATTTATTTTCAATTTTAAATGAAACGTTTCTTATTACATATTGTTTTGTTTTTAATCATATTAATAGTTAGTGGATTCATTATTCTCTGCCAAGCAGATGGTCATACGGATGCTTTTTATACTAAGTTTACAACAAAAAAACAAAATGCTCTTATTATAGGGTCATCAAGAGCTGCTCAAGGTATTCAGCCCAAAGTAATTAATAATTTGATTTCTAATTTGTCCATTTATAATTATGCGTTTTCACGAGTTCATACGCCCTATGGAAAACCATACCTAAGTAGTATTCAAAAAAAATTAGATCCCAATACTTCAAATAGTATATTTCTCGTAGAAGTTAATCCATGGAGCATTAGCAAACAGAAAGGAGAGGAGTTGGATTCAACATATTTTGAGGAGCAGGATTCTTTTTTAGGCAAAGTTAAAAACCCGAACTCTAATCCTAATCTAACGTATTTGTTAAATTATTACAATGGTAGGAATGTTGAAATCTTGACTAAAAAAGGAAAAAATTATCACGGCGAAACATTATTTGTACATAGCGATGGCTGGTTTGAAGTGAAATTAAAAGATAGTCTAGAAAGAACAACTAGCAGAATTAAAAGTACTGTTAAAAGTTATAAGAATATCAGGAATGAATATGAAGGAAAATCAAATGTAAGAATGGCTTTTTTAATAAAAACTATTCAATTCTTGCATGAGCATGGATCAGTATATTTGATAAGATTGCCTGTAAATGATGACATGTTGCAGATAGAGAATAGTTTGATGCCCAGATTTGATTCAGATATAATGGAATTAAGTCGAATGTTAAATACGCCTTATATTAACCTAATGCCATCACGTAATAATTATGAATATACTGATGGACATCACCTCAATTATGAGTCTGGTCAAGAGGTTTCAAAAATTATTGCCGAACTCATTAAAAAGGAAAAGCTTTGAAAGTAGGAATTGTTCTTTCTGTGGCACCGAGTTATTCAGAAACTTTTTTCATATCGAAGATAAAAGGTTTAATGAATAGTGGTTTTGAAGTAATATTGTTTGTTCAAAAAAATGAATCTAAGTTTTCTGTTTGCCAGGTTGTTGAGGCGCCCAAAGTATCAGCAAATAATTTTGTTTGGCAGTTTTTAAAAGTATGCTATATTTTGATTGTTTTTTTAATCCGTTTCCCAAAACGGTTTTTGAAATTCGTAAAACTTGAACGTGAGATAAACAGACCTTGGGTCCAAATAGTGAAAAACCTTTATAATAATCATCATCTATTAAAGTCACACTTAGATTGGGTGCATTTTGGATTCACAACATTAGCCATTCAAACCGAACATGTTCCTAAGACTATTGGTGCTAAAATGGCAGTAAGTTTTAGAGGATATGATTTAGTACTAAGTCCGAGAGAAGACGAAGATTATTATTTGAATGTATGGAAAAATGTTGATCAGGTACATTCAATATCTAACTATTTATTGCAATTAGCTTATAAGTTAAAGCTACCTCAAAATACTCCACACAAAATAATTAGACCGGCTATTGATCACTTCAGGTTTAAAAATGAAACTGTAAAATCATTTGAAAAGATTCAATTTTTAACGGTTGCAAGACTTCATTGGATAAAAGGGCTTAAGGATACTCTCGAAGCTTTACACATAATAAAAAACAATGGAATTAAATTTAAATATACTATTATTGGAGATGGACCAGAACGAAATGAATTAGAAGCTTTAATTAAAAAATTAGAATTATCTAAATATATTAAACTAGTAGGTAAAAAATCCCATTCTGATGTTATTAAATATTTTAATGACTCCAATTATTATTTGCAATATAGCGAGTCTGAGGGATTCTGTAATGCTGTTCTAGAGGCACAAGCTATGGGGTTATTATGTATTGTGTCTAATGGCGGTGCACTACCAGAAAATGTATTGAATGAAAGCACTGGATGGATAGTGCCACGAAAACAACCTGAGACATTAGCAAAGACTATTTCAAAAGTTTTAAATTTACCAAAAGAGACAAAAGAGGTTGTAAGTTTAAATGCTCAATTAAGAGTTTGTAATGAATTCAATTTATTGGCTCAGCAAGAACAATTTAAATTTTTTTATAATCAAAATTTCTAAAATTATATATGAATTTCAGAAAACTTATAAGGCACCCAAAGAGATTTTTTTTAAAAGGAAAAAACAAGATTATTGGGCAGTATAATTCAATTAAATATAAAGGAATTAATGTTTTGTGTGAAATTTGTGGTTGGAAAGGGCAATTATTCTTAAATCAAAAATGTCCAAAATGTAATTCAGTGTCGAGAATTCGTTTACTCTTATTTTCATTAAATTATTTTGATTTGGAAAGTCAAGATCGTAAAATACTTCATATTGCTCCTAATATTAATGAGTTTAACTATTTTAGAAAACATGTTACTAAAATGTCAAATTATGATCGATTAAATATTAAAAAATTCGATCACATCAATTTAAATCAAGATTTAACAAAAACAAATATTAAAAGCGACACTTATGATTTGGTTATTGCTTGGCATGTTTTTGAGCATATACCAAATGATACCAAAGCAATTAATGAAGTCTATAGGTTGTTAAAGCCTAATGGTAATGCTTTGGTGAGTGTACCAATCTTCCCTGAAAATAATATTAAGACCTTGGAAGATGAATCGATAGACTACAAAGATTATGAAAAGATACATGGACATTATGATCATTGTCGAAGTTGTGGGTTTGATTATTATGAGCGCTTTGAGAGCTCTGGTTTCTCGACGAAAACTCTTTTAGCAAATAAATTAAAAACAACTGACCTTGATAAATTTGGACTTAAGAAGGATCATGTAGTTTGGAATTTTACTAAATAATGTAAATGAATTCTATTTTTTTTTAGTTACTTATGATTCAAATTTTATTATATTTCAATCCAAACTTATAATTCGAAAAGAGTAATGACAAAATACGAGTTTATGCGCTGGTTTACTTTACCTATTATGCCAGTATTATTGGTTACTGCTCAAAAAGATATTGTAAGATTAGTAAAAAAAACCAAGCAAAATAATAATGATTTTTCTATTCTAGATGTGGGAGGTCGAAAGTCGCCATATACGGTAAATGTCCCTGCAGAGATTACACTCCTTGATGTACCGCAAGAAAACAATGTACAAGAGAAACTAAATCTTGGTTTCACAACTGATTTACTTGACAAGGTTAAAAAAGTGCGTAGCAATATAAATAATATAATTATTGAGGATATGACTAAATCTACACTATCAGATGCTTCATTTAATGCTGTAGTGTGCGTAGAAGTTATAGAACATGTTGAAGAAGATGATATCTTTATTAAGAATGTTTCAAATGTTATTAATAAAAACGGGTGGGCTTATTTTACAACTCCTAATGGAGACTATATTAAGAATGTACCACCAAATTATAATCCCGATCATAAAAGACACTATACAAGACAACAACTTCAGGAGTTACTAGAAAGACATTTCGATAGGGTTTCAGTTAAATATGCGGTTAAGACTGGCAAGCATAGAGTTTGGGGATTAAAAAGTTTTAAAATAAAGAAACCATGGAGGTTGGTAAAGTCAATATTTGGAAATATTGTAAATAGATTTGAATCAAAAGGTATCGAGGAAACAGCAAATGGGACTGCACATTTAATAGCTATTGCTTATAAATAAACATATGGTTTTTAAATTTTTAAAGTATATTAGACCAATATGGTACTTTAATCTTGAGCCTAAAAAAGATTTCTACTACTTTCCTACATTTGAGGATATTTGTTATAAAGGATTTAAACTTGAAGAAGATTCTAATTACTTATCTCAAGAATCAAAAACCTACGATTTAGCATGGCGCGCATTTCAAATGGGATATATTAATTCTAATAATGGAACTGGTGTATTTGTATGGAAGAATACGAATTTACCTTTGTCAGATGAATATCATTTTATTAGAAAAAACTTTAATAAGGCTTGGGTTTATTATGTGTTTTTAGTTCGTATTCTAACGTTTAAAAATCCAATAAATGAAATCAAAGCTTTAATAAAAACGAATAAAACCACTCAGGAAAATTTTGCAAATAGTCATTTTAAATATTCAGATTATGAAAGTTTTCAAAGCGATTTAATTAATTCTGACCCAATGGTTTCTGTAATTATTCCCACACTTAATCGCTACCAATATTTAAAAGACGTTCTTGGAAATTTAGAGCAGCAGAACTATAAAAATTTTGAGGTAATAGTTGTAGATCAAACTGAAGCGTTTAATAAAGATTTTTATAAAGGTTGGAATTTAGATTTACATTTTTGGTATCAAGAAGAAAAAGCGCTATGGAAAGCTAGGAATGAAGCTATAAAATCTTCAAAAGGTAATTACCTTTTGCTCTTCGATGATGATTCCTTAATTGATTCTGATTGGATAACTAATCATTTGAAGTGTCTCGATTTTTTTAATGCCGATTTATCTTCAGGAGTTTCTATTTCTAAAGTCGGAGGCAAAATTCCGGCTCATTATTCTTTTTTTAGAGTTAGTGATCAATTGGATACGGGCAATGTATTAATTAAAAAAGAAGTTTTTGAACATATAGGCTTATTTGATAGGCAATTTGAGAAGCAACGAATGGGTGATAGTGAGTTTGGATTAAGAGCTTATTTAAATGGTTTTTTAAATATTTCAAATCCTTATGCCAAGCGTTTACATTTAAAAGTCGGAACGGGAGGACTCCGTGAAATGGGAAGTTGGGATGCTTTTAGAAATAGAAAATGGTTGGACCCAAGACCTATACCAAGCGTTTTGTATCTTTTTAGAAAATATTTCGGTAATAATAATGCTAAAAGAGCCCTTTTTAAAACAATTCCGTTTTCGATAATGCCATATCAATTTAAGAAAAATAAGTTTTTGCAAGTATTGGGTTTGTTCCTGTCTTTTTTTTTAATCCCAATAATTTTATTTCAAGTCTATAAATCATGGCGATTGTCAAGTATAAAATTAAAACAAGGTGCTTTAATTGATAATTTAAATTGAAAGCTGTGAATAGACGCGTACTAATAGTAACTTCTGAATTTCCGCCATTACCTGGCGGTATTGGAGATCATGCCTATAACCTTTCTAAATATTTACAGCTCAATGATTTTCAGGTTGATGTTATTACAGATCAACGTGACAAAGACCCAGAAATAGAACATTCTTTTGATTCAATTTTAAGTTTTAATGTACATCGTGTAAACATAAATCAAATGAGATGGATTATGTATTTAAAACGCATCGAATTACTTTTTAAAAATATAAAAAGTACAGATATTATTATTGCATCAGGTAAATATTCTTTATGGATAGTTGCATTTGGTAGTTTGTTCTATACTAGAAAGTATGTCGCAGTGCTTCATGGCACAGAAGTGAATTTCTCTAATAGGGTTTTAAGGCTATTAGTGAATGCCTCTTTAAAACGTTATTCTCATCTTATTGCTGTTTCTAATCATACGAAATCATTACTAAAAAAGCGATTTCTTAAAAACAGTGTAGTGATTCCTAATGGCTTTGATATGGAGAAATTCGACTCAAATTTATCTAAAACAATCGAATTAATAGGACGTCCAAAATTGATAACCGTTGGTAACGTAACTGAGCGTAAAGGTCAGTTAAATGTGATTAAACATTTACCGGCTTTGATTAATAAATACCCGGATATTCATTATCATTGTGTTGGACTGCCTACGATGGCCAAAGCGTTTATTAAAGTAGCGAGAGAATTGAAAGTTGATCAACATATAACATTTCATGGTCGGCTAAAACAAGAAGAGTTACAAGTTCATCTGAATTCATGTAATATATTCGTGATGTTAAGCGCTGTTACAAAAGAGGGAGACGTGGAAGGCTTTGGGATTGCTATTTTAGAAGCCAATTATTTGAATATTCCAGCAATTGGAGCTATTAATTGTGGGATTGAAGATGCCATTGATAATTATAAGTCTGGAATTTTAATAGACCCTACGAATACGGAAGCCTTTTTAAATGGTATCGATGAAATATTACGAAATGAAAGTATGTATTCTACTGCGGCAAATCATTGGGCCTGTAAACATACTTGGCAAATTATAATCCAGCGCTATATAAATATTATCATGTCATGAAATTAGCTATCATTTCACATACCGAACATTATAGAGCTTCAGATGGCAGTATAGTAGGTTGGGGCCCCACTGTTACAGAGATTAATCATCTGTTAAATGTATTTGATGAAATTTATCATATTGCAATGTTATATGATAAAGTTGCACCCCCCAGCGCTTTGCCTTATGCCTCTGATAGAATAACATTTGTGCCAATTCCAGCAGTTGGAGGAAAATCTATTTCGAGTAAATTAAATAGTATTAGAAATGCACCAAAAATTATAAGTATTGTCGCAAGTACATTAAAAAAAATTGATGTGTTTCAATTACGTGCTCCAACAGGAATTGGGGTATTTCTTATTCCTTATCTAACTTTTTTCGTTAAAAAGAAAGGTTGGTTTAAATATGCAGGTAACTGGAATCAAAGTCAACCTCCATTAGGTTATGCCATACAACGATTTATGCTTAAAAAACAGCGTCGAAAAGTAACAATAAATGGGCAGTGGGAAAATCAACCTAAACATTGTATTACTTTTGAGAATCCTTGCTTAAGTGCTAAAGATTTGATTGAAGGTGATTTAGCTATAAAGTATAAAAGCTTTGAGAATAAGTTGATATTTTGTTTTGTTGGAAGACTGGAACGTCAAAAAGGAGTTGAACGAATAATAAAAGCGTTTATAAATTTAGAAGAAAATGACAAGAATAAAATTAAAGAAGTCCATTTTGTTGGTGATGGGGAAGAAAAACAATACTTTATAAAATTAACTGAGAATTCTGGTGTAAAATTTCATTTTAATGGATTCTTACCAAGGAATCAGGTGTTCGATGTGTATAAAAAGTCTAATGTATTTTTGTTACCTTCTTCAGCTTCAGAAGGTTTTCCTAAAGTCATTGCAGAGGCTATAAATTTTGGTTGTATTCCTTTAGTGTCGAATGTGTCTTCAATTGCTCAATATGTAGAACATGGAAAGAATGGAATCGTTTTAGATTCACTTACAATTAATAATTTAAATAAAGAATTGAAAATAGTATTGAATTTATCAAAAAAAGAGTTTTACAAATTGTTGAGAGCTAGAAAGGAACTTATTTATAAGTTTACATTTGAATATTACAACAATCGAATTAAAAATCACATCTTAAAATAAAGCTACGAACTTGGCAATTAAATCAAAAATATATTCTACCGATAACTATGTGTTATTTGTACTATTTCATATTGTTCTCGGTATACTGTTATATGAATTTGATTTTTTGAATAAAATTTATTTTGTTTTTATATTAGTTTTTTTTCTATTCAGAATTCTCTTTTCTTCTAAGGAGGATAAAACGATAGAGATACTTTTGGCTTGCGCCTATTTTACTGGAATTGAGGTTTTGTTCAGGATGACAAAAAGCGGATTGTCTTATGAAGCCTCTAAATATCTGGTAATAATTTTTACAACAATAGGGATATTCTATAAAGGTATATCCGGTAAAAGTTATCCTTATTTTGTTTTTTTAATTCTATTGGTTCCAGCAATTATAGTTGCCTCGATAACCTTAACATATGGAGCTCGATTTAGAACTAATGTAGCATTTGTTTTAAGTGGACCTGTGTGTTTAGGCATAGCTAGTTTGTTTTGTTTCGATCGAAAAATTACTCAAAAACAAGTGCTTGATATTTTGTTTTATATATTATTGCCCTGTATAACCACTACAACATATTTATTTTTGTACACGCCAAGTCTTAAGGGGCTTTTGTCGGGTACGGCTTCTAATAGTGCTGCATCTGGTGGGTTTGGCCCAAATCAAGTTGCTACTATTTTGGGCTTAGGTATTTTTGTGATAATTGTTCGACTATTTTTGCAGTCATATTCAATACGCATTAAAATTTTGAATTTGATCATTTTAGGTGCGATGAGTTTTAGGGCTTTAGTTACATTTAGTCGTGGAGGTGTAGTTGCTGCGGTCATAACAGTGCTGATATTTTTAAGTGCGGTTTTTTATAGATCTTCTAAAAAGCAGGCGAGTCAATTAGTACAAGTATCACTTTTATTAGGATTTGCTTTGATTATAGTTTGGGGTATAAGTTCAAATCAAACAGATGGATTGATAGAAATGCGTTATGTAAATAAAGATCATTTAGGTAGAGAAAAGAAAGATATTACTACAGGACGATGGCATTTATTTGTGGAAGAAATTGATGGCTTTTTAGAAAGCCCATTTTTAGGAATTGGAGCCAGTCGAGTTAAAAATAAACGTGTTGAAAAATATGGACGTCATTTACCTTCGCATAATGAAATTGGTCGTCTATTATCAGAGCATGGGGTTTTGGGAATCATAATTCTTATGATACTTGTTTTTACACCTATTTCATATCGATCAAGAAATAAAAAGAACATTTTCTTTTATGCATTTTTAGGATTCTGGTTTGCTACTATAAATCACTCAGGTATGAGAATAGCAGCGCCATCGTTTATTTATGCATTATGTTTACTAAATGTTACCAATGAAAAGAATCCTGTACATAGGAAACAAATTACAAAATAAAACAAGTAATCTTTCTTCAATACATATCCTTGGTAGGTTATTAGAAGGAGAAGGTTATCAGTTGTATTATGCATCAACCAAGACTAATAAGGTGTTGCGTTTATTAGATATGATATTTACCTTTTTTAAATATTCTAGAACGGTAGATGTTGTGATTATTGATACCTATAGTACTCACAATTTTTATTATGCATTTATTATAAGTCAATTATGTAGGTTATTTAAAGTGGATTATATCTGCAGTCTTAATGGTGGGAATCTTCCAGCAAGATTAAAAGCGCATCCTAAGATGAGTGCCTTGGTATTTAAAAATTCAATTTCTAATGTGTCTCCGTCTAAATATTTAAAACATAATTTTGAACAATATGGCTATAATAATATTGTTCACGTTCCTAATACCTTGGAGATTGAAAATTATGTGCTTATTGAAAAAGAGTTTTCATCTCCAAAACTTTTGTGGGTACGTTCGTTTTCAAAAATATACAATCCGCAACTAGCAGTTAAAGTTTTAAAGTCTTTAAAAACGTCATATCCAGATGCAGAGTTGTGCATGGTTGGCCCAGATAGTGATGGCAGTCTAAAACAGGTGGAAACATTAGCAAAAAAATATAATCTCAATGTGAAATTTACGGGAAAACTAACCAAAAAAGAATGGATTAGTCTTTCAAAAGATTATAATATCTTTATTAATACCACTAATTTTGATAATACACCAGTAAGTGTTATTGAAGGAATGGCTTTAGGTTTACCTATAGTCTCAACTAATGTAGGTGGAATGCCATTTTTAATAAATAACGGTAAGGACGGTATTCTGGTTGAGCCAAAGGATGTGGATAAGATGGTTAAGGCAATCATTTATGTGTTAAATAACAAATCAAAACGTCAAGAGATTATAAAAAATGCAAGATTGAGAGCAGAGCAATTTGATTGGAAAAATATCAAAAAGCTTTGGTTTAAAATCTTGGACAAAGAACATGGTTGAAATTTAACTTAACTTGTTATATTTACACGAGACCCTAACCAAGCCAATGAGTCGTAAAAAAGATATACATTTTGAAATATCAGAACGAAAGATACTCTTACGTATTCTGGATATATGCGTTGTCTTATTAGGGCTTTATTTTTTAGAGAATTTTCTGGGTTATGATTACCTCAAGATAAATCAAGAGAATATAAGTTACATTATAGTTTTAGTAGTTTACATTACTATTTTCGGAACTGTTTTTGAAATATATAATCTTCAGAAATCTAGTAAACTTGATACAACGTTTAGAAATATAGTATTTACAGCATCCACTACAGTGTTGTTTTATATGTTAACGCCAGTATTAACGCCTTTTTTACCAGCCCAGAGACTTGAAATTGTATATTTCTACTTGATGATAATCGTAATGATTTTTCTATGGAGATGGGCTTATATTGCTTTTGTTTCTACGCCAAGATTTTATAAAAGAGTACTATTGGTTGGAGAGATTTCAAATATTGAAAACATTGTTAAGCCGCTAAATCAGTCTGATCCTAATTATAAAATAGTTGGATTTATAAATTCAGAGTCTGAAGTAGAGTCACCTATTAAGTTTAAAGGTTTGAAAGAATTTGAATCTGCCGATTTAATGAAAGTTATTAAAGAAGAGAAAATTTCTGAAATATTGGTTGCTAGCTATAGTTCTGAAACTATTACTACCGATATTTATCATGATCTTATCACGCTATTAGATCAAGGTTTTACCATTCGAGAGTACACACAGGTTTTTGAAGAAATTACGTATCGTGTGCCAATTCAGTTTATTGGTAAAGATTTTTATAAATATTTTCCATTCAGTCGAAGTAATCAAAATACATTATATCTCTTTTTTCAAAGAGCTTTTGATATAATATTTTCAGTTATAGGCTTACTTTTTGGTCTATGTATATTGCCTATTATCGCTCTAGGAAACACAATTGCCAATAAGGGACCTCTATTCTATTTTCAAGAACGCGTTGGTCAAAACGGAAACTTATTTCAAATTGTCAAGCTCAGAAGTATGATTGTAAATGCTGAGACAGGTGTTGCCAAGTGGGCTCAAAAAGATGATGTTAGAATCACAAAGTTCGGAAAGTTTCTTAGGCGTTCTAGATTGGATGAAATTCCTCAATTTCTCAATGTTCTTATTGGAGACATGAGTATTATTGGTCCACGTCCCGAACGACCGTTTTTTGTTAACGAACTGTCTCGTGTCATTCCGTTTTATGAAACACGACACATTGTTAAACCCGGACTTACTGGTTGGGCTCAAGTAAATACGCGATATGGTTCGTCTGTAGATGATAGCTTAACAAAACTGCAGTATGACTTGTATTATATCAAACACAGAAGTGTGTTTCTAGATATCAATATCGTTGTAAAAACCTTTAGTACAGTTTTATATTATAGAGGACAGTAGTTACTTAGTTTTCAGTCTAGGAGATTGCTTATCACTTCAATAAGTGAATAGAAAGGTGCTACTAAAATGTCTCTTTTTTTCTTCGGAAGAATCCTATCAAGAAAACAAAAAGCATAACAAAAATACTTATTCTCGCTATATAGTCGCCAGCCTTTACGTAAAAAGTGATACGATCATTAGTCGTCAATTGTCCTGATAACGCACCTTTTTCACCATAAGCTATACTATTAGTTATTTCACCTTTGGCATTTATAATCGCCGAAATACCTGTATTGGCACTTCTGGCAATATCACGACGTGTTTCTATAGCTCTCAATCTAGCGTAGCTTAAATGTTGCTTGTGGCCTTGAGTTTCATTCCACCAAGCATCATTGGTGATTATAGTTAAGAAATTAGCACCATTTCTCACATAACCAGCAACAAATTCACCATAAACAGATTCGTAGCAAATAATAGGAGCTGCCTTGAATTTTGAATTTGAGGAGGTAAGTACTGCTCTGTCTTTTTGAGTGGTTTTCATAGCAACAGTACCTCCAAGATCGATAAGTGCGTCACCAATAATTGGTTTTAAAATATCTTGGTACGGAAAATTTTCAATGCCAACAACCAATTTAGATTTGTTGTATTGCTGTATTGAATCTGACGTGTTTATGAGAATAGCAGAATTATAATCATCATACCAGGTATCTGGTCTTAATTTATAGGTATTGGTTTCTTTTTTAATTTTTGACTTGTCATGAAACCAATCAATGAATGATATTCCTGTCAATAGGTTCACATTGGGATGCTCATTGACATATTGTTTTAAGGTATGTCTTAGAAGCGAATTCTCGAATTTTGGGAGACGTGTGCTTTCAGCAAAAAAAGTTTCGGGAGCAATTATGAAATCTGTAGAATCTGTGATTTTTGAGTTCGATAATTCAAAAAACAACTCTGCAAACTTCATATTGGTCATATTGTATTTGTCAGAATACGGATCAATATTAGGTTGCAACGCAATCACATTTACCTTTTCGCCTTCATGCGAATAGGTATTATAAATCACTAATGAAATGAGAATAGGAATAATAATCAATCCGGTACATTTCAGTACTAAAGATTTTAAAATCCCTTTAGATTTTTCTTTTTGATAAGAGAGGACACCTTTAAATATCAAAACATTTAAAATCCAAACCCATAATGTACCTCCAAAAGTCCCTGTGTATTCATACCATTGAATCCATGTTATATATTCTGAAAAGCCATTGCCTAGATTAAGCCAAGGCCAAGAAAATTCCCAGCCAAGATGTAGCTTTTCAAAACTTATCCAAAGTGTGACCAAAAACAACAATGCTCTGTTTTGAGATTTTCGTTTCGCGTATTTATGGTAGACTAAAATTAGTGTTGCCATTAAAGCTGAGTTCACAAAAATGGCAAAGCCAGCCCCAAATAAATCAGCAAATTGTAACCAATTGGTGGTTGTAATATTCCAAATGAAAAAGGTGAGGTAGGAGAGGCCAAATATCTTGAGACCTTTGCGTTTAATTTCAGGTAATCGCAATTGTTGTTCGGCTAAAAGTAAAGGCACAAAGGCGATAAACAATAAGGCTGGAAATCCATAAGTTGGCCATCCTAAAGCGAGTAATATTCCTGAAATTAATGAGAGTAATGCCAATTTAAATTTAGAGGAACGCATAGAAAATTTGTATTATTTTTAGTTGGAACTAGGCATAAAATTTAAAGCATAGCCGAAGTTAAGGTTTTAGTTTTTAACAAAGTTACAGCTAATAAGAATCGATTTTTAGGTGTTATTTTATGTATAAATTAGTATATAATTCTATTCACTATCTAAAGATACTAAAATCGAGTTTTAATGAAAATACATTGGAGTATAAAGCTACACTTTGGTCTCCAATATCTGTAAAAGCATAGTCTATTTGAATACCTCTGTATTTAAAACCAAGTCCTAAACTAGGCTGAAATGATAAGTCATCAGAATTGTCAAGCTGTAATTCATTTTGAAAATTACCAACACCAGCTCTTAAAAACACGAGATCGGTATAACCAAATTCGAATCCTAAAGCAGGATTTACACTTGCAAAAGATGTAGAGATAACATCATTGTTTTCTTCAAATCTCACATTAAGATCTACTGATGCTAATAGTGAATAATCGTAATGAAAAATAAACTTTTTAGACATTCCTATTTGCAACTTAGGAATGGTAAGTTCAGTTTGCTCTGGTACTGTTTGATTTTGACCTTCAATAGCATTTTGAATATCAGCTAGTTTGTCTTCATCAAAAGACCAGGCATTAAACGTTGTGGTAATGTCTCTTGCCATGATACCAAACTTCCAGTCGTTTTTAGATTCAAACTGAATACCTGCATCCAGACCAAATCCCCAAGAATTTGCAAAATCTCCAATGATACGACGTACGACTTTGGCGTTCACACCATAACTAAGTCCGTCGAGAGGTAGCTTTCTAGCGTAAGAAAACGTAAATGCATAATCTGCTGTAGAGAAAAGGCTCACACGATCATAGTTGATATTACCTTGGTCATCAATTAATTGTGTAGTATCCAATATATCATCAACACCAAACCTAATTAATGATAAGGCAATGGCACTTCTGTCATCAAGAGGTTTTGCAAAAGCGATGTAATTGTAACTCGCAATATTGGCGAAATAATTAGAATGTAGTAGTGCTAATTGGTTGTCTTCAAGATTGACTAATCCAGCAGGATTCCAATATCCAGAATTCACATCTGCAGTATGAGAAACCACACTATTACTCATGCCAAGAGCTGCCGCATCTACGCCAATATTCAAAAATTCGTTAGAATATTTAGTTTGGGCAGTGCATAAAAATGTAATCAAAGTCGTAGCAACGAATAGGTACTTTTTCAACAGCAAAATTTTTTTTACAAAGATGCACATTATTTTCATCTATAAACTTCAAAAAGCAGTAGATATTGTCTTTGTTTTGTGTGAAACCATTTATTAATCAAATCTTCAGCAATAAAACGTCCATATTTTCTTCTTCTGTAAATTCAATCAATAAATGGTTTAGTCGAAAATAGTTTGCTATTTTTACATAAATCTTATGCATGTCAATAAACAAGTACATCCCAAATTTTATAACCTTACTTAATTTACTCTGCGGAAGTATTGCCGTTATTTTTGCAGTTCATAACAATTTTATTGCTGCTTCGGTTTTTGTGTTTCTAGGAATTTTCTTTGATTTCTTCGACGGATTATTAGCAAGAAAACTCAATGTCCAAAGTCCGTTAGGTGTTCAATTAGATTCTCTAGCAGATATGGTGACTAGTGGCTTGGTGCCAGGAATTGTCATGTACAAATTGATTTCAATGAGTGTTAATGCTCCAGAAATCGTCACTCAGAATGAATGGAATGCGAATTTCAGTTTTGATGAATTAAATATTGCGCCAATAGCACTTATCGGATTGTTTATCACATTAGCATCTGCATATCGCTTAGCGAAATTTAATATTGATGAAGACCAGCAAACCTACTTTAAAGGATTGCCAACACCGGCTAATACCTTATTAGTATTGTCCTTGCCTTTAATTATTGAATTTCAGAATAGCAGTTTTGCAACCAATCTCATATTAAATCAATGGTTTTTAATTGCGTTCACACTACTGAGTTGCTATTTATTGAATTCTAATATTAAATTATTCGCTTTAAAATTTAAAGATTATAGTGTTACCAATAACAAGTTTAGATACTTGCTCATTATTCTAACTATTGTATTGTTGGCTGTTTTCCATTTTATGGCAATCCCATTAATCATTTTATTATACATCATTCTTTCCCTAATTAAAAAATAAAATAACATTATGTTAGAAGTCATTTTCACACTATTAATGCTTGTGCTATTGCAAGCTGTTTTAGGATTTGATAATCTGCTTTATATTTCTTTAGAATCTAAGAAAGCACCTATAGATGATCAAAAACGGGTTCGAAAAGTTGGAATTTTGATAGCTATTGTCCTAAGAATAGTATTGCTATTTGTATTGGTTTCTATTATTGACTTTTTTCAAGAGCCATTTTCTTTTTTAACTGGACATATTGATAATGTTTTAGGTTTTGCCTTTAATGGTCATAGTTTAATCGTGTTGGCTGGTGGAGCTTTTATTATCTATACAGCGATTAAGGAAATTTGGCATATGATTGGAAAACATGATTTGAATGATGGGGTAGATGGAGACCAAAAAAGCAGGAAATCTGCTAATGCAGTGATTACTAGTATTGTGATAATGAATTTGGTGTTTTCATTCGATTCTATATTGGCAGCAATTGGTTTAACAAGTGATATAGAAAATTCTACCACAGCCTTTATTGTGATGGCTATTGCTATTGTTGCGAGTGGTTTGTTCATGCTTTTATTGGCTGATAAAATTTCAACATTTTTAGCAAAAAACCGCATGTATGAAGTATTAGGGCTATTTATTTTATTTATTGTAGGTATTATGTTGGTTACTGAAGGTGGGCATTTGGCGCATTTAAAAATCTTCGGAAATGAAATTGTTCCTATGAGTAAAACAACCTTCTATTTTGTGATTTCGATTTTAGTAATCACTGATATTGTTCAAGGTCGCTACCAAAAGCGATTAATTGCCCAACAAGAAAGTGCCAAATCAGATACAGAAATTAAAGACGAAAACGCTTAAACGACATCTATGAAAGACCTAAATTTCCCAATAAGCTTCACATTTAATGTGACTACTATGTCTAATGATTTTTCTGCAAAAGATGCTACAGGTAGGACTGTTGCTTATGTGAGACAAAAAATGTTTAAGCTCAAAGAAGATATCAGCATTTACGATAACGAGTCTAAAAGTAATCTAACACATAGTATTAAAGCCGATAAGTGGATTGATTTTTCAGCAGCATACAGTTTTAAAGATGCTCAAGGAAAAGAGATTGGTAAAATTGCTAGAAAAGGTTGGGCTTCTATATGGAAAGCACATTACGAACTGATAGATCAGCATCAAAAAACGCAATATCATATTAGAGAAGATAATGCTTGGGTGAAGGTATTGGATGGTGTTTTAGGAAATATTCCTATTCTTGGCGGATTTACAGGATACTTGTTTAATCCGAGTTATTCCGTCACCAATTTAAAGGGAGAAGATATTTGCCAGCTTAAAAAAGAACCGTCTTTCTTTGGAAGAAAATTTAAACTTTCAAAATTGAAGCCTATAGATAATGATGATGACGAACGTATCATCTTAGGGTTCATGATGATGGTGTTATTGGAGAGACGAAGAGGATAATTCAAATTAGTATCTAAAACTCTAGCTTCTTTTTACGCAACTCGAAGTTCTGACCTAAATAGACTTTACGAACCATCTCATCATTGGCAAGTTCTTCTGGTTTACCAGCTTTAAGAATACTACCTTCAAACATTAAATAGGTTCTATCTGTAATAGCTAAGGTTTCTTGTACGTTGTGATCTGTAATTAGAATTCCGATATTCTTTTTGGTCAATTGTGCGATAATCCGTTGGATATCTTCAACAGCCACGGGATCTACACCAGCAAAAGGTTCATCTAGTAATATAAAATCAGGATCTGTAGCAAGAGCACGCGCAATTTCAGTACGTCGACGCTCACCACCCGATAATAAATCACCTCTACTTTTACGAATATGTCCTAAGCTAAACTCCTCAATCAAAGATTCCATTTTAAGGTGTTGTTCTTTTTTGCTGAGTTTAGTCATTTGAAGTACACTCAAGATATTATCTTCAATACTCAATTTCCTAAATACTGAGGCTTCTTGTGCTAGATAGCCAATTCCGTTTTGAGCACGCTTATACATTGGATAATTGGTAATGTTTGTGCCTTCAAGAAAAATGTTTCCGCCATTAGGTTTAATGAGACCAACAATCATGTAGAATGATGTGGTTTTACCTGCGCCATTTGGACCAAGTAATCCAACGATTTCCCCTTGCTTTACTTCAAGAGAAACGTCTTTAACCACTTTTCGTCCGCTGTAGGACTTCATTAAATTTTCGGCTCTTAGTGTTTTCATGGTTGCTAAAATAGCAAATTCAAAAAGACTTGCTTTTAGTTTATTATAAGTTTAACGGTCATCTCAATTATATTGAGACTTAATTGGTGTTATTTTCTAAAGCATCCCAGTATTCGTAGGCTTTACGTAAATGCGGTATCACAATTGTACCACCAACAAGTGTTGCTATGCTTAAGGCTTCTAAAACTTCTTCCTTGTTTAAACCTGCTTTATGGCTGGATTCCAAATGATATTTCACACAATCATCACAGCGTAATACTGTGGAAGCTACCAAACCTAAAAGTTCTTTGGTTTTTTTATCAAGTGCTCCCTCTTTAAACGCATTAGTATCAAGATTAAATATACGCTTGATAACTTTGTTATTATCAGCTAGAATAGCATCGTTCATTTTAGAACGATAGGTATTAAATTCAGAAACGATATCAGACATGGGCTTTTTGTTTTTTATTTTGGTTTTTTACAACCACTTTAGAGATATAAATACTCACTTGATATAAAATTAAAATTGGGATTGCAACGATAACTTGACTCGCCAAATCTGGAGGTGTTATAATTGCAGAAAGTATTAATACGATCACCAAAGCAAATTTTCGGTACTTTCTCATAATTTGAGGAGTCACCAATCCTATTTTAGTTAAAAAATAAATGATGATAGGAAGCTCAAATACAAATCCTGAAGCTAGAGCAGAAGACCTAATTAATGAAATATAAGAGCTAATATCAAATTCGTTTGAAATTTCTGGACTCACACTATAGTTAGCCAAAAAGTTGATAGACAACGGGGTGACAATATAGTATCCAAAAAGAACACCTATAAAAAACAAAAGTGAAGTGATAATGATAAATCCTCTAGAATGTTTTCGTTCTTTGGAATGCATTCCTGGGCTTATGAAACTCCAAAATTGATAGATTACATATGGAAATGCTATTATAAAACCTGCGAAAATTGAGGTCCAGATATCAGCTGAAAATTGAGCCGACATTTCTCTACTTTGGATAATGAATGGGAATTCCGTAGCACAAAAAGTGGTATCATTTATTCCAATAAATTCTGAAGCTTTACACAACCATTTATAGGTTGGAAAATCCATTTGTTTGGGTGCGAAAATGATATACTTAAAAATAGCTCTACTGAATACAAATGCAACTGTAGCACATATAAGTACAGAAAGTGTGATTCTTATTAAATGCCATCTTAAGTCTTCGAGATGATCTAGAAATGACATCTCATCGGTATTGTTTTTTGTCATTATATAATACCTTCTTTAATTAAGTCATGTAGGTGAATAACACCTGCATATATGCCGTTTTTTTCTACAAGTAATTGTGAAATACCATTCGTTTCCATAAGTTCCATAGCATCTATTGCCATAGCATCTTCATCGATACGTTTTGGGTTGCTACTCATTATATCTTTCGCTGTTAGATGAAGAAACTCATCACTTTTTGTCAACATACGCCTCAAATCACCATCGGTAATAATACCTTCAATTTTATCGTTGTGAACTACAGCAGTAACACCAAGCATTTTTTCTGTTATTTCAACAATAACATTTTTAGCGCTTGTTGTTAATTCTACTTTCGGCTTTTCGTTTACAGAAGACAAATCACTAACACGCAAATAGAGTCGTTTTCCTAGAGCACCACCTGGATGGTATTTTGCAAAGTCCTTACTAGAAAATCCACGGAGTTCTAATAGGCAAACCGCTAAAGCATCTCCCATCACCAATTGTGCTGTTGTACTTGTTGTTGGTGCCAAATTATTAGGACAAGCCTCTTGTTCGACATAAGCATTCAGAATAAAATCGGCTTGTTGCGCTAAAAATGATTTTTCATTTCCAGTAATCGCTATCATTTTATTCTTTGCATTTTTAATCAAAGGGACCAGAACTTTAATTTCTGGCGTATTTCCGCTTTTAGAAATACAAATGACAACGTCGTCTTCTAAAATTAAGCCTAAATCGCCATGAATGGCATCTGCAGCATGCATAAATACAGAAGGTGTTCCAGTAGAATTTAAAGTTGCTACAATTTTATTCGCTATAATTGCACTTTTACCTATACCAGTAATGATTACGCGACCTTTAGAATTATAGATTAAAGTCACTGCATTTGCAAAGTCATCGGTTAATAAATGACTTAAATTTGCAATGGCATCACGCTCTAAATCAATAGTTTTTCTAGCGGTTTTTAAGATAGATTGATTACTATTCAAAATTAATTTTTTTTGAGTTTGATGGGTCTAAAGAAATTGTTATCTTTAGGTTAATGCAAATGTATCAAAAATACTAATAGGGATTAATGAGTATAAAAGAAATTGATATACATTCTGCACTAAAACAATACTTTGGTTTTTCACAATTCAAAGGACTTCAGGAAAGTGTTATTAAAAGCGTTGTTGCAGGTGAGGATGTATTTGTTATTATGCCAACAGGAGGCGGAAAGTCTTTATGTTATCAACTTCCGGCATTAATTGAAGAGGGCACAGCAATTATTGTGTCACCATTAATTGCCTTAATGAAAAATCAAGTAGATGCTATTAGAGGCGTCTCAGATGAGGAAGGTGTTGCACATGTTTTGAATTCTTCACTTAATAAGACAGAAGTCAAACGTGTTAAAGAAGATATCGTTAATGGCGTGACGAAGTTACTTTATGTAGCTCCAGAATCCTTAACCAAAGAAGAACATGTTGAGTTTTTAAGGTCGGTAACCATTTCATTTATGGCAGTAGATGAAGCACATTGTATTAGTGAATGGGGACATGATTTTAGACCAGAGTATAGAAATTTACGTCATATTATAAAACGTATTGGAGACAATATTCCAATTATTGGTTTGACAGCTACTGCTACACCCAAGGTGCAAGAAGATATTTTAAAGAGTTTAGATATTCAAAATGCTACTACCTTTAAAGCGTCATTTAATAGACCAAACTTATATTACGAAATACGCCCAAAAACCAAAAATGTAGATGCCGATATTATTCGTTTTGTTAAAAAGAACGAAGGCAAATCAGGAATTGTCTATTGTTTAAGTAGAAAACGTGTTGAAGAGTTAGCACAAGTGTTACAAGTTAATGGTGTGAAAGCTGTTCCGTATCACGCAGGTTTAGATCCTAAAACCAGAGTCAGGCATCAAGATATGTTCTTGATGGAAGATTGCGATGTTGTAGTTGCGACGATTGCCTTCGGAATGGGAATTGACAAACCTGATGTACGGTTTGTGGTTCATCATGATATTCCGAAAAGTATTGAAAGTTATTATCAAGAAACCGGACGTGCAGGACGAGATGGAGGCGAAGGACATTGTTTAGCCTATTACGCTTATAAAGACATTGAAAAATTAGAAAAATTCATGTCTGGAAAACCAGTTGCTGAACAAGAGATTGGTCATGCCTTATTGCAAGAAGTAGTTGCCTTTGCTGAGACATCAATTTCAAGACGAAAATTTATTTTACATTATTTTGGTGAAGAGTTTGACAATGCTACTGGAGAAGGAGGTGATATGGATGATAATGTTCGTTACCCTAAAAAGCAAAATGAAGCCAAAGATGATGTGGTTACTTTACTAGAGACTGTTGATAAAACAAATGAAAAATATAAGTCTAAAGACTTGGTACAAGTGATAATAGGTCAAATAAATGCACTTATTTCTTCTCATAAAACAGATATGCAACCATTCTTCGGAATAGGAGAACATCAAGACAGACGCTACTGGATGGCATTAATACGTCAGGTATTGGTTGCAGGATATCTTAAAAAAGATATTGAAACTTATGGTGTTTTAAGATTATCTGAGGAAGGACGAGCATATATGAAATCGCCAAAATCATTTATGATGACCGAAGATCATGTCTTTGATCGAGAGAGTGATGATGGTATTGTCACCGCAGCTAAAGGTGGAGGAGGTGTCGCTGACGAAATCTTAATGAAAATGCTGAAAGACCAACGAAAGCGAAATGCTAAGAGTTTAGGTGTGCCACCATTTGTGATTTTTCAAGATCCTTCATTAGAAGATATGGCACTTAAATATCCTATCACGATTGAAGAAATGAGTAATGTTCATGGTGTTGGTGACGGGAAAGCTAAAAAATACGGTAAAGATTTTATTGCTTTAATTTCTCAATATGTCGAAGATAATGACATTGTAAGACCTGATGATTTCGTTGTAAAAAGTACGGGCTCTAATTCTGCAATAAAGTTGTACATCATTCAAAACGTCGATCGAAAATTACCACTAACAGATATCTCATCTTCTAAAGGGATGACTATGTCCGATTTTATCAAGGAAATGGAAGCTATTGTGTTTTCTGGTACTAAATTGAATATCAATTATTGGCTAGACGACATTTTAGATGAAGACCAACAGGAAGAAATCTATGAGTATTTTATGGAAGCAGAAACTGATAAAATAGATGTGGCTATCGAAGAATTTGATGGTGACTACGATGACGAGGAACTCCGCTTATATCGTATTAAGTTTATTAGTGAGGTGGCGAATTAATTTACAATAGACAGTCACCTCTATTAGCAGTTGCTTTTTTGATAAATCTCTTTGTGAGGCTTTGTACTTTTCTGTGGGGCTTTGTGTGATTTTTTTTTATACTAAGTTGGTATAAAAGGGAAGCTATTCTTCTTCATCTTCTTCATTGCCTTCAGCTATAGCAAAAGAAATTTCATGTGATTTACAGGATAATACCAATTCGCCAATTTGTGATTTAGTGATTTTTGCGACGTCTTCACCTTCTATTTGAAAATCAATTTTTGTGATACTTCGACCTTTTATATCAGTGGAATCAGATTCAAATTCAATAGAGTCGGATTCTAATATTAGTTCGAAATTTTCACCAGCCATAGTTAACTGTCCACCTTTTTTGGTTTTCACTTTAAACATTCCAACGATAACCGTTTGAAAAAAGAAATAGCCACCAAGTTCATTTAATCCAGCATACAGTACATTTTCATCAGAAATAGCGAATGGTTCATGTTCTATATCATTTATGATAGCTTCAATGGTATCTGAAGTAGTTATCGTTTCAGTTGATTTAGAATTTCCGAGAGCAGATTTTAATTTGGTAATAAAACTCATGTGATTATTATTTTTGACAAATCTAAAGTAATTACAAGCAATTCCAAAATTTGTGCTCTGAGAGAAGTCTAAGTGTCAAATTCCAAATCAAACTTCACTCTTCTGTTAGAGTTTCATATCTTTGCACCTCAATAAAAATCAAACACAATGCAAGACGGTTTATACGCAAAATTTAAAACGACAAAAGGCGAGATTTTAGTCGCTTTAGAATTTCAAAAAACACCAGGAACAGTAGGTAACTTTGTAGCTTTAGCTGAAGGAAATTTAGAAAATGAAGTGAAGCCACAAGGAACTCCTTATTATGATGGTTTAAAATTTCATAGAGTAATTCCAGATTTCATGGTTCAAGGTGGTTGTCCACAAGGAACAGGAACTGGAAATCCAGGGTATAAGTTTGATGATGAATTTCATCCAGATTTAAAACACGATGGACCAGGTGTATTGTCTATGGCAAATGCAGGACCAGGAACTAACGGAAGTCAGTTTTTTATCACTCATATTGAAACGTCATGGTTAGACAATAAACATACAGTTTTCGGAAAAGTGATTGAAGGACAAGATATTGTTGATGCTATTGCTCAAGATGATGCCATCGAAACTTTAGAAATTGTAAAAGTTGGAGCAGAAGCTGAGAAATTTAATGCAGTAGAAGCATTTAGAACATTTGAAGGCTCAAGAGAAAAACGCGCTGAAGCAGAACGAGAAGCTGCAAGTGTTGAACTTGATAAATTGGCTGCTGGTTTTGAAGTAACAAAAAGTGGTTTACGCTACCAGATTATTCAAAAAGGAAATGGTAAAGCTGCAGAAGCTGGTAAAATGGTATCTGTACATTATAAAGGTCAGTTAGCTGACGGAACTGTTTTTGATTCATCATACAAAAGAAATGCACCATTGGATTTTCAAGTAGGTGTTGGTCAGGTGATTCCAGGTTGGGATGAAGGGATTTGTTTATTAAGCGTAGGCGATAAAGCACGTTTGGTCATTCCTAGTGACTTAGGTTACGGTTCAGCTGGCGCTGGAGGTACAATTCCACCAGATGCTACTTTAGTATTTGATGTAGAATTGATGGATGTAAAGTAAGCGGAGAACCAACTTTTTTTTCTGAAAAACTTTTGTGAATCGCTTATCCTGAACTTGTTTCAGGATCTCATATAAATAAAAAAGCACCAATTTTATTGGTGCTTTTTTTATGCGATTATGTTTCTGAAATTCTAATTATGCTTATAAGTCAAATTTACAATCAACTCGGCAGTTTTCTTATTAAAAACTACTTTATAGGTTGAGTTTTTGTTGTCGTTCTCTTTAATATACAAATCATCAACTAACGTAAAGTCATTCTTCGAAATATAATCGTCTACATCTACTTTATCAGTATCAATTACAAATTTTGAGATTTTTTTATTGTCTTTACATTCACAATCTGTTGTTGTGACTTCTGGAATATTCACACCAGTTCTTAATTCAATATTGTCAATATTAAAGCGTTGGCAAGACTGAGTATTGTAGATATGCCATCCAAAGAGATGCAAACCTCCATAAAGTATTCCAAATAATACAACAACTAATGTAATGCCAATAAGTGCTTTTTTCATCGTGTTGCTTTTAGATACAAATGGAACGCTATTTATTGTGTTTTAGTATCTAATTAACATAAATCACTTACGTTTAGCGACAAAAGTACCATTGGGCTGAATCATTTTTATTTCGGTTATCGAACCATCTTCAGATTCTAAAAATTCAAGTTTAAACCCTTCCATAGTCTTAAATGAAAATTTATGTTTAGACGTTGGGATTTGTTCATATTCTGGTTGGCCTTTTACAAATAAATAGAGCGCATCTTTTTTGATATAAATTTTTATTTCTGTACCAGAAACATCATACGATCCAGCATACATTTCTAATGTTTTGGTGTCTACATCAATAGTGTTAGGAGTGCGCTTAAATACGATTGCATCCACTGTAGGTTCAATCTTAGTTTTGGCTCCGGAAATATCACCTGTATCATTGGTGATAAATGTGGTTTTAAGTGAATTGCCATATTGGGTTGTATCTACTTTATTATCAATAATATCGACTAGTTCAAACACATCATAATGATAATGGTGTAAATAGAGTTTATCAGTATTAATTGTGGTAAACAACGAATCATTTTTTGAAGTGACTTCAAATGTTCCGTAACCTCCATTAGAATAACTGCCAGTATAATCCAAACCGATATGTGAAGGTTTTGTGTTTTTTACATAAGATGTTTCAGAATCTTCTTTTACTTCTTCTTTAGCTTTTTTACTTTTTTCTAGATTTTTCTCATAACGTGCAACCCAATCAGATCGTTCTTCACCAATCATTCGGTCTGCAATGGTGTTTCTAACTAAAGATGGCACAGCTGAACCGTTTTGATTTGCGAGTACTACAATACCAATACTGTCACTAGGAAAGAAAGCGACGTTAGCAGAAAACCCATTAATGTTTCCACCATGATCAACACGATAATGACCTTTGTAAGATTGCATAAACCAACCATAACCATAATTAGCAAAGTGTATATCTGGAAATTCATCATCTGGAGTATTTGCACCAACAACCATCTGTGAACTTATGGCTTCATTGATGTAGTTTTCAGGAATAATTTCTTCATCTTTATATTTTCCATTATTAATCCAAGTGATTAGCCATTTAGACATATCATTTACACTACTATTTATACTTCCTGCGGGAGACATACCAGCAATATCATAATAATCCATTTTTTTGATAGCATCGTCTTTTACTTCATAGCCAAGTGAAGCATTTGCGCTAGATTTCATTTCTGCGATTGTCGCATTAGTCCTAGACATTTCTAATGGTTTAAAGAAGTAATCAGTTAAATTGTCTTCCCAGCTTTTACCAGTAATACGTTCGGCAATAACACCTTGTGCTAAAAACCCGAAGTTATTATAATACCATTGTTGTCTAATTCCTGTAAATGGCTCGTGATGCTTCATTCTCATTAAAAGACTATCCTTGCTATGCGTTGGAAAATAATACCAAGAGCCATCATGACGTGGCAATCCAGTACTGTGTCTCATTAAATCTTTAATAATAATATTGTTATTCATATTATCATTATAGAACTCCAGTTCTGGCACATATTGTCTTGGGCTATCATCAAAAGATAACTTATCATCTGCTCTTAATAATCCTAGAATAGATGCAGTAAATGCTTTAGTAGATGATCCAATAGCAAAAAGGGTATTCGCATCTACAGGCGTTTTGTTTTCATAATCTCTATAACCGAAGCCTTTTGCATAAATAACTTTGTCTCCATCAACAACAGCTACAGCAAAACCTGCTGCTTTCGTTAGTTCAAGGATTTTGTTTAATTCTTTTTCGACACCTTTAAGTCGTTTGTCTTGAGCATTAATTGAGAAGGTGATACATAAACTGAATACGAGTAAAGCTAATTTTTTCATTGTATTGATTTTTGTTTTAGAATTGATACCTCATTAGTAGCTATATTCTTTTATAAGTTACTCAATTCTTCAGTTATTTTACAATTCATCTTAAAAAAATTACAGTTCGGTCATTCACTTTTTAAAAAAGCGGATTTCTGTTGGATATTTGTCTCATCAATCAAACCTGAGAATATTTCAGCATAAAAAGATAAAATCATGAGCACCTTAGTTAAAATTTTTATTTTCTTTTTGTTTAGTCAATTGCCAAATACGCAAGTTGTATCTGATCAGGATAATACAGTTAAAATCAATAACATTAACTATAACACTATTACATTATGCAAAAATTAATAATTATCGCACTTATATTGGTTTCAGGTATCGTATCTGCACAAGCCAATTACGAAAAGGGAATGCAAAAGGCCATTAAACTTTGGCAAGAGAATAAAACTGATGAAGCCGAAAATATGTTTGAACGTATATCTAATGCAAAAACCGATGAATGGTTACCTCATTATTATATCGCTCAAATTAATAGCTTAAAAAGCTGGGGAGAAAAGGATGAAAATATTCTAAAGGCACAACTAGATAAAGCGCAAGTACATATTATCAGTGCTATGGCAATTAGTAAGGATAATCCTGAAATTCTAGTGATGCAAGCGCAGGTCTTTACCAATTGGGTTGCTTATGATGGCGCAACATACGGAATGAAATATGCTGGAAAGGTAACTGAGCTTTACAATAAGGCGTATAAATTAGATCCTAAAAATCCAAGAGTAACATTTAATAAAGCAGATTGGGCTATGGGAAGCGCACGTTATTTTGGTCAAGATACCAAACCGTTTTGTGCTGAGATAGAAAAGGCCATTGAACTTTTTGCTACCTTTAAACCAGAAAGTGATTTGCATCCAAATTGGGGAATAGAGCGTGCAGAACAGGTTGCTAAATCTTGTAAAGAGTAAAATATCATGATAAAATCAGTTAAAAGTATCTTTCTTATGTTTATTGTTGGATGCGTCGTTTTCGTCATTGGAAATGCAATATCAAATGATTTTAATTTTGAAACTGTTAATGACTTTTTAATTAATTTTGGGTTTTACCAATTATACTCTTTTGTCTTAGGGTATTCTAATATGGCGTTCTTCGATTATATGGAGCGTCGCCAATGGAAAAAAGGAGATACTTTAAAACGTATTGTTGCTGGGATAATTGGATCTACAGTAATTACATTAATTGGCCTATTTGCTATAAGAACATTTATAATCGTATTAGTATATGGTCGTACTTTTGAAGAATTCATTAGTAGAGAATCATGGCAAGGTTATAGTTTCGGACTCTGGATTACCTTGAGTATTGTATCTGTGTTTCATGTTGTATTTTTCTATAACAGATTTCAAAAAAATAAAATTAAAGAACAAAAGGTAATTGCAGGAACTGCAAGTGCTAAGTTCGATGCTTTAAAAAATCAATTAGACCCACATTTTTTATTCAACAGTTTAAATGTGTTGACGAGTTTAATTGAGGAGAATCCTAAAAATGCACAAAAATTCACGACCTCTTTGTCTAAAGTGTATCGTTATGTGTTGGAACAAAAAAATAAGGATATCGTCACTGTAGATGAAGAGCTAAGTTTTGCCAAAACCTACATGTCGCTTTTAAAAATGCGATTTGAAGATAGTATTATTTTTGAGATTCCAGATCAAGCGACAAATCCAGATAGTAAGGTTGTTCCATTGTCCTTGCAATTATTGTTAGAAAATGCAGTAAAGCACAACATGGTTACCAGCAGCAAACCATTACATATTAAAATTTATGAAAAGGCAGGAAACTTAATTGTTGAAAATAATCTTCAGCCAAAACAAATAGTGAAAAAGAGTAGTGGCGTAGGATTAGAAAATATCAAACAACGCTATGAATTATTAAGTAATAAAAGAGTACAAATCAATCAAAAAGCAAAAAGTTTTGCAGTATCAATACCAATGCTTACTAAACAAGTATCAATCATGAGAACAAAAGAACAACAATCACAATCGCAATACAATGACAATTACGTTAGAGCACGTAACCATGTCGATGAACTTAAAGGGTTTTATTATAGCTTAATCTCGTATGTTCTAGTCATACCATTTTTAATTTTTATTTGGTACACATTTACACCACAAACTATACAATGGTTCTGGTTTCCAATGTTTGGCTGGGGAATAGGATTAGCTATTCAGGCATTTAGAGTGTTTGTTAACGAAGGCGCTTTTGGGCGTGATTGGGAGCAACGCAAAATAGAAAAATATATGAAAGACGAAGAAAATAACCGTTGGAACTAAAAATTAATATCATGGAAAATAAACATTTTAAATCATACAACGATGATGACGCTCAACAAAGGTATTTAAGGGAAGAATCCTATAGGAGAGCAAATAAGAAACTAGATAAACTAAAAGGGTTTTATTGGCACCTTGCATCTTATGTCGTTGTTAATATATTTTTAATTATTGTAATCACTGTTAACTCATCTAGAAGTGTATGGAATTTTGGCACATTTGCTACAGCCTTTTTCTGGGGAATAGGATTGTTTTTTCACTTTTTAGGCGTTTTTGGAGCGGACTTTTTCTTCGGAAAAAACTGGGAAGAGCGTAAGATTAAAGAGATTATGGATAAAGATGAACAAGGTTGGGAGTAATTAATTTAAGATTTTAGAGTTATGAAATTAAACAAAGATGAAGACATACGATTTGTAAATGCAAAGAATAAAGTAAAGCGAATAAAAAGTTTCTATTTGCATTTAGCATTATATATTATTGTAACAGCACTTCTTTTATATAATTTTTACATTATTAAAGGGCCATATACCGATGTTATTACAGGATTAAATATTACTATTATGGTATTCTGGACTATTATTATTATCATTCATGCTTTGAGTGCTTTTAAAGGAAGACTTTTTTTTAAGAAAAGCTGGGAAGATAGAAAGACAGAAGAGTTTATAAAAGACAAAGAAGAAGAAGAGACTACTTTGTGGGAATAAAGCCTTTCAATAAAATTGTAAAATTAGATAATAAAAAAAAATCAAAGCAATGAGTGTAATCATTATAGAAGACGAAAAACCATCAGCAAGACGACTGAAACGTATGTTGTCAGAATTAGAAATGGAAGCTCAAGTCATGCTGCATTCGGTGGAAGAATCTATAGATTGGTTTCAAAATAATGAGCATCCTGATCTTATTTTTTTAGACATTCAACTCAGTGATGGCTTGTCGTTTGAAATCTTTGAAACTATCGATATTAATTCGGCAGTCATATTTACCACAGCGTATGATGAGTATGCTTTGCAAGCGTTTAAGTTGAATAGTATTGACTATTTGTTAAAACCTATTGATGAAGATGATTTAGCAATAGCGGTTTCAAAATATAAAGAGCGTGCACCTAAACAACAAGCAGTTACTTTAGATTTTAACGATATTAAAAAATTATTGGTCAACCCCATTGAACGCGAATATAAAAAGCGGTTTTCTGTTAAAGTTGGCCAGCATCTCAAATTGGTTAATATAGATGATATCGAATGTTTTTATAGTGAAAACAAAGGCACATATGCCTATACTTCCGAAGGAAGAAATTATCTGCTCGATACGACTTTAGAACAGCTCGAAGAGGAGTTAGAACCTCATAAGTTTTTTAGAATAAGCCGAAAGTTTTATGTCAATGTCAATGCCATTAAGGATATGATAAGCTATACCAATTCCAGACTTCAAATTAAACTCAATACGTTTAAAGAACAGGATGTAATTGTCGCAAGAGAACGCGTTAAAGATTTTAAAGAGTGGCTAAGTTAAAAGACTTCAAAAATATCACCTATCGAATCACCTAAACCATCTAATAAATCTTCTGCACCTGAAATAATCCACTAAATCCAGCTTCTAAAAATATATCGAGGACTAATAATTCGGCAAGTGAATAGTCTCTGTAGGTTTGATATTTTTTCTTGGATTCTTGTTTCCATTCTTTGTAGTGCTCATCAATTTCAGGTTCAATAACCATAGGTTTATTGGTTTCCAAAGTGCCTTATATTACAACACAAGCAATAAGAAATGGTGCTATGGTAAAGCTTGAAATATTACGTTTTCTAATGAGTAAGAAATAGATGATTGGAATCGTGAGAATGAAATCAATAGTAATAAAAGTGGATAGCGAATTCTGATTGGCTAAAAACACGCTGGAATTTAATAGGAAAACTAAGGTTAATACATGCGCTAAAGGAATTAAAAAGGCTATTGTGTTTTGCATGACAGTAGAAGTTTTCGTCATAACTATCTCGCTTTTATAGAATCATCTATCGGACGCTATTTTACCCGAAAAGTCACGTTTTTACACACTTAAAACTTTAAAAGTAACGTCTTGGCAGAAATAGTTGCGCATGGCTATTGAAAGCTTTAGATTTCCGACACAAAATTTAGCTATGAATCTTAAAATTAATCTATTCTGCCTTTTATGTGTTATAAGTACTCTGACTTTTGCTCAAGATTGGAAAACGTACCCATATAATCCTAGTGGTCAAGTCGCATTTCCAATAGATGAAGGTCGTCATACTGCTGAACCCATAGAATGGTGGTATTCTGCAGGTCATGTTGTTGGACAAACCACAGGGAAAAGTTATAGCTTTATGTATACGTTTTTTCATTATCCGCTATCTGGATTTGACGGATTTAGAATTTTGAATATTACAGATGATGATACGGGCACGTTTCTTCAAGATGTAAAACCGGTGAACTATACAACACTATCGACAACTAGTTTTGATATCGAAGCAGATGTATTTTTAGCCGCTACAGAATCTTGGCGAAATAAAGAAGATATCAATAATATCCCTATTCCTTTTGAATATGAACTCTATGCTTTAACAGCAAATGCAGGATTGGATTTAGAATTTGAAACGCTTAAGCGACCTCTTATGGTAGGAGATGATGGGTATTTAAATCAAGGCGAAAATAATTACACCTATTATTTTTCTCAGACCATGAACGAAGTCACAGGCTCAATTACCTTTAATGGCACAACAGAACCTGTAATAGGAACAGGGTGGATAGATAGACAATATGGGACTTTTAATCCGTTAACTGGTGAGAAATATGAATGGTTTAGTGTGCAACTCTCTAATGGAATGGATCTCAACCTGTGGAATATATTTACTCCTGATCGTTTAATTCCGAATAATGAAGCGTATAAAATATTATCAGCTTATGTTGATGAAAGCACACAATACACGACAGACGATTTTCAAATTGAACGCTTAGCTTTTAATTGTATGCCAGATGGAGAACGTTGCTATTCGAAACAATGGCGATTAACATCTACCAGCAATGCTATAGACTTAACAATTACTACATTACATGATAATACTGAAGTACAATTGCCTTTTCGATTTTTTGAAGGCGCGACTTCAATAACTGGTACTGTAAATGGAATGGCAGTCACAGGAATTGGTTTTGCCGAATTATTGCATGATTATGAGCATCCGGATGTTACAATTACCTCACCAATTTCGGGTATTTATGATGCGAGTATGCCGATCACATGGCAACTCAATAATCCTGATGATGGCCGACCGATTTTTTATGATTTGGAATACAGTATCGATAACCAAAACAGTTTTAATACCATAGCAACGTCGCTTACAAATCCATCCTATTTATGGACTAATCCAAGCATTTCTGAAGCCGACGAAGTGTGGTTTAAAATCACGGCGTATTCTATAGATGGTGTTTTAAATAGTATTGTAATTAGTGATTCAGCATCATCGGCTACGCTTTCGACAGATGATCAATTTTTGAATACGATTAAAAGCTATCCTAATCCAGTAAAAGATGTATTTAATATAGAATTTAGTTCGGTTTTAAAAGGAAATTATACCCTTGTAGATGTTAGCGGTCGCCTTATCAATACTTCGGAACTATTCAATAATCAAACCGTTTCATTTTCTACAGAACACTTGAAATCTGGTATGTATTTTGTGCTAATTAAAACGGATAAAGGCAATGCTAACGTAAGATTTGTGAAGCAGTAAACTAGTCCTCAATACGATTGTCATCAAAAGCCGATGGCAATAAATTTGGAATCAATTTAGCGAAGAGTGGTAACAAAATGGCGCCTCCAGGAAGCATGAAAATAGCTAAGCTTGGGATGGTTTTTAACATGTCGAGCAGTTGGGCTTGCATTTGTTTTTGCTCTTCTTTGCTCAAATCAGAATGTGTAGACTTGGATATTAATACCATTAATTCCTTGCTCTGACGCATTTCTTTAACCAAACGCTTACTATTTCGTCGAATGAGCTTATTCACCAACTGCGATGAGTTTTCGTAGAAAGCACCCATTGGATTGGTTTGTAAAAACAACATCACTTCTTTTTTATGTTCATCATGAAATTTTGATACGCATAAAATGGAATCGTGAATTTCGGAATTGTCTATGTCTAATCGTTTTTCTAACTGTTTTAGAAATTGATATTCTGAGCGTTCTAAAATTTCATCATCCCAAACCGCCAGACACATTAAATCTAAAAGGTATTTCTTTTCTTTAAAATTGATATCGTAATCAATATCATAAATGAGATCTTCAATTTCGGTGTTGTCATCATCAAGGAAAGAGGCAGAAGACTCAAAAATATGAATAATCTCCTTGTCGTAGTCGGTGATTTTACTTTTAGAATTTAGAGATTGATAGAGGGTCCCAATAATAATACTTTCCAGTTTTGCTGCATAGGACTTTGGCTCAATAGCCTTAGTTAAATAGGCGTCAAAGGTTAAAACATCAGAAAACAATAAAGAGTTGGTAATTGATTTATTAAAATTCCGAGTGAGTAGATTGTCATCAATCTTTGTACGATCATGAATTAAGCGTTCTAGCATTGAGGCTTCACTTTTACCGATAAAAAGTTTATCCCAAAGCGATAAATCTGAAACTTCTAAAGCTTTATAGAATCGTAATAAATCGGATATAAATTCTTTTTTGGTACAAGCGCCTTTATGAAAATGGTAGACATGATATAAGCCTGTGATCAGATTTATTTTAGCTAACTCATCTTCAGAATACTTAAGCGTTCCGCCAATGTTATCAATAATTCCAACATTAACACCATAGATAAACCCATTGTCTTTTAGACCATCATATAGCTTAGTATAGTTCTCAAAAGGAATTCCCTTTTTAGAGAGCTGTGAACAGAATTTTTCAATCCAACCACTAGTAGATGGGTTCATGCATTCAAATTTAAAGACGATGCAAAGTTAATTTTTTATTTGAATTCAGCGATTTATACGCCAATATCTTCATTCCATAATTCGGGCTTATTATTGATAAATGTTGTCATCATGTCGATGCATTCTTCATCATTTAAAACAATAACTTCAACACCTCTAGATTTCAATAAATCTTCTTCACCCATAAATGTTTGATGCTCACCAATAACGACTTTCGGAATTCCATATAAGAGAATAGTTCCAGTACACATTGGGCATGGTGAAAGTGTTGTGTATAAAACACTGTCTTTGTAAATAGAAGCTTTCTGTCGTCCTGCATTTTCTAGGGCATCCATCTCACCATGTAAAATAACACTCCCTTCTTGCACGCGTCGATTATGGCCTTTCCCTAAAATTTTATTGTCGTGTACAATTACTGAACCTATTGGGATGCCGCCTTCTTGTAGCCCTAATTTGGCTTCCTTGATTGCTGCTGCTAAAAACGGATCTCTCATAGTATAATAGGTTTATTAGGTAAAGTTAAGTCTTTATCTGAATAAATGTGGTTGAAAGCACTTGCTTTTGGAGTCGATGTTTTGGTTTAGGATTTTCTGAGTACGCACAGACTTAGCAATTAATTATACGCGGTGTTAGCACCAGTTTTTTTATCCAATTCGTAATATTTTTTCTATTTTACGACCTTTAGCTAATTCATCTACTAATTTGTCTAAATATCTTACTTGTTGCGTTAATGGATTTTCAATTTCCTCTATTCGATAGCCGCATATTACTCCTTTAATTAGGTGGGCATTTGGATTCAATTCTGCGTTTTGAAAGAATGTATTAAATGTTGCCTTTTCATCCATAAATACTTGCAGTCTCAATTGATCATAACCTGTTAACCATTCTATCACTTGATGTAGTTCTTCCTTTCTTCTCCACCTTTGCCACGTAATGAGGATAAACTGATACAAATGTCATTTGTGCTATCCGTTCATTATGTTCAGGTGTAACTTTCATTTCTTATTTTTTTCAATTGGTGCTAACGGCTTCGTGTATGGTTTCGTTACGTGTTTAAGTAACTAAATTAGAAAATAAAATGAACCAGAGGCAAATCTGTAGGGTTTTCCGAGTACACACTTGCCAAAGCAATTAAAGATACACGTTGGTGCTATTTCGTTAGATTTTCGATTCCGTTTGAGTTATTGATATAAAACATATCTAGGTGGCTTTAGTCCATTCAGTCGCATATAGACAAGCATTTGTCCTCTGTGATGTGTTATGTGGTCAGCAAGTAATAGGAAAATTTGTCTTTTCGTTCTATTTAATCCTAAATAGTCTAATGTATCATTAAATTTAGTTGTATCGAATTCAGTTATTAATTTTATCGTTTCATTAAATGTTTTGTCAATTGTAGCAATCATCTCCTTTTTAGATTTATTCTCAACTTTAAGTTCTGTGTCTGTATTCCAATCTCTTGCTTTACGTCCACCCAATAAAGTTTGACTATGCCAATCCATTGCCCAAGCAATATGCATTAAATTTTCCGCAAAGCTCATTGACTCTGGCGATGCTTTAAATTCATATTTATCTTCAGGCGTTTCCTCTGCAACAAGAATCAAGTATTTCCGAGAATTTTCTAATCGTTCTAAATAGTCTTTTATAAAATCATTTTGTTGTGCAAGTGTGGGCGTAGCAAATGAAGAAAAAACTATTGTCAAAGTCAGAATTAATATGTGTTTCATAGTATTATATTTCATTTTCCATTGAGTTTCTCGCAATGAATGGTATCGTAATTATACACGTTGTTACAAACCGTTTTTTATATTATTCTTTTCCGTTTTCACGTTCCAATTGATAATTCCGTTGCATTCTCCTTGCCTAAAAACTGCGTTCCGTTAATAAATTGCGATATTTTCACTTCAATTTTTCGAAAGTACTCTTGTCTTAATTAATGCTAATATAAACCATAAATAGGTTAATATACATGTTTGTAGAATCTCATAAATATGTCAACTTTGTAACATATTAATTTACTATAAGACCAATGAAAAAAATTCATGTATTACTAGTCCTTACAAGCCCTGTATTATTAGTTTTATTTATAATGGTAAGTCCTTTCTATTATACATACAGATTGATAGATTCAAATAAATCTGAAATGGAATTAACTTAAGACTTTATATAAATTGTTTTGCGTGATTAGAAAATCTTTGAAGGATCTTTTTATTTCAATTTTTCTAAAAGTATTCTTTTCTTAAATTCCAAAAAAAATCGAATGCTTCGCTTGATTGAAGTAGAGAAGAGGGTGGCATGGTTTGCGCTTCAGCAAATGGTTTGTAACGGATTTGTGTATTGTTAGTTGCGGGAATTTTGTTTAGAATATTCCGATTAGTTAAAGATAGTAATTTGTAGGATAAGTTCCTCGTCTTAACCAACTAAGCAATTAATTATACACGGTGTTGTAGATAGTTTTATTATTGCATGTTATACTTTCGAATTTTTTTAAATCTCTTATGAATTTCGTCTTTAGTAATTAATTTTCCAGATTTTATTACTGAATTAGTTGTTTTGATATTCTCAATATTTTCTATTGGATTTTTGTCTAAAATAACTAAATCGGCAATGAATCCTTCTTTCACCAATCCAATATCTTGTATATTGAAATATTTCGCAGGGTTTATAGTAGCAGTTTGTAGGATGCTCAAATTATCCATTTGGAATTCTGTTTCATAAAGTTTTAATTCTTCAAATAAGCTTAACCCAGGGAGAACTAAGGCATTTGCCCCATCTGTACCAGCCAAAATAGAAATATTACTTTCTACAATTTTCTTTCCGAATTTGAGAGAATTCGATTCCATTTTTTTCCAAGGGACTTGAGATTCTTCTGCCCAACCAATAGCTTGCTTAGACTTGTCAAGTAAACTCTTTGAAGCATATGCTCTTTTACGATAAGTTGTAAATGTAGAGTCACTTAAAAAAGCTTTAATAGTGTCTTTATTATATATTCTGTGTTGTTTGAAATATGTGAGCGTAGGGCAATAGTATGTGTTCAGAGTTTTCATCAGTAATACTATAGAATCCATTTTAGATTCCGTCATTCCGGTTAACTGAAAGATATCAACATGCTCTAATGAGCTAATACCTGAATTTACAGCATCGTATAAATCCACTTTAGCGTCGACATGTCCGCAAAATTTCACTCCGTTTTTTTTACATTGTTTGGCAATTTCAAAGAATGTATCAGGTGATGCTGCGGTTCTAACTTTAATAAAGTCTACTCCGAGTTTTAGCACTGAATCTAATAAAAATGGCACCTCTTCTGGTGTAGAAATACCGATACGTTGTTGTCCAAATTCCACATCATTATCTTGCTTCACAACCCAGTCTACAAATGCCTTGTTCTCAAATATTGGCCCTGCAGTGAAAATTGTTGGCAAGTAATACAACTGCATTGATTTCTCCTTTAACTTTTTTATTTTAGACCAGTTTCCTCCCATTTCTCTAATTGAAGTTATTCCATTTAAAGTATAGAGACTAAGCATTCTACTTGAGTGCTCTATGTCATTTGATAGTTTATCTATATGTACATGAGCATCCCACATCCCTGGAATTATATATTTATTCTCAATATTGATATGGTTATTTTCTAAAGCTAAATTTTTCATTGAAGCATGAGTTCCGATTGACTGAATGATACCATTGTCTATTAAAATAGATTGGCCACTTAATATGCTTCCATCAATAACATTTATGATGTTTGCATTGTAAATAAGGAGAGCTGACTCGCTTACCTTTTTTGAATCGGAACAACCATAGAGAAAAATAAGAAGAGCTAAAATTGAGAGTGAGTTTTTCATCATTTAAATTTAAATAAAAGTTAAATTAATAATTATAATGACTTCAAATTATTTCAAATGTTGCAAGATAATAGCTATTTAATTACCCACAACGTGATTGTGTAATGTTAGTTGCGGGAATTTCGTTTAGAATATTCCGATTAGTTAAAGATAATAATTTGTAGGAGATTATCCTTGTCTTAACCAACTAAGCAATTAATTATACACGTTGTTGTAAACTGGCTTTTTTTATTTTATAATTCCGTTAAATGTTTTCGATTCGTTATAAATAGTTATTCCGAAAAGATTCCATTTCAAAACACCATTAGCAGTAAATTCCGCTTTTTCAGATTGTTTGTAATTATTAGTTTCAATCGATGTAAACTCCCATTCGTAACCGCTAACAAAACCAGTCAGCAAACTATTACTTTCTATAGGAATCAATTCGTTTTGTTCAATCGAATATTTTACGTGCATATTTATATCAAAAGTCAAATTATCTTCGAGCTTTACTTTTTCTACTTTAGAATTATTCTTTTTATTATAGTTGTTTGTTATGGTGATTCGGTTCGTTTTTCCCTCCGAATTAACAGCAGAAACTACTTGAACAATTCCAATTACCATTACAAATATTGAAACAACTTTAAATTTAGGATTAAAAATTCGTTTACCTTTTCTAATAAACCCGACAATCAGATATAGAAAGTAGAAAACAATAATTAAATTAATAATTGACCAAAGTAAATGTATCATAGGTTTTCGTTTTTCAGCTTGTTTACAACTCGTTATATCCCAACAAAATCTTGGCTTTACCAATTAATTTAATGAATATCAATAGTATGGTTGTTTGTATTGACATGTTAAACAAATCCCAATCCAATCCATACGTAGAAACTACGTATCTTTCAACGATTCCTTATCGTATTTACAGCGGCTTTCAATAATGTGGAGAGATGTAAAGCGTTTTCGGCGTCTACTAGTTTAGGTAAATCTAGTTTGTCAATATCGTCTTTGCTTAAGCCTTCTTTTTTTATAAATCGGTATAATATATTATGTGCCACCTGTAAATGAATATCGTTAGGAGGTGTTTTGGTTGCGATATCCTCTATAGTTTTAGGGTGTTTATTTACTTCTACAACTGGGATGTCTTGACGTACTGGGTTGCCTTCAAATATGTTTTCAAAGGTTGGAGCATTGGCTGTTCTAGAGCCTAATTGCCAAGCCGTTTTTGGGATCTCAAACATTTTTAAAATTGTCGCTATCACAGAGGTGTGGTCGTATGGTATATCGCCTTCAGCACGAAAGACCGTAGATTCTTGGATACGAGGAGAGACTAATAGTAACGGGACACGAACACCAAAACGCTTAAAATCAAAACCTAGTTCTCTATTCGTCTCTGTTGGTGTTGGTGTGCCATCACTGGCATTCGCCCAAGGAGCTGTAGCACATGGTGTTGGTCCTACATGATCGTAAGTGCCACCATGTTCATCAAAATTGATGATAAGCAAGGTATTTGCCCAGGCGTCTTTATTGGAGGTTAAACTATCATAAACCTTTTTCACAAAGGTTTCTCCAGGAATCAAATTGGTTGGTGGATGATAATCTGTACCTTGAGCACCTACGTCGATTCCCAATACGGGAATTTCCAAACCCCATTCAGGCTCTAGAAAGCTAAACCTTGGTAACTTACCTGCTTTGGCATTTTCAAAAAAAACAGCCATGCCGTCAAAATGTTTGTTGAATTTTTTTGGATGCAATTGTGTCATTAAATCTCGCGTGTAGGTATAACCTTCAAGTCCTAACCATCTTTCCCAATCGCGTCCAGTGCTATAATAGTGCATCCAATCTGATGGTTCGCGAAATCCATGTTCCCATAAGACATTCCACATGGTATTTTGACTGAACAAATTCCCAAAGGGCTGACTTAGATGCCCTAGCTTATGACTAAATTTTCTATTATTGACAAAGGCTTCAGGTTCATTCTGTTTATTTATGTTCACGGAGTTCCCTGCAGCAGCAAAAGCACGATTGCAATTGGTTTGTGTGGGTACAGAACAAAAGTAGCGGTCAGACACTGCAAATGCTTTTGCTAAACCATTAAGTACTGGTAAATCTTCTGGTGTATAGGTTTGCATAATTTGATCAACGTGATCATCATTATCATGATAGGTTGCAAAGTCTTTGTAAAACCCTCTCATAGTCGCTTTTGTGTCACAGGATTGGTTGTCTTCAGTGTCAAATAATTGTTTGTTGACATGACTATATTTTTCATGTGGATCATGAATAGGCACATTCATATTGTCTACACCTTTAATTACATAATGCTTATTGCAATCCTCATCTAAGTTATAATAAGTGTTTTCTTTAAGTCCGTTATAGGTTGGTTTTTTGTCCTTATCCTGTGGCGGAATATTTACCAATGGTGGGTTTTTCTCGTCATACAACCAACCCAAGAGTTGATCTAATGAACGGTTCTCTAACATTAAATAAACAATGTGCTTGATTTCAGTTTTCATTATATAGGTGATTAGTTGGTGTTTTGTCTTCTATAAATTTAGAGTAAAATTGAATTCTATATATAGGTAGTTCTACGTATTTTTAATAAAAGAAAAAGCACCAAACGAGAATTTGATGCTTTTCAGTATGAAAATTGAGTTATTTAAACACTGTGACACTAGACCTAAAGTATAATTTAGGGCTAAAGCTAAAAAGAATAAAGCTACCTAATGGTAGCTTTATTTCTATGATCTATTTTGGTTGTTTATTCTATAATTCCACCACAACTTACACGAGTTCCTGCGGCTCCAGATGGTTGTGATTTTAAATCATCAATACCTTGGTGAACAATAATAGCTTTACCAACGATATCTTTGGTCTCATCTCCACAACCTATACACCATTCGTCAGTAACCAAGGTAATTGTAGCATATCCATCAGCACTAGCAGTTAGGTTCCCAATGTCACCTTTATGAAAACCGGCAGCGTCTCCCCATTTTCCATGAGGCTGACCCATTGGGTTCCAGTGACCACCAGAAGATTTTCCGTCATCTGAACTACAATCTGCTTTTTCATGAATATGAATGGCATGTTGACCTTCGGTTAATCCGCTTAGTCTAGCTAACATGGTCACAGCACCTGAATCTTGACTAAACAGTACACTTCCAGTTACACCACTATTGCTTTTTGCATCTAGTGTTAGCGTTAATTTTTTCTTATCAGTATAATAGGCTGGTTCATCTTTTGCTGTTGGACGTTCGCTAGCGTCTTCTTTAATGTCAGTGTCAACATTTTCTGTATCAGTAGTCTCAGGCGTTGCTTCTTTTTTATCAGATTTACACGAGATACTTAAACACAATGCTAAAATAGGTATGTATAGAATTGAACGTTTCATTGATTTTGTTTTAAGTGTTAATTATGTTGAAAGATAACCAATATTTGAAACGATTGAAAGTTTTTCGATTTATTTTAAAGATATGATATATGTCATATTTTATGCTAGGTAATGCACGTAATTTTGATTTATAATTGTTTAGGTATGTGCAATTCATTAGTTCAAAAGTATAATGTGGCTGGACCGCGTTATACGAGTTATCCAACAGTTCCGTATTGGGACAATGCTTCATTCTCACTAAAAAAGTGGAAAGAATCATTATCTGTGTCTTTTAACGAAAGCAATGCTTCGGAAGGCATAAGTCTTTACATTCATTTACCATTTTGCGAAAGCATGTGTACGTTTTGTGGTTGTAATAAGCGCATCACTAAGCGTCATGATGTAGAAGAGCCTTATCTTAAAGCAGTTTTAAAAGAGTGGAGTTTATATTGCGAACTCTTAAAAGGGCGTCCAAAAATTAAAGAGCTCCATATTGGAGGCGGAACACCCACATTTTTTTCTTCTGAAAATTTAGAGTTTCTTATAAAAGGTATTTTGAGAAAAGCCAATCTGGCTGAAGGTTACGAGTTTAGTTTTGAAGGACATCCTAATAATACGACCCGAGAACATCTTCAAACGCTTTACGATTTAGGTTTCTCGCGTGTAAGTTTTGGTGTTCAAGATTATAATGAAACGGTTCAAAAGGCCATTCATCGCATTCAACCATTTGATAATGTGAAACAGGCAACACTTGCAGCTAGAGAAATAGGTTATACTTCAATTGGTCATGACATTATTTTTGGTTTACCGTTTCAAACAGAAGTTCATGTCGCTAAAACCATTGAGCTTACTAAAGAATTGATGCCAGACCGTATTGCTTTTTACAGTTATGCGCATGTGCCATGGCTTAAAGGAAATGGGCAACGTGGTTATAAGGAAGCCGATTTGCCATCTGGTGCGTCAAAGCGCGCACAGTATGAATTAGGTAAGGAATTGCTAAGTAAGGCGGGTTACCACGAAATTGGGATGGATCATTTTGCTTTAGAAACCGATTCATTATATAAGGCTATGAAAGCCAATACCTTACATCGTAATTTTATGGGATATACAGCATCAAAAACACAAGCGATGATTGGTTTAGGTGTATCGTCAATTAGTGATAGTTGGTATGGGTTTTCTCAGAATGTAAAGGGTATTGAAGAATATTACCATTTAGTTGAACAAAACATTATTCCAGTATATAGAGGTCATATTTTAAGTAATGAAGATCTTCTAATAAGACAACACATTTTAAATTTGATGTGTCATTTTGAAACCAGTTGGACAGAAAAATCACTTTACATTGAAGAGTTAAAAGATATCGTTTTTAAGCTTAGAGAAATGGAAGCTGACGGCTTGGTAATCTTCGAAAAAGAAGGTATCAAGGTTACTCAAAAGGGACAACCATACGTAAGAAATGTGTGTATGGCTTTTGATGTCTTACTGCAACGAAAACAACCGCAAACCAGATTATTTTCAATGACCGTTTAAGTCATTACCACATTTATTTATAACATTAAAACAAACACTAAATATATTTATTATGGACAAGATAATAGTACCAATAGATTTTTCTGAATATTCTGAATACGCTCTAGAAACAGCAGCTATTTTAGCAAAACGAAATAATGCCGACCTTATCGTATTACACATGTTAGAACTCGATAAAGGAAGTCTTATCAGTTCTGGAAATGCACTAAACGAACAAATGGTGTTTTATTTAAAACTTGCCGAGCAAAAGTTTGAAGCCTATTTAGATAAGGCGTATTTAGAGAGTGTTAATGTGACGCCAGTTGTAAAACATTTTAAAGTTTTTAGTGAAGTTGCTGAAGTTGCTAAAGAACACAGCGCAGATTTGATTGTTATGGGGTCTCATGGTGCTAGCGGATTGTCTGAAATCTTCGTAGGATCTAATACCGAAAAAGTAGTGAGATATTCTGAAGTCCCAGTTTTAGTCGTTAAACAAAAACCAGAAAAATTAAACTTTAAAACCGTAACCTTTGCTAGTGATTTTTCTATGGAAATGGTGGAGCCTTACATAAAAGCACGCAAACTATTTGACAATATAAAATTAATTCATGTCAATGTACCAGGAGAAGGCTTTAAAAGTTCTGCTGAAATGGAAACTACAGTAGCTAACTTTCTTCAAAAAGCAGATGGTAATTTGAATAAGTTAAATGATGTGCATTATGCCTCTGATTATACCGTCGAAAGAGGGATTTTAAACGCATCAAACCTTTTAGGTGCCGACTTGATTGCTGTTCCAACTCATGGAAGAAAAGGTTTAGCACACTTTTTCACAGGAAGTGTTTCTGAAGATGTCGCTAATCATGCAACATTACCAGTAATAACATTTAAAATTTAGTTTTAGTTAGTTATTAGATTTTTACTAAAACAGAAAAGCTTGAGCAATTTGCTCAAGCTTTTTAATTTATTCTAATAAAACACTATTTTGTGTCCTCAACTTCAATTTCAGTACTTATTGTTTCGCCATCTACAGGCGCGTTTTCTTTTTTAAGATGCTTATCTAAAAACTTAAGTATTCTGCTGTAAGACTCTATTTGGTTCTCTTTTTTCACAAAACCATGTCCTTCATCTTCAAATAAAACATATTCTACTGGAACACCATTTTTTCTTACACCAGCAACGATCTCATCAGATTCAACTTGCAAAACTCTTGGGTCTTGTGCGCCTTGCAATACGATTAATGGTTTGGTTACTTTATCAGTGTGGAATAAAGGTGAAATACGCTTTAAACGTGTAGAATCTGCCGAATAAGGATCACCTAATTCTAGGTATAAAGATTCTCTAAACGATTCCCAATAAGGAGGAATACTCTTTAAAGTTCGCATCCAGTTGGTAACACCAAATAAATTAACACCGACATCAAATTCTTCAGGCGTATAAGTGAGTGCAGCCATCGTCATATAACCACCATAAGATCCGCCAATAATTCCAATTTTGCCACCATCAATTTCAGATTGCGTTGCTAACCAATTTTTGCCTTCTACACAATCTTGTAAATCTTTTTCTCCGTGGTTTAAGTCGTCCATTTTAAAAAAGGTTTTTCCGTAGCCACTACTACCACGATTATTCACGGCTAAAACGGCATAACCATGATTGACCATATACTGAATTAAAGAGCTAAATCCTTGACGAGTTTGTCCTCCAGGACCACCATGAACCCAAACCATTGCTGGCACTTTGTTTTCTTCTGAAGCTTGATGAGGTAAGTAATATATTGCTGGAACTATTGTGCCATCAAACGATTTAAATCGTATCACCTTAGCTGTTACTAAATCTTCAGCACTAATATCGTTATTAAGTACATTGGTTAATTTGTGTTGTTCTTTGGTTTCTAAATTGTAGGTGTATAAGTCTGAGGGTGAATTTGAACCGCCAACATACATACGCATCCATTTTTCATCATCGTTAAAGCTTACACTTGTAATACTTTTATCACCAAAATCTGGTAATTCAATTGGTGTCATGGTTGCTGCATCTAAAACTTCAATGGCATTTTTACCATCTTCATTAACATAAACCACTTTGTAAGTGCCTTGAGAAGTAAAACCACTTCCCATAATATCCCAAGATTTTTCAATAATTTTTTTCTTTTCTTTTGTTGTTAAATCATAGGACATGAGATACGAAAACTCACCACCATCATCAGTCGTATAATAGAACATCGAATTGTCTTTAGAAAAGTCTTGAGCCGAATTTGCACTCAGGTTTTCATTGATCTTAATCATTTCTTTAGTTTTTACATTATAAAGAGACAGGTCACTATCGTTCGTGTTTACCGATTTTGTTAACGCAAAATATTTCTCATCATTAGACATACCAGAAAAACTGAGTCCGCTGTCATTTTGATAAATCATTTCAGAAGCATAATCCTCAATCGACATTTTGTAGACATCAAAATATCTAGGATTTCTTTTGTTAGATCCAAAATATAAGTAATTGTCATCTTCAGACCAACCATAGAAACTTGATTTAGCTCCTACTTCTGGTGTGATGTCTTTGATGGTTCCGTCAAGTTCTCTTACGAATATGTGATCGATTTCATCTCCATTTCCGTCAGCACTTAATAACATTCTATTGTCATTTGGAAAATAGGATTCAGCATTTATCGAAGTGCTATCAGATGTGGTAATAGCTGTCATTTCTCCTCCTTTAGTAGGAATGGTGTACACGTTATAAATACCAGAACGGTTACTTGATACTAGTAAATTACTGTTATCTGCTGAAAAACTTCCGCCTCTAACAGCTTCATTGTCCATGAATTGTTCTATGGTATACTGCTGAATTTCACGTTCTACAATTGCTGTTTCTTTAGTCTCCTCTTTACAAGAAAACATCAGAGCTACTATGCATAATCCCAAAATTTTTGTTTTCATAATGTTTGATTTAGTGTTTGGTTAATCTAATTTAAATGTCTTAATATCTTTGAACGGATTGGCTTGGATCTGTTCCATTTTTGAACGATAAGGAGCCCAAGTATCATTAAAGAATGTATTTATTTCATTTAATACATCTTCGAGAGCTGCTTTTGCGTTTTTAATTAAAGTGGTTTCGGTTGTTGTAATTCCGTTTTGTCTAGATCCAACATAGCCTCTCGCTAGTCTTAATCGCTGCATAACAGTAACCTCTGGACTTCGTGTAATACCTTGACGCTTGTCTTCTTTACCTAAGAATTTGTCAACGATACTATCGATACTTTTAATAACTCCTTTAGACGATTTGATATCCTCTTTATACTTTTTTTTGTCTAATTTACTGAGTAATGATTGATAGTCTTTAGCAATGTTTTTGCTTTCAACCAATTGTTTCACGGCATCAGCAGCATTTTGCTGTATGATTTCTAGTTGTTTTGACGTCTCATAAACTTGGTTGATGTTTGCCATAGAAGCATTGACTCTTGGGTCTGATTCTATAGTTATCATCTCTTCGGAAGTTTGATCACCAAAATTCATCACTGCTTTATAAGTTCCTGGTTTTACCGAAACACCTCCAGGCTCATTATTACGCTTTCTAATAAGTCTGGAAGGAGAATATACACCTGCTTCATTCATAAACCAAGTCCATTTATACAAACCTGTAGAATCTGGTGCTTTTCGTTTTAATGTGCGAATTAATCGATCACCATCATAAATTTTAAGATGTATAGTGTCCCATTTCACTTTGGCTTCTTTAGCTTCGGAATCATTTTCTTCGTCCTCATCTTTCTCTTCTTCTTTTTTGTCTTTCTCATCATCGGAAGACTTTTTCTTCTCATCGATTTTTACGAAATATGAAAGTCTTGCACCATAGCCTCTGTTTTCACCTTGATACATGGCATCTGCTCCAAAACGACTTCCAGTTGGTTCTTGGTAAGCTGCTTGATAAGCCGTTGGTGGTTCAAAGAGTTCTAGTTTCTGATTGATAAGTTGTTTGTTTTTTGCTAATGCTCGTAACGGACGAATATCATCCAAAACCCAAGCAGCACGACCAAACGTACCAATAATTAAATCGTGTTCGCGAGGATGGATTACCAAATCTTTTACAGGTACAGTTGGGAAACCATTGGTCCATTTGGTCCATTTGTTTCCGGCATCAAACGAGATGTAAAGTCCGTCATCAGTGCCCAAGAACATCAAGTTTTTTTCTATTGGATCTTCAACGATTGAAAGTGTGTAGCTTTCAACATCTCCAGAATCGACTATGCGAGTCCATGTCTTTCCGTAGTCTTTAGTTCGATAAGCATAAGGTGTATAATTAAATCGTCTATAATCGTTAGCAATTAGTAAAGCTTCGCCTTTAGTTTTATTAGACGCTTTTATTTGAGCAATCCAACTTCCTGCAGGTAAGCCTTTGATGTTTTTTGTAACATCATTCCATGAATCACCACCATCTGTTGTATAATGTACTTTTCCGTCGTCAGTCCCAGCCCAAAGCATATTGCGTTCTAGGGTAGAAGGTTCAATCACCAAAATAGTGGTGTGATTTTCGGCACCAGTAGCATCCATCGTTAGTCCGCCACTTTCCGATTGTTTTTGTTTTTCTGGGTCGTTTGTACTTAAATCTTTAGAAATGATGGTCCAAGTATCTCCTTTGTCTGTTGATTTATGGACGAACTGACTTCCGAAGTAAATGGTACTATTATCAAACGGATCGATATTAATTGCAGAGTTCCAGTTGAAACGTAATTTGACATCAGGATCAGGATGAGTTGGTCTTACCATATAGTTATTTCCAGTTTGCCAATCGTAACGACTCACAAATCCTTGCTGACTCATAGACCAACCAAACCTTGAATCGTCTTTATCTGGAACCACATCAAAACCATCACCAAAACTAATTTCTTGCCAGTAGCTATTTCGAATACCTTGAGTTCGCCAAGTGTACGCTGGACCTCTCCAAGAGCCATTATCTTGCATACCTCCATAAACATTATATGGAATTTCGTTATCGACGCTAATATGGTAAAACTGCGCGACAGGTAAATTCCCTATAAATCGCCAAGATTTTCCTCCATCTTTTGTGATGTTCATTCCGCCATCATTTCCGTCTATCATAAAGCTTCCATCTGTTGGATGAATCCACCAGGCATGATGATCTGGATGGACACCGTTATCAACACCATAAGCAGGCATCAATTGCGTGAAGTTTTTTCCGCCATCTTCCGAAACATTGACATAGGTATAGACCGAGTATACACGATTTTCATTTTGAGGATCGACATAGATTTCAGAATAGTAAAACGGGCGATTTCCTATACCACCTGAGCCTCTTCCACTAGATTTATCATTTACTTTTTTCCAATTAAACCCACCATCTTCACTTTTGTAAAGTGCATTTTTCTTAGCTTCAACCAAAGCATAAATGATGTTTGGTTTGTTAGGTGCAATCGCTACACCAATACGGCCAAGATTGCCTTCAGGGAAACCTTCTTTATCTGTGATTTTTTCCCATGTTTTTCCACCATCATGTGTAATATGCAATCCAGAACCTTCACCACCCGAATTAAAGAACCAAGGATCACGTTTGTGTTCCCACATTGCAGCTATTAATTTGTTTGGGTTTGTTGGATCCATTATCAGATCTGCCGCACCTGTTTTGTTATTAGCGAATAGAATTTTGCTCCATGTTTTTCCACCATCAGTAGTTTTAAAAACACCACGTTCTGGATGCTCTCCCCAAGGCGAACCTATAGCTGCTACATAGACAATATCTGGATTTGTAGGATCGATAATCACACGATGAATATGCCGAGTATCTTTTAATCCCATAGCAGTCCAACTTTTTCCACCATCTAAGGATTTGAAAATGCCATAACCACCATTCAAACTATTTCTAGGATTACCTTCTCCTGTTCCAACCCAAATCACACTAGGATTAGATTGCTGAATCGCCACAGCACCAACAGAAGCTGTTACTTGATCATCAAAAATTGGTGTCCAAGTAATACCTCCAGACTGACTTTTCCAAAGACCACCAGAAGCCGTTCCTACATACATAACATTTGTATTCGAATGTACAACATCGATGGCTGTAACACGACCAGACATTCCGCCAGGACCAATGTTACGAGGTTTCATGTTTTTTAATACATCTAGAGAAATATCTTGAGCAAAGAGTGTTAGTGATGCTAAGAAAAGCATCAGGGAAAGTGATTTTTTCATTTCTGTTTGGTTTAGTTGCTTTAAAGATAAGAAAACATATGGTCAACTAATTAAAGAGGATAAACTTAAAGACAGTATTTATTAAGTAATAGGTTCTGAATTATGTTAAATTTTAATTAGGATAAAATTGTCCGAAATATGATAAATATCATATTAAGTACTCAGCTTAGTCACTAAATTTGCTTAATAAATCAAATACATATGAAGACAACACTAAAACTAATGACTGTATTATTTGTAACACTACTAATGAGTTGTGGAGGCAAGGAAGAAAAGAAGAAAGAGCCAATTTCTTTTGGTAGAAAGGAAGCTCCAGTTAAAATAGAAAAATCTAAAGAAACAATAACTCCTGCATCAAAAAGAATAACCTTAAATAATAAAGGTGTTGGTCCAATAACATCTTTGATTTTTGATACAGAGATAGACCAAAAAATGGCAACTGAAGGCGCAGAGGTTTTTAAGAAAATGTGTACGGCTTGCCATCGACCAGACAAAAAATTTATTGGTCCTCCACCAACAGGTATTTTAGAACGACGTTCTCCAGAATGGATCATGAATATGATTCTAGATCCTGAGGGAATGGTTAAGAACAATCCACTAGCAAAAGAATTATTGATGGAGTTTAATGGGTCTCCAATGGCAAATCAAAACCTAACAGAAAAGGAAGCTAGATCAGTATTAGAATATTTCAGAACACTTAAATAATTTATTATGAAAACAGCTAAAAGACTTATTTTAATATTTGCATTAGTCGCATTCGTCTGCTCATGTAAAAATAAAAACAAAGAAACATCAATTGTCTCTACAGAGACAGAAACAGAAGCCACATCTAATGAAAAAACTGGACAAGCTTTTATTAAAGATGATGAAAGTACACCAACAGTTTTAGATATCGCAATTGGTTCTAAAGATCATTCAACATTGGTAGCAGCGGTACAAGCAGCACAACTTGAAAATGTATTGGTTAATGCTGGTCCTTTAATGGTATTTGCACCAACTAACGAGGCCTTTGCCGCTTTACCTGAGGGAACAGTTGAAAATTTATTGAAACCTGAGAATAAAGACGCTTTGGCTAATATCTTAAAATACCACGTAACACCAGGGAACTATTCAAAAGACTTTTTAAAGAAGTTCAAAAAACTTGGACAAGCCAATAATCAATATGTTAAAATTGAAGTTATTGATGGAGAACCTATGATTGGAGGTGCAAAAATACTTGGAAGTGTCAAAGCAGGAAACGGTATTGTGCATGTCATTGATAAAGTATTGCTACCACCAACTGAAGAATAATAAAACACTAATCAAATTTATAATAAAATGAAAAACATAATAAAATCAACAATTGTAATTGTCGTTGTGTTATTTGCATTTACAAGTTGCAATAATTCACAATCATCAGACGGTAAATCTGGTGCGCTTGCGAGCAATGTTGCTGAAAGAGTGTACGTTGCTCCGGGAGAGCATGATGAGTTTTACGCCTTTATTTCTGGAGGTTATAGCGGTAACTTAACTGTTTATGGATTACCGTCAGGAAGAATGTTTAAAGAGATTCCTGTATTCTCACAGTTTCCTACTTCTGGATATGGTTATTCTGAAGAAACAAAACCGATGTTGAATACCTCTCATGGATTTATTCCTTGGGGAGATTCTCACCATCCAGACATTTCACAAACTAATGGAGAAATTGACGGTCGCTTTATTTTTATCAATGAAAATAATACACCAAGAATAGCGAAGATCGATCTAAAAACTTTTGAAACCACTGAAATTATAGAAGTACCCAATAGTGCTGGTAATCACAGTTCGTCATTTGTAACAGAAAATACTGAGTATGTTGTTGCAGGTACGCGTTTTTCTGTACCAATTCCACAGCGTGATATGCCAATTAAAGATTATAAAGGTAATTTTCAAGGTGCCTTATCTTTTATTAGTGTCGCACCAGAGACTGGAAATATGGATATAAAATTTCAAGTACTAATGCCAGGTTTTAACTACGATTTAGCACACCCAGGTCGTGGTGCTTCTCATGGTTGGTTCTTCTTTTCTACCTATAATACTGAAGAAGCAAGTACACTTCTAGAGGTTAACGCTTCACAAAATGATAAAGATTTTATTGCAGCTATAAACTGGAAAAAAATTGAAGAATACGTAAATAATGGTGGTGGTAAAATGATGCCAGCCAATTATGCACATAACGTATATGATGAGGGCACACATACGGCGACGTCTACGATGATAAAAGAGGTACGCGTTGTCAATCCTTCAGAGGTTCCTGGAGCTGTATATTTATTACCAACACCAAAATCACCTCACGGTTGCGATGTGGATCCTTCTGGAGAGTATATTGTTGGTAACGGAAAGTTATCAGCAAACTTAACAGTGCATTCGTTTACTAAAATGTTAAATGCAATAGAGAATAAGAAATTTGCTGGAGACGCTTATGGTATTCCAATCTTAAACTTTGAAGATGTATTAGCTGGTGTCGTCGAACAAGCAGGTTTAGGACCACTACATACAGAATTTGATGGTAAAGGGAATGGATATACCACCTTCTTTATTTCGTCTGAAGTTGTCAAATGGAAACTAGGCACATGGGAAGTTTTAGATAGACAACCTACTTTTTATTCTGTTGGTCACTTAACCATTCCTGGAGGAAATTCTGGAAAACCACAAGGGAAGTACATGTTTGCGATGAACAAAATAACGAAAGATCGGTATTTACCAACAGGTCCAGAGTTAGAGCATAGTGCTCAATTATATGATATTTCAGGAGATAAAATGGAATTGCTTTTAGATTTTCCAACGCACGGAGAACCTCACTATGCAGCTGCAATGCGTGCTGATATTATTAAAGAGCGATCTCAGAAAATCTACGATTTAGAGGAAAACAACCATCCATATGCCGCTAAATCTGATGATGATACAAAGGTGGTGAGACAAGGTAATGAAGTTCATGTTTACATGACCACTATTAGAAGTCACTTCTCCCCAGATAATATTGAAGGTATTAGGGTTGGTGATAAAGTATATTTTCATATCACAAACTTAGAGCAAGATTTTGATGTACCTCATGGTTTTGCGATGATAGGTCAAAATACGTCAGAGATATTAATTATGCCAGGGCAAACTAAAACTTCTATTTGGGAACCAAAACAAGTTGGAGTATGGCCATTCTATTGTACAGATTTCTGTTCTGCACTTCATCAAGAGATGCAAGGTTATGTTAGGGTCTCTGCAGCAAATGCTGATACGCCACTAAAATGGTCACTTGGAGAGGATATTGAATAAACAAATTAGGGAAATTTTGTTTTAGTGTTTATTTTCCTATGTAAAGGCGAGAGTTGATTTTCGCTCTCGCCTTTCTTTTTAAAACACTATTAAAACCACTAAATATTTTACGATGAAAAAGTCAAACATCATCATGCTTATTGCTTCCTTGTTACCTTTAGGTTTATTTCTTTTTCCTTTATGGAGAATTACTCTTGAAGCTCCTCAATATCCAATTCCATTAGCAATGAACATTCATATTAATGATTTTTCTGATGTCAATCCACACGATATTAAAAATATAAACCTGATGAATCATTATGTAGGGATGAAGTATATTCCAGATGCGATTCCAGAATTTAAGATATTTCCGATAGGAATCATAATCACAAGTATAATAGGTCTTCTTATAGCATTTAAAGGGAATTACAAATGGTTTTTAGGATGGTTTATTTTAATGATTGCTATGAGCGCAGCAGGTATGTATGACTTTTATTTATGGGAACATGATTATGGTCATAACCTGGATCCTAAGGCGATTATGAAATTTACGAATCCAGATGGTTCACAAATGGGATTTCAGCCACCGCTTTTTGGAAGTCGGGATATTCTGAATTTTAAAGCACGTTCTTACCCACAGCTGGGTGCTCTATTTTTAGCTCTAGGTATTGCCACAGGATTTATAGCTTACCTAATTGGAAAAAAAAACCATAAAAAATCGTTGACTATGTAGACAAGATCAAAACACTAAAACACTAAAATCATGCAAACACTAAAACACTATTTAATCATTGCACTGCTATTCCTTTTATTTAGCTGTAATGTCTCACCTAAACCCATAGATTATGGTAGCGATGGTTGTCATTTCTGTAAAATGACCATTGTAGATAAAGTTCATGCTGCAGAAATTGTAACCCAAAAAGGAAAGATCTATAAGTTTGATGCTACCGAGTGTATGATCAACTTTATGGATGAGTTTGATACTTCTGAGATTGCTCTTTATTTATCAAATAACTACTCTGCACCCGAAGCACTGACCGATGCGACAAAAGCCACATTTTTAATAACTGAAAATATCCCTAGCCCAATGGGCGCATTTTTATCGGCTTTTGAAAACCATTCTGATGCTCAAAAAACACAAGTAGATAAAGGAGGAACACTGTATAATTGGAGTGAACTACTAGCACATTTTAAAGACTAGTATCATGAAAAACATATTCATTTTTTTGATGGTCATTTTAATGACGAGTTTTGCTAATGCACTACAAATTGACGTTTGTAATACGTGTCCTATTTCAACATTAAAAGATGCCATTAGTCAAGCAAAAGATTTCGACACCATTATTGTAAAAAAAGGAAACTACAAAGAGCATAATATCGTAGTTGATAAACCACTAACTATAATTGGCAAAGACTATCCTATAATTGATGGCGAATTAAAAGGCGAGATTATCACTATCATTTCAGACCATGTGACCGTTGATGGTTTATTTATTATAAATGTTGGTACGAGTTATACTGAAGACTATGCCGCCATTCGGGTAAGGAGAAGTAAAAATTTTGTAATTAAAAATTTAGTACTTGAAAAGTTATTTTTCGGCATATATATCGAAAAATCAAGTTACGGAAAAGTCTTTCACAATAAAATTATTGGTGATGCTCTAGAAGAGTATAACTCCGGAAATGGGATACAATTGTGGTATAGTAACCATATCGAAATTGAACATAATTATGTAGAACATGTTCGAGACGGGATTTATTTAGAATTCTCTGATGACTGTGTAATCAAGAATAACGTGAGTGCTTTAAATATAAGATATGGTTTGCACTTTATGTTTTCAAATGATGATACTTATCAAGACAATACCTTCGAAAATAATGGAGCTGGAGTCGCTGTTATGTTCTCCAAAAAAATTAAAATGCTCAATAATACGTTTAAAGAAAATTGGGGTACAGCATCTTATGGTATGCTTTTAAAAGAGATTAATGATGCTGAAATTATAGGAAATACGTTTGAAGAAAACACTATTGGAATTAATATTGAAGGCTCTAATCGAATTATCTACAAACACAACAATTTCAAAAACAATGGTTGGGCAATAAAGGTACGTGGTGCTTGCTATGCCAATCAATTTATCGAAAACAATTTTTTATATAATTCTTTTGATATTGCCTATAACAGTAAGGTTAATGACAATGTGTTTGATAGAAACTATTGGAGCAATTATACAGGTTATGATTTAGATAAAGATGGTGTTGGTGATGTGCCTTACAGACCTGTAAAGCTATTTTCTTATATCGTAAATCGTACTCCAGAAACGATTATTTTATTACGTAGTATGTTTATTGATCTCATTGATTTTTCTGAAAAAGTATCACCGGTTTTTACACCAGATGATCTATTGGATAATCACCCACTAACAAAGAAAATAACATGGTAAGTATTCAAAATTTACATAAGAAATTCGGAAAGAATCACGTGTTAAGTGGTTTAGATCTGACCATTAACGAAGGCGGTATTTTTGCCGTACTTGGTCCAAATGGTTCTGGTAAAACGACATTGATTAAATCTATATTGGGTATGGTTATTCCTAACAAAGGAGAGATTAGTGTGATGGGAGTAAACGTAAAGAAAAGTTCAGACTACAGACATAAAATTGATTATTTACCACAAATAGCCAATTTCCCTAGTAATTTGAAAGTAAAAGAGTTAATCAAGATGATTAAAGATTTACGCAAACCTACCAATGAGGATGAACGCTTAATCGAACTGTTCAAGCTAGAACCTTTTTTAAATAAAAAATTGGGCAACCTATCAGGAGGAACGAAACAAAAAGTAAATATCGTACTCACCTTTATGTTTGATAGTCCGTTAATTATTTTAGATGAACCAACTACAGGATTAGACCCTATTTCCTTAATACGTTTGAAAGATTTAATTCAAGCCGAAAAAGCTAAGGGAAAAACGATACTTATTACGTCACATATTATGAGCTTTGTAGAAGAAGTGTCAGATGAAATTGTGTTTTTGTTAGAAGGTAATATTTACTTCAGAGGCTCAATTTCAGAATTAAAAACCAAGACCAATCAGCCAGATTTTGAACATGCTATTGCGTCTATATTAATCGATAACCATGCTTAAAATATTAAAATACAGTTTTTTTGATTTAATGCGTAGTCGTTGGAGTTACGTCTATTTTGCATTTTATTTATTGCTTGGTACTGTACTCTTGTTTTTAAATAATGATCTCTCTAAAGCAGTCATAACGTTAATGAATGTGATTATTGTTCTAGTGCCATTAATAGGAACCATCTTCGGTGTTATGTATTATTACAATTCTAAAGAATTCACCGAACTACTTTTAGCGCAACCCTTAAAACGATCATCCATATTTTTAGGACAATATCTTGGTGTGGCATTGTCGCTCTCAATGAGTTTAATTCTCGGATTAGGAATTCCATTTATATTATATGGATTATTTGAAAGTAATGCCATTTGGGATTTTTCACTACTATTAGTAACAGGAACTTTTCTAACCTTAATTTTTACGGCCTTAGCGTTTAATATTGCTTTATCAAATGAGAATAAAATCAAGGGCTTTGGTTATGCCATATTATTGTGGTTGTTCCTGGCAATTATTTATGATGGTTTATTCTTAATGACTTTGATATTTTTTGATGATTATCCATTAGATAAATTGTCGTTGGTTGGTACCATGCTAAATCCTATTGATTTGTCAAGAACACTTATCCTTTTAAAGCTTGATATCTCAGCGCTATTAGGTTATACAGGAGCTGTTTTTAAGCAATTCTTTGGAACCAGTTTTGGGCTTATCGTTTCTTTTGTCATGCTAACGATTTGGGTCATTTTACCCGTGTTGCGTATTATGTTTAAATCGAAAAGAAAAGACTTTTAAATATAACATTTACCTTCTTTTGTATATTCATATTTTAACAATCAATCTAGAGTAGACAACGCTATTTCTATCATAGTATTGAAAGTAGATTCTCTTTCTTCTGAAGTTGTATGTTCTTTAGTTACTAAAGAATCTGAAATGGTTAAAACAGAAAGCGCTCTTACATTGTATTTTGCAGCAACGGTATACAAACCAGCGGTTTCCATTTCTACGCATAATACACCAAAATCGGCCCATTTTTTATAGTCATCAAAATCATCTTCATAAAATTCATCAGAAGATAAAACGTTACCGGCTTTAATCTCGATATGATGTGCTTTGGCGTATGCTGTAGCTTTTATAAAAAGTTCAAAATTGGCGGTAGGTGCATAATCTGCATTTGGGAAGCGGGAGTTATTAATACCCGAAGTTGATGAGGCTGCCATAGCAATTACGATGTCTCTGATTTTTACATCTTTTTTATAAGATCCAGCCGAGCCAACACGAATTAGATTTTTAACGCCATAATCATTTATGAGTTCATGACAATAAATTAAACAAGAAGGAATACCCATTCCCGTACCTTGAACAGATACATGTTTGCCTTTGTAAGTTCCAGTATAGCCCAGCATTCCCCTAACATCATTGTATAATTTAGGGTTGTCAAAAAACGTTTCTGCAATCCATTTGGCTCTCATTGGGTCACCAGGTAGTAATACGGTTTCTGCGATGTCTCCCTGCTGTGCTTCTATATGTATGCTCATTGTAATTTAAGTATTTGTTCTTATTTAAGTGCTGCTTTATATCTGTCTAAATTTTTAAAAATGCGGATCCACTTTTCAAATCTAATGCAAGTTCTTTTAAGTTGGTATGCTCTAACATATCTCTTAAATCAATTCTTATATCTTTAAATTTAGTATGTAACGGACAAGGTTGTTGTTCATCACATTTTTCTAATCCTAATGCACATCCTTTAAAAGTCTTATCTCCATCAATAGCTTGAACGATTTGTATCAATTTAACCTTTGAGACATCTTCTTTCTCAATTTTAAAACCACCATGGGCGCCTTTCACAGACTTAATGACATTATTTTTTACTAGGGCTTGCAATATCTTTGCTGTAAACGCTGGTGGAGAATTTATTTCTTCAGAAATTTTTTTAGGACTAACAAGTTGACCTTCCAACGAATTTTTAGCAATAAAAATTGATGCTCTTATAGCATATTCACAAGCTTTTGAAAACATATAATTAGTAATTTATTACAAATAACAAATATTTTTTTTATCTGTATAATCTTATCCAAGTTTAAAACAAATCCCGAAAGATTAATTTTAAAAAAAATCTTTCAGGATTTTCCGTTTTAATGATGACACACTAAAACTGTTCAATCAAAAAATTTATTAAATCTGTAGTAGTTACAATACCAACCAACTTATTGCTATCTACTACCGGTAATGCATGAAACTCTTTTTTTGAAAGTATCTCTGCAACTTCTTTTATTGTTGAGTTTGAGTTTACGCTAATTAGGTTTTTTGCCATAACCTGTTCAATTGTAAACATATTATAAACTACAGTATCTACATCTTGTTCATGCTCGTCAATAGCATCTGCAAAACTAATTCTAAGTAAATCTGTATAACTTAGCATACCTATAATTTCCTCACCATTTACTACTGGAATATGACGAATGTTATTTTTTTTGAATAACGACTCGGCTAATTCTAAATTATCGTTAAGGTTTAGTGTGATGACATTTGTTGTCATTATTGCTGAAATTGGCATTCTTTTTTTCATGATCTTAGGTTTAAATTCTATACTAAAGTTACCATTTGATTATGTGGAAAAGTATGACAAATGTCAGCTTAAACTTAAATACAGGTTTAATTTTGGAGGAATGTTTCAGCAAAAGTTTCACATAATTCTAGCGTTTCTTTAACATCTTTAAGCGTTGTTCTGGGGTTTATTAAACACATTCTAAGGACTACTTGGTTTTGTAAAATAGTAGTCACTAATAGTGCTTCTCTAGAATCCACAATTTTTTTTGAAATTTGCTGATTTAGTTCATCTAATTTTTTTTCTGAAAAAGCTTTCCCTATTGGATTGTATCTAAAGTTTATCACTGCTAATGTTGCTGGTGATATAACTTCCCAGTTCTTGCTTTTTCGTAAATAGTCCTCAACAGTATCAGCTAAGTCTATAGAGTATGTCACTGCATTTTTAAAAGCGTCTAATCCAAATGTCTTCATAGACATATAAAACTTCAAAGCCCTAAAACGACGTGTCAATTGAATACCATGGTCGTAAAAGTTGATTTCTGATCGATTGCCCTCAATATCTCTAAGATACTCAGGCTTTTCACTAAATGTTTTGCTTAACCATTTATGGTCGCGTACCAATAAACATCCCATTTCATAAGGTTGATACAACCATTTGTGAGGATCTATAGTTAAAGAATCTGCTTTTTCTATTCCTTTTAATAATTGCTTTCCTTTTTTGGATAAAATAGCGGCTCCTCCATAAGCTCCATCAACATGAAACCATAAGTTCTCGGATTTACATATCTTTGAAATTTCGTCTAAAGGATCAACACTTCCCGTATTTGTTGTTCCGGCAGAAGCAATAATACAAAAAGGATGAAGTCCTTCTAACCTATCTTTAGCGATAGCATTTTTCAACTTGTTAATTGCCATTTTAAAGGCAAGGTCTGTTGGTATTATTCTCACCTGCTCTTTTTTGAAACCGAGTACTCTTATCGCTTTTATATTTGAAGAGTGTGTTTGGTCAGACATATAAATAATGGCTTTTGAATAATCATCACCACAACGTTGCCGTCTGGCTGTAACAAGAGCTGTTAGATTAGCCATAGAGCCACCACTAGTGAAAATTCCTCCCCCTTTTTTAGTTGGAAACTTAAATAGCTTAAGTAGCCAGTTCATGGTAACTATTTCAAGCTCGGCAGCAGCTGGAGATGCTGCCCATCCTCCAGAAAAAATATTGAATCCAGTTGCCAATGTATCGGCCATAACACTTACATAATTGCTAGGCCCTGGAACAAAAGAATACGATTTTGGATGGGATACAATATTACTATTTGGCAACACTTTTTTTATCACAAAATCGAATACTTCTTGAAAATCGGTATCTTTTTCCGGGATTTCAATATTAAAAAGTGTATCCATTTCATCTCTAGAAGCGTAAGCCACAGGTTTTTTTAAGTGCTCTGTATCAAAATGTTCTACAATGGCATCTATAACTTGATAACCATAGACTTTCATCTCTTCTTTTGAAAGTTGTAATTTGTTTTTGTTGGCTATGGGTAAAGACATAATTTGAGTTTTAAAAATCTTAAGAGTAATCTTTAGAGTAATATAAGGTTTAGTATTTTAATGACAATCTATCATACTAGAAGCCATTTCTACAATAGGAGTAGGGGATAAATATGGAATTCCTAACCCCATACCACGTACAATAAACAATAAACCAATAATGATTATAAATACCGGAATCGCTTTTTGAATACGTTGTTTTACGGTGGCATTTAAAAATTTACCAATGTAAATTGCTGTAGTCATTAGTGGAATTGTACCCAAACCAAACAATAACATATACAAACTACTTTGCACAGCATTTTGTGTCGCTATTGAAGCAATAACGGCCATGTAAACTAATCCGCAAGGTAAAAACCCATTAAGGAATCCAATGGTTAAAAAGGTGTCTGCTGTTTTCTTTTTCAGTGCTTTTCCAAGTGCCGATTTCACTTTGGAAATCAGCTTATATATGGGTTTAGAGAAATTGTATTTGTTGAATGTTTGCACAGGAATGAGCACAATGATAATCATTAGAACACCTATTGCAATTGATAATTGTTGTTGAATTCCGAAGATATACAAACTCTTACCTACCAATCCAAAGACTAGGCCAATAAGGCTATAGGCAAGTAGTCTTCCGAAGTGATAGGAGAAAATTTGAAATACTTTTCTAGTAGAATTACTTCTGTCTACAGGTAGCATAAAGGCAATAGGACCACACATCCCAACGCAGTGGAAGCTTCCTAATAGACCAAATATGAGTGCAGACCAAAGCATTTTTTTTGTGTTTTAATAGGTGATATCTTTTTTGTATAAATAGGATTGTCCTTTATATTCCCAATCTACTTTAATGTTCCAACGACCGTCTAACAAACGTCTGTCAGGTATGAGCAAATTGTGATTTGACAATGAAATTGTAGTTTCAAAGTCCACTTGTTCATTAGACGGTCTATATAGGAACACTTTTCCAGTGATTTGATTAGTATCCATAGATTTAGGAAATATGATTTCTAAACCTTTTTCTGTTCGTTTCCAAGTGATATTAGTTTCTAAATTCTTAGCATTTTTTTCTTTATCAATATCGTTTTGATATTCTAGCTCTGCTTCGTAATAATCTTCGGTTACTAATGATGTACTATATTTTTCAGAAATATTCATACTAATGACGAAATACATGATAAAGCTTATAAAGCCTATAAAAGCTAATACGATTCCGGTTCCCCAATTAAATTTCATAACGTTCTGTTTTTTAATTATAAGTTCTAGGTCCTAAGAAGTTGATGTTAGCAGTTTCAATTATTTCATCATCGCTATAAACCTCTATCATTAATTTGATTCTATCACCTGAAATTTCACTTTTATTAATTTCAATAAACAAGGTGCCTTCAACTGATCCTTGCGAAGGAATTTCAAAAGTGTCAGATCCAGATACAAGTTTGATTTCTCCTTTATACTTTCGCAATTTAAAACTTACATTGCTTTTAGTTTTAGTTGTTTTATTTATCAATTTATAGGTATACACATTGCTAATGATATCTCCTTGTTTTACCTCATACAATTGACCTGGTAACTTTAATATTCTGGCTTCGACATCATTTCTTAGTAAAAGCATTCCAGATAATACACCAGTTAAAATAAACAATACAGCTGTATAGCCTTTAAGTCTAGGTGTAAATTCAAATTTCTTTTTCTTTTCAATATTATCTTCACTTGCATACCGAATTAGGCCTTTTGGTAAATTGATGCTGTCCATAATATGGTCGCATTCGTCAATACAAGCCGTACAGTTTACACATTCTAATTGTGTACCATTTCTAATATCTATTCCTGTTGGGCATACATGTACACATTGCAAACAATCGATACAATCGCCATGACCAAGTGCTTCTCTGTCTTCATTTTTTCTGAATTTTTTTCGTCCATTGTCGGCTTCACCACGTTTGTGATCATAAGCGACAACTATAGATTTATTGTCTAAAAGCACACCTTGCAATCTTCCGTAAGGACAAGCAATAATACATACCTGCTCTCTAAACCAAGCAAAAACAAAATAGAACACTCCTGTAAAAATGATGAGCGGAAATAGAGTACCTAAATGCTCAAAAGGGCCATCTATTACATATCTTAGGAGTTTGTCACTTCCAATTAAATAGGCTAAAAATACATTAGCGATTAGAAAAGAAATCACTAAAAAAATAAACCACTTTAGCAGGCGTTTTCTGATTTTATCCGCATCCCATTTTTGTCTGTCTAATTTTCGTTGTTTATTTCTATCACCATCAATCCAATATTCTATTCTTCGGAATACCATTTCCATGAAAATGGTTTGAGGGCAAATCCATCCGCAGAAAATTCGTCCAAAGCCCACAGTAAAAAGTGTTACAAAGATTACGCCTATGAGCATTGAAATCACAAACAGGTAAAAGTCTTGGGGCCAAAATGGTAACCCAAAGACATTAAAGCGACGTTCTAGGACATTAAATAATAAAAACTGATTACCACCAATTTTAATAAATGGTGCAACAAATAAAAATGCTATAAGACCGTAACTAACTATTTTACGCTTTTCGTAATAACGACCACTAGGTTTTTTTGGATAGACCCAAGCACGTTTTCCATCATCGGTTAGAGTTCCGATAGTGTCTCTAAAACTTTCGTTACTGGGTGTTTCCATGGTTTATTGTTCTTCTACCGAAATGATAGAATCTGTTTTTACTTCAATAGCTTCAGTTGGTGCTACTTCAACAGGAGCTTCTTCGTTTACCCAAATATCACCATCAGGAGCTTTAGGTTCTGCAGGTATTGTACCTTCAAATTGTAATACATAACTCGAAACTTGAGCAATTTCAGAAGGTTTTAAACTTTGTTTCCAAGCAATCATACCTTTACCGTCTCGGCCACCTTCAGAAACAGTTTTAAAAACATTCTGAATTCCGCCACCAAGTACCCAATACTTATCGGTTAGGTTTGGGCCAATTCCGCCGCCACCATCAGCTTTGTGACAAGCGACGCAATTGAGTTCGAAAATTTTCTTGCCATTTGCTAAATCGGAGGCATCTGTTAGTACAGTAACCGTATTAAAATCGACTAAATCTTTGGCATTCTTTTTATATTCTTCAATATCAATTTTTGCTTGAGCGATTTCAGCATCTAACTCTTGGTACTGATCTTCTCCATTAAAAATGTGATATTTTGCTAAGTATACAAATGCAAATATGATGGATGCATAAAAGCCATATTTCCACCAAGGTGGTAAATCGTTATCTAATTCTTTAATGCCGTCATAATTGTGGTCTAAAACAAGGTCATGTTCTTCTTCTATTGGTTTTGTTCCAGCAAGTTTTATGTAAGTCTTATTTAACCAACTTACAATTTTTGAGGGCTCACTTAGTTTAGCATCATATCTAACCTTAGCTGCTTCGTCCAAACTTTGGTAAAGTACATTGTTTATGGCTCCAACTATAGCTTCTATTGCAACTAGAATTAAAAAGACAAGTACTAAGAATAATGATACTAATGGCTCAGCTATAAATGCTGGTTCGTCACCAGAGTCTATAAAGAATTCTGTTAGTGCGAAAATGAAAAAGAATACAACAGGTACTCTTATCCATGATGGTATATTTCTCATAATTCTGATGGATTTTGGTTATCTAACGGAATATCACTCATTCTAGTGATATAGTCTTTTTTTGCAGTAATTACCCACCAAAATAAGATGACAAAAAAACTGAAAAATATAAGTAAGGAAATCAAAGGATAAATTTCTATTCCTGAGATGCTTTCCATGTGATTTTTTACGAATTTTAGCATGATTTATTTATTTTTTGTGGTTGTTTATTCTTCTATATCTGATACTTTAATATCAGTTCCTAAACGTTGTAAATAAGCTATAACAGCTATAATTTCACGTTCTTTCATTTCAATATATTCTTCTCCTTTAGCTAAGGCTTCTTTTTTGCCTTCTTCAAAAGAGATTTCTAAATCGGGATCCTCTTTTAAGTTCTGGAATATAGTTTCAGCTTGAGTGTTCATATTCTGCTGAGCATTGGCTATTTCTTCTTCAGAATAGGGGACACCCAATTTTACCATAACTTTCATTTTAGCTTCAGTTTGCGATTTGTCCAATCCATTCCTTATGAGCCATTGGTATGCTGGCATTATCGAGCCATCTGAAATCTCTTGAGGGTTATACATGTGTTTGAAGTGCCATGAATCTGTGTATTTTTTACCAATTCGATGTAAATCAGGGCCTGTACGTTTACTTCCCCAGAGGAAAGGATGGTCGTATACAAATTCTCCAGCTTTAGAATATTCGCCATAACGGGCTACTTCATTTCTAAACGGTCGTACCATTTGAGAGTGACACCCAACACAACCTTCTCTAATATAAATATCTCTTCCTTCCAATTCTAAAGGTGTATATGGTTTTACACTTGTAATTGTTGGTATATTTGATTTTACTAATAGGGTTGGAACGATTTGAACGATACCACCAATAAGGATAGCTATTGTCGCAAAAATGGTTAATTTAACAGGCTTACGTTCTAACCAAGTATGCCATCCTTCACCGGCAACACGTTTTTTAGACACACGTTTAAGCGCGGCAGATTCAGCTAATTCATCACTTACTTTACTACCATTTCTAATCGTGATAATGACATTTACAATCATGATAATCATACCTGTGAGGAATAATGTACCTCCAATAGCACGCATCCAATATAATGGCATAATAGCAGTAACTGTTTCTAAAAAGTTGCCATATTCTAGATTTCCATCAGGACTAAATTGTTTCCACATAGCCCACTGTTGAAAACCTGCAACATACATCGGTAATGCGTAGAAGATGATTCCTAATGTGCCAATCCAAAAATGTAGATTAGCTAAAGCCAAGGAGTGTAATTTTGTTTTAAATAATTTCGGAACTAAGTAATAAATCATTCCGAAGGTTAAAAAGCCATTCCAAGCTAAAGCACCAACGTGAACGTGAGCGATAATCCAATCTGTATAATGCGCCATTGCATTCACACTCTTTAGCGATAGCATTGGTCCTTCAAATGTGGCCATACCATAACCTGTAATGGCTACGACCATAAATTTTAAAACGGGATCTGTACGAACTTTATCCCATGCACCACGAAGTGTTAGGAGTCCGTTAATCATTCCGCCCCAAGAAGGCATTAATAACATTATAGAGAATGCAACGCCTAAATTTTGTGCCCAGCCAGGAAGTGCAGTATATAATAAATGGTGAGGTCCTGCCCATATATAAATAAAGATTAAAGACCAAAAGTGAACAATCGATAGTCTGTAAGAGTATATAGGTCTGTTGGCCGCTTTAGGAACAAAATAATACATTAATCCTAAAAAGGGTGTTGTTAAGAAAAACGCTACCGCATTATGACCATACCACCATTGTACTAAAGCATCTTGAACACCAGCATAAACTGAATAACTTTTAAGTGCGCTTACAGGTAAAGCTAAACTATTGAAAATATGAAGTACCGCAACGGTAACAAATGTGGCTAAATAAAACCAAATAGCGACGTATAAATGACGTTGACGACGTTTAAGAATTGTGCCAATTAAGTTCCAACCAAATATCACCCAAATAAGAGCGATGGCAATATCAAATGGCCATTCAAGCTCTGCATACTCCTTTGAACTGGTATACCCTAATGGTAATGTAATGGCAGCACCTACGATGATGGCTTGCCAACCCCAAAAATTGATCTTACTCAAGGTGTCGTTAAACATTCTTGCTTTTAATAAACGTTGTGTAGAATAGTATACACCAGCAAAAATGGCATTTCCAACAAAGGCAAAGATTACTGCATTGGTATGTAATGGCCGTAAGCGACCAAAGCTTAACCACGAAATACCGTCAGTAAGGTTTGGGAATATAAACATTAATGCGAGTAGTAAACCTACCAACATTCCTACCACTCCCCAAAGCATAGTGGCATAGAGGAAATTTTTAACGATTTTATTATCGTAGTGAAACTGTTGAACTTCCATAATTTAATTAGTCTTTTTTATTTTAACTGATGGTTTTGGTTGCTCTTTAACGAGTTCGTCCTCAAAAAGCATTCTAACTGAAGGTGTATAGTTATCATCAAACTGTCCTTTTTTTACTGCAGTTATAAACGCAATAAAGAACACAAGAGCAACAATAATGCTGATACTTAATAAAATATATATAACACTCATACCTATTAGAAGTTATAGTTCAAAATTACATTTGAACAGGTTCTTAAAACATGACATAAATCATATTTAGAAAATTATTTACATTTTTTTTCTAATTTAATTTTCTACCCAAAAGATTAGTAGCGATTGTTGTGAATACCACAATGCTAATAGAACTTAAAGGCATTAAAATGGCTGCAACTACAGGTGCTAACTGGCCTGTAACAGCAAAATAGAGCCCGATAATGTTATAAATAAATGACAACACAAAACTCCATTTTATGATTTTGATAGCACTTTTTGAAGCGCTTATAAATTGGTCTAATTGATTAAATTTTGAAGCATCTAAAATGACATCGCAAGCAGGTGAAAACACATTGACATTTTCTGATAAAGCGATACCAACATTACTTTGGGCCAACGCTCCAGCATCATTAAGTCCGTCACCAATCATTAGCACTTTAGCGCCTTCAGTTTGGTGGTATTTGATATACTCTAATTTATCATCTGGTTTCTGATTGAATATCAGTTTTGTTTTTGAAGGTAATAGCTTTTTGAGATTTTCATATTCACCTTCATTATCACCTGAAAGAATCACCAAATCATATTGTTTTTTTAGTGAGTTGAATAATTTAGATAAGCCTTTTCTGTAGCTATTGTAGAACGTAAATTTACCTTTGTATTGGTTATTTGTACTCACATGTACCGTTGTGTTTAAAACGGAAGCTTCACTAGCACCAACAAAGCTTGCAGATCCAATTTTGATGTGGTTATCACTATGAGTGGCTTCAATACCCTTGCCTAGATGTTCTTCAAAATGATTAAGCGAAATAATATTATGCTCGTCAAGAATATCATACAAGGTTCTACTTAACGGATGATTTGAACCACGAAGCGTATTCTTTAGTAGTGTTTCTTCGGAATGACTTAGCGCAACACCTTCATAATTAGCTGTGCTTTTTTTATTAGATGTAATCGTTCCGGTTTTATCAAAAATGATGGTATTAATCGCTGCTAACTGTTCAATAACAGACGCGTTTTTGACATAGAATTTTAACTTTCCGAAGATACGTAGCAAATTCCCGAAGGTAAAAGGAGCAGAGAGTGCAATGGCACAGGGACAAGCAATAATCAGGACAGCAGTAAAGACATTCATGGCTTTTGAGGCATCAGTTAAAAGCCAATAAATTGTAGCTATAACAGCAATACTGAGCACTGTGATTGTAAACTGTTTACTGATTTTATTAGTCAAGGTCGTAAAACTATCTTCTTTGTTTTTACTGAACACATCGTTACTCCATAATTGTGTGAGGTAACTTTGCTCAACAGATTTGATAGCTTCCATTTCTATGACTCCAGAGGTTTGTTTTCCACCAGCAAAGAGTTTGTCTCCAGATTGTTTGTTGACAGTTTCAGATTCTCCAGTAACGAAGCTGTAGTCGATTCGTGCTTTTCCGTTGATATGAATGCCATCAACAGGAATGAGTTCTTCATTTCTAATGAGTAGTCGATCCCCTTTTTTTATATCGTACACTTGAAGAGACGTTTCTTCACCTTTCGTAGTTATTTTTGTCACTGCAATTGGGAAATAGGATTTGTAATCGCGTTCAAATGATAAAAACGAGTATGTTTTCTGCTGAAAGAACTTGCCGAGTAATAAAAAGAATACGAGCCCTGTTAAGCTGTCAAAAAATCCGGAACCTAAATCTAAAGCGATTTCAAATGTGCTTCTGATAAATAAAACCGCAATACCTAATGCGATTGGAACATCTATATTTAATAATTTAGAGCTTATACCCTTGTATGCCGATATGAAATAATCGCGTCCAGCGTAGAAAACAACGGGAATCGAAAAGGCAAACATCAACCAACGAAATAGTGGTTTGTAGTGTTCAATCCAGAAACCATCAACTTGAAAATACTCTGGAAATGATAAGAACATCACGTTTCCAAAGGCGAAACCAGCAATACCTAGTTTGTAAATAAGGCTTCTGTTTACATGTTGTTGTCCTGTTTTAAAATCGTCTAGTGAAATGTATGGTTCATAGCCAATTGAGCTTAATAAAAGCACAGCTTCTTTTAGTGTGTAGTTTTCCGAATTGTAAGTAATACGAACAGTTTTCTTTCCGAAGTTGACCTGAGACGATGAGATATTCGGATTTAATTTATTGAGGTTTTCTAAAATCCAAATGCATGAACTACAGTGAATATGCGGAATGTATAAGTTTGTGATTTGAGTGTTTCCATCATTAAATTCGGTAAGCTTTTCAATAATATTCTCTTGTGATAAGAAATCATATTTGCCTTGAATTTCTTTTGGAATAGCACCTGGAGACGTCTGTAAGTCATAGTAACAGGTAAGGTCGTTTTCTGAGAAAATCTCATAAACCGTCTTACAGCCATTACAACAGAAGTTTTTATCATCAAAGGAAATAATTGTTGCAATACAATCATCACCACAGTGGAAACAAGTAGTTTGTTCCATAATATTTGCTCATTTATACCTGGAACAAAAGTCATAAAACATGTGATTTTAAAATATGATATTTGTCATGTTTTAATTATTTTTACAAAACGACATAAAACAGAGGTATGAGTAAATGTGAACAGTGTATCGTTAGACAGTTTAATTCCCTTAAAGCATTATCAAAGGAAGAGTTGTTACGTATTTCTAGCTGTAAAACTTCTAGAATTGTAAAAAAAGGAGAGGTTATTTTTGAAGAAGGAGATACTATTAATGGCGTGTTTTGTATTAAAGATGGAGTTTGTAAATTGTCAAAATTAAGTCCGAATGGGAAAGATCAAATTATAAAACTTGTTGTTAAAGGAGATTTACTTGGTCAACGTTCTTTAATTGGAGAGGAATCTGCAAATTTAAGCGCTATTGCTCTTAACGATATGGAGGTTTGTTTTATTCCGAAGAGTGAAATAATGTATGATCTTCAAAAAAATCCAAAGTTTTCGTTAGACATGCTACAACAAATGGCTCATGATTTAAAAGAGTCTGATAATACCATAGTAAATATCGCACAAAAATCTGTTAAGAATAGAGTAGCAGATGTATTGATCTATTTGAATGCCCATTTTGGTGTTGATCAAAAAGGATACTTATCTATTAATCTATCAAGAGAAGATTATGCTAATATTGTGGGTACTGCAACGGAATCTGCTATCAGAATTCTATCACAATTTAAGAAAGATGGATTGATTTCTACGCAAGGAAAACAGATTAAAATAGAGGATTTTAAAAAATTGGAACGCGTCGTGTAGTTTTATAAAAACTTTACCAAAATTGAATTGTAATAGTTGTATTTTTATGCTGCTATGACAGACAAAATTAATTTTAAAAAGGGCTTTGTTTTTAAACCCTATGAAGCGCCAAATCAATCGCCTTTTGAAAAGCTTTTTGAGATTTTCAAAGAGTTAATCACACATACATCTGGTGATTTTGAAGAAGCCATTTCTTGGCTTCGAGAACTTGATAAAGAATACGAATTAACAACTGCCGAATATACTATTGACGATTTTATTGAAGACCTAAAAACGAAAGGGTATGTCAAGGAAGAAATTGACCCAAATGGTAATGGTAGTATGGCTATTACAGCGAAAACAGAACGTGCTATTCGCCAGCAAGCATTAGATCATATCTTCGGAAAAATAAAACGCAGCGGACAAGGAAACCACAAGAGTAAAAGTGCGGGAATAGGAGATGAACATACAGGAGACTTTAGAAACTATCAGTTTGGAGATGCTTTAGATAAAGTCTCAATGACCGAAAGTCTTAGAAATGCACAAATTAATCATGGTATTGACGATTTCAGTATAACTGAAGACGATTTGGTAGTTGAAGAAACACTGCATAAATCTCAAATGAGTACCATTTTGATGATTGATATTAGTCATAGTATGATTTTGTATGGGGAAGATCGCATCACTCCAGCCAAGCGAGTTGCTATGGCTCTGGCCGAATTGATAACCACACGTTATCCTAAGGATACTTTGGATATTCTTGTATTCGGAAATGATGCTTGGCAAATCGAAATCAAGGATTTGCCGTATTTAAAGGTTGGACCTTATCATACGAATACAGTTGCAGGTTTGCAATTAGCGATGGACTTACTTCGACGAAAACGTAATACGAATAAGCAGATTTTTATGATTACGGACGGAAAACCAAGTTGCTTGCGTCTACCAGACGGACAATATTATAAAGATAGCAATGGTCTCAATCCATACATCACCAACAAGTGTTATGCGATGGCACAACAAGCTCGAAAATTGCATATACCAATTACGACATTCATGATTGCTCAGGATAGATACTTGATGCAATTTGTTGAAGAATTCACAAGAGCTAATCAAGGGAAAGCCTTTTATACAGGCTTAAAAGGTTTAGGGGAAATGATTTTTGAAGATTACGAAACAAACAGAAAAAAAAGAATTAAAGGATAAATTAAGTGATAAGGGAAACGTTAAAAGTGAAAAGTTTTCACTCTTGCGATTTTCCGATTTTAAAAAACTATGGAAATAAAGACTATAAAAACTTTTGGCGATTTAAAGAAAACGGGCTATCAGTCAAAATCTATTAAAGATGAATTGCGTGATAACTTGATTGTAAAAATAAAGAATAAAGAGGTTGCTTTTGAAGGCGTTCATGGCTATGAAAATACAGTAATCCCTGAGTTAGAACGTGCGATTCTTTCTAGACATAACATCAATTTATTAGGACTTCGCGGACAAGCAAAAACTCGATTGGCGCGTTTAATGTTGAATTTATTGGACGAATACATTCCTTATGTTGAAGGTTCTGAAATTAATGATGATCCATTCAATCCTATATCACGTTTTGCTACCGAATTAATTGCTGAAAAAGGCGACGAAACACCTATTTCATGGTTGCATAGAAGTGAGCGTTTTGCTGAAAAATTAGCAACACCTGATGTAACTGTTGCTGATATTATTGGAGATGTTGATCCAATTAAAGCGGCCAATTTAAAATTGAGTTATGCAGATGATCGTGTGATTCACTACGGAATGATTCCAAGAGCTAACCGCTGTATTTTTGTTATTAATGAGTTGCCCGATTTACAAGCTAGAATACAAGTAGCATTATTCAATATTTTACAGGAAGGTGATATTCAAATTCGCGGATTTAAATTAAGATTACCGTTGGATGTACAATTCCTTTTTACAGCAAATCCTGAAGATTATACCAATAGAGGAAGTATTGTAACACCATTAAAAGATAGAATAGGGAGTCAGATTCTAACCCATTATCCAGTAGACATTGAAACGGCTAGATTAATTACAGAACAGGAAGCTAAATTGGTAGAGAGTCAGAAGGATGCTGTCCTTGTTCCGGATTTAGCTAGAGATTTATTGGAGCAAATTGTATTTGAAGCCCGTGAGAGTGAATACATTGATGCTAAAAGTGGCGTGAGTGCACGTTTGAGTATTACGGCTTTAGAAAACTTATTGAGTACTGCGGAGCGCAGAGCTTTAAGGTCAGGAGATGATAAAACAGTATTGAGATTGAGTGATTTTGTTGGGATTATTCCATCAATCACAGGTAAAGTAGAATTGGTATACGAAGGTGAACAGGAAGGCGCTGCTATGGTTGCCTATAATTTAATTGGTGAAGCGGTTAAAAGTTTGTTTCCTGAGTTTTTTCCGAAGATAGAAAAGTTAAAGAAAGAAGATGAAGACACGCCTTATGATGCTATTGTATCTTGGTTTTTTAACCAACAAGATGGTTTTGAAATCTTAGACGATTTAAGAGATAAGGAATACAAGGCTTTGCTGGATGTTGTGTCACCATTAGATGATTTATTAGGACAATACCAACCCAATCTTAAAAAAGAGGAAAGCTATTTCGTGAAAGAATTTGTGCTTTGGGCTTTAGTAGAGTTTAAGCAATTGAGCAAATATCGTTTTACAGAAGGCATACAGTTTAAAGATCCTTATGGGAGTTATATTAGTGGGATTTAACTACCAAGTATCTCTACTTTTAATATTAGCATCGCAGAGTTTGATAATCTCTGCGATTCTTTTTTCTCTTGTAGTTTCACGTTTGGCTTGATTTAACCAATAGAGATAGCTCTTTCTGTATGAAGGTGCAAAGTTGTTGTAGTTTTCAAAAGCTTTTGGGTTTTTGTCTAATGCTTGTTGTAATTCTTTTGGAATAATGCCTTTTTCAACACTATCTAAAGCAGTCCAACTTCCATTTTCTTTAGCGATTTCTATTACTATGAGTCCGCTTTTGTGCATTAGTTTTTCTTTCTTAAGCTCAGTAATATATCTTTTATTAAGTGCGCTCCAAACGCTTTTTTGCTTCCTCCGACAGAAATATTGTCTTCGTTTTCCATTTCCTAAACTCTTAACAGTTGAATCTATCCAACCAAAGCAAAGTGCGACTTTTACAGCATCTTCCCATCGCATAGATGCTTCTTTGTTTTCGACTTTATAGAATATCAAATAAATACCATTTTCGGTATGGTGATTTTCTTGAAGCCAATGTCTCCATTCTGTCCCTGTTTTAAAGTAATATTCCATTATAGATTTTGACGTTTTTGGATGTATTTCATCGAATATATAGCTCTTTTAATATCGATTTTTAAATTATGGTTATTGACTATAAGTTTTGTTTTACAATCGATATTGAAATTGTATCCTTTCGTTACATTTAAATATGTGGCCCCAAGCCTATGAAACAAAAATACCTATTTTAAGTAGTAACAGCAGTAACGTTATGTTTTTCTTTCCGATTCTGTTTAACAGATATTCCAGAACCTGATCAATGTACTTTAATAGGAATGAAATTACCTAGAAGATACATTCCGGTCGGTCAATCTGTATTTGCTACAGAAGACTCAATCACTGCTAGCGAATTTAAAATAAAAACATTAGGTGCGGGCGCTTACATAGTAAGGTTAGACACTGAGACAGAAATTTTCTCCAAGAAAATTATAGTTAATTAGTTGGTATTTTAATTTTATGTCAACTTAAAGACTGCCTTCTAAAGGTGGCCTTTTCGTTTTCTGACATATCTTATAAATATATCTCGATGAAGTTCAATAATCGACGTTAATCGCTTGAAAACAGCTGATTATATTTAGTGTAGGATGATGCTTTTATCGATATTTTTTGCATGTTTTGTTCCCATAACGAGTATTTAATTCATATGGTCGAGTATATGCAAATTTCAATGCACTTCACTTTAAATTTGGATGTGATTAGTAATGTACGTCTGTATATTTTCAAGGTCACAATTAATCCAAATGCTTTTCATAATAGTAAAGTATTCTCCCTCAAAGTATTATTTGGTAATTATCAGTAATACAATATTTAATTTGAAATAAGAGAATTTAACTAAACATGGTGCTAGCACCAGAAAACCTATTATTATGAAAAAAACTACTTTTTTAACATTGCCAAAAATCATTAAGACATCAATCTTATTTGTCTGTTTAATGCTTGCAACATCTAGTTTGTTTGCTGAATCTTTTCAAAGTGATCCAGAATCTGGTGATTTAACCATGAAAATCGGATTAACGTTTGATTCTGCAAACTCATACCTTAGAAAAATAGATGTTATAGCAGATGAGAATGCGACTTTAGGATATGATTCTGATTATGATGTTGCACTTGAAAGCGTTCAAGAAGATGATATGTATTGGTTAATCAATCAAAATAGATTTTTAAACCAAGGTATTAACGAATTTAATGATAGTACAATTTTGCCGATAGGTATTAATACTAATTCAAATGGAATACATGTTATCTCAATTGATAAGTTAGAAAACATACCTACTGATATGAATATTTATGTTCACGATAAAAGTATAGGAATCTTTCATAATATTAAAGAAGGAGCTTACCAAGTGAACTTAAATGTTGGAACATTTACAAATCGTTTTGAAATTACGTTTAAGGCACAGGAAACATTAAGCACAAATGAGTTTGATGCTAGAGATAAATCAATCGATATCTCTTTTGATATTGCAGCAGATCAAATTAAAGTATTGAATAATTTAAATTCAAAAATAGAAGCTATACATGTATATTCTATACTTGGTCAAACGGTTTATAAAAATAACAATACGACGACTAACAGCGAGATAAGAATTAATGCTAATACAATGACAACTGGTGCTTACATTGTCATTATCAAAGCAGATACAGGAATTAGTACAAAAAAGATTTTAGTTAATTAGTTAGTTTTTTTAAATTCAAAAACCTTAAAGACTGCTTTCGAGCGGTCTTTTTGTTTTAATGAAACATCAATTCTCAACAGGTATGACTAGATAATCCAATAGCTTCTACTTTTTTGTAGGTATTGATTAAGTTCTACCAATGAGCATTCTTTTTGAACATAAAAACAACAAACGAAAAGAGTGATGAAGACAATAAAACCTTTCATTATCTCATGATTTGATTCGGAAAAACAACAACACTTTCGTAACCATCGTCATCAACTGAAGCAACACCAAAATAAAAATTATCAATTACAATACCTTCCAAAGTAAACTCGGTGACATCACCAACATATCTACTATGGTCCCAAGTAGGAGAGGTTGTATCTCTCCAGTAAATTTTATAACCATTAGCACCATATACCGCATCCCATTTTAACTTTACAGCAGGTTCTACAATGCCACCAATCGCAACTGTTGATGGCGCTGGAGGAGCAGAGGCTAAACTCGCTATGTTAATGGCGTTTACAGCAGTTAACTTTTTAGCATAACCAAAGTTGACATGCTCGAAGGTATCACCATATTTAATCTCGTTTTCGGTTCTAATATCTTGATGTTGTTGTGTGTAATTCTCGTGTGCTTCCATGATTCTAATACCTGGAAATCCTAAATCATTAAATGGTCTATGATGTCCACCACGACCAAAACGGTCTAAACGATAGACCATCATTGGGTTCATTTCGGGCATATATGTTTTTACAGTGTTGTGAACATAACGTGCTAACTGACGTGAAATTCCATCTACTTCACCACCATAAAAACGTCGCGCATTACGTTGACGCTCAGTTTCAGTAGGAGGTATAGGTTCAGAGAATATTCTGAAAGTACGATTATCAATCACACCATCAACGCCTTCAATATTTCCAATCATGTCGTTATTTAAAATACCTATAATCTCCCAACCTTTATCTTGCGCGTATTTTGCCAAGCCAGCGCCACCAAATAGGCCTTGTTCTTCACCAGATAATCCAACATAAATAATGCTACTTTCAAATTGATACTTTGATAATACTCTTGCTGCTTCTATGGCTCCAGCCATACCAGAAGCATTATCGTTTGCGCCTGGAGCATCTGTAGTGAAATCCATAGTATCACTAGCTCGAGAGTCAATGTCACCACTCATAATAATATAACGATTAGGATATTTTGTACCTTTTTGAATCGCAACAACATTAACTACCCAAGCATCATGTGGGACACGACGATTACCTTCTTTGGTTACAAAATCTTTTTGGTAAAACACATCAAGACAATTGTTACACTCTTTAGAAACGCTTTCAAATTCATTCTTTATCCAACGTCTTGCAGCTCCTATACCTCGCGTGGTGCTAACGGTATCGCTAAAGGTATTTCTTGTGCCAAATTCGGTGAGTGTTTTTACGTCTTGCTTCAAACGTTCTTCGGAAACGGCATCGATAATATCATATAGTTTTTGATTGGTTTGGGCAGAAATAACTGTACTTACAAACAGAAAAATAAATAATAATTTCATCTTAAAAGGGGGTTTATTCTATAAATTTATATAAAACATTTCGGACTTCATCCGTGTTTTTAATATAATATCTAGCATTTGTTTTTTTGAAGCCAACTTTAATAGTGTATGCCGATTCTGGTAGCTCTTGAAACATATATTCATCGGTCCAATCATCGCCAATACAGAATATAAAATCGTAGTCAGAATTAGTTAAAAGCCTTGAAGATGCTCGGCCTTTATTAACACTACTACTTTTTATCTCAATCACCTTATTGCCTTTCAACACCGAAAGATCATTATTAGAGATTAAGCTGGTCAAAACTGTGTCAATTTCTATAGTTCTTATTTGCGCAAGTTCTGGGTCTGCTTTTCTATAATGCCAAGCGAGCGAATATTTTTTTTCTTCGATAAACGTTCCTGGAGTTCTATCCACAAAGGTTTCAAGAATAGGCTTAATATTATCCATCCAATCATTCTTAACGCGTTCTAGAGCTTCCCACTGTTGATTAGCATCTTTAAACCAAACACCGTGATCTGTAATGAGTTGGTAGTTTTTATGCCCAAACCAATTTGTAAAGGTTTCACGATCTCTGCCACTAATTATGACAACATGATTTTTAGGGTTTGAGCTAAGTTGATCTAAAAGGTTATAAAGTTGATCATCAGGACTTGCATCTTTTGGATTATCTTTAAAACTGGCTAGTGTCCCATCATAATCGAGCAGAAATAATCGACGTTGTTTACTCTTAAATTCTGAAATTATCTCGCCCTGAATATCTTGTGTTAATCGTTTAGCTACGATAATTGAGGCTAAGTTTTTTGTAGCGTCTAAAGATTGCATGAATTCTTTAGCCCATTTTTCAACGGTGTAACGTTTTAATCGTGTTTGAAGAATCTTCATTCGATCTTTCTGTTCACTTTTAGGCATTTCTAAAGCATATTTTAAAGTATCTGCAATTTGTTCAAAATTATTGGGATTTATCAACATTGCCTCGTTCATTTCTTTAGCTGCTCCCGTCATCTCACTTAAAATCAAGACACCGTCTTGTTCAGTTCTTGTGGCTACATATTCTTTGGCGACTAGGTTCATTCCATCTCGAAGCGGTGTGATCATGGCAACGTGAGATGAGGTATAAAGATCGATGAGATTTTCAAAAGGCATAGAGCGATAAAAATACCAAATTGGCGTCCAACTGACAGTCGCAAATTGACCATTGATTCGACCGACGAGTTCATCGGTTTCACGCTTTAGTTTTTTATATTGTGGAACGTTTGATCGTGAAGGAACCGCTAGCATAATCAAACGTACTTTTTGTTTAAATTGTGGATACTTATTCAAGAAATATTCAAACGCTCTAATACGGTTGGGAATGCCTTTTGTGTAATCCATACGGTCAATAGAGAGTATCATTCTTGCATTTGAACCCGACTGGATATGTTCATCTAACCGCATTTGAAGCTCAGACTTTTCTTCTGTTTTTCGTTTTATGGCAGATTGATGAAATTTCTCGTAGTCTATTCCCATTGGGAATGAATCAACTTTTATAATCCTATCGTCATATGTGATTTCGTTAAAATTGACATCTAATCTTAATATTCTCTTGACAGAACTCAAAAAATGACGCTCATAATCATAGGTATGAAAGCCAATAAGATCAGCGCCCAACATGCCATGGAGTAATTCCTCACGCCAAGGAAAGGTTCTGAAAATTTCATAAGATGGATAGGGGATATGTAAAAAGAAACCAATAGTGGTATTTGGTTTTTTGTCCTTTATAAGTTTTGGTAATAATAGGAGTTGATAATCATGAACCCAAACGGTGTCGCCATCTTCTATGTGCTCTAAAACAACATCTGCGAATTTTTGATTAACGGCCTTGTAAGATTCCCAATGTTTGTTTTCGAATTCGGTATATTCCATAAAATAATGAAATAACGGCCAAAGTGTTCTATTACTAAAACCATAGTAGAAGTTTTCGAGATCGTCCTCTGTTAATGACACCGTAGCACATTTTTCTTTCTTAACAAGTGTTTTTACTTGCTGCCTTTGTTTATCATTGAGTTCCTCATCTGTAAGGCCTGACCATCCAATCCATAAACTATTCCCTTCTTGATGCACAGATTTTAATCCTGTCGCCAATCCACCTACACTCGCCTTGACTTCAAGCTTATTATCTTCAATTTTAATTTGTAATGGTAGTCGATTTGAAATAATTAATGTTTTATTCATGAGTATATTTTTGTAGGTAAGATGTATTTTCGTTAATTTAAAAAAAAAACCTCAGCCCATCTCTAAAAAGCAGATAAACTAAAATAAATTTGAAATACAACCATTATTAATCAAAAAAATCAAAACTATTGAAAAACAATTTAGATTACGGAATCATAGGAAATTGTAGAAGCGCGGCATTAATATCTAAAAATGGATCCTTAGATTGGTGTTGTCTTCCTGAGTTTGACTCCTCGTCAGTTTTTGCAAAATTATTGGATGAAGAGATTGGTGGAAGCTTTGAATTTAAGGTGTCTAGTGATTATTCAATCACGCAATCTTATCTTGATAATACCTCCATTCTAATTACATGTTTCATTTCCGAAGATCATAGTTTTGAAGTTCATGATTTTATGCCGAGATATAAGAAGGAAACAGAAGATTATTATGCGCCACCAGAGGTTATCAGATATATTAAGCATATCAAGGGGAAACCCGAATTTATCGTAACGTATAATCCAAAGTTAGAATACGCTTTAGGGACTACTCATACCTTCATTAAAGATGATTTTATAGTGAGTCTTACAGATAAGGAGAAGTATGATACCTTGTTTCTTTATACATCCTTTGATAAACAGAAAGTAGTTGAAGGTAAGTTAATAGTCCTAGAGGAAGATGGTTTTTTTCAATTTGGTTATAATGAGAAATTATTTGTGCCTGATATCAATAAAGTCGCTTTAGAATTAGAACGCACCAAAGTGTATTGGTTAAATTGGATGGAGCGTACGCCAAATTATAAATTGTATAATAAAGAAATTGCAAGAAGTGCAATGACGCTAAAGCTACTGAGTTATGAAAAAACAGGAGCTGTTTTAGCTGCAGCTACGACATCCTTGCCTGAAACGATTGGGGAAGTTCGAAATTGGGATTATCGTTTTTGTTGGATAAGAGATGCGTCAATGGTGATTAAAGTGGTCTCTCAATTAGGTCACAAACGAATGGCGAAAAAGTATATGAAATTTATTACAAATCTCATTCCTGATAAGGATGAGAAATTACAAATCATGTATGGTATTAATGGCGAAAAAAAACTAACCGAACTCCAATTAGAGCATCTTAGTGGTTATCAAAATTCGAAACCTGTACGGATTGGAAATGCTGCCTATTCGCAACGACAAAATGATATCTACGGAATTTTAATGGACGTCATCCACCAGCAGCTCGTAAGATTTAGAACAGATATTGAAAACGGTGAAGAGCTTTGGTCGATTACCAAAGGGATTGTATGGATTGTAAATAAACATTGGAAGGAAGCCGATAAAGGAATTTGGGAGTTTAGGACTGAAGATCGTCATTTTACATTTTCAAAGGTGCTTTGTTGGGTGGCTGTTGATAAAGCCATTAAGGTTGCTGAAATACTAGGAAAATCACATAAATTAAGTAAATGGATAGCCTTAGAAGCAGAAATTAAAAAGGACATAATGGAAAACGCATGGAATGATGATGTCAATGCATTTACCCAAAGTTATGGCTCAGCAGATTTGGATGCCTCCGTTTTACTTATGGAGCCCTACGGTTTTATTGATGCAAAAAGCCCCAAGTATATAAGTACTGTAAAGGTGATTGAAAAGGAATTAAGTAACGACGGACTTCTATACAGATATAAAAATAAAGATGATTTTGGGTTGCCATCTTCGTCTTTTACCATTTGTACGTTTTGGTTTATTAATAGTTTATATAAAATAGGTGAGGAACGAAAAGCAAAAGCACTTTTCGATCAGCTGTTATCCTATAGCAATCATTTAGGTTTGTTTAGTGAGGATATCGACTTTAAAACTAAGAGATTATTGGGTAATTTCCCTCAAGCCTATTCACATTTAGCGTTGATTGAAACCGCAATAAACCTATCAAATATAACAGAAGAAGAGAAGGTGAAAGTTGTGATGAATTGATGTTTATTTGACTAATACCAAGGTTCCAAATATATGAGCATCTATCCATCCTCTGTTTTTGTTTTCACCTTCAACAGCAATAGACCCAATAAAATTTTCACGATTAGTACTCGTGTCATTATCACAATAAGCAAGAGCAAATCCAATATTTTTATTTGGCATTAATCTAACAGGTGAATTCATCCCATCATCTGTATAGGTGTCATCATAAAGCGAAAGTTTAACTTCCCATGTTGAGGTATTTCCTTCAGTCTTTAGTTTCGATTCGATATGAGAATTATAGAGCTTACCTTTTTCTGAAGTTGACATGTCTACAACATTTCCATCTAAAGCCACATGATAAGCAAAGGCATTATGCGTAAATTGATGATTACCACCACTGTTGTCTTCATCAATGAAAATCTCTAAACAGTCGTCATCCCACCATGCAATTAAGGGATCTTGTTCGTTATCCACAAGGACATCATCTTTGATTTCAGCTAAAAGATAAAGTGCATCATTGGTCCAAGTCAATTTGTAACGACCTTGGAAATCATTTTTTGAATATGCGTTCCCTAACCACAATTGATCTATAGGATGCCATTCAGATTCGCTCCAGATGGCTTCGTTTGCAATACCATCTATAGTAGGGTTTGTTTCAGCTTGTTTCACTTTGATAAGCTGTTTAAGTGGTTTGCTTTGTTTTGGCGCTTTTCTATAATTAAATTTTACAATTTCTACGTCACCTTCTTCATTTTCGATATCGACATACACATTCATTTCATTATCGCTAACTTTTTCAAAAGTCATGCCTTCAAAAATAACTTGGTTAGCTGTGATTTTTTTTAATGGAAAATCAACAGTTTCATTTTTGGTTTCCCAACCTTTTAAATCATTATCAAAGTGTTTGAGTTGAAGGATTAGCGAATTTTCGATTTCACGAATAATTTCAATTTCATAAAATGATACTTTGTCGTCGTTGATGAGTTTGAATGTTGCCATCATCGATCCTCCTGAAGGTTCGCTCCAATGTTCTTCAGTTTGACCACCAAAAGCTTTGCCTTTCCAATTTCCCGAAATCCATTTAATATTTTCGAGTTTAGGAGCAATTGTATCTTCTAATTGTGTTTCTTTTTCAGTTTGAGCAGAAATAGATAAACTAAATAATAAGATGAGACTATATAAATACTTCATGAGTTGCTTTTATTGAATGAATGTGACTTTAACTATTTTACCATTTTCTACTTCATAAATGGCTACCGCATTAAAAATTTTCCCATTGGCAGTGACTTGCTCCTCGTCTATGACTTTATTGCCAATAACAATTCGTTTTTTTACAAAAGCTCTTAAATCTGGAACGCGATCAAACCAGTCGCTATAACTTTTTCGCATAGCATCTTTACCCTCTGTTTGTAGGGTGTTAGGATAAGCATATAATTTTACATCATCGGAATAATCTTTCATAAAAGCATCAATATCCCTAGCATTATAGGCCTCAAGATTTTTTTGAATAATAGCTTCAATTTGAGAAGTGTCGGTATTACTTTCTGTAGTTGGTTCTTCAGAGGTAGTTGTTTCGGTTTGATTTGTGTCTTCTGTGGTTTCAGTAGTTGTTGAGGTTGCACTCATATCTCCAGCAATTAATAATTTGTTAGATTCTGGATTAGACGCCAAACGCGTGATTTTAGCAATTCCGTTGGAAGACAAATCTGTGACTTGCTTCCAATCGTTGGCTTTTTGTAAAGTTAATTTGTATAAAATAGCTTCCTTTCCAGAGAGAATTGTTTTACTATTTAACCAACAAATGTCTTCCACACCTTGTATGGTATTGGCAATAACTTTTGTTGTTCCTGTTGTGGGATTTAGGGATTTTATTTGCCAAGAATTTTTGTTTTCTTTTGAAACAAAACCCACTAAGTTGGAATTTGGAATTCTATGAAGTGAGCGCCCAACGTTGCTGGCATATTTTCGACTTCGTCCATCTAGCAAGTTGGTCACATATAAGTTTAAATCGTCACCTTCTATTACCGAAGAAACTATTGTGTTTTCATCAAACCAAGTATAGTAGGCCACAACTAAGTCTTGTATAAGTTCGTTAGAATCACCATTACTCATGTTGTAAGCATACAATCGCTGTTTGCCATCTTTGTCTAATCGTACTGCGGAAACTTCATTTTTATTAGGAACTTTTAGTGGTGTGTATTCGCCGCCTTCAGAAAAATTAAGCCACGACTTTGAATCATATCGCATATCATATTTAGCGATATCTGTTTGTACTTTCCTAGTAGAAGCGAACAAAACATAACGATCATTTAGAAACGAAGGCTGATTGTCGTAGCCTTCATTTTTTGATAAATTTTTAGCGTTTTTTAACTCGATTTTTGATGAACTAACTTCTAAATCGAAGAGAAAAACTTCGGTGTTGGATTGTGCGTTAATTGTAAGAAAACCTATAGAAAAAGTGAATAGTAAAGCAAAAGATTTCATAAAAGGTGATTTATGATAAAGATAAGAAAGTTTTAATATCGATTTTACAAAAAATTTGCACATTTAAATTTTATTACTACATTTGTAGTATTAAAACTATACTTGTGGACATAGAACAGTTGAATAAAACCGAATTGCAAATCATGAAATATTTATGGATTCTAAAAAAAGGATTCATGAAAGATATCGTCGAGCAATTTCCAGAGCCAAGACCAGCTTATACAACGACTTCAACCCTTTTGAAACGTATGTGTGATAAGGATTATATTGGTTTTGAGAGATTAGGAAGAGACAAATTATATTATCCTGTTTTAAATAAAAATGACTATTTCTCAACGCAAGTGAATGGAATGATTAGACATTTTTTTAATGATTCTAAATCTCAATTTGCATCTTTTTTCACCAAAAATGCTGATTTGTCGATGCAAGAATTAGAAGAACTTCAGGAGCTTTTACAAAAGAAAATTAACAAAAAAAGAAGTAAATGATTAACTACCTTTTTTATACAATAGTAAGTTTAGGCTGTGCATATTTGGTGTATTTATTTTTCTTGAAGAAGCAAAAAACGTTTCAGTTTAATCGTTTTTTTCTTTTTGGAAGTTTACTGCTTTGTATGTTAGCTCCAGTAACGGAAATAAATATGTTTAATGCTGTCCCAAGTATCACAGAAATTTCGTTACAACCTTCCGAAGAAAAAATAGTTGTGACTGAAATCTTAAAAGGGGTTACAGTCGCAGAGATCCAAAGGCCCAGTCATACATTATCTTACATTCTTTGGTCTTTGTATTTAGGGATAATGGTTTGCTTCATGTTTAGATTTATCAAGAATTTATTTGGTATTATAAAACTTACAAAACGAAGTCATACACGTATTGGAAACCTTAAGTTGGTTGAGACTAACGACAATGAAAATGCATCGAGCTTTTTTAATTATCTATTTATCAATTCTGAAAGTTTAAATGATGAACACTATTCAAAATCTATGATTCAACACGAACTTGTGCATTGCAATCAGAGGCATACTATTGATGTTATATTACTTGAGTTATTGCTATGTGTATTTTGGTTTAATCCATTTATGTGGTTGTATAAGAAAGCAATAGTACAGAATCACGAATTCATTGCAGATACGTATACCGTTGATGCTGGAATTGACATCGATAATTATTCTCAAATCATTATTAATTCAAGTCATATGGAACACCGCGTTCCACTAACAAGCGGATTTAATTTCATTCAAATCAAAAACAGAATTATTATGTTACATCAATCAAAATCATCAGTATTAAAACGAACATTAAAAATTACAACAGCATTAGTTTTATTCTCCGGAATATTTATGTTGACTTCATTCAAAAACGTAGACAAGGCTTTAGTGGTTGTTGTAGATGCTGCTCATGGAGGACATGATTCTGGGAATTTAAACGAAAAAGATATCGTGCTCAATATCTCAAAAGCATTAGCGAAATTAAGTGATAAAAAAATCAAAATCATTACCTTAAGAGATCAAGATGAATTCTTATCACTAAAAGATAGGGTTAAATTTATCAATGCTCAAAATGCAGACCTAATGCTAAGCTTACATTGTAATTCAAGCAGTAATACTGAAGCAAATGGAGTAGAGGCTTTTTATTATGACAAAAATGAATACGATAAACAATCCTTTAATTTTAGTGAAATTCTAGTTAAGAATCAATTGCAATTGTTTTCTAAAAGAGGAACAGTAAAAAAGGCAGGTTTTTATGTGCTCAAAAATGTTAATTGTCCGGCAGTTGTGTTAGAACTAGGTTTTCTTTCTAACGCCAAGGATAAAGCAATTTTAGTCAATGAAATGAATCAAAAAACAATAGCGATATCTATTTACGAAAGCTTAATGAAAATAAGACGAGATAAATAATTATAAAATCTAATACATAAAGAAAGCCAATTCCGTTAGTGAATTGGCTTTCTTCGTTAAAAAAAATTGAACTAGTCTAAATTTTAAAAGCAATATTTATTTTCTGCTTTTACCTTTTCTGCAATCTCATCACGTAAATCTACAATATCTGGATAGTTTTGATATTTTGTAAAACGTTTAAGTCCCATTAATAACATACGTTGCTCATCACCTTCAGCAAAAGAAATAATACTCTCTTTTCCTTTTTCTTCAATGATATCAACAGCGTGATATAAGTATAATTTTGACATTGCTATTTGAACAGATTGTGCTTCTTCGCCAAAACGTTGAGCATTCTTTTCAGTTCTTAAAATCGCAGATTCTGCCATATAAATTTCTATTAAGATATCTGCAGCAGCAATGAGTAATTGTTGATGATCTTCTAATTGAGGACCATATTTTTGAACGGCTCCACCTGCAACCATTAAGAAGGTCTTTTTTAGCTTCTTAATCATTTCTTTTTCTTCTGAAAATAATTCAGAATAATCAGGAGTATCAAAAGAAGGTATACCCATTAATTCTTCCTGTACTTTTTGTGCAGGACCTAATAAATCAACGTGGCCTTTCATCGCTTTTTTAACCAGCATTCCAACAGATAACATTCTGTTGATTTCATTGGTTCCTTCGTAAATACGAGCGATACGAGCATCTCTCCAAGCAGCTTCCATAGGAGTTTCTTCTGAGAATCCCATTCCGCCGAAAATTTGAATACCTTCATCTGCTGCGTTCTGAACATCTTCAGAAACCGCTACTTTCAAAATAGAACACTCAATGGCATATTCTTCAACACCTTTAAGTTCTGCCTCTTGATGAGTGTTTCCAGCAGCTTCACGTAAAGCGATGCGATCTTCAATATTTTTTGCAGCTCGATACGTTGCAGATTCACCAGCATAAGCACTTGTTGCCATTTCTGCCAACTTCACTTTAATAGCTCCAAAATCTGAAATACGTGTTTTAAACTGTTTACGCTCATTGGCATAATTTACAGCAATAGATAAAATACGACGTTGTGAATCCAAACAAGCTGCAGCGAGTTTAATACGACCAACGTTAAGTGCATTCATGGCAATTTTAAATCCTTCGCCACGGCCAGCTAACATGTTTTCTGCAGGAACAACTGTGTCATTGAAAAATACCTGACGTGTTGAAGATGCACGAATACCTAATTTGCGCTCTTCTTCTCCCATTGTTATTCCGTTAGTTTTATCATTTTCAATAATAAAACCAGTAATATTTTTATCGTCTTCAATACGAGCAAAAACAATCATTACACTGCAAAAACCTGCGTTTGAAATCCACATTTTTTGCCCATTAATTTTGTAAGACTTCCCATCAGCAGATAACTCAGCAGTAGTTTTACCAGAGTTCGCATCAGATCCTGCTCCAGGCTCCGTTAAGCAATACGCTCCAAACCATTCTCCAGTTGCTAATTTAGGGACATATTTTTGTTTTTGTTCTTCTGTTCCGTAAAGCGTAATTGGCATCGTTCCAATTCCGGTATGTGCACCAAAAGCGGTACTAAAAGAACCAGTTCCACTAGAAATATAATCACATGTTAAACACGTAGACACAAACCCCATTCCTAATCCGCCATAAGCTTCAGGAACCGAGACACCTAAGAAACCAAGTTCACCTGCTTTAACCATACATTCTTCCGTTAGCGCATAATCTTTAGCTTCAAAACGTGCTTTATGAGGAATGACTTCACGGTCATTAAATTCCATAACCGCATCTTTCATCATTTTTTGTTCTTCCGAAAAATCTTCAGGAGTAAATACGTCTTCGCATTTTGTTTCCTTAACTAAGAATTGTCCACCTCTTAATAATTCTTTGTCTTGAGTTGCTTCCATAACTATATAATCTTAATGTTCTTTTTTCTAATTTAAAAATTCAAATACGCCACAAGCACCTTGTCCAGTACCAACACACATTGTTACTGCTCCATATTTGCCTTTCATATCGCGCTTACGCATTTCATCAAATAATTGTACAGATAGTTTAGCTCCTGTACAGCCTAAAGGATGACCAAGTGCAATGGCTCCACCATTAACATTGATGATATCTGGATTTAAATCTAATTCTCTAATTACAGCTAATGATTGTGAAGCAAAAGCTTCGTTTAACTCGATAAGTTCTAAATCACTTTGTTGTAACCCAGCTTGTTTTAAAGCCTTAGGGATAGCCTTTACAGGTCCAATACCCATAATACGTGGCTCAACACCTGCAGCCGCATAGTTTACTAGTCGTGCAATGGGTTCAAGGTTTAATTCTTTCACCATGTCTTCGCTCATAACCATAACAAAGGCTGCTCCATCACTCATTTGTGACGAGTTACCAGCTGTTACACTTCCGCCAGCAGCAAATACTGCTCTTAGTTTTGCTAAAGCCTCTTTACTAGTTCCAGCACGAGGACCTTCATCTTTAGTTACGGTATAAGATTTTGTGGCTTTTTTTCCGTTAGCATCAACATAAGTTTGTTCAACTTCTATTGGTACAATTTGGTCTTGAAAACGATTTTCGGCTAGTGCTTTTAAGGCTTTCATATGAGAGTTGTATGCAAATTCATCTTGATCTAAACGAGATACTTTGAATTGTTTTGCAACTGCTTCTGCAGTATTTCCCATTCCCCAATAGTAGTCTTCGTGACCAGCTTTTACAATCGCATCGTAATTTAATTCTGGTTTAAAACCTGTCATTGGTACACTGCTCATACTTTCAGCTCCACCGGCAATAATACAATCGGCCATTCCAGCTTGAATTTTTGCAGTAGCCATTCCGATAGTTTCTATTCCAGAAGAGCAAAAGCGGTTTACAGTTACTCCAGGAACATCAATAACTTCTAATCCCATTAAAGAGATTAAACGCGCCATATTTAGTCCTTGAGAACCTTCTGGCATTGCGTTACCAACTATAACATCATCAATACGTTTCGGATCTAAATTTGGCAATTCTTTCATCATATGTTTGATGGTTTCTGCTGCCAATTCATCGGTTCTTTTAAAACGGAACACGCCTTTAGGTGCTTTACCAACTGCTGTTCTATATGCTTTTACTATATATGCTGTTTTCATTTTCTTAGTTTCTTAAAGGTTTTCCTTTGGTTAACATGTGTTGGATACGTTCTAATGTTTTACGCTCTGTGCATAAGCTTAAGAAGGCTTCACGTTCTAAATCCAATAAGTATTGTTCGCTTACTAGTGTTGGTTCAGATAAATCACCACCAGCCATAACGTAAGCTAATTTATTAGCGATTTTCATGTCATGCTCACTAATATAGTTAGAGTCTTTCATCGCATCTGTTCCTACTAAAAACATACCTAGAGCCTGTTTACCAAGAACTTTTACATCAGTACGTTTTACAGGTTGTGTATAACCCATGTCTGCCATTAATTTAGCGTGTTGTTTTGCAACTGCAATCTGACGGTCCTTATTTACCACAACGACATCTTTTCCTTTTTGAAGGATTCCTAAATCGAATGCTTCGTAGGCTGAAGTTGCTACTTTTGCCATACCAATTGTAAGAAAGTATTCTTGAAGTGTGTTTAATTGCACATCTCCTTTTTTGAATGTATCAGATGCTCTTAAAGCCATTTCTTTAGAACCTCCACCACCAGGAATCACACCAACACCAAACTCTACAAGCCCAATATATGTTTCTGCTGCTGCAACTACTTTATCAGCGTGCATTGATAGCTCACAACCACCACCAAGTGCCATTCCGTGAGGAGCAGCAACAGTTGGGATTGATGAATAACGCATACGCATCATTGTATCTTGGAAATATTTGATAGCCATATTAAGCTCATCATATTCTTGCTCTGCAGCCATCATGAAAATCATACCGATGTTTGCTCCAACGGAAAAGTTAGCCGCTTGGTTACCAACAACTAATCCTGCAAAATCTTTTTCAGCCAAGTCAATAGCTTTATTTAATCCAGCAAGGACGTCACCACCAATGGTATTCATTTTAGATTGAAACTCTACATTTAAAATTCCATCACCTAAGTCTTCTACTACAACTCCAGAATTTTTAAAGACTTCGGAAGTTTTCCTAATATTATCTAATATGATAAAGCTATCTTGACCAGGAATTTTTTCTTGTGTTTTCTTCGGAATATCATAAGCGTAAGTCGCCCCGTTTTTAACTGAATAGAATGATGTGCTTCCTGATGCTAACATGTCATTTACCCAAGAATTAGGCTCTAAACCTTCAGCTTTCATCATTTCAATTCCTTTTTCAACACCAATGGCATCCCAAATTTGGAAAGGTCCATGTTCCCAGCCAAATCCAGCTTTCATTGCATCGTCAATTTTATATAAATCATCAGTGATTTCCGGAATACGATTAGACACGTACGTAAATAAGGCTGCAAAACTCTTGCGATAGAATTCACCTGCTTTATCTTTTCCTTTTATTAATACTTTAAATCGATCTGCTACTTTATCAATTGTTTTAGTTAATTCTAAAGTTGCGAATTTTGCGCGTTTAGCAGCACGATATTCTAATGTGTTTAGGTCTAGAGATAAAATTTCTTTTTTACCTTCAGCTGAAACAGTTTTCTTGTAGAACCCTTGTCCGGTTTTGCTTCCTAGCCATTTGTTTTCCATCATGGTATTGATGAAATCAGGTAATTTAAAAAGCTCTAATCGTTCGTCGTTAGGACAGTTATCGTAAATGCCGTTTGCCACATGAACTAATGTGTCTAGGCCAACCACATCAACGGTTCTAAAGGTTGCCGATTTTGGACGACCAATTACTGGGCCTGATAATTTATCGACTTCTTCAATAGTTAGATCCAAATCTTTTACGGCGTGAAATAAACTCTGAATACTAAAAATACCAATACGGTTTCCAATAAAAGCAGGTGTGTCTTTTGCAATAACTGATGTTTTACCTAAGAATTGTTCACCATAACCATTTAAGAATTCTAAAACTGAAGCATCCGTTTTCGGTCCTGGTATAATTTCAAATAATTTTAAGTAACGTGCTGGATTAAAGAAGTGCGTTCCGCAGAAATGCTTTTGAAAATCTTCACTTCGTCCTTCACTCATAAATTTGATAGGAATACCAGATGTATTTGATGTGATTAAGGTTCCAGGAGTTCTATGTTGTTCTAATTTTTCAAAGACTTGTTGTTTGATGTCTAAACGTTCAACAACAACTTCCATAATCCAATCTACAGTTGCCACTTTGGAGATATCATCTTCAAGGTTACCTGTAGTGATGCGATTTTTAAAAGATGGATGATAAAGTGGTGCCGGTTTAGATTTAATAGAAGCTGTAAGCGCGTCATTCACCAAACGGTTTCTAACAACTTTATCTTCTAAAGTTAATCCTTTAGCTTTTTCTTTATCATTAAGTTCTCTAGGTACGATGTCTAATAATAAGACATCAACACCAATATTAGCAAAATGGCAAGCGATACCGCTTCCCATAATTCCCGAACCAATAATGGCTATTTTTTTAATTCTACGTTTGCTCATTTTATTTTAAACTGTGTTCTTTTTGGTTGTATATCTGTTTGTTAGAAATCATATTATTAATGATTTCGGCAACTTTATAGAAGTGCATCAGTTCTTCTTCTGAAACGTTATCTTTAATAGTTTCATTGAACATGAGTACTTTCTCTTTGGAATAGTCTCGTTTTTCTATGCCAAATTGGGTGAGATGAATTAAAACACCTCGACCATCTTCTGGATTTGGTTTTCTTATGATTAGCCCCTTTTCTTCCATGGTTTTTAAAGTTCTGGAAAGGCTAGTCGCTTCCATTCCCATTTTTGGACCAAGAGAAGTAGAAGGTGTGCCTTTTTCAGGGTCTATACTTAGCAAAGCAAAGCCAGTAGCCATTGTTGTATCAAATTGAGAAGCTTCTTCGTTGTACATCTTGTTAACTGCTAACCATGTGGTTCTTAATACGTAATCGATGGTTTTATCCTTCATGCTTTGAATTTTAGAAAATCAAAGATAATAAAAAATACTATGCACGCATAGTATTTAATAAAAAATTATGCATGCATAGTATTTAGATGTTTGGATAGAGAGGTCTAGTAATAAGAGGAAGTGATTTTTTAAGCTCTATATATCTTATCATAAAGATCTTGATAAATCCCTTTTATGATGTCACGTTTCATTTTCATGGTAGGTGTTAAATGCCCACCATCAATTGACCAGACATCAGGTGTGAGTTCAAAACGTTTGATTTGTTCCCATTTCCCAAAGTTTTTATTGTACTTGTCTATTTCTTTTTGAATACGTTTAATCACAACTTCAGAAGTTACAATTTCTGCATTTGAAGTGCCTATAGGGTGTCCTTTATGGTCAATCCAGTCTCGAACAAATTCGAAATTAGGTTGTATTATTGCTGCTGGCATTTTTTCACTTTCGCCAACGACCATAATTTGTTCTATGAAAAGCGATTGCTTCATTTCGTTTTCTAAAAGCGGAGGAATCACATATTTTCCACCAGAGGTTTTAAACATTTCTTTTTTACGTCCAGTAATTTTTAAAAATCCGTCATCATCAATTTCACCTTTGTCACCTGAATGGAAATACTCACCAGTCATAACACTTGCTGTTTTTTCGGGATCTTTAAAGTACCCTTTCATAACATTGGGGCCTTTAATTAAAATTTCGCCATCTTCGGCAATTTTAACTTCGACATTTTTTATAACCTTGCCAACAGTACCTATTCTAAAGTGATTGTCTTTATACATTTCTACTGAAACTACAGGAGATGTCTCAGTGAGACCATAACCTTGCATGACTTTCATCCCGGCAGCAGAAAATATTCTAGATAATCTTGGTTGAAGTGGTGCGCTACCTGAGACCATTGTAGATAATTCGCCTCCTAAGGCTTCTCTCCATTTACTGAAGATTAATTTACTAGCAATTTTTAGTTTGAATTCATACCAAGCTCCATTTGCACCATAGGGTTCCCATTGTTCTCCTAACTTAACAGCCCAAAGGAATAATACTTTTTTAATGCCTTTAAGTTCTTCTCCTTTAAGCATTATTTTATCAAAAACTTTTTCAAGTAATCGTGGTACAACGCTCATTAAATTAGGTTTGATTTCCTTTGCATTGTCTCCAATTTTATCGATGCCTTCTGCGAAATAAATTGATACACCAGCATGTTGATATACATATATAAGGACGCGTTCGAAGATATGACATATTGGTAGGAAGCTCAATATTCTTGAATTTCCTTCAGATAATGGTAATCTAGGAATACTATTTAATACATTGCTCGTTATGTTATCATGGGTCAACATTACTCCTTTTGGTTTTCCTGTAGTTCCAGAGGTGTAAATTATTGTTGCTAAGTCATCTGGAGTTACTTCATTCTTTCTGGCTTCAACGTCTGGTTGATTATTTTCGTCTTTACCGAGTTCAAATAATTCAGAATAATGTTTACAACCCTCAATATGATCAAAAGAATAGACGTCTTTTACTTTCGTATTAGCTATAACTTTCTTTACTTTTTCGTAGACTTCAATATCTGAAACAAAGCAATAAATCGATTCACTATGGTTTAATACATATTCGTAATCTTCGGCACAAATGGTTGGATAGATTGGAATGTTTTGAGCTCCAGTTTGAAGAATACCAATGTCCATGATGTTCCATTCAGTTCTATTGGTAGATGAAATAACTGCAATTTTATCATTTTTTTGAATTCCGAGTTTCAATAAGGCTCTACTTATCGCATTGGCCTTGTCTACGTATTCTTGAGTGGATGTTTTTACCCATTTCCCGTCATACTTAGTAACTAAAGCGGCGTCCAAATTATGAACTTCTAACTGATAGTATGGAAAATCAAAAAGTCTGGTTATTTCTGTCATTAAATAATTTGATAAGATTGTAGTATTGCAAAATATGAAATTAATAATGAATTTCATATGTGAACACAAAAAAAAGGAGCTACAATGACATAGCTCCTTTTTTATTGAATTTTAACTAAAACTAATAAACCTTCTCTATTAATTTTTCGATTTCATTTCAGAATTTTTAATTGGAGACGAAAAGGGTTTGATTTTTAATTATCAATCCATTTTCTAGCATTTTCAAAAGCTTCTAGCCATGGCGACACCTCGTCTGTTCTGTTTTCAGGATAATTTGCCCAATTCCATTGAAATGTTGAACGTTCAATATGTGGCATCATGACTAAGTGACGACCAGTTGTATCACATAGCATCGCTGTGTTATAGTCTGAACCATTTGGATTTGCTGGATAACTATCATAACCATACTTAGCAACAATATTATAGTCACTTTCGTTCTTTGGAAGATTAAACTTTCCTTCGCCATGACTTATCCAAACTCCTAACGTTGTATCTTTTAATGTAGACAGCATCACAGAATTGTTATCTTGAACGGTTACTGAAGTAAATGCGCTTTCATGTTTTTTAGAATCATTATGTAGCATTTTTCCGTGTTCATCATGTTCTGGATTAATAAGCTCCAATTCCATAAATAACTGACAGCCATTACAAATACCAACAGATAGGGTGTCTTCTCTTTCAAAGAAACTCTTTATGACTTTGTTTGCTTTTTCGTTGTATTTAATAGCTCCTGCCCAACCTTTTGCAGATCCTAAAACATCACTGTTTGAGAAACCTCCAACAGCACCTAAAAACTGAATGTCTTCTAGAGTTTCACGACCCGAAATTAAATCGGTCATATGTACATCCTTCACATCAAAACCAGCCAAATACATCGCATTTGCCATTTCGCGTTCAGAGTTACTTCCTTTTTCACGAAGAATAGCTGCTTTTGGTCTTGGTTTGCTGGGATCTATAATTGGTAATTTTCCTGTGAAATTCTTCGGAAAATTATAAGTTAAAGGCAATTGCGCATAATTGTTATAACGTGCTTCCGCCAATCCGTTTGCTGTTTGTTTTTGGTCGAGTAGGAAAGAGGTTTTATACCACATGTCTCTCATTTCAGAAACATCAAAAGAGAACGTATCTTCATTATTTATGATGGTTACTTTTTCTGAATCATTTACAGTTCCTATATTGAAAAACTCAATATTATTTTCTGATAAAATTGTTTCTACAGAACTGTCTGCTTGAAAAACAATTCCTGCGTTTTCTGCAAATAGTACTTTTATAGAATCTTCTTCATTTAAAGCTGATATATTAAAATCTGCGCCTAATTTTCTATCAGCAAAACACATTTCTAATAACGTTGTAATTAATCCACCAGAGGCAACATCGTGCCCTGCAGAAATTTTATCAGCTTTAATTAGATTTTGAATTGTATTAAAAGTGTGTTTTAGAAAACTAGAATTTTTAACATCCGGAGCTTCATTTCCGATAGTATTTAATGTTTGATTAAAAGCACTTCCGCCTAATTTAAAACCATCTTGTGAAATATTGATATAATAAATATTTTCTCCATTTTGTTGTAAAACAGGTTCTACAACTTTAGAAATTTCATTACAATTTGCTGTAGCCGAAATAATCACTGTTCCTGGAGAAATGACTTCCCCATCAGGATATTTTTGTTTCATAGACAACGAATCTTTTCCAGTTGGAACATTGATTCCTAAATCTATTGAAAAATCAGATATAGCCTTTACGGCTTTATATAAACGAGCATCTTCACCTTCATTTTTACAAGGCCACATCCAGTTGGCTGAAAGTGAAACAGATTGTAAATTATCCTTTAAAGGCGCCCAGATAATATTAGTTAAAGATTCAGTAATACTATTTCTACTTCCAGCTTCAGGGTTTATTAAACCAGAAATAGGAGAGTGTCCTATAGACGTTGCAATTCCTTCTTTTCCGTTATAGTCTAATGCCATAACACCAACATTATTTAAAGGAATTTGCAAAGAGCCAACACATTGTTGTTTAGCAACTTTACCACCAACACATCGATCCACTTTATTTGTTAGCCAATCTTTACAAGCAACAGCTTCTAACTGTAAAACTTGTTTTAAATAGATTTGTAAGTTTTTGGTTTTATACCTAGGGTTTTTGTAGTTTCTTTTAACTGTTTGATCGGTTAGAACAGTTTTTGGAGAGCTACCAAACATATCTTCTAAGGCTAAATCCATTGGTTTGTCTCCTTTGGTTTTAGATTCAAAAGTAAATCTGTCATTACCTGTAACATAACCAACTGTATACATTGGAGAACGTTCACGCTCTGCTATTTTTTGTAAAGTATCTATATGTTTTTCTGCAATAACTAATCCCATACGTTCTTGAGATTCGTTACCAATAATTTCTTTTGCTGAAAGTGTTGGGTCTCCAACAGGTAATTTATCTAAATCAATATATCCACCTGTGTCTTCTACTAATTCTGAAAGACAGTTTAAGTGTCCACCAGCACCATGATCATGAATAGAAACAATAAAGTTTTCTTCACTTTCTACCATGCCACGAACAGCATTAGCAGCGCGTTTTTGCATTTCTGGATTAGAACGTTGTACAGCATTTAACTCAATACCAGAAGCAAACTCTCCTGTATCTGCAGAGGAAACTGCGGCTCCACCCATTCCAATTCTGTAGTTTTCTCCACCAAGAATTACAATTTTATCTCCTTCTTTAGGGGTGTCTTTTAAGGCTTGTTCTGCTTTGCCATAGCCAATACCGCCAGCTTGCATAATGACTTTATCATAACCTAATTTTCTAGCTTTTGACGCACTTGATGAAGCGTTCTCTTCATGCTCAAAAGTTAAAACAGAACCCGTAATTAGCGGTTGCCCGAATTTGTTACCGAAATCTGATGCTCCGTTTGAAGCTTTTATTAGAATATCCATTGGCGTTTGATATAGCCAATCTCTAGCTTCAAATTTTTGTTCCCAATGCCGATTAGCTTCCAAACGCGAATATGATGTCATATAAACGGCTGTTCCAGCTAATGGTAATGACCCTTTTCCTCCAGCCAATCGATCACGAATTTCTCCACCAGATCCAGTTGCAGCACCATTGAAAGGTTCTACTGTTGTTGGGAAGTTATGTGTTTCGGCTTTAAGTGAGATTACAGATTCGAATTCTTTTTTCTCATAGAAATCAGGAACATCAGCACGTTTTGGTGCGAATTGTTCAACCTTTGGGCCTTTAATAAAAGCGACATTATCTTTATACGCCGAAACAATGTCATTCGGATTTTGCTTAGCCGTTTCTTTAATCATCTTGAAAAGTGAGGTCGACTTTTCTTCACCATCGATAACAAAGGTTCCGTTAAATATTTTGTGACGACAGTGTTCTGAATTCACTTGTGAGAATCCGAAAACTTCAGAGTCGGTAAGAGGTCGTCCAATTTTTTTTGAAACGCCTTCTAGGTATTCAATTTCTTCATCATTTAAAGCCAAACCTTCTTGTTGATTGTAAGCCGAAATATCTTCAATGTCTAGAATGTCTTCAGGTTGAATATCAATCGTAAAAGAATCTTGATGTAAGCCATTGTATTTTTCAGAAATCATTGGATCATGACCATTGTAATCGGTCTCGCAAGATTCAAACTCTTCAATACGAATAATGCCTTCGATTCCCATATTTTGGGTAATCTCAACGGCATTGGTACTCCAAGGTGTAATCATCGCAGCACGTGGGCCAACAAAACAAGCATCGAGAGATTCTTGTTCTAATTTAGGTTGGTTGCCAAATAACCATGTCAATTTTGCTATGGTGTCTGTTGATAATTCTTTTGTTGCTTGAACAGCAAATATTTTACTGTTTTGGTTTCCGAAGAAATGAATCATTATATCGTATTTTGTGTTGTTTTTTTGAAAGCCCAAATTTAAGCTTTTTCAATGTAACTTATTTAGATTATGTTATTGAAAATTGAGAGTTATTCACTAAATAATTCACATGGGCATATTCTTATTCTAATCTAATTTATTTACTTTTAGTTTTTTTAAACCAATTCTATGTATACTAAACGAATATTTCCTGTAGCTGGCGTTATAAAATGGACACGTCGTCATATTTTTTTATTCTTAATCTTATCGACCATTCCAGTTATTTTATTTGATGTTATTGGGCTTAAATGGTTGCATGTGCCTTGGTTGCCTTTGGGTGTTATGGGTACAGCTGTAGCCTTTATTATTGGTTTCAAAAATAATGCATCTTACGATAGAATGTGGGAAGCCCGTAAAATTTGGGGAGGCATTGTAAATGCATCGCGCTCTTGGACAATAATGGTTAAAGATTTTATTAATAATGACCACACTAAAGCGCCTTTATCTGATAATGATTTGCGTACAATTCATAAAGAGCTGGTTCATAGACATGTAGCGTGGTTAACTGCTTTGCGTTACCAGATGCGTGCAGACAAGCCTTGGGAACAGCACTTGAAGACCGGTAAATCAAATCTAGAATTTAGAGAGAATTACTATTGGGTTTGCGAGGATACGATGCCTATTGAAGAGGCCATTAAGGGTTATATTTCTGAAGAAGAATACAAAGAAATTTTTGCTAAAGGAAACAGAGCCTCGCAATTATTAGGTGTGCAATCAAGACGATTAAAGGAATTGATGCAACAAGGTGCAATTGAAGATTTTAGGCATATGGAAATGGCTAATATGCTTGTTGAATTTTACACTTTACAAGGGAAGAGTGAGCGTATCAAAAATTTTCCATATCCAAGACAATTTGCAACACTCAATTATATGTTTGTTTGGATATTTATTATTCTACTGCCTTTTGGTATTATGCAAGAGTTTGAGGCGATTGGTGAACATATTACTGCAGATTTAGTAAACCATGAATCACATACGTCAACTCTGCATAGAATACAACAGTTTATCGCAACACATTTTGTGTGGTTCTCAATTCCTTTTAGCACACTTTTAGCTTGGGTGTTTCATACAATGGAAGTTATTGGAGAAAATACTGAAAATCCTTTTGAAGGTGGGCCAAACGACGTCCCAATTACTAATATGAGTCGTGGTATTGAGATTGATATAAGACAGTTAATTGATGACACTAATATTCCAGAACCTTATGTATGGAAAAATGATATAATTATGTAACAAAAAAAGCGTCCCGAATTATCGGGACGCTTTTTTTTATAGTCTAAACAATACGTTATTGTTTGATTAATTTTTTTGTCGTGCTACCTTCTATTGAATTTAGTTTCACTATGTACATCCCCTTTGATAATCCAGAAATATTTAATTTCCTTTGATTTGAAGTAATGTTTTGAACGGTCACTTTTTTACCTAGAATATCATAAACTTCAGCAACAATATCTTGGTTAGATTGAATAGTAACCTCATTTCCGTTAGCTGGATTAGGGTACATTTTTATGTTTTCAACAGTTTCAAATTCTTCAGTAGACAATAATAGTTGCCAAATATCGAATACATATTGTGGATTATCAATAAAAGGATTCCTGTTGTCTTGTCTATCAAAAATAGCATTGTTTCTATCAATTTCTCTTTGAGAAACTGGGTCATTTATGTGCCAGTTATATAGAATGTCTAAAAACGGCTGGTCGATAGCTTGATTCGATGAACCATCAAACATAACATAATTGAAACCAGCTATTTGATCTTCATAACGCGTTACAAAGAAAAAATGCATTCTAGCGATATCGCCTTTAAATTCTTCAATTGGTTCAAAGACATCTCCAGAGTATCCAGCTGAAACTCCAGAATTTTGATTATCACCTCTTAAAGTTCCGTTAGTATATTCATCATTTTGAAGTGATGTATTAACAATACCATAAGGTAAATTTCCTCTTTGAGCATTTACATATTTATCAGATGGAATCACAAAATGTGCATCGTTTCGCATTGGAGAACCACTATTAAAAGAAGACTGTGGAATAGTATGCTCTCTATTGTAACGTTGTCCTTCTGCTGTCCCCATAGTGCCATCATCTTGATTTACACCAAAGGTATACTCATAAGCATCTGGTAAATTCGTACTTGAATTATCTGGATTTTGAGTAACTCTTTCGGAGTACATGTCTAATATAGTCCCATTGTTTTCAAAATATATATCAACATCAGAATTTTGATAAGTCACATATAATGCAGAATACCCTAAATCTTGAGCGATAAACTCGTTAGAGAGTCCGTCATTATTGTTGTCAATAATATCCTTTAATTGGGTTTTTAGTGTAAAGCCAGTTCCTGTAGCAGAACTATAATATCCTGAAGGGATTTGAGCTGAAGCTGTTCCAGCAATCAATAATGCGATTATAAAGTAAATGTGTTTCATGTGTTTATATTTATTGCTTTTCAATGGTCACATTCTGTTCGCTATTAATCATTTCCCTTGGGTGATAGGCTTTTAATATGCTCGTTTCATTGTGATTTTATTTCTTCTTTTCTAATAGAGCCATATAGAATCCATCATATCCTGATTGATGTGATAATATGCTTTTATCTTTTACAAAGGTAAAATCTTTTCCTAATTCAGATGTTAAAAATGCATCAATCTGTGCTTTGTTTTCTGAAGGAAGTATAGAACATGTAGCATACACTAGTTTTCCACCATCTTTAACAATTCTAGAATATTGTTGTAAAATTTCTTGTTGTGTAGTCTTTATCTTTTCAATAAATTCGGGTTGTAATTTCCATTTGGCATCAGGGTTTCTGCGCAGAACCCCTAATCCAGAACAAGGTGCATCAATTAAAACACGATCGGCTTTGTCATATAATTTTTTTACAACTTTAGTCGATTCAATTGGTCGTGTTTCAATATTAAAAGCACCATTACGTTTTGCTCGACGTTTGAGTTCATTCAATTTGTTTGCATAAATATCTAGAGCAATAACTTGACCTTTATTTTCCATTAACGAGGCGATGTGAAGTGCTTTTCCACCAGCACCTGCGCAAGCGTCAACAACTCTCATTCCAGGCTTTACGTCCAAAAATTCAGCTACTAATTGTGATGATGCATCTTGTACTTCAAAGAAACCGTTTTTAAAAGCTTCGGTTTGAAAAACATTGGCTCTTTCTTTGAGTTTAAGTGCATTTGTGTACCCCTTGATGCTTTCAGTTTCAATCTGATCGTCAAATAAAAGGGACTGTAATTTATCTTTTGTAGTATTAAGTGTATTAACTCGTAGGATCACATCTGCTTGTTCATTTAGAGCAGCGATTTCTTTAGTCCAAATAGATTCTCCTAATTCTTTTACACCTAATTCATCTAACCAATCTGGAATAGATTCTTTGAATTTTCGAGTTTTAGAAAGTTCATCAAAACGACCTTTTATTTTTCTAAGAGGTGTATTTTCAAAATAGCTCCAATCTGGTAATTTTATCCCTCTTAGCGTTGCCCAAACTGCAAAAATACGCCAAATGTTCTCTCTGTCATAAGGAGCTTTGACTTCTGCAATCTCTGTATATAGACGTTTCCATCTTACAATATCATAAGTGGTCTCTGCAACAAAACCGCGATCGCGACTTCCCCAACGCTTGTCACGCTTAAGTAGTTGTTGGATAACTTTGTCTGCATATTTGCCTTCGTTAAGGATTAATGTTAATCCGTCGATGACTGCAAAGCATAAATTTCTGTGTAAACGCATTATAAAAAAATTAAGCATGCAAAGGTACATTAAAAGTTCATATATAGAAAACTACAAAAAGTATTATCTTTTGAAAAAAATAGAAAATCGCGCAAGTTTTTATTCAGAATAACATCTAAATTTAATTAAACAGCCTATAACCATCATTTTTTGATAGAAACCGAATTTATAGAACAATAAAAACATCTCACAGCAGAGTCATGATGACCATTCTCATGATGGCACATTTACTTCAGATTTTGAATATGTAGACGGTTCTGGTGATTTAGATGATTGCAACGGTATTACAATTGACGGAGAATACATGTATCTCGTAACTAATGAGTTTCCATATGTAAGTCGTTGTTTATGGGAGAAGTTGAACAAGAAGAACCTAGAGGACAGCAAGGTGGTCAGGCCGGACGGCCAAACATTGCTCGACTATTTGAAAAGATGGACAATAATAACGACGGAAGACTATCTCCAAAAGAAGTGAAAGGTCCATTAGCAAATAACTTTTCCAAAATAGATACTAACAATGATGGATTTCTTACGAAAGAAGAAATAGAAAAAGCACCACGACCTAATGGTCAAAGATCACAAGGTCGTAGAGATTAAGAATAAAATATTTTTATAAGAATTAAACTTTCATTGGTCTATTTAGTCCAAAGAAAAACTAATCAAACTAATAAATGAAAAACGGAATTAAAGTAGTACTGTCAATAGTGATTTTAGCTTTTATAGCTTGTTCGAGTGATGATGATAACTCATGCACAGAATCTACATGGTATCAAGATTTAGATGGAGATGGTTTAGGAAACCCAGATGTAAGTCAAGATGCTTGCGAACAACCAGATGGTTATGTTTCAAACAATTCAGATACGGATGACAATCCAGTAAGTACAAATTATGATATTTCATCACTATTAGCGCTTTTTGATGGCACAGGATTATCTTATGCAGTTAATGGAAATACTGTAACATTTACAACACAAGATTTACCAAATCATACAAGTCCTTATTGGCCAACTAATAATTCATTATATGAAGCATATAATGGAACCAATTCAAACTTTAATCAAAACCCTAATGCGATCACGGCACAAAATATTACGTTTACAATTCCATTAAATCCAGCGGAAGACACAAATCATCAAGCTACAGCTTTAGGTGCTATGGGGATTTCTAGAAATGGAGTCGTATTTTATAATCAGTATGCAGGACCAAATCAACCTTTAACTAATGAGATTAATTCTTTTGATCAGTGGTTAGGACATCCACAACAACAAGGAGCTTATCATTACCACATAGAACCAACGCATTTAACTCAAGAGTTTGGGGAAGATGCATTCTTAGGATTGCTTGCCGATGGATTTCCTGTTTATGGACCGTTAGAAAATGGAGAAGTTATTACGTCTTCAGATTTAGATGCATATCATGGACATACAACTGCCACTGCAGATTTTCCTGATGGAATTTATCACTATCATGTTACTGCTGATGATCCATATCTTAACGGAAATGGGTTTTACGGAACACCAGGAAATATTACAAACTAGTTGAAAAGGTTTTCTCTATATAGTCTTTTTTTTCTTTTCGTATTGCAATCATGCCAGCAATCAAATAAAGAATTAGTTATTCAAAATACTAACACTGAACTCGATTTACTAAATGGTGTTTTGATGTATAAAAATGAACCATTTATTGGTGCATTAGAATCGTATTATGATTCAAAGAAAATGAAATCTCAGACAAATTATAGTCAAGGGAAAAAGGAAGGTCTAGAAACTATTTGGCATCAAAATGATTCAGTCGCCTCAAAGCGTTTTTATAATAATGGCTTAAAAGTAGGAATCCATAAAGCATGGTGGGAAAATAGGAATCCGAAATTTGTGTATCACTTCAATGATAAAGGCGAGTATAATGGCAATGTTAAAGAATGGTATGAAACTGGAACCTTATTTAGAGATTTTAATTACATCAATAGAAAGGAAGTTGGAAGCCAAAAATTATGGTATGAAACTGGGAAAATAAGAGCAAACTACGAAGTAATTAATGGTGAGCGGTTTGGATTGATTGGATTAAAAAAATGCTACCAGGTCACTGTAGGTAGTAACAACGTAAAATAAAAGATACAGATGAAACCATTATTTATAATATTTGTTTTTGCGATATGCTTTTCTTGTGCTGAAAAAAATAAAAGCAAAGAGGAAGTTGGAGAAGTTGAAGTTTCAGCAACAAAATTGCCTTATTTTGATTCGCCCGATTTCACACCAAAATGGGAAAAGGTTGCACACAAAATTCCGGAATTCTCTTTTACTAATCAAGACGGAATTACAATAAACAATGCGACGTATAAAGGAAAGTTATACGTTGCAGATTTCTTTTTCACTACTTGTCCTGGTATTTGTCCTAAGCTGACGAAAAACATGCATTTGCTTCAAGATGTTTATAAAGATAACGATGAGATTTTATTATTGTCTCATTCTGTTATGCCGTGGGTGGATTCAGTTGAAAAGTTAAAAACCTATGAGATAAATAATAATGTCGATTCTAAAAAATGGAATTTAGTTACAGGTGACAAAGATCAACTATATGCCATTGCCAGAAACGGCTATTTTGCAGACGAAGACTTTAAAAAGACACAAGATGAAAGCGAGTTTATCCACACCGAAAATTTTATACTAGTGGATAAAGAAGGTTATATAAGAGGGGTTTTTAATGGCACTATAGAATTTGATCTTCAGCGCTTAATACGACATATAAAACTTTTACAAAAGGAAGATTGATTGATTAGTTTGATGTTAATTTGAAGAGCTTTGTGATTATTCGCAAAGCTTTTCTATTTTTAAAGAAATTTAAAACCTATGAAAAGCTTACTACCTATAATAGTAATTATCTCTGTCTTATTTTCCTGTAAGAATAATGATGAAATTCCACAAAGACAATATACTAAATTTTGGAAAAAAGATATTATTGTTGATTCTACATTAAACATTAGAGCAATTGAAGTTATTGATGGGAATATTTATTATGCTTCAGGGGATGGTAAGAATGGAATAATTTTGGACGATGGTTCGCTAGTTACTGGTTTAGTTCACAGTGATAGTTTAAAGTATTCTTTTAGATCTTCTGCATTCAATGGTAAAAACTTATTCTATATGAGTATTGAATCTCCTGCTTTAATATATAAATTAGACTATCATCAAAAGAATAAAGTTTATTTAAATCATAATTTAGTCTACCAAGAAAACCACGAGAAAGCCTTCTACGACTCCATGGACTTCTGGAACGATCAAGAAGGTATTGCCATTGGTGATCCAACCGATGATTGTATGAGTATCTTAATTACACGTGATGGTGGAAGCATATGGACGAAATTGTCCTGTGAGGATCTACCAATAGCTAAAGAAGGTGAAGCGGCTTTTGCAGCTAGTGATACCAATATAGCCATCATAGGAGATCATACTTGGGTTGCTACAGGTGGAAAGTCGAGTCGCATTTTATATTCTTCTGATAAAGGAAAAACTTGGGAAGTTTATGACACACCAATCGTTCAAGGTTTAGAAACAACAGGAATGTATTCCATCGATTTTTACGATGAAAATAATGGTTTTGCTATTGGAGGTGATTATACGAAACCAGCAGATAGTAGTGCTAATAAAATTAGAACACAAGATGGTGGAAAAACATGGAAACTTGTAGCGAAAAACCAATCACCAGGTTATAGAAGTTGTGTGAAATATGTTCCTAATGGAGAAGGGAAGGAATTGGTTGCTATCGGATTTAAAGGTATTGATTATTCCAATGATGCTGGAGATTCGTGGACACATTTAAGTGATGAAGGTTTTTATACGATTCGCTTTTTAAATGATAGTGTTGCTTATGCTGCAGGGAAAGGTCGTATATCTAAGTTGACGTTTAGAGAATAAAAAAAGAAGCCAATGGGCTTCTTTCTTTTTTAAGGTTTATTCTTTTTAAACTTTTCACGTCGTTTTTTCATTTCCTCAAACATCCGTTTATTGAATTGGTCTTCAACAACCTTGAGTAAAATAATCTTTTTTGCAGGAATCACTTTTAACAGATCGTTTATTTGTTTACTATGTAAATTGTGCTTTCTGTTTTCAAGCCCGAGCATATCTTTTATAAGTTTTTTAGCTTGTTCATCGGTTAAAGATTCAAAATTCAAATCTTTACGCATTTTTTGAGCTTCTTTGCGTAACATGTTTTTTTGTTCTTCAATAGCATTGTAAACTGGCCAAAACTTTTGAGCTTCAGTTTCACTGAGTTCTAATTTATCAGTAATGAAAGCAATCTTTAAAGCCTTAATGCGTTCTTGTCGTTCTTTTCTTTGTCCGAAAACGCTAACCGTTAATGCTATAAAAAACAGTGTTATGAGTGTTTTTTTCATTGTGTTTGTTCTATAATTAAATCTTCAATTTCAACATGTTCTAATAAATAGTCTTCAATTGAATTTTCTGGTATTTCGTTATCTATAAAATTGTCTTTACTTAATTCTTCTTCAGTTAGAAGCGATGCTAATTCATAATTTGAATAGTCTTCTTGTTCGATGTAATTTTCAATAGAAGCTATTTCAAGAGAATCAAAAGTTATTTTTTCCGAAGAAAAGAACACGTTAAACATTAAAACCAAAGCTGCTGCAATTGCTGAAGCGTAAATGATTTTTTTCCAACCAATGAGTGACACGACTTTTGTCTCAGTTTCGGCTTCTATTTTGTTAAATATCTTTTCCTCAAAAGATTCGAAATACGACTCAGGAACATCAAAACCAGATGTGTCAACTTTGTCTTTTAGATGCACTTCATTAAGGATTTGCTCTTCAACTTGCGAAAAGTAATCCTTGGGTATTTTAAATCCTGAAGTTTTAATTGTATCTAATTTTTTCTGTGTCATATCTATAAGACTCTGAAGTCTTTAATTGGTTTAATCTTGTGTTAAAATTGCTTCTATTTTTTTTACTGCAATATGATAAGATGCTTTGAGTGCACCTTCACTAGTTTCTAAAATATCTGACATGTCCTTATATTTAATATCCTGAAAATATTTCATATTAAACACTTGCTGTTGCTTCTGAGGCAAAGTCGCAATGGCCTGCTGTAATTTAAGTTGGATGGCATCACTTTCAAAATAAACATCGGCTTTTAAATTATTCACCATAAGCTGATGTGTTTCCTCGTTGTTTAAATTTAAATGTTTAGCATTTTTATTGATATGTGTAATCGATTCGTTGGTTGCAATACGATACATCCATGAGTACAATTTGCTATCCCCTTTAAAGTTATGGATATTTTTATAGACTTTAATAAACGTGTTTTGCAACACATCATCTGCATCGTCATGAGATTTAACCATATGACGAATATGCCAATAGAGCCTTTCCTTGTATAATTTCAATAGTTCTTTAAAGGCTAGTTCTCTGGTCTTTGGGCTTGCAAGTTGTTGTATGAAATCCTGTTCGTTATTCAATAAAAATGCTTTCTCTTTAGACTCATCAATTTACTGAAAGTTTAATGAAAAATAAGTTATTTTTTAATTCATTGCAAATCAAGTAGTTGAATTATATAACATCGATAAAGTGTATAAAATAACGTTGAAATGCATTTTTTTCTTGCATACTATACTTATTTCATTTATGTTTGTTCCAGCCTAACCTACTTAAATATTGCCATTGTCCCCAAATATGGTAATAGAATTGAAAAGGATACGACCCAAATCGCATCCTTTTCTTTTTTTTACGTTCTTCTTAAATCGATTTTTATAGCCTTATTCCATTTTTTTTATGACGCTGGATATAAATATATTATCTTGATAGCAGTATCTTTTATTTAATCGTTATGAAGTTTAATATTCTATTAGTCGTCTTATGCGTTCCGTTTTTTATTTTTTCTCAAGTTGGAATTGGTACAACGAACCCATCTGCTCAACTTGATGTTGTAACAGAAGCAACCGCTACATCTGAGCGAAAAGGTATTCAGGTAGACCTGAACAGTACATCTATAGCTCAGCAAAACACGTATAGTCTGCATCTTACAAATTCAAGTATGCCATCACTTACAGCAGCAAAATATGGGATCTTTAATAATGTCTCTGGAGCTGGAACTGCTACGCGTTATGGAATTTACAGTGAGGTTTTTAAGCCAGGTTCTGGCGCGACAACAACTGATATGTATGGCGTATCTAGTTTTATAGGTCAGGCTACAGGTGTGGATAGTAACAGTTATGGGTTCTATTCCGATATAACCAATGCTAGTAATACAGGAAATATATATGGTATTTATAGCACAGTAAATGGAACACCAGCAAATAATGATATTTATTCTGGCTATTTTTTAGGTGGTCAATTTTCAATAGGACAAACAACTACAGACAATTATATTTTACCAGCGAGTAGAGGTACAGTTGATCAAATTATGCAGACTGATGCTAATGGTAGTGTCACTTGGGTAGATAATGTAAACCCAGTGTCTTCAATTCCTATTTATTCAAACGGGAATTATGATATGAATCATGGAACAGTAGGAGTAGATTTAAACATGATGAATTCATCAATTGAGCCTACAGTTTATAATACAACAGGAAATATTCAGGTTAAACTGGTTATACGTTATACCAATGCCTTAGGGACAAATAATTTTCAGCTTAGAGCTCATGATGGTGCCACGCAAACATTTGCTATTACAAACGCTTCAGGATGGACGTATGCGTCAACTCAGACAGGAGGAATAGCAACAAGTAGTTGGGTCGATTGGAATGCAGGTACTAATGCACACGAAATACATGTTTTTGGTTGGAACAATACAAATAATGCAGCATCAGATAGTATCACTATTGTAAATTCTTATCTTCTAGTACGTTCTCAGTAAGCTACTCAAAACTCTGCATGTCTACCAACTTTTTATAAACACCATTTTTAGCAATGAGTTCGTTGTGTGTGCCTTGCTCAGCAATTTCACCTTTATTCATGACGATAATCTCATCTGCATTTTTAATAGTAGATAAACGATGTGCAATTATAATAGAGGTTCTGTTTTTCATCATGTTCTCTATAGCATCTTGAACTATGCGTTCGCTTTCAGTATCTAATGCTGATGTTGCTTCGTCTAGAATCATAATTGGTGGATTCTTTAAAACTGCTCTAGCAATATTTAAACGTTGCTTTTGTCCTCCAGAAATTTTTGTTCCTGAATCGCCAATATTGAAATCTAAACCACCTTTTAAATCTTTCACAAACTCCCAGGCATTGGCTATTTTTAAAGCCTCTATAACCTCTTCATCTGTAGCGCCTTCTTTCCCTAATAAAACATTATTTTTTACTGTGTCATTAAATAAAACAGAATCCTGAGTTACTAATCCCATTAGATCTCGAAGAGAATGTTTAGTTAAGGTTCTTATATCTGTTCCATCTATAGAAATAGAGCCTTCGTTAACATCATAAAATCGCGTTACTAAATTAGCTATGGTAGATTTTCCACTTCCAGATTGCCCAACTAAGGCGACGCTTTTTCCTTTTGGCACTTTGATAGAAAAGGCTTTAAGTACTAAATCGTCTTCATATTTAAAAGAGATATTATTTAGTGCAATTTCAGAAGTAAAATCAGTCTTAGTAATAGCATCAGGATTATCTTTTAGAGGCGATTCTGTATTTAAGATTTCTAAAACACGTTCTGCTGCGGCATTTCCTTTTTTAACACTATAACTTGCTTTACTGATGGCTTTTGCTGGTGTTAAAATATTATAGGCAAGTCCCATAAATGTCAAAAATTGTTCACCTCCAAGGCTTCCTTCAACTAATACCATACGTCCTCCAAACCATAATAAAACACCAATAACACCAATACCTAAAAATTCACTTGTTGGTTTCGCTAGATTTGTTCTATTGAGAAGTGAGTTTGAGTAATGAAAGAAACGCTTAGTTGAATCTTGGAATTTCTTATTAAAAAGGCCTTCCATATTGAAGCCTTTAATCACTTTTAATCCGCCTAATGATTCTTCTAATAAGGATAAAAAATAGCCTTGTTCTTTTTGAACTTTATCAGATTTTCTTTTTAAATTTTTACCTATTAAGGAGATAATAATTCCGGAAATAGGAATAAATATGAATACGAAGAGTGTAAGCTTTACACTAATAGTAAGCATAAATAAAATTGTAAAAATGATAGTTAAAGGTTCTCTGAAAAATAATTCTAATATAGATAAAAACGAATGTTGAATCTCTAGCACATCTGTACCTAATCTTGCCATGATATCTCCTTTTCGCTTTTCGGAAAAGTAAGAAAGAGGTAGTTCAATTGTTTTGCCGTAGAGTTCGTTACGGATGTCTTTTAACGTTCCATTTCTTAAAAATGTAATAAAGTACATTGCTAGGTAATTAAATATATTTTTAAGGAAGAAAACAGTAAGAATTAGAATGATTACAAAGGTTAGCGCTTTTGAAGCGTCGTTATCAGCGAGCTCGCCTATATGATAATTTAAATAATCATTAAAATAAGTTGCAGCATCAGTAAAACCTTTATAAGTTGGTTCTTTTAATACTTTTTCTGCATCATTATCGAATAAAACTTTTAATAAAGGCATTAATACCATAAAAGATAAACCTGAAAATAGGGCATAAAAAATATTTGCAATAATATTTAATATGGCATAGCCTTTATAGGGAATTGCAAATCGAAGTATTTGTTTGAAATAATTCATTAAATAAGTTTCATGTCTTTTAAGATGGCATCAATACGATCTTCTAATTTTTGTTCCGTAGCTTTAAATGCTGACACATTATTTAGAGTAGTATTTACGCTAATGTAGAACTTTATTTTTGGTTCTGTTCCACTTGGACGTAATGCTATTTTGCTTCCGTCTTCAGTATAATAAATCAAAACATTGGATTTTGGAATATCTATTGTGCTTTCTTTTCCTGAAACCAAATCTTTGACAATGGATAATTCGTAGTCTTCAACGCGAATTACTTTTGAGCCATTGACTTCACGTAAAGGGTTTTTACGAGCATCAACCATCATTTGTTTGATTTCTTGAGCACCTTCAATTCCTTTTTTAGTTATTGAGATTAATCGCTCTTTATAAAAGCCATGTTCTATATATAAATCAATTAAAGTTTGATACATCGTTTGGCCCTTTGCTTTTGCTTGAGCTGCAATTTCGCAAGCTAGAAGTGTAGATGTTACTGCATCTTTATCTCTTACAAAGTCACCTACCATAAAGCCAAAACTTTCTTCACCTCCACCAATAAAGTCTACAGTAGGGAAGTCTTTAATCATTTTAGCAATCCATTTAAAACCAGTTAACCCAATTTTACATTCTACTTTATATGCGTCTGCTAGAACAGACATCATAGGTGTAGAAACAATGGTCGATCCAATAAATTGATTACCATTAATTTTACCTGAGTTTTTCCACTGTTTTAAAAGGAAATCGGTCATTAATATCATGGTCTGATTTCCATTAAGAATAACCAATTCATTTTCAAGATTTCTAACCACGACACCTAAACGATCGCAATCAGGATCTGTACCAATCACGATATCACCATCAACTTTATCGGCTAATTCTACAGCCATTTTAAGCGCTTCAGGTTCTTCTGGGTTTGGAGATTTTACTGTTGGGAAATCACCATTTGGTTTCCGTTGTTCTTCTACAATATGAACATTGCTATAGCCTGCACGCTTTAAAGTTTCAGGAACTACTGTGATAGATGTACCATGTAATGAAGTAAATACAACATTTAGATTTTCCTTAGCTTCTGATGGCGTATCAAAACTTCCGTTTTTAACAGATTTATTTATAAAAACGTCATCAACCTCTTGACCTATATATTCTATATTATTTTCGTTGGCTTCAAATTTAATTTCAGAATAGTCCAAACGATTAATCTCAGCAATAATCTCTGCATCTTGTGGTGGTACTATTTGTCCGCCATCTTGCCAATACACTTTATAACCATTGTATTCTGGTGGATTATGAGATGCAGTTAATACAATTCCACAATGGCAGTTTAAATGTTTTAAAGCGAAAGATAATTCTGGCGTAGCACGTAAATCTTCAAAAAGATAGACGTGTATTCCATTTGCCGAAAAGACATCAGCCACTACTTTTGCCAATGTATTACTATTATGTCTACAATCATAAGCAATTGCCACTTTAAGAGGTTCAGCTGGAAACGATTGCTTTAGATAATTACTTAGCCCTTGGGTGTTCTTCCCTAAAGTGTATTTGTTGATTCTATTTGTACCAGGTCCCATAATGCCTCGCATTCCGCCTGTTCCAAATTCAAGATTTTTATAAAAGCTCTCTTGGAGTTCGCTAGTTTTGTTAGCAATTAAATCTTTTATGTGGTTTTGAGTCTCTTGGTCAAAAGTTGGCGTTAGCCATGTATTGACGCGTTCTAATAGTTGAGGTTCAATGTGTGTCATGTATAATAATTATGCTACAAAAGTAGGTAATTGAATGATTTTTGGGTAAAATAGATGTAATAAATTACACTATAACGTTTACGTTAAAATTGGTTTAAAGCTAAAAGTTTAGCTCTTGTTTTATCAAATAAAGACTTCCACCTCTTTTAGAACGAAGTATAAGCTCACCTAAAAACCCAGCTACAAAAAATTGAGAACCGAGAATCATGGTGGTTAATGAGATGTAAAATTGTGGACGATCGGTAATTAATCGACCAGTAGGATTGAGGAAAAGCTTATCGAAGCCTAAATAAGCGGCGAATACAAATCCAATGGCAAGCATGATTACGCCTAAAGCTCCAAACAAGTGCATTGGTCGTTTTCCAAATCTAGATAAAAACCAAATCGTAATCAAGTCTAAAAAGCCGTTAATAAAACGATCCATCCCAAATTTGGTCACGCCATATTTTCTGGCTTGATGTTGAACCACTTTTTCTCCAATTTTTGAGAAACCTGCATTTTTAGCTAGAACAGGAATATAGCGATGCATTTCACCATTAACATCAATATTTTTAATCACATTTTTGTTGTAGGCTTTGAGTCCGCAATTAAAATCATGAAGTTTTACACCAGAGGTTCGTCGTGCTGCCCAATTGAATAATTTTGATGGAAGGTTTTTAGAAATCACAGAATCGTATCGCTTCTTTTTCCAACCAGAAACGAGATCGAATTTATCAACTACAATCATATTATAGAGTTCTGGGATCTCCTCTGGATTGTCCTGTAAATCGGCATCCATAGTAATAACAACATCTCCTTCTGCTTTGGTGAAACCAGCATGAAGTGCTTGCGATTTACCGAAATTTTTTAAAAACCGAATACCTTTAACATTAGCATCCTTTTGGGATAATTGCATTATGGTAAACCAAGAATCATCTGTACTACCATCATCTATAAAAATGATTTCATAAGAAAAACGATTGGATAGCATAACTTTTGCAATCCAATCGTGTAATTCTGTTATTGATTCTTGTTCGTTAAGTAGTGGTATGACTACTGATATATTCATTTAGTGATTTTGAAAATTTGATATTTCAAAAATACTGAATTTTTTTAAGCTTCGTTAGGATCTTTTTTCTTCATTATTAATGCAACTATTAAACCTATAACAGTAAAAAAGATTAAACTCTGAGCTAATGATCTTAATTGTGTGCCAATAGCAAATGTATCTTGCTCTTCCATTTGAGCGATGGTTTTGTTAATTTCACTTTGAGGCGCACCCATATTTTCCATAAATCCCTGAGTTTTCGTAATTACAAGTTCTTTTATATATAACGCAGAGTCTGGGTCAATAAAGTTGAAAATAATAACTGTCACTATTGTGCTTATCGTTACGCCAATTGCAATCGGTATGAAATAGGCTGTGAATGCTTGTTTGAAACTCATAAACCCTCCGAGAATACTTTTTGATTTTGCGCTTGATATAACTCCTATTGTTATTATTATCAAAGGCATAAGGAGAAGGTTTATCCAAAAGTTAACTATCAATTCTATATTTAATGCATAACATAGAACAGTATATAAAACTAGACCTAATGCTAGATATATGCCATAGTTTACTGCGGTTGATTTTAATGATTTTTCCATAATTTGAGTTGATTATTTAGTTATTATGTTAGTTAGTATCTTATTAATTAAAATTGTTACATTTACTTTCTAAATAAAAAAGAAAGAAATCATTGGTAATTTACAAATTTTACTTAAATTTGCACCTCCAAAATAGTAAGGATTTTAAAGATTAAAGAGATGAAAAAAGGAATACATCCAGAAAATTATAGATTAGTAGCGTTTAAAGATATGTCAAACGAAGACGTGTTTTTAACTAAATCTACTGCTGAGACGAGTGAAAAAATTGATGTTGATGGTGTTGAATATCCAGTGGTTAAATTGGAAATTTCAAGAACGTCACACCCATATTACACTGGTAAATCTAAATTAGTTGATACAGCAGGACGTATCGATAAATTCAAAACCAAATACGCTAAGTTTAAAAAATAAACTTAGACTACAGATATTTCATAAGCCTTCAGGATTTTCCTCGAAGGCTTTTTTGTTTTCTATAATTCATTTACTTTTAACGTCTAACACCAAGTTTGATTATGAATTACATTCTTTTTGACGGTCCATCGCGTAACAATCTGTTGCCTTTTACATTCACAAGACCAGTTGCAGATATTAGAGTTGGTATTCTCACCATTAGAGAAAAATGGGAAAATCAACTTGGTTTTACCATAACAACTTTAACAGAAGAGTACCTATCTGAAAAGTATCCAATGGTAGAGATGGATGAAAATGTAATGATTAATGCGTCTTACTTGCCAAATAAAAAATTGGTCGAAATCATAGAAGGACTAGAAGAAAATCAAGCCGTATTTTCAGGAGAAGATGTGATTGCGTTTTTCTCAAAAGATACGCAAGATGAAATTAATTTCGATACTTACGAAGCCATAGAGTACGACGGGGATGTTTTAAAAATCGAACATACTTGGGATATTTTTGCCAATAATGGGGAAGCCATCCAAGCCGATTTTGACTGGCTTACTCATGATAGAGAATCGCAATCCATACCAAGTACTTGCAATATATTAGGCGCACAACATATTTTTATCGAAGAAGGCGCCAAGCTAGAATTTACGACCTTAAATGCTAATTCTGGCCCAATATATATTGGTAAGGATGCTGAAGTTATGGAAGGCAGTATCATTAGAGGGCCTTTCGCTTTATGTGATCATGCAACAGTAAAACTAGGAGCCAAAATTTATGGACCAACAACGGTTGGACCACATAGTAAGGTTGGAGGAGAAGTTAATAATTCAGTGATTTTTGGGCATTCTAACAAAGGGCATGATGGATTTTTAGGGAATTCAGTGATCGGAGAATGGTGTAATTTAGGTGCAGATACCAATAATTCCAATTTAAAAAATAATTATGCCGAAGTGCGTTTATGGGATTATCAAACTGAAGGTTTTGCAAAAACCGGGTTGCAGTTTTGCGGACTCATGATGGGTGATCACAGTAAATGCGGAATTAATACGATGTTTAATACTGGTACAGTTGTTGGAGTTAGTGCTAATATCTTCGGAAGTGGTTTTCCTAGAAACTTCATTCCAAGTTTTTCTTGGGGAGGACATTCCGGATTTACAACATTCTTGACCAAAAAAGCGTTTGAAGTAGCCGAAGTGGTTATGAAACGACGAGATATTGAGTTTTCCGAAGTTGATAAAAGTATATTGGAACATGTCTTTGAAGAGACTAAAAAATGGAGAAAAAGTTAATCTAAATTCATAAAAACATGAAGTTTATTTGCAGTATCATTCTAGTATTGACACTAAATTTCGGGTTTTCCCAAACCTATACAATCAAGAACCTAAAACTTAACGACGATAAGAGCCAATATGGAGTCGTTTTCTACAAAGGCGATAAAGTATATTACACATCTTATATGCTTGATGACAGAAATCGAGCAAGACGTGATCACGACAAACGTTTGATTTATACAATATTTGAAGGTCAGAAAACCAAAGACGGTGAAATTATAAACCCCAAACAGTTTATCAAATCTGAAGATTTTGTATTCAATACCTCAAGTGCTGGGTTTAGTCCAGATGGAAAGTATATGTATGTCACGACCAATTTTATGAAACGTGGAAAGTCTTATAAACGAAAATTGAAATCCATTAACCTCAATATTCAAAGAGGCGAATATATTGTAGGACGTGGTTGGACTAACTTTGAGCCTTTACCATTTTGCGAAGCGAAATACAATTATGGTCACGCGGTTTTAAGTCCTGATGGATCCACTATGTATTTTACATCAAATGCACATGGAGCTCATGGTCAAACCGATTTATTTAAAGTAAATATTTTAGGAAATGGAGAGTATGGAGAAGTAGAAAACTTAGGCAAGAAAATTAATTCACCAAGAAGAGATATGTTTGCGTTTGTGAGTAAAGACAATGTGCTTTATTTTGCTTCAGATCGTGCTGGAGGTGTTGGCGGTTTAGATATCTATAGTTATGATTTAAAAGGTGACCCAGAGACCGAAAAACCTGTATTACTGCCTAAGCCAATAAATACAAGAAGCGATGATTTCTGCTATATCTTAAATGACGATATGACTGAAGGGTACTTTTCTTCACGACGACCAAAAGGTAAAGGTGAAGACGATATCTACTACTTCACTTTTGAGTAGATTTCTTGACTCGTTTTAAATCCAATAAATTAATCGGATTAATACCTAAACCAGATACGTTTTTACGCGTGAACCTTACAACTTCATCATAAAACAAAGGTACAACAGGTGTTTGTGACATCACTAGGCTATCCATTTTCGTATAGAGTGCTTCTCGTTCTTTTGTTTCTGTAATGGTAAACGCCTCTTGGTACCAAGTATCAAATTGTTCACTTTGGAAATGTGTGTAATTTGGCCCATTTGGTGCAAAATTCTTACTCGAGTACAAGGATAAATAGTTCTCTGCATCAGGGTAATCGGCAACCCAACTTGCTCTAAACATGTCTAATTTTCCATTGGCTTTCGCATCTTTTAAAGTCGCTGGAGGAATCACATCTACGTTAACTGTAATCCCAATTATTTGAAGTTCTCGTTGAATATATTCACAAAAACTTAAGTAATTACTTGTGGTTGTAATTGTAATCTCTGGATTTGAAATCCCTGTTTCACTTTTAAATTGTTGTACCAATTGTTTCGCTTTTTCTGGCTGAAATGTAAAGCCTATAGATTCATCGTAACCAGGTAGTCCCTTAGGAATAAATCCACCATAAGCTGGAATTCCGATACCATTACGCAAATAGATCATCATTTTCTGTTTGTCGAAACCGTAATTAACGGCTTGTCTCAGGGTTTGCGATTGCATTTCAGGAATTTTAGAATCCATAAAAAACCCGAGATATTCGGTATTGAGATATGGACCGCGAATCATATTGACATCTTCAGAATACTTATCACGTAAGCTTCCGCTAGCATTTAAAATTTCATCTTTATAAGACGCATCAAGTCCTGACACAAAATCGATATTGCCTTGTGCAAATTGAAGAAATTCACTTTGTTTATCGGGTAAAAAGGTAATGGCTACTGATTCTAAGTATGGCAATTGTTTTCCATCTGTATCCGTTTCAAAGTAATGATTGTTTCTTCGTAAAACGAGCTTTAAATTTTCTTCCCATCGCTTAAATTGAAAAGGTCCAGTACCAATAGGATGGGCTCTAAAATTACTGCTGTAATACTCTGTAATTTCCTTGGGAACCACCGAACAATATTTCATAGTTAACAATCCCAAAAATGCCGGAAATGGTTGCTGCAATTTTATTTGAAATACCGTGTCATTAATGGCTTTAAATGCCTCTACTTTATTGAGTGTCCATCGTCCAGGAGAAGCCACTTTTTTATCTAGTAACCGGTTAAAACTATATTCAAAATCATAAGCGCTTACTGTACGAGTGGAGTCTTTTCCGAAGCGTTCATGTTTATGAAAACTGACATCATTCCGAAGTGAAAACGTATAGGTGAGTGCATCTTCAGAAATGGTCCAATCTTTAGCAATACAAGGATGCACATTCAGATTTTCGTCCATTTGCACTAAACCATTAAACAATTGATTGATTGCCCAAATATCTGCATTGTCTTTAGCGAAAGCTGGATCTAGAGAGCCAATGTTTTTGTGTTCATTATAACGAAATACCAAATAATCTCTTGTGGAGTCGACATTATTTCCGCAGGAAAAGAGTAGGAAAAGCGTTAAAACACTTAAAATTAGCCAAGAAAATGTAGATTTATCACTTACTCGTTTTAGCATTTTGCTCATTAGTTGTAAATTTGCCAGTCTGTATTAGAAACGAGTAAATATAAATAGATTTCTGTGCTAACGGAAATTAAATAAGTCATGAATAAAAAAGTCGCATTTTATACCTTGGGTTGTAAACTCAATTTTTCTGAAACCTCTACAATTGCACGAAATTTTTCTTCGGAAGGTTTTGAGCGTGTAGACTTTAAAGAAAAGGCAGATATCTATGTCATCAATACATGCTCTGTAACTGAAAATGCCGATAAGCGTTTCAAATCAGTGGTCAAACAAGCGCAAAAGGTAAATCCGGATGCATTTGTAGCAGCCGTAGGTTGCTATGCACAATTAAAACCTCAAGAGCTGGCTGATGTAGATGGTGTGGATTTAGTGCTAGGTGCTACTGAGAAATTTAAAATTACAGATTATCTAAACGACTTGTCTAAGAATGACATGGGAGAAGTGCATAGTTGCGAAATTGAAGAAGCCGATTTCTACGTTGGGAGTTACTCGTTTGGAGATCGTACACGTGCATTTTTAAAGGTTCAAGATGGTTGCGATTATAAATGTACCTATTGTACAATACCTTTGGCTAGAGGTATTTCTAGAAGTGATGCTTTAGAGAATGTGCTTCAAAATGCAAAAGAAATTTCAGCAAAAAACATCAAAGAAATTGTACTCACAGGTGTTAATATTGGTGACTACGGAAAGGGAGAATTTGGAAATAAAAAGCACGAACATACATTTTATGAGCTTGTCCAAGCCCTAGACGATGTTGAAGGTATTGAACGTTTACGGATTTCGTCTATTGAGCCTAATTTACTTAAAAACGAAACCATAGAATTTGTTTCAAAGAGTAAGACATTTGTACCGCATTTTCATATTCCGTTGCAAAGTGGAAGTAACGAAATTCTTAAATTAATGCGTCGTCGTTACGTGAAAGAGCTCTATATAGATCGTGTGACAAAGATTAAAGAAGTGATGCCTCATGCTTGTATTGGTGTAGATGTGATTGTTGGTTTTCCTGGTGAAACTGATGAATTATTTTTAGAAACGTATAATTTTCTCAATGAATTAGATATTTCATATTTGCATGTCTTTACGTATTCGGAACGTGATAATACAGTTGCAGCTTCATTAGAAGGTATTGTGCCTAAAAATGTGAGAGCAAAACGCAGTAAAATGCTACGTGGATTGTCTGTAAAAATGAGGAGAGCTTTCTATGAGAATCAAATAGGAAGCACAAGAACGGTATTGTTTGAAGGCGAAAATAAAGAAGGCTATATTCATGGGTTTACTGAAAACTATGTAAAAGTCAAAACACCTTGGAATCCAGAATTGGTGAATACACTTCAAAAAATTCAATTAACTGAAATTGATACTGATGGTTTGGTGAGATTTGAATTTACACAAGTAAAAGTGATATAAAAAAATCCGAAGTTATTAGCTTCGGATTTTTTTATGCGTTATATTCTGATGCCTACAGGTAGCATCTTTTTATATTTTCTGTGTCTTCTAATAAATTTTGCGATTTCTGGGCTTGTTGGCACGACACTAATATTGCGTTCGGCTATGTTTTCAAAAACAAGCGTTAAAAATTCTTCTTCAAAGTCTTCGCTAGTAATTCCGTCGGGAATAATAAGTTTAGTTAAAAAGATTTTTCGATCTTGAAGAGAATACTCAATTTTTGCAAGTTCACCATCTACTTTTAGTTCAAATTGGCGTAAAAAGTCATTGTCCGTTAATTCAGCAGCATCAATCATAGTAATTTGTATTTAATTCAATGGTCGGTAGGGTGGAACTATACTTTTGCATAGTTTTGTAATGCAAATTTACGAAAAATTTAACAGATATTGCAAACCCATTACTTTAAATGCTTATGCAACAAGAAACTATACATGTATATCTTATGCCAGGAATGGCAGCGAATCCTACAATATTTGAACATATAAAATTACCTGAAGATCAGTTTGAAATTCATTGGCTTGAGTGGATGATTCCGAATAAAAAAGAAACACTTGAGGCTTATGCAAAGCGTATGATTAAAACGCATATTCATCATGATAATATTGTCTTGTTTGGTGTGTCTTTTGGCGGAATGTTAGTCCAGGAAATGAGTAAGCATATGAATTTACGAAAACTGTTCGTGGTATCGAGTGTGAAGTCTAAACACGAACTTCCAAAGCGAATGAAAGTGATGAAGTATACCAAGGCCTATAAGTTATTGCCAACCCAATTGGTGAGTAATATCGACTTTTTAGCCAAATATGCTTTTGGAGAAACTATAACTAAACGAATCGAATTATATAAAAAATACCTTTCGGTAAGCGATAAACAGTATTTGGATTGGGCTATAGAAAACATTATTGAATGGAATCAAGAGAATCCTAACGATCAAGCCATTTATATTCAGGGAGACAAAGATGCAGTTTTTCCACACTCTTGTGTTGGTGACTGTATTGTTTTAAAGGGCGGAACACATATCATGGTGATTAACAAGTACAAGTGGTTTAACGAAAATTTACCAAAACTAATTTTGGAAGAATCTTGATACAATCATTTAATTTTATACTTTTGATAAGCAGCCAATTAAAGGCTTTAATTAAATTTACCCCTAAATAAGAATTATTATGACAATTATTAAAAATATTTTAGCAGCTATTGGTTTACTATGTGTGTCTGGGCTATTTATTTTTGCAGTGCAGTCTGACAAAGCACCATCTGATAATGAAGTTACTGAGCCTTCAAAAATGATAAACGATTATAACGTGTATGCTATATCTGTCCCTGAGAACTTAGATTTTGCAGGAGAAGCAATGCCATTAGGAGATCCAGATATATTAGAACGTATGGATAGAGAGCTATTGGTTAATACCTATTGGCAATCTAATGGTTTGTTGATGTTTAAACGTGCTGAAAAGTATTTTCCTATTATAGAGCCAATCCTCAAAAAGCATGGTATTCCTGAAGATTTTAAATATTTAGCAGTTATAGAAAGCGGACTAACAAACGCTGTATCTCCAGCTGGAGCAAGAGGTGTTTGGCAGATTATGCCTGCAACAGGTCGCGAAAATGGTTTAGAAGTTAATAAAAATGTTGATGAGCGTTATAATCTAGAAAAGGCAACAGAAGTGGCTTGCAACTATTTACTAAAGTCTAAAGAAAACCTAGGATCTTGGACACTGGCAGCTGCGGCCTACAATGCTGGTAATGCTGGAGTTTCTAAACGATTAAAGGAGCAAGGCGTTTCTGAGTATTACGATTTATTATTAGGAGAAGAAACGGGTCGTTATTTATTTAGAATTGTTGCCCTTAAAGAAATATTAAGCCACCCAAAAGAATATGGTTTTAACTTTACTTCCGAAGATTTGTATAAACATATTCCAACCTACAAAGTAGAAGTAGATACTGTAGTTACAGACTTTACTAAATTTGCTCAGCACTATGGTATCAATTACAAAATATTAAAGATTCATAATCCTTGGTTAAGAGAGCCTAAGCTTAATAATAAGTCTAGAAAAAAGTATCTTATTGAAATTCCTAAAGAAGGCTACTATTCGGTAAAACCTTAATGGTTACTTTAGTTTAAAGTCGTAATAATTCCTTCGTTTGTTTTTTTGTCTTCAAAAAGAATCAACTTTATTTGTTGATGTGCAGACTTAAATGCTAGTTCAGAGTCGTCTTCATCCAAATTCGCTGTAAACTTTCTGTCTATGTTTAACAGACGTTTGTCTTCAGAGATATAAAAACATGTAGGCGCTCCAAATGAATGCTTATAAGGTTTGATAATGTGATTCGAATTATTTTCACGTTCATCTACGTAAGTTACAGTTACGAGCGAATTGAAATCACTTCCACGTTTTTTTGCAATAGATTTTGATGTCCAAAACAGTATAACAATATCTATTTGTCCTTTATACATTATGGACATTCTATTAATTGCTTCGATTTCTTTAGAATCTAGTTGTTCCCAAGCAGATTTTGTAATCAAAAGAAACGCATTTTCTACATTAGAAGTATTTAAGCGACCACCATTAGCCTTATTTAAAGTTATTTCTGAAATGTAACTTGATTTTAAATGGCTGTCGAATAAAGAATCAAAAAGGAATTCTGCATACTCTTTATCATCATTTTCTATGGCAATCTCAGATTGAGTCTTGTACGCTTTTAAATGCTTAGATATTTCATGCTCAAAGTAAGTCTTTGGCTCTTGTGAGAAAGCTAAAAACACTAATAAAGTCGCAATTATGGATAAATATACTCGCATGTCTAAAATCTATAAATTTTAGACAAAACTAGAGGTGTTTTACTTCTTGTTAAAAAATAGTCGTTAAAAGGCTATTAATTATAGAGAAATGAAGTGTTTGTGAACAATAATTCGATGAAACTAATGCTAGCATTAATTTTAGCGTTGTCTCATGTTACGGTTTCCGTAGTGTTGTTTAGGACCTTGAGACTTCTTCATGCCGTCTTTCATCATTTTAATCTGTTCGGTTAGGATACCTCTTTTGTCCAGCTTTTGAGCTTCATTTAAAAGCTGTTTTGCTTCTAATGGTCTACGCTTACTAAATGCGATTCCTGCTAAATTTAATTTAGCCATGGCTACGTCATGATCCATAGATAATCCTAGACCTAATGCTTTTTTGAAGTATTTCTCGGCTTCATTCATATTAGACTGTGAAACCATAACTCCATGGAGATAGTTGTAATAGCCTTCTTGCTTTTTAACCAAAGCACCAGATGGATTCTTTATTTTATTTAACCACTTTGTTGCACCTGGAAAATCTTGTTTTCTCAGTTTTAAAAAGGCCAATAAGATAAATTCATTTTTAAAATAAAGGAAAATGAAAATAAGTGATAATAGAATATACATAATTCCATTTCCTATATAGCCTTCTATAAATTGGTAGACGGCATAAGCTATAATAAGTACAGCGATTACGAGCTTTATATTTTTATTGAACATGTTTTTCTATTTTATAAGTGATTTTTGAGGTAATGCTTGTTGGTACTTCAAGGTTATTCATATTATGCATAATAGATTTTCCTTGCCTGTTATGGCTTTTATTTTCCCGTTTTTATACATAATCATTGATAAATCAGTACTTGTCAGCTGAGAAAATATTTTTCCTTCTATAGCATCATCAGCTATAGTATCTTCTGTATTGATATTACATAACTCACCAAATGGATTCGATGTAGCCACCTTTTTAAAGCGATCAAACTTGAACTTGATTTCATATGCACTATCGATAACACCTTGAATAATGAACGTTAAATCTCCCTCGAGAAGATTTTTTATTTCGTGTTTTTGATCATTCATATCTTTGACAATGTCTTGATTAACAACTTGGTGTGCTTTGAATTCGCTGCCAATCTCAAGATTGTAAGTTAAGTTAGTTTGTTCAGTTATGACGTTTGTCGTTATTATAAAAGCAACTAAAAACTTGGTTATAAATAACTTCATTTATTATTTAGTTTTAGAAGATACAAAGAAACTAATTTTTTGTCAATTTGTAGCTAGAATATGGGTTGATATAAATAACTAAAAATAATTTTAAATTTAGGTTTGGCAAAGTAAAAACTCTTTGTATATTTGCACCCAGTTTTGAGACAGCTCTAAACTTATAAAAAAAGAATATTAGTTTATAAAAATATAAGACAATGCCAAAAAGAACGTTTCAACCGTCAAAAAGAAAGAGAAGAAACAAACACGGTTTCAGAGAAAGAATGGCTTCTGTAAACGGAAGAAAAGTTTTAGCACGTAGAAGAGCTAAAGGAAGAAAGAAATTGTCTGTATCAACTGAAACTAGACACAAAAAATAATGATTAACAATTGTTAATATTTTAAAGGCGTTACTTAGGTGTAACGCCTTTTTTTGTATCTATATGTTACCTATTTTTGAATTTTAAAAAAAAAAATTGACATGCCAAAAAACGAAAAATTAAAATCTATCCTTATTATAGGCTCAGGTCCTATAGTAATTGGGCAAGCCTGTGAATTTGATTACTCTGGAACTCAAGCTTTGCGTTCGCTTCGTGAAGACGGAATTGAAACTATTCTCATCAATTCTAATCCAGCAACGATTATGACAGATCCAACAATGGCTGATCATGTGTATCTGTTGCCATTAACAACAAAATCTATCATAAAAATTTTAAAAGATCATCCTCAAATTGATGCAGTCTTACCAACGATGGGTGGACAAACAGCATTGAATTTGTGTATTGAAGCCGATGAAAAAGGAGTTTGGAATGATTTTGATGTAGATATCATAGGTGTAGATATTGATGCAATAAATATTACTGAAGATAGAGAGAAATTTAGAGAGCTCATGCTTGAAATAGGTATTGGTATGGCGCCTCAGGCTACTGCTAATTCTTTTTTAAAAGGAAAAGAAATCGCCCAAGAGTTTGGCTTTCCTTTAGTAATTAGAGCATCATTTACTTTAGGAGGTGATGGTGCAGCTATTGTTTATAAAGAAGAGGATTTTGATGAACTCTTAAGTCGCGGATTGGAAGTTTCTCCAATTCATGAAGTGATGATTGATAAAGCATTGATAGGTTGGAAAGAATATGAGTTAGAATTATTACGTGATTCTAATGATAATGTTGTTATTATTTGTGCTATTGAAAATATGGATCCAATGGGAATCCATACTGGAGATTCGATTACTGTGGCTCCAGCAATGACACTTTCTGATAAAACGTACCAAAAAATGCGTGATATGGCTATTCATATGATGCGAAACATTGGCGATTTTGCAGGTGGTTGTAATGTGCAATTCGCTGTAAGTCCAGACGAAAAAGAAGATATTATCGCTATAGAAATTAATCCGCGTGTATCACGTTCATCTGCCTTAGCAAGTAAGGCAACAGGTTATCCAATTGCAAAAATTGCAGCAAAGTTAGCTATAGGTTATACCTTAGTTGAATTGAATAACCAGATTACTGGATCTACTTCAGCTTTATTTGAACCAACTTTAGATTATGTGGTTGTGAAAATTCCGAGATGGAATTTTGATAAATTTGAAGGATCTGACAGGCGATTAGGCTTACAAATGAAATCAGTAGGTGAAGTTATGGCAATCGGTCGATCTTTTCAAGAAGCGCTTCATAAAGCGACACAATCTCTTGAAATTAAACGTAACGGATTAGGTGCAGACGGAAAAGGGTATAAGGATTATCAGCAGATTATTGATAAGTTAACCAATGCGAGTTGGGATCGTGTATTTGCGATTTATGATGCGATTCAAATGGGAATTCCACTGAGTAGAATTCATGAGATTACCAAAATTGATATGTGGTTCTTAAAGCAATATGAAGAATTACATGAACTTGAAAAAGAGATTTCGACATTTACTATTGATACTATAGAACGTGATTTGTTACTTGAAGGGAAGCAAAAAGGGTATGGTGACCGTCAAATTGCACACATGCTTAAATGTTTAGAAAGTCAGGTTTATAAAAAGCGTGAAGAATTCAATATCAATCGTGTTTACAAGTTAGTAGATACTTGTGCTGCGGAATTTAAGGCGCAAACGCCATATTACTATTCCACGTTTGAAAATAAAGTAGAAACTTCAGAGGGGAAGATAATTCCTGCCAATGAAAGTGTTGTTTCAGATAAAAAGAAAATCATCGTTTTAGGCTCTGGTCCAAACCGAATTGGGCAAGGAATTGAGTTTGATTATTGTTGTGTACATGGTGTATTAGCTGCAGCCGAATGTGGTTATGAGACCATTATGATTAACTGCAATCCTGAAACAGTTTCTACAGATTTTGATATCGCAGATAAGCTATACTTTGAGCCTGTTTTCTGGGAACATATCTACGATATTATACGTCATGAAAAGCCAGAGGGTGTCATCGTTCAATTAGGAGGACAAACCGCCTTAAAATTAGCCGAAAAATTAGATCGTTACGGTATTAAAATTATAGGAACAACTTATAAGTCTTTGGATTTAGCTGAGGATAGAGGGTTGTTCTCTAATCTTTTGATGGAAAATAATATTCCGTATCCTGAATTTGATATAGCTACCACTGCGGACGAAGCTTCGGCTATTGCAGATGTGTTAGATTTTCCAATCTTGGTAAGACCGTCTTATGTTCTTGGAGGTCAAGGCATGAAAATTGTGATTAACAAGCAAGAACTCGAAGAACACGTTGTGAGCTTACTTCGAAGAATGCCTGGAAATCAATTACTATTAGATCATTATCTTGATGGAGCTATTGAAGCTGAGGCAGATGCAATTTGTGATGGTGAAAACGTGTACATTATTGGAATAATGGAACATATTGAACCTTGCGGAATTCACTCTGGTGATAGCAACGCTACCTTACCGCCTTTTAACTTAGGAGAGTTTGTGATGCAACAGATTAAAGACCATACCAAAAAGATAGCGCTAGCATTAAATACTGTGGGATTAATTAATATCCAATTCGCCATAAAGGACGATATGGTTTATATCATTGAGGCAAATCCTAGAGCGTCGAGAACTGTGCCTTTTATTGCAAAAGCTTATGGTGAACCTTATGTGAATTATGCCACTAAAGTCATGTTAGGTGAGAAAAAAGTGACCGATTTTGATTTCAATCCACATTTAGAGGGTTATGCTATCAAACAACCCGTATTTTCGTTCAATAAATTCCCTAACGTGAATAAAAAGTTAGGCCCAGAGATGAAGAGTACAGGAGAAAGTATCTTGTTTATTGATAGCTTAAAAGATGATGAGTTTTACAACTTATACTCAAGACGTAAAATGTATTTGAGCAAATAGCATGTTTTTTCGATAAACGACTAGTTTTAATACCCTATTAATTACTATTTTAGCTAAAAATTTGAAAATTGCTAATATTGGAATCATTTTTGCAATCCTCTTTTGGATTGTCAATAGATTTTAATTGAAAAAATATACTATGAAAACAAAATTACTTTTATTATCATTATTGCTAACATCCTCGATGGTGCTATCGCAAGTCATGGCCAATCAGGTTGATGATTTTGATGGTACACTTGCTAATTGGACTATAGGAAACGCTGGAGTAGCCGCTACCCAAATAAGTAATCCTAGTGATGGAGGACCTAATGGTGCTGGTGATGCTTATTTTAGCTATGTTACTACAGGTTCAAATAATGGTCCAGGAAGTAAGATGTTAATTTTTAATAGAAACGCACAATGGTCTGGTAATTTTACGGCTCAGGGTATTGTTGCTATAAAAATGGATGTAAAGGCTACAGATGGTGATTTAGCACTACGATTTGGTGTTAGTGATCAAGATTCTAATGCTGCTGGTACACAAATTGTGACTACAACCCCAGTTGTTGTTACTGCTGGTTCTGGTTGGCAATCTGTTACAATTCCTATTTCTGCATCAGATTTTACTAGTTTAGGAGGAGCTTTAACTAATGCGCAAGTTTTGGCTAGCGTCGTTGAAATGAGAATTTTCAGTAATACAAATGTGGATTGGGTTGGACAAAATGGATTAAGAAGGATGGATCTAGACAATATCAATGCCTCTACAACATTAAGCACTCAAGACTTAAATACTCAAAACGGATTTGAGATATCTCCTAATCCTGCAACCTCAAAATTAAACATCAAATTATCACAGACTTTTGATAATGCTAATGTGACGGTTTATGATGTGTTGGGAAAGAAAGTATATTCTAAATCACTAAGTGCCATGACATCTTCAATTGATGTGTCAAAATGGAATACTGGTGTGTATTTAGTGAGGATTTCTTCAGATAAACAAACAATTACTAAGCGTTTTGTAAAACAATAATACTTATTAAAATAGTGTAAAAGCCCATTGATTTCTGATCATTGGGCTTTTTTATTGCGCTAATTTTACAAAGCAATTAAAAAAATCACTAAATTGTATAGCACTTAATCGGATACGAAACCTAAATATTATGAAAAAAAAATACATTTTTTATAGTCTTGTAATTATTTTTTGTTTTGGTTTTTCAATTCAAAAGGCAAATGCGCAATTTAGAATTGTAGAAGTTAATCCTGCTACGGAAACGGTTAAAATCAAAAACTTCGGATCTACAACCCAAGACATTTCGGCTTATAGATTATGTGCCTTATTTAAATATGGTGCATTGGGAAGTATGACGGTACAGAGTGGTTCTTTAAACTTAGCAGGAAATGCTGAAGTTGAAGTTACTGTTTTGCTTACTAGCGGAAGTGTACTAAACAATACTGCTTCAGATTTAGGATTATATCTGCCTTCTGGAAACTTTGGGTTACCAGAAAACATGGAAGATTTCGTACAATGGGGAAGTGGTGGTAACGGTCGTGAAGGCGTAGCTGTCACTAAAGGGATATGGACAGCAGGAACATTTATAAATGTTGCAGCTCCTTATGCGTTTACAGGAGGAACATCAGATATTGGAGTTCCATTTTGGGATACTTTATTAAATATAGAAAATCCAGATGAGATCAATAAGTTTTCAATTTCACCTAACCCAGCATCATTAGACCTTAATGTTGAACTGCCAAATAGTATTGAAAATGCAACACTTCGCGTTTATGATTTATTAGGTAAAAAAGTTTTAGAAACTGAAATGAGCGGACTACAATCTGTCTCAATAGATGTTAGTAAATGGAATTCGGGTGTTTATATCGTTAGAGTTTCAAGTGATGATGTCACGCAAACAAAGCGATTTATAAAGCAATAAAAAATCATTTATAAAACTAAAAGTATAGGTCATCTCTCAAAAAAGATGGCTTTTATTTTTTTTGCAGTTCGAATTCAAATGAGACTACGACATCCTGTGCAATCTTGTTTTTCACAATCTTAGGAATATCAACATCAAAATCGGAAGCGTTTGCTGAAAACGTTCCGCTTATTTTTATAAGATCTTTTTCTATTGAAAAGGAAATAGCAATTTTATCTACTGCTATGGTTTTTCCATGAAATGTAAGTTGGCCATCAATGGTATAAGAAGACTTTATTTTTTCTAAATTGAAATTTTCTATTTTTCCTTTAAAACTTGCCTTTGGAAATTTATCAGACTCCGCATAGTTCTCATTAAAATGTTCCTCCATCAGCGCATTTTTAAAACGAAAACCTTTAACTAAAACCAGAGCTGCGATTTCTCCGTTATCGGTATTTAGTATTGCCGTTACCGAATTATTCTTTGCAGCGACTTCTTCAAATGATGGCACGGAAGCCTCAAAATTAATGGTTCCGGTTTTGGTTAGATATCTGTTTTGAGCAGAAATGCTTATAGAAGCTAAAACGAGTATAAATAGTATCTTTTTCATTTTATAAGTTTTTAAAGTTATTCTTCTAACAGACCATTAGTTTCCCATTGAATGATGAGGTCTATTTTGTTTTGTGGAAGTCTTGGACCTCCAAAGGGCATTAAAAAAGCTAGGTCATTAGAAGAGATACGAGATATTAATCCATTATTCTCAATAGCACTTTTCACGTTTTCGAAAGTGACAAGCGATATTGGAGCTCCATTTATTGGAGGATTACTGTGGCATAGAACACAGTTATTATCTATAATAGATTTTACGTTGTTTAGATATGTAACTGTTGTAGGTAGTGGTGTAGTATCAATCAAATCCTCTTCACTTATATTACTGCAATTAAATGCTAATACACCAATTATTAGATATAGTATCTGCCTAGTTTTCATAGTCTTTAAATTTAAAATACGCGACTTAAATTGAATCCAAAATAAATATTGCCGTCACTCCAATCTCCTGTAGCTTGTCCTAAAAACCCATTGGTATTCATCGCTTGGGCATTAGAGAAATGCATTTGAAATACATGTCCACCTGTTTCTAAATCAAAACCAATAGATAATGGGTTTTTAAATGGTGAATTTTCTGCTCTGTTTAAATGCCAACCATAATCCGCATTTATAGACCATCGTTTAGTTAATTTATGTCGAGCGCCAAGACCAAGCGCAAATTGTGAATTATCTTGATTATTTTGCTGTACATAATTGTCATGGAAAAAGGTAGGAGCTAATTCAAAAGAAAAGTTCGCATTGACTTTTCGAGATATTAAAAGTTGTGCAGTATAACCTAAACGGTGTTTGAATTCGAGTTTTGGTAAATTAGCCTCATCTAAGGCAGTATTTACTACAACAGAATTAAACCCAACAACAGTAAAAGGAAACCCCTTCTCTTGCTGTCTTAATAACCTATATTTTGTTGAGGCTTCATAGATTTTTTGAAAAGAACTTCGAGAAACTCCAATATTGAAGCCATCAGAAATTCCATAAACAAAATTCAATCGGGTAACGGCATCATCAAGTCCGAAAAAACTATCAAATCCGTTTTTAATACTTCCAAATCTATGTGATACAATAAATGTGAATTCTTGTTTTGCAACAAGCTTTGTAGATTCAAAATTAACAATTTTCAATCCTTTAAACGCAGCTGTTGCGAATTGATTTTTAGTGATTTCGATGTCTATTTCATCCAGTAAATCATCTTGAGCAATGGCTAAAATAGGGATGCAGAATATCAGTATGAATAAAGTTTTCATAGAGTTTTATTTTGAAATTAAAGCCAAATACTCCTACAGCATTTGGCTTTAAACTATTCCTAGTGCTTAATAAAACGTTTTGTTTCAGTTTTATCACCATTTGAAATTTTAATGAGATATAAACCATTATTCCAATTTGAAACATCAATTTGAGATAGGTTTACTGTGTCTAAAGTTTCAATTAAAACTTGTTTGCCTAGCACATCAAAAACTTGGTAAGTTAAATTGGTTTGGCTACTGTTTAATTCAATATTTAATATCGAATTTGTAGGGTTTGGGTAGACACTAAAACTAGAAGACGCATCTAAGTCATCAACACTTAACAGTGTAGCCCAAAAATTGACGCCGAAATCGGTTATAGTTCCATTAAATTCATATGGAGGAGCGATATTTATGAAAGTGCCGGCAGTCCAAATCCCTTTAGTGACTGCCACACTTTCACGACCATTTGGTGAACTTCCCCATTGCACGAAATCTACCATATTCGCAGCTAGACCAAAATTCCCAGTAGGTAAGTATAAACCTAAATCTGCAGCAGTATTGTTTAACCAATCGCCAGATATAGAAACCGTAACTTCTGCATTTGGAGCTAGGTTTAATGATCCATTAATCACTGTTGTTTGAGAAGATAATGTTCTATAAGTAATAAGGCTACATAATCTGTAAGACCCAATATTTTCAGTTGTGGACCCAAAGTTTTTGATAGTTACTGTATCTGCTGCTGGATCAACTACTAGTAATTTGAATTGTTGTGCATTTACTTGCTGACTTATAAATGCTGTAAATAGCAATGTAAAGATGGTTTTGATAAGGTAATTTGTTTTCATAGTGTATTTCTTTTATTTGTTAGTAATTTATTATTTATTAATGGTGCATTGGTCTAATTTTACTTGCTCTAGCAAGTCATCATACCCAATAACACGTCCTTTTATTTTTAGTTCAGAATCATGCGCAATTGTATTTTGAATAGCCTTAGTAAACTGACAAAACACTTTGTCGTCTAATGTGATCGCATTACTATCTTTTTCTGAAACTTTACCAATAACTTCAATGGTTGTATTGAGGTATTTTGATCCTGCCCTTTTTGAGTTTTCTAAAAATCGTAAAGCAATTTCATGAGTTGTTATTTCATATTCAGCAACTTCATTTTCTATAGTTCTATGATCTTGATAGATATAGTTATAGCCAATTATTCCTACTATTATGAAAGCAATAAGAATGATAATCCGTTTACGCATCAATAGTTTTTTAGTTAAGTAGGTTTGTTTAAGCTCCAAACTGCCTCAGGTTTTATGCTAAAGCAGATTTTAGCTATCAATCAAATATGGATTTAGGACCATTGGTAATATCTGATTAGTGGAAATTTTTCTTTTTCAATGTATAGTTTTGACTAATTCATTTGAAATACTAAAGTATCGGTTCCACCATTTCCTCCACTTATGTCAATTAAGTTAATACTTGTATTAGTATTTGAGACAATGTCCCAATCATCGTTTAAATCTTCAAAATCGTTAGTGTCAGGTACAGGGAATGAGATATTAAAATCTATATCATTATCATCATTACTGTTGCTGCTCGTAACAGACCATGTGCCTATATAGGTTGTTGTGCCATCTGTTGCAGTTAAGGTTCCATCAGAAGCAAAGGTGAAATCGAAACCATTAAAATCGGTGGTTTCATCTTGTCCAGAATCTACATAGCTAGTAATTTGCCAGGTTCCAGTTTGCACTGTGCTTTCTATTTGTGCTATCTCTTGACTGTTGTCGTTTTGATTTCCTCCATCATCGTCTGAAGAGCATGTGGAGGACATTAATGTCATACTTAACATTATAAGTAAACCATAAAAAAAAGTGTTTTTCATAACAATAAAATTTATATATAATTAATTACAAGTGTTTTCATATCGTAACCTGTCATCGTCTCCAACTCTCAGATCTACTTTGGTTTCACTACCATTATTTTCAACTTCATGTAAATTCCAATTGTTATTACATAATTGCAAAGCAGGAATATTAATAATAACAGTAATATTGTTTTCAGAACCTGAAGTAGACCATGTCCCATTTACCATTGTAGTATTCCATTCGACAGTTATTGATCCATCGCTAAAGAAGTTAAAATCATAATCATAGTATGCATCATCATAATTTATGCTCTCACGCTCTAATTTGTCTACAATCCAGTCTGAACAATTAATTAGGATACTTTCTAATTCCTCTACTGAACACAAATTACAATCATCGTCGTTATAATCGAAATCATCATCTTCATCACAATCATCTTGAGCGTTTTCTATAGTGTTTTCAAGTTCAGAAAGTGATCCTATTTGCTGTTGAGAACCGTCTGATAGTATAACTGAAATAGGAAAGTTTATGCTTATTATATCATCATCTGAAATATCATCAATAAAATTATAAAGCTCATTATCGTTTGTGAATATTTCGGTAGAGATTAGCTCATTATTGATGTTAAATATTGAAGCCGTTATAGGATATACAAAATCAATACATTCAATATCATCATCATCAATGTTTTCACCACTGCAAGTCATGGCATAGTTGTTTAGTTCACCATTGTTGTTAATAATAACTTCGGTAAAATCAGTAAGTACAATAGTAATCGGAAAAGTAATGGTTAAGGTGTCTGCATCATCGTCAAATTCATCAAAAATAGATTCTACGATATCATAGTCAGATTCACTATTTATTGTAACTTCAATAGAATTAGCAGTTACAGTAACTGGAAGTTGGATATTGAAGCAATTGGCATAATCCAAAATATTATCATTAGAACCGTCGTTTGATGCTGTTTGTTGCATTAAATTAGCAACTGTAGAGTTGGGTGCTAAAACGTCTTCAGGAGGTGTCTCTATAAACTCTGTCTCTTCAGTTCTACAAGACGTAAACATCATCACTGATGAAAAAAGTAGGATTAGAGTAATTTTAGTGATTGCTTTCATAATTCTGCATTTGTTTATTTCTAATGCAATTTAATATATAACAACTCAGTTTTGAAAACTCCTGAAAAATAAAATAAATAATTATTTACCTTTGAAATCTAAAATCAGCAACTTGCCAAAAGATCTAAACGAAAATATATGCGAGGCCAGAGTTTTTGAGCATGTCTATAATACACACTCAATAGATGTTCATAATTTCCTGTATTATAAATATGGTGAACAATTTAATCCTAAAGACAAAGTACAAGACGCATTTATTAAACTTTGGGATAACTGTAAAAAAGTAACATTAAGTAAAGCAAAATCATTTTTGCTTACTGTGGCGAGTAATATGGTACTCAATGATATTAAGCATCGCAAAGTGGTACTCAATCATCAAAAAAATGTACCTAAATCACATACTAACGAAACACCAGAGTTTATTTTAGAACATGAGGAATTTTTTCAACGTTACAAAAAAGTATTAGAAAGCTTAAGCGAAGAACAACGTGTTGCATTCTTGTTAAATAAAGTGGAGGGTAAGAAACATAAGGAGATTGCAGACCTTTTGGGTGTGACAAAAAAAGTTGTGGAGTATCGCATTTACAGCGCATTTGGTATATTGAAAAAGGAATTAGAAGGTTTTAAAATAAAATAATCAGGAGAAATAGAATTGAAATTGTTATATAAATAGTAAATCGATTTATGGATAAAGAAACCCTAATCAAAAAATGGTTAAATGATGAGTTAACTCCTGCCGAAAAAGAAGCATTCGAGCAAGGAGATGATTTTGATTTGCATCAAACTATAATTGATGGCGCAAAACAATTTAAGGCTTCAAATTTTTCTGAACCTAGATCTTTCAATGACTTTAAATCGGCTTATGAAACCAAGAATATTACGAATAATAGGCTAGATTGGTTTAAGCCTATGTTGCGAATCGCAAGTATATTAGTTGTCGGTTTTGGCCTTTATTTTACTTTATTTTACGACAACTTCACACAAATTGAAACATTTGCAAGTCAGAAAACAACTATAGAACTTCCAGACCAAACTAAAGTGACTTTAAACGCAGGTTCAGAAATAGAATTCAGTGAAAAAGATTGGAATGATAACAGGCGCTTAAACCTTGAAGGTGAAGCCTATTTTAAAGTGGCAAAAGGTAAAATATTTGAGGTGATTACTTCGCAAGGTATCGTTACTGTTGTTGGTACCGAATTTAATGTCAAACAACGTAACAACTATTTTGAAGTGCAATGTTTTGAAGGTATTGTTAAGGTTACTTCTGGAGAGTTTACCAAAAAACTGCTTGCTGGAGATACCTACAGACTATTCAATAATATCGTTACAGAAGACAAGACTACATTTTTACAACCTGATTGGACTACTAATAAGAGTACGTTTAAGGCGCTTCCTTTTAAAGCGGTTATGGACGAAATGGAACGCCAATACGATATTAAGATTATAGTAGAAAATGTAAATACTGAACGGTTGTTTACAGGAGGATTTATGCATGATAATATTGAAAATGCCCTTTTATCCATTACACAACCAATGGATTTGACCTTTAAAATTAATGCATCAAATGACGTTGTGATTTATGGCAATAAAAAATAAAATATATTTTTTATGTTTCGTTTTATTTATGTTTTCTTTTGAAATAGATGCTCAAGAGACTAATAATGAATTGCCATTAACTGAAGTTCTTACAACGCTCCAAACCCAATATAATATTCAATTTAATTATGCCGAAGATAGCCTTGAAGGCATTACGATTATTCCGCCTTCTGAAAGTTTAACCTTAGTCGAAGTGTTATCTTATCTTGAAATCAATACTAAATTTTTGTTTAAAAATTTAGATGGCACCTTTGTTTTGGTGCGCATAAAGGAGGCAACCCTCGATTTACAGCAATTATCAGAAGTCATAATTTCACAATACATCGTTAAAGGCATCAATAAATTAAACAATGGATCTTTCGAAATTGATTTCTCCGAGTTTGATATCCTTCCAGGATTGATTGATACCGATGTGTTGCAAGCAGTACAGGCTTTTCCAGGGATTCAGAGTATCAACGAAACGGTTTCAAATATAAATATTAGAGGAGGAACTCACGACCAGAATTTGATACTTTGGGACGGCATTAAGATGTATCAATCTGGACATTTCTTCGGATTAATTTCTATGTTTAATCCACAGATTACACAACAGGTAAGCGTTTTAAAAAACGGAACTGAAACGGCACTCACAGACGGTGTTTCTGGAACCATTTCCATGGAAACAAGCTCTAAAATTAATGAGGCCTTTAATGGCAGTTTAGGCGTTAATTTTATTGATGCTAATGGTTTTGTAGACATACCATTAAGTGAAAAATCCTCACTGCAAATTGCTGCTCGAAAATCGATTAGTGATTTTACAGAAACACCAACATATACCAACTTTTTTGAGCGTATATCTCAAGATACCGAAGTAGAAACCAATGCTAACGATATTATGAATTCTGATCAAGAGTTTGATTTCTACGATACGTCTTTGCGATGGATTTATAACGTTACGGAAAAGGATCAATTACGAGTCAACTTTTTAAATGCAAATAACGAATTACGATTTAACGAAAACACGATAATTGATGGTATGGAAACATCAAAGCGAAGTAGTTTAAGTCAAAATAGTATTGCGGGCGCATTACAATATAAAAGAGTTTGGAATGCGTCTTGGCAAACCACTTTTGAAGTTTACGAAACGGATTATAAATTAAAAGCGATTAACGCAAATATACTAGACGATCAAAGGTTTCAGCAAGAGAATGTAGTGTCTGAAACAAGTATAAAATTATTGGCAAACTATAAGATAAATGATCAACTTCAGTTTTTAAATGGTTATCATTTTTCAGAGACTAAAATCACAAACTTGGATGATGTTGATAGTCCGCGTTTTAGGTCTTTAGTTTCCGAAGTCGTAAGAACTCATGGGCTATTTTCACAATTAAACTATCGCTCTTTAAATAAGAAAACGAATTTGAATTTTGGTTTGCGATACAACTATATTGATAAATTTGAAAAGCATCTTCTAGAGCCAAGGTTAGCATTTACCTACCAATTTCTTCATAATTTTTCTGTTGAAGTTTTAGGGGAATTCAAACATCAGAGTACCTCCCAGATTATTAATTTTCAGAATGATTTTTTAGGCATTGAAAAGCGACGATGGCAATTATCTAACGATGTAGACATTCCTGTTATTCGTAGTAAACAAGTGTCTGTAGGTTTAAGTTTTAGCAAAAGAGGTTGGTTATTAAGTGCGGATACGTATTACAAATATGTGAAAGGAATCACGACGCAAAGCCAAGGGTTCCAAAATCAATATGAATTTGTAAAAACTAACGGAAATTATGATGCTTTTGGTATAGATTTTATTTTAAGAAAACAGATTAAAGATTTTACAACATGGCTGAGTTATTCGTATTTAAAAAGTGATTATACATTTAATTCTTTGCCAGAGCAAACACTTCCAAATAATTTTGATATCACTCACACTATCACTTTTGGTGCTAATTATACTTTAGAAGATTTAAAACTATCTGCTGGACTGAATTGGCATTCTGGACGACCAACTACGCAGCCAATAGAAGGTAATGAGATTATTGATAATGCTATTAATTTTGAATCGACTAATTCTAGTAAACTGCAAGATTATTTGCGCGTAGATATTTCAGCATTGTATGCGATAAAACTATGGGAAAATACGAAAGCCGATTTGGGTGTTTCGGTTTGGAATGTTTTAAACAAAAACAATCAGATTAATAATTTCTACAGAATTAATAACGATAATGTAAGTGAAACTTTGCAGAGTTCACTGGGCATCACGCCAAATGCAGTATTGCGAGTTCACTTTTAATTCTCTGGAAGCTCTACCTTAACACGATACTTTTTTAAATCATCTAGATAGTGTGTATGCGAAAAATCTGCGCTATCAAATTCTTTTTTACGATGTTTTCTGGTTTCCATTCGTTTTATAGCTTTTAAAAAACGCTTTACCTCAGTTTTGTCATTGATTATGAGTCCTGGAACTTCTACCGAATGACCATCATCATCTTTAGCGACCATGGTGAAATATGACGAGTTACAGTGTTTCATTTCTCCTGTTCTTATATTTTCAGATTCTACACGAATACCAACAACCATAGAGGTGCGACCAACAAAATTAATAGAGGCTTTCATCGTTACTAATTCACCAATTTCTATTGGATTCAAAAAATCAACAGTATCTACAGAAGCAGTCACGCAATAGGTTTTAGAATGTTTTGATGCACATGCAAACGCGATTTGGTCCATCAATTTTAAAATGTAACCCCCATGAATTTTACCGCCAAAATTGGAGTGTGATGGTTGCATCAATTCAGAAAGGCTAATTCGAGAAGAGTCTATGGCTTTGTAGTTTTGCATTATATGTCTTTAGTTTATTAAATTCTTCCTTTCTGGGAAAATACCAAGAAGTGACAGAGGGAAAATTATTCGTCTTCTTGAGCGCGTTTTAGGATAGCTTCAGGTAATGCTTTTTTTGCTTTCGCTCCTAATTTTTTAATTTTTTCAACGCTCGTTATAAGGTTTCCTTTTCCTTCAACTAATTTATTCATCGCTGAAGAATAATCTTTTTTCGCATCATCAATTTTCTTTCCAACTCCTGTTAGATCAGTTACTAAGCCATGAAATTTATCGTATAGGGCTCCAGCTTGTCGTGCAATTTCAATAGCGTTTTGTTGTTGTTTTTCGTTATTCCACATACTGTCAACTGTTCTTAAAGTTGCTAAAAGGGTAGATGGTGTAACAATTACAATATTTTTTTCAAATGCTTTATTGTATAGGGAATTATCTTGATTAATAGCGACTGCAAAAGCAGGTTCTATTGGGATAAAAAGTAATACAAAATCTGGACTTTCTATTTCGTACAGGTCTTCATATTTTTTTTCGGACAATTGGTCTACGTGTCTTCTAATAGAATTGATGTGTGCTTTTAGATAAACCTCTCTTTCATCATCTTCTGAATTAACAAAACGTTCGTAATCGGTTAGTGATACTTTACTATCAATAATCATTTTTTTGTTGTCTGGTAAGTGCAATACAATATCTGGTAACACTCTTGTGCCATCTTCTCTAGTAAAGTTTTGTTGCACAAAATATTCTCTATCTTTTTCTAATCCGGATTTTTCAAGGACGCGTTCTAATACTAATTCGCCCCAATTTCCTTGCATTTTACTATCACCTTTCAAAGCTTTGGTTAAATTCGTAGCTTCTTTGGTCATTTGCTGATTAAGATCTTTTAAACCCAATAATTGCTCTTTTAAAGCAGAATGCATTGAGATACTTTCCTTTTGGGTATCATCAACTTTCTTTTCAAATAATTGGATTTTTTCTTGTAACGGATTTAAGATATTTTTGATGTTTTCTTTATTCTGAAGGGTGAACTTCTCCGATTTTTCATCTAGGATTTTTGTTGCGAGTAATTCAAAATCTTTCCGTAATTGTTCTTGACGCTCTTCTATTTCTTCATCACGCTTTATGTTTAACTGCTGAAGGTTTTCATATTCTGTATTCTTTCTTGTTAACTCCGTATTTAAAAACTCTTTTTCTCTTCTAATGTCATCGCGTTCGCTCTCTAGTTTTGATATATTTTGCTTTAAATCGCCTATAGTTGACGACATCTGACTTTGACGTTCTTCTAAGGTACTCTGTTCACTTTTGCTTTTTAACTTAATAAAAAGCATACCTAAATACGCTCCAATGGCTGCTGAAATAATAATGGCTAAAATGAGAATTAGACTGTCGTTCATAAAGAGAATTGAAATTTACTCAAAGATAAATGATTTGTCGAAAGATTTAGGCTTGTAATTAAAAGATATATTCTAGTTTTCTAAAACATGGATATCATTAATAATACGTTTGATGTCTTCATCCTTTGTGCCATCATAAATGCCTCGAATTCGGTTCTCTTTGTCAATTAATATAAAGTTTGGGGTATGAATAAAATCTTGCAGTCCGCCATCACCTTGCTCAACAACAGCAAAATAGCTTTGACGTGCTAGTTCATAAATATGTTTTTTGTCACCTGTAGTCACATTCCATTTGGTGTCAACGACGCCTTTTTTTCTTGCATATTCCTTGAGTACCGAAACACCATCTATTTCTGGAGTGACAGATAGCGACAAAAACATAATGTCGTCATTGTCTATAAATTCCTCTTGAATTTTCGTCATGTTATCAGTCATTATTGGACAAATAGTAAGACAGCTTGTAAAAAAAAAGTCCGTAACATAAATTTTATCTTTATAATTATCCTGTGTTATTGTATCACCATTTTGGTTAATTAGACTGAAATCTGAAACTGTATGATACTGGGTTTTATTTCTAAGACTTTTATCTACTAGTTCAGGCTTGAAATCGGTTGGATTATAGATTGGTAATACCCTTTTTTCTTTAGTGTTACATGATGATAGTCCGAATAAAACAAGACTTAGTAAGGTACATATATATGATTTTTTAGATTTCATACTTGTTGTAATTAAATGGATGTCTCATTAACAAAACGTTTTGCATCCTCTAGTTCAGGGCGATTGCTATTTGAGTTTTTAGTAAGCTCAATAAGTTGATTAAAATAGTCTTTGGCTTTTTCTTTATTTCCTGATAGTCTTGCTGCAATAGCAGCTCCATATAAACCATTAAACCGATTAGGTCGTATGTTTAAGTTTAATGCATAAGCTTTCAGTGCCTCAGTTGGTTTATTTAATTTAAGAAGTAAATCTCCTAGAAGTTCTTGAGATGGAAGAACTTCTCCAGGTGTTAAAGACTGTTTTTCTGTTTTAGATTCTATATCTGCGGATTCCTTCATTAATGCTAAGGCTTCTTCATTTTTACCTTCATTAAAATGAATCCAAGCATCTGCAGATTTCACCATGATTAGAACTTGATTAGCCATATATTCGTTTCCGTTTTTTATTAAAATATCATGGCAGAAGTTTAGTTTTTTAAAAGCCGTATGAGCTAAATCCAAATTATTAATATTTACTGCGCCTAGAACACGTGTATAATGAATAATTGCATTTGCCCAAGGGAATTTTTGTGAAGGATAATCATTAGTTGGCATTGTGAGATTTGATGCTTTTTCCCAATCTCTGGTTTCTAAATAAAATCTTGAAGGTATTGCAGCTGATGGATATGCTCCTTTAACTCCAATAGGGTTTATTTTATCTATTGATACTAAGTAGTCTAATAGATTTTTAGCTTCCTGTATTTTACCTAGTTGTAAGTATGCATATACCAAATAATCAGTGCCATGGATTTCTTCGTCCCAATGTCCTTCCATTTCTACTTGTTCGGCATAACATTGAGCAGAAGAAGTTGCACTTAAATTAGATTGAATCGATTCTTCCCAAAGGCCTAATCTTGTGAAAATGTGTGAAGGCATGTGCTGCGCATGTGAAGATGCAGGAGCAATTGAAGCATATCTTCTTGCTGGCGAGAGTGCCATTTTTGCTAATTCTGGATAATCGTAACTGTGAATAATATAGTGCGTAATTCCTGGATGATTGGGTTGGTCTGGAAACAGTTTTTCTAAAATCGCACCTGCTCTTCTTCTATTTGCATAAGTTTTATCTGAAAGATCTGCACCAGAGTTTAAAGCCAACGCATAAAAAATAGCAGCTTCCTTATCGTCAGGAAAAGAATTATATATAGTTTCCATTGCATTTTCAAACCTTTTTATTCTTGTTTGATGATCTACAGTTTCCCAATCTGTATAAAAATGAGCAATTGCTTCAATATATTTTACTTCTCTTTCTGTTTTATCTTCAAGCGAACGCGCAATTTTTATTGCCAAAGAACCTTTTTTTAAGTCAACTTTAGTTGGTGGTCGCCATAGAGCATGAAAGTTACACATGGCAACACCCCAATACGCCATGGCACAATTTGGATCGATATCAATTACTTTTGCGAATGCTTTTTCGGCTTCTTCATATTCAAAAGAATGTAATAATGAAATAGCTAAATTAAAATTAGATCTAGTTTCATAACTACAAGACAAAGCAAAGCTAACATCTCCAAAATCACCTCCGCCACATAATAGAATATCTCCTTTGATAAGATTTAAAGAATCTAAATCTGAGTTATATGTTCTTTTACAACTGATTGTAGTTATACATACTAATAAACAAATAGTTATGAAACTTGTGTTTGTTAATTTCACTGCATTGATTTAATTTAAATTATCGTTTCTTCTAGAAATGCTTTTGCTTCTAATAACTCTGGACGACTACTATTAGAATCTTTGGCTAAATCAATAAGTTGATTAAAATAGGCTTTAGCTTTTTCTTTATTTTCAGATAGTTTTGCTGCAATAGCAGCGCCATAGATGCCATTAAATCTATTAGGGTGTCCTTTTAAATTAATTTCATAGGCTTCTAATGCTTCTTTAGGTTTATTTAAAGCTAGTAGCATGTCACCAAGAAGTTCATCTGCTGGTAATACTTCTCCAGGAGTAACGGGATGTTTAGAGGTTTCGCTTTCAAGTTTCGAAGCCATTTTCATTAATGTAAGTGCTTCATCATTCTTTCCTTTGGCTAGATTAATCCAAGCTTCGGCTGTTTTAATTTCAATACGTACTTGACCAGCTTTATATGTGGCTTGAGCACTATTCATTTCAAGGAGTTCTTTGTGGAAAGCTCGAATGATTTCAAGCTCATTTTCAGCAGAAGCGATGTCTCCCGAACGCGCTGATCCTATGGCTCTAGCAAAATGCAATATTGATTTTTCCCAAGGGAAACCGTCCCAATTAAACTCTATAGTTGGCAATTCTAATTTAGCAGCTTTTTCCCATTGTCTATTTTCTAAGGCTATTCGAGCAGGAATTGCATTAGCAGTATATGCTACAGCAAAGTCATTTAAGGGAAATATTTTTTTCATTGATTTTAAATACGCATTTTGGGTATCTACCTCTTTGTTATTTCCTTGCTGTAAGTAAGCATAAACAAGATAATCCATAGCATGTATCTCTGCTGCCCAATTAGCATCTGGATTAACACTTTCTGCATAGCAAACTGCTGATGATGCTGAGTTTATATTTGTTTCAATAGATTCTTGCCAGAGTCCTAATCGTGTAAAAATATGTGAAGGCATATGTTGCGCATGTGCTGAAGCTGGTGCGATTTCTGCATAACGTCTAGATGTATTTAAAGCTGTTTCGGCAATCTCTGGATAATCATAAGTATGAATTATATAATGTGCGATTCCAGGATGGTTCGGCTGCTCTTTAAAAAGTTTTTGTAAAATAGCACCTGCTTTTTTCTGACTAGAATAGGTTTTGTCATTTGGATCTGCAGCTGAAGTAATAGATAAAGCGTAAAATATTGCCGCTTCAACATCATCACTTTGACTTTTATGAATTTGCTCCATTTTCTTTTCATATAATAGCTCTCTTGTTTTATGATCTTTGTTTTCCCAGTCTTCATAAAAGACGTTTATGGCATCTAAGTAAAGTTCTGCACGTTCAGATTTTGGTAAAGATTCCGCTATTTCTAAAAGTTGTGTGCCTTTTTTTAATTCTTTTGGTCCTGGTGGCGCCCAAAGCTCATGATAAATACTCATGGCAACTCCCCAATATGCCATCGCACATTCTGAATCAGCATCAATAACTTTTACAAATGCTTTTTCGGCTTCAGCATATTCAAAAGAGTGGAGTAGTGAAATAGCTAAATCGAAAGCTTCTCTAACATCGTACTTACAATCTAAAGCAAAACTAACATCACCAAATTGAGGATTCCCACAAAGCAAAATGTCACCACGAAGTAAATCTATTGATGCTAATGCTGGATTAGGAATAACTTTTTTTTCTTTACATGCTAGTATGAGCGTTAAGAATAAAAGACAAATAATACGTAAATAATTTTTTAGTGGTTTCATGGCTAGTTGCTTATGTATTTAAAGGTAATGATTATTATATGATTTATGAATTCCCTTTTTATTTAGTGTGTTCTTTTAAGTGAAGTAAACAAAGAAAATGTCATGCAAATCAAAATGATTAGCGAACGCTAGAATTTAAATAAAAATTAAACAACTAAACTTTTGGTATATAGGTTACTATGAGTTTAAAATAGGTCATCAAGTTTGACTATTTCTTCACTCTAAAACTTCCGGTTTTTTTATCAAAGCCAATCAAATCTTTTGGAAATAAGGTTTCAAAAACACCTTTTTCGATGAGGTGGCAAGGCGTATCTGAAATAACACCATTATTCGTCATGACAATCATGGTATCACACAACTGAATCGCTAAATCAATTTCATGAGAAGAAAACAAAATGGTTTTATTAGTGTCTCTTGCTAATTGCTGAAGTAACTTTAAGATATAAGCTTTGTGATACATATCTAGATGTGTTGTAGGTTCATCTAGAATAATCAAATCGGTGTCTTGAGCTAAAGCACGCGCAATCATTACTTTTTGAAGCTGGCCATCACTCAACTCAAAGCATTTGCGATGTTTCAATTCTGAAAGATTAGTCCGTTCTATAGCATTGTGGATAATTGACTTATCCTCTTCGGTTATATTACCAACCCAATTGGTATAGGGTTGACGACCAAGCGCTATCAATTCAAAAACGGATAAATTTTTAGACATGAGTTGTTCAGTCAAAACCAAACTCATGGTTTTTGCTAATTCTATTGCAGCATAATTTTTAAGAGGAATATCGTTTATTTCTATATGACCTTCTAAAGGCTGTTGAATAGTCGTTAAGGTTCTCAGAAGGGTAGATTTCCCAATACCATTAGCGCCAACGAGTCCGATGAGTTCTCCTTGTTTGAGTTCAAGATTAATATTCTCGACTATAACAGATGTGACTTTCTTAGATTGATAACCAATAGAAAGGTTTTCGGTTTTGAGGATAATATGTTTGCTGTTCTCTGCCATTTAAAACACCATTTTACGTTGTCGTACTAATAACCAAACCACCACTGGAGCACCAATTAAGGAAGTAATTGCATTAATAGGTAAGGTGTAATCACTTGTTGGTAATTGTGCAATACTATCACAAATAAGCATCACAATTGCTCCAAATAGAAATACAGCAGGTAATAAAATTTTGTGATTAGAGGTGTTGAAAATTTGTCGTGTCATATGGGGTATGGCTAAACCAATAAACGCAATAGGACCAGCAAAAGCAGTAATCGTTCCCGCGAGCAAACTTGTGGCTATAATGATAATCAACCGACTTTGTTTAATGTTGAGACCTAGACTTTTTGCATAGTTTTCGCCTAGCAAGAATGTATTCAATGCTTTAATCGAAAAGATGGTTAAAATTATCCCGAAACTGTAAATTCCGAAGAAAATTAAAAGCTCATTCCAAGAGAGATTGCCTAAACTTCCAAAACCCCAAAAAATGTACTGTTGCAATTGTTCTGCAGAACTAAAATACGATAAGACACTCACCACAGCAGCGGTAATACTACCAAACATTAACCCAATAATTAAAATAGCCATGGTGTCTCTCACTTTTGAAGACACTAGTAATACAGCTAACAATACCAGAAAACTTCCTAAACTAGCAGCTATGACAATACTCCATTTTGAAATCAATAATGTTGCAAAAACACCACCAAATAATCCAGAACCTAGAATGACTAAAGCAACACCCAAACTTGCTCCAGAGCTAATCCCTAAAACAAAAGGTCCAGCCAACGGATTCCTAAAAAGAGTTTGCATGAGTAATCCTGAAATTCCTAATCCGGAACCTACCAGAATAGCAGTTATAGCTTTAGGTAATCTATAATCTTGAATAATATATTGCCAGTTTGTGTTTTCCGAAGCGCCAAAAATACTATTGAATACTTCATTAATCGGAATACTTACAGAACCTAAACTAATGTTTACTAGAAAGCATAACACTAATACTATGGCTAAGGTGATAAACGAATATGTGTATTTGGCTTTCAACTAGTTTAAAGGTTTAAAAAAAGTGGTTTCATAATCGACTAACAATTCGGGATGACAAATCTTTATCATATCCTTCAACACTAAATCTGGTCTGGCTGTGCCAAGTTCATAATATAAAACACCTCCTGTTTTTCCGGTTGTATTTGAAAATGTAAATATATTTTTATTCTGAAATGCGCCAAACTGTGTGTAATGCGAATTCGATTTTTCTAGAGCTTCGTAGCTTGGGTAATACGACGGACTCAACCATAACTGAGCATCTCTCGCTTTATCAAAAACAGCTTCAAAACTTAAAGCAATACTGCCAGTTTCTCTAGTTTCACTCCATAAATAATTAACATTAGCATCATTTAAAAATTGTGCTTCAGGACTCGTGCCATTTGGTAGATACCAGACGTCTTTATGCATGGCTCCACAAAGGACTGTTGGCTTAGACGTCGCTTTTTTAGCAATGGTTTTAGCTTCTAAGTAGTCCTTTTCAATTTGATTGAATATAGAATCTGCCATTTTCTCTTTATTATATAAAACACCAAAAAACTTAATCCATTCGGCTTTAGCTAAAGGTGATTTTTCAACCCAATCCCCATTGAAAATGACCGTAATTCCAGATTTTTCAATTGTTTCCATACTTTTATTAGTGCCATCAACACCAAAAGCAACAACAACATCTGGACGTAATTCTAATAAGACTTCAGTATTGATACCTTCATTTTTCCCCAGCTCTCTTATCTCGCCATTATCTATTCTTGTTCTTGTTTTTTCCGAAGACACATAATGGGCTCCAGGAAATCCTACTAAGGTTTGTTCCACACCTAGAAGTTCAAGCGCAGGAATATGAGTGGTTGAGGTGACGACTATTTTTTGAATAGGCGTTTGGATACTTACTAAATCATTGTCTTTTAAAGTATAGATATCTTCATTTTCTGATAGTATGAAAGAAACAATCTTATCTGCTTTTGGCCAAGGGTTGATTATATTTAAAATTTTATAATCTTCATAATCTCTAATTGAAAAGCCTTCGGCATGTTTTAATTCTTGTAAATGAATATCAGATTCTGGAAACGAATTAATTGATTCGTATTCAATAGCTGGAAGCTCTCTGGATAGTCCTTTGTCTTCTTTACAGGAAAGAATAAAAATTACAATTAATATGAACAGTATATGTTTCAATAGTTATGATTTTCTTCAAAAGTAAGATTATTTAAAGTTTTTAGTAAACGCTTAAACAAAATGTTTATTTTTGCGTTGAATTTTGGTTCTATTCAATGTATCTGAATAGATTAAAAGGGAATCTGGTGAGAAAATAATTTTCAATACCAGAGCTGTTCCCGCAACTGTAAGCTATAAAGCTTGTTATTACCTTCAATGTCACTGGAATTTGTTTTCTGGGAAGACCAATAACAAGACGCAAGTCAGGAGACCTGCCATTTTTCATAATCAAAAATCACTTTCGGGAGAAAAGTATTTGGGGTATGAAACAGATAATTCTATTTTATTTTTTACTGCTTTATTGCAGTGTGGCTTGGTCACAGACAACTTTGGATTCCATTCAAAAATTGGATGAGGTCGTGTTGAGTGATGTCAAATTGAAACGATACGCCAACGGCTATAAGCTAACCGTATTGAGTGATTCTATTCTTAGAAAAAATAATACCTCATTAACAGATGTCTTACGATTTAATTCTAATATCTATTTCAGAGAAAATGGCTATGGCATGGTGTCTTCACCATCTTTTAGAGGTACCAATGCATCGCAAACCGCAGTTATTTGGAATGGGATTAATATCAATTCTCAGCTTAACGGACAAGTAGATTTTAATACGATATCGTCTTCTAATTATGATAATATTGCTATTAGAAGCGGAGGCGGGAGTGTGCAATACGGAAGTGGAGCCATTGGGGGAAGCATCCATTTATCTAACGATTTTGATTTTGAAAAGCATTTTAATCATAAACTTCAATTTGGCTTTGGAAGCTTTAATACAAAAAATGCGAATTATAATACATCTTTCGGAAATGGTACTTGGTCTGGTGATTTTGGAGTCGCTTATGTCGATTCTGATAATGATTATCGTTTTTTAGGTACAGATAGACGAAATGAAAATGGAGCCTTTAATAATTTGGATCTCAATTTTAATATAGGTTATGTGATATCAGTTAAAGATGTACTCAAAATATACCATCAAAACTTCAGAAGTGATCGTGAGTTTTCTTCAACATTATTGGCGCCTTCAAATAGTAAATACGAGTCTGAAGATTATCGTAGCATGATAGAATGGGCTCATATTGAAAATAATTACACATCAAGCCTAAAAGCAGTTCATTTATTAGAACAATTCAAATATTTTGAAAATAAAAATTTAGATAATTTTTCAGAAGGCCATGCTAATACATGGTTAATTAAACATCATTATAAACGTCACTTTTCTAAACGCTTATTACTAAGCGTGATTACAGATTATAGTTATATCACTGCTGAAGGCAATAGCTTTAGCGATCCCAAACGAAATGCGTTTTCTGCTACAGCGATTTTAAACCATCGACCTACAAAGAAGGTGCAATACAACCTAAATGTGAGAAAGGATGTGATTTCAGGTTTTGAAAGCCCGTTAGTGTTTTCGGGAGACATAAGTTATCAATTATTTAAACCATATACGCTAAAATTCAATGCGTCTAAAAACTTTAGAGTACCAACCTTTAATGATTTGTATTGGAATCCGGGAGGGAATTTGGGCCTAGAACCTGAAGAATCCTACCAGTTAGATTTAGGACATGAGTTAGCGTTTGAAACTATCAATTTCAAACTTAATACCTTTTACATAGAAACGTCAGATTTGATTCAATGGCGACCTAGCAATAGTTCTGGATATTGGAATCCTGTTAATATTGCCAATGCTAAACAGTATGGTGTTGAAGCAGAATTTGGTATGACCAAAAAAATAGATAAGCATACCTTATTCTTATCAACCTCTTATTCTTATACTGAAACGGAAGATGTTGAGAAAAACCAACGTTTGTTTTATGTGCCTGTTCATAAAGCGAATGCATCATTATCTTATAATTATAAGTCATTCACAGCATTTTATCAGCATTTATATAATGGAGAAGTTGCTATTATAGGTAACACACTTGATGGTTTTGATGTTGGTAATTTAGGCGTTTCATATACCATCAATACCAAGAAAAAATTGAACTATATAGCCGATTTCAGAATCAATAATTTATACAATTCATATTACGAAAATGTAGCATTACGACCAATGCCAAATAGAAATCTAAATATCAAATTAACACTTAAATTTTAAACAATGAATTCAAAAAAAATAGCTTTACTTTTCTTATCAATCGCATTGATGTTTATATCATGTAGTAACGATGATGATATGACAACGTCTGAACCCTTAGGTGATTATGAAGACGGATTATTAATCCCTCACGAAGGTAATTTTGGACAGGGAAATGCATCTGTCTCTTATGTCTCTTATGATTTTATGACGGTAGAGAATAATATTTTTAGTTCTGTTAATTCAAGTCCTTTAGGAGATACAGCGCAAAGTATTGCGTTTAATGGGAATTTGGCTTATATCGTTTTGAATATATCTAATACGATTGAAATTGTTAATAGATATTCTTTTGAATCTATTGGTACTATTAACACTGGTTTAAATAACCCAAGATATATTGCTTTCGCTAACGGAAAAGGTTTTGTCACAAATTGGGGAGACGGTTCAGTTGCAACCGACGATTATCTAGCTGTAATTGACTTAACAACAAATACACTTGACAATCAAACGATTTCTGTTGCCGAAGGACCAGAAGAAATCATTGCTAATGGAAATATGATTTATGTGGCTCATCAAGGCGGATTTAGCCAAAATAATATTATATCTGTTGTTGATGCGGGTTCTAATATGGTGTCATCTATAATTACGGTTGGGGATGTTCCTAACTCTTTACAATTAGATTCAGATGGTAACCTATGGGTATTAGCAGAAGGTAAACCAGCTTGGACTGGAGACGAAACTGCTGGACGGTTGTCTAAAATTAATACAAGCAACAACACTGTAACATCTATAGATTTTAGCGTTTCAGAGCATCCTAATTATCTCGCTGTTGAAAATGGAACATTGTATTATTATAATGCAGGAAGTGTTTATAAAATGAATAGTGCTGCATTGACTTTACCTACGTCTGCTGAGTTATCAGGTGTGAATTTCTATGGAATGACTGTTAATGATTCAGTCTTATATGGTATAGATGCGGTAGACTTTACAAGTAATGGGACTTTGTCAGCATATGATTTAAACTCCAATACGTTAATTAATTCTACAACATTAAGCATCATTCCTGGGAACATCTATTTTAACTAATTTTGATGCTTATGTACTAATCTAACATATGATTATAAATAAAAAAGCCACTTTATTAAGTGGCTTTTTTATGAGTTTTATTCTAGATCTAAACGATTTAGAAACAAGTCATTTTCAATATACATGCCTTCTTCAACAGGTTTGATGTTGACATTAGTTTTTATTGGACGGAAATCGGTTTGTGAAAGACCAAATCGTCCTAAACCTTGAATATCTGCAATGGCTGCAGCTAAAAGCGGTTCGTTAAGATCACCTAGCATTCCGAAGTTTCTTGGAGATTCAATGATACTGATATCTGGAGTTAACCCAGTAGAAGGCACTGCAACATCATTAACGTTAATTGAATTAGCAACCAAAGGCTGCATGGCATAAGTATGACTTGGGTTGATGTTTTCAGGTCTTAAATTTGGAGAATCATAAATAGTAATAGATGCTTGCGTTTTTCCAGTTGTTTCGTCTCCTATTTGAACAACATCAATATAAGCACTCAAACTATTAATGACCAATTCACTTGCCGATGCTGAGCGACTTGTGGTTAATACATAAACTTTACTTAAATTTAAGTTGTTTATGGTGTTACCATCAAAGTTGTTAACGAAATTGAAATTTGTATTAGATGCTTGTTGGTCTTCATTGTAAACTAATTTAGAATAAATATCTCCCGTAAATTGTCCAGTAACCATACTTCCTAATAAAGAAGCCGTATTTACAGAGCCACCAGGATTATATCTTAAGTCTAATACCAAATGCTGAACGTTGTTAGCTTGAAACTGAGCAAATGCTGCATTAAGGTCATTGTCGAAGTTGCGATTAAATCCATTGTAAACTAAATACCCAACATTTTCGCCACCTAGGTCTATAATGTTTGCTTGGTGAACAGGATTTTCTGTGTAAGGCTGTTTTGTGAGATCTACGGTTTCTGTTGACGATTCTATAATGTCATCTGTAACCGTTTCTGTTCCATTATCATTATAGGTTGCAAAATTGAGCGTATAAGAATCTTGATTCAATAAATTATTTAAATTAGTCGCAGTTAAATCGGTACCATTTACTGCATCAAATATTTGTCCGCGTTGCAAACCTAAGTCACTGGCGATACTATTATTGAGTACAAGCCTTATGATTCCAAAGACTTCAGTAGAACTTCCTGGTTTTAGATAGAAATTAAATTCTAATCCGTTGCTTAAAGATGTTCCAGCTAATAATTGTTCGAACTCGATATAATTCGGAATGATAACACTAAAACGATCTATAGTTTCTCTTTCATATATTAAGCTTTCAAACAAAGTTTCAGGTGATGAGAAACTATTGAGATAACTGCCATATTCTTCATTAGTGGCAAAACGATTGTTTGCTAAATCAGGAACTTCGAATTTATATAAATACACCGCATTCATACCTTTCCAAACAAAATCATTGATTTCACTTGCAGAAATAGCATTGTCATCTTGGTCATCAAAACAACTGGTGATTGCTAATGTCAGTATACATAATAATCCAATTTTTAATAGTCGCATCTGTTTTCTTGTTTTAAAATTTCCGAAGTAAACGTCGCTCATAGCATTAGCGATGTCGACTCCATTAATTTTTTATTAATTTTTCTTTTTCAATGTAATCACATCAAACAACGTGTCGTTGGTCCTGTAAGCTATAAATTTACTTACATTATTGTGAATTAAAAAATATCGTGTAACAAAATTGAAACATGTTCGTCGTAATAATAAGAAGCAGAATAATTATCTGTTTTTAACTATCAAACCACAATGACACAAACTGATTTTACAAAATTAGTAATGCCTTTTAAGGATAAAGTCTTTCGATTAGCAAAAAGACTTCTAGTTTCTAGGGAAGAAGCTGAAGATGCAACGCAAGAGATTTTGATGAAATTGTGGAATAATAAGGAGAAGATTAGCGACTATAATAATGTAGAAGCGTTTTCGATGACAATGACAAAGAATTTTTGTTTGGATCGATTAAAATCAAAACAGGCACAGAATTTGAAAATCGTTCATAGTAATTACGAAGACAATAACACCTCGTTACAAAACCAAGTTGAAAATAGAGATAGTGTTGATTGGGTTTCAAAAATAATTGAAAAATTACCAGAACAACAAAAAATAATATTACAGCTTAGAGATATAGAGGAATATGACTTTGACGAGATAGCAAAAGTAGTAGATATGAATCCTACAGCCATTAGAGTCTCCTTATCAAGAGCTAGAAAAACAATAAGAGAAAAATTAACTAATACACATCATTATGGTATTAAATAGCATAGAAAAATTACTGGAAAAGTATGACAATGGCGAAACAACGCTAAAGGAAGAGCAGCAACTTAAGACTTATTTTGCTCAAGATGATATCGCTCCACATTTAGAGTCGTACAAAACCATGTTTCAGTACTTTAACAACACAAAACAAGAACTATATACAAAGGACGTTCCATTAAAAACCAGAAAGAGTTATATCTATCAATGGATTTCTGTCGCTGCAGTTGCGGTTCTTATGTTAGGAATTTTAATTCCGAATATTATTGGAGGAGGGCCAAGTTCTTTGGAAGATTTATCTACCGAGCAACAAATGGCATTCAACCAAACCAAGGAAGTTTTTGATATAATTGGAACTCAATTTAACACTGGACAAAATCAAATGGGAGCACTGTCGTTGACATCTTCGAATTTTGAAAAAGGTGCTGATCAGGTGAAGTATATCAATGAATTTTCAGAAACATCAAATAAATTTTTTAAAAGCAAAACCACAAAAACAAGTAAAGAAAGTAACAAAAACTAAAACAAGAAATCATGAAAAAAATAATTTTAATAGTAGCAGTAGCCTTAACAACATCAATGTCATTTGCACAAGGAGGTCTTTTTGATAAGTACGAAGATATGAAAGGCGTAACATCTGGAGTTATCAATCAAAAAATGTTTTCAATGCTAGCAAGTATTGATATCAATATGGATGATCCAGAAGATCAACAAATGCTTGAAATGGCAAAGAAAATCAAAAGTGTAAAGTTATTGACCACTGGAGATGATAAAATTTCGGCAAGTATGAATGCAGATGTAAAAAAATACGTTGGAAGCTCAAGTTTAGAAGAACTAATGCGTTTTAAAGATGGCAATCAAACCGTAAAATTTTACGTAAAAGAAGGTAAAGACGAAAATCACGTTAAAGAATTGTTGATGTTTGTCAACGGTCTAAAAGAAATGACTAAAGGACAAGACATTGAAATTAATGGAAAAAAACGTGAAATAGAAACAGTTATCGTATCTATAGTTGGCGATATTGATTTAAGAGAAATTTCAAAAATTACCAGTAAGATGAATGTTCCTGGAGGAAAAAACATTGAAAAATTAGGTAAGAAAAACTAAAATAATGAATACATCAATCAAAACAATAATCACGATGTTAATCTTGATTGTAACTCTACAGAGTTGCAATCAAGGTCTAACATTACAAACATATTATGTAGACAACGAATTAGCGCCTGGTTTTACGAGCTTGGATGTGCCTGTTAGTATGTTACGAATCGAAGAATCAACGTTGACTGAAGAACAATTAGAAGCTTACGAATCTGTTGAAAAACTAAGTATGCTCGCTTTTGTGAAAGATGAATCTAACATGGAAGATTTTGAAGCTGAAATCGCAAAAGTGAAGACTATTTTAAAAGATCCAAAATATGAAGAGTTAATGCGTGGCGGAAATTCTACCGACGGAAAATTCATTATAAAATGTATTGGAGATGGAGATAACATTGATGAGTTTATTCTCTTCGGAAATTCTAATGAAACAGGTTTCGCAGTGGTAAGAGTTCTTGGTGACGATATGAACTTTAATAAAATTATGGAATTAGCTTCTGTTTTTGATGAAAACAGTATTGAAGAAAATCAATTTAAAGACATCACTAAATTTTTTAAATAGACTATATATTTAAAATGTTAATAGAAAACCACTTCAAGTCTGACTACTTGAGGTGGTTTTTGTTTTCATACCAATTAAAGTATAAGATGGCTTATAAATAAGTTGAATTATTTTATGTTAGAACAAGGCAAGAAATAAAGCATAACCTTAGTTGCAGTGTTTTTTATTGACATTAAAGAAACAATTTACATGAGTTTTCGATGCTTTATTTGGCATCTGCATTTTTTAAAACAATAAGAATAAGATAAACTGCCAAAGCCCCGAAAGCCGAAAACAACAACGCTTTCACAATCAAATAATCTAGAATATCTAAAAGGCCAGACACAAAAAAACCAGCGACTATAAGTCCGGAGAACACAAGAGACAATGTATTTCTAGTTGGCATATGTAGTAGATTATATTCCTGTATAATTACTTGGAGTAATGGCTTTTAATTCCGTTTTTATAGCTTCGGAAACCTCTAAGGTATCAATAAATTCTGAAATAGAACGTTTGTTAATCGTTTCGTTAGTTCTCGTTAAACCTTTTAGAGCCTCATATGGATTAGGATAAGCTTCACGTCTCAAGATCGTTTGAATGGCTTCAGCAACGACAGCCCAATTGTTTTCCAGATCTTGAGCAAACTTCGGTTCGTTAAGCAATAACTTACTCAATCCTTTTAATGTCGACTTAAATCCAATTAATGTATGCCCGAAAGGCACACCAACATTTCTAAGAACTGTACTATCTGTTAAATCACGTTGTAATCTTGAAAGAGGTAGTTTTGCAGATAGATGCTCAAAAATGGCGTTCGCTATGCCTAGGTTGCCTTCAGAGTTTTCAAAATCAATAGGATTCACTTTATGAGGCATTGCGCTACTACCCACTTCACCTTCTTTTATTTTCTGCTTGAAATATTCCATTGAGACATACGTCCAGATATCACGATCTAAATCGATAATGATGGTATTGATACGTTTTAAAGCATCAAATAATGCAGCCATATGGTCGTAATGTTCAATTTGTGTTGTTGGGAATGAATGCTGTAATCCTAATTTTTCTTGAACGAATAGGCTTCCAAACGCTTTCCAGTCCATATTTGGATAAGCCACTTTATGAGCATTGAAATTTCCAGTTGCTCCACCAAATTTTGCAGCACTTGGCACATCATTTAATAAATTGAATTGCTCTTCCAAACGCACCACAAATACCTGTATTTCTTTTCCAAGACGAGTAGGAGAAGCTGGTTGACCATGAGTTCTTGCAAGCATCGGAATGTCTTTCCATTCTTCGGCTAATGCTTTAAGCCTATTTAAAACTTCAAAATATTCTGGGACATACACATCGTTCATCGCATCCTTAATACTTAAAGGTATAGCTGTGTTGTTGATGTCTTGGGATGTTAATCCGAAATGGATAAACTCCTTATATTTTGATAAGTTGAGCTTGTCAAATTCCGCTTTGATAAAATACTCAACTGCTTTTACATCGTGGTTGGTGACTTTTTCAATGTCTTTTATAGCTTGCGCATCTTCCGAAGAAAAATCAGTATAAATAGTCCTTAAATCGTCATAAGTGGTTGTGTCAATGCCTGAAAGCTGGGGTAATTTCGCTTCGCATAATGCAATGAAATACTCAATCTCTACCAAAACGCGGTATTTAATGAGAGCTTCTTCTGAAAAATAAGGCGCTAAATTACTGACTTTACTTCTATAGCGACCATCTATTGGTGAGATGGCATTGAGAGATGATATGGACATTAGTTGTGTGTTTAAGCTAGCAAAGATAGTTAATTCGAATATTAAATTGAAGATAAATTGGTTATCTTAGAGCATAAATTTATTCACCATTTAAGAGCTATTTTTATTTAAGTTTTCAATTGATATTCTCTCAAGTTTATAAAAAATAAGCACCTTTTACGCATACCTATTGTATCGTTGCTAGAGATTCTGTTACAGGTGATATTGGTGTAGCTGTTCAATCGCATTGGTTTAGTGTTGGTCGTGTGGTCACTTATGGGAAAACTGAAGAACTTTACTTAAGCGCTCAAAAACTGTTTCTAGATAATCTAGAAATGCAATATTAATTTGCTAAATAATAAACAAGATGAAAATTGGAGAGCATTGATGTCATGATCGATAAAAAGTTAATTGTTAACGATTTCAACTCCAAAATTGGGAAAAGTTATGAAGCTTTAATTCTTTGTAACCTTCTTTAAGATGTGTCTTGCTCTGGCTTTAAAACCAGAACTCTGCAGTTGATAGTCACGTTCTAAAATCATCACGAGTTCTGGGTGAACCCAATCATAATCTTTTCCGAGGAGAAATAATGTATTCATAGCATATGCTTTTGGCGCGATTTTTTCGTCATTAATCATCCAATCAAAACAGGACTCAACGATTTTTTCTTTGTGCTTCGGAAGCAATGCAGACTTGATTTTATTCTCATGTTTTGAATAATATGCTTTTACCAAATACTCACAAACCTTAGCGACAGGTCGTACGGCAGAATCTAAATGAACTTTGTGAATAGTAGCCGTAAATACATCTAAATATGGAATACAGGTCTCAAGATTTTCGCCACACATAAACTCAAAAACCCAAGCTGCTCGACAAGATATTTTGTCATCGACCATAAATAGAATGTCTAATAGTTTCGGAATCATATCAGGATTGTCTATGACCATATTGGCATAATACAAACGTTTTTGACGCGTGTGATTCACGTAATTTAATTCTTGATAAAGTTGGTTTGTTGTCACTTCGATTTTTGTATTTTTATGTCCATAAAAATAAATAAATATTTACAGATGAAAATCATAAAAAAAATACTTGTTTTCTTATTAGTTGTTTTTGTCGTTATGCAATTTTTTGGTCCAGATAAGAACGAAGGTAATATGGCTGCAATAGATGCTTTTATTGCAGATACGAATCCGCCCAGTGATGTTCATGATATTTTTAAAAATACTTGTTTTGATTGCCATAGTGATGTCACTAGATATCCTTGGTATAACAAGATTACTCCAGTAAATTATTGGATGGCAGATCATGTTAAGGATGGGAAAAAGCATTTTAATGTATCTGCTTGGGAAAGCTATTCAGTAAAAAAGAAAGACCATAAATTAGATGAGCTTATAGAAATGGTTGAAGCCAAGGAAATGCCATTGCCTTCATATACATGGACACATGGCGACGCTAAACTTAGTGATGATCAAATTAAAGCTATTGTAGATTGGGCAAAAAATGTAAGGTCTAGCTACAGTTTAAAACCAAAGGCTGATTAATTTTCTTTTGAATAAAAAACTTCTTATTATTGGATTTGTATGGCCAGAACCTAAGAGTTCTGCTGCTGGAAGCAGAATGATGCAACTCATTTCCTTTTTTCAGTCTGAAGGATATCAAATTACGTTCGCTAGTGCATGCGCAAAAAGCGATAATGCTTTTGATTTATTGACTATTGGAGTTGATAAAGTTGCCATAGAACTCAATCATGCTAGTTTTGATGATTTCATTTTAGATTTGAAACCCGATGTTGTGCTTTTTGATCGGTTCATGACCGAAGAGCAGTTTGGTTGGCGTGTTTCTCAACATTGTCCGGAAACCATTAAACTTTTAGACACCGAAGATTTACATTTTCTAAGACGTGCCAGACAGCAAGCCTTTAAGGACGATTCTGAAGTTACCAATCACTATTTGTTAAATGATACTGCCAAACGTGAAATCGCAAGTATGTATCGTTGCGATTTGAGTTTGATTATTTCTAAAGCTGAAATGAGCCTGCTTAAAAACACGTTTCAGATTGAAGATTCCTTGTTGCACTATCTTCCTTTTCTTGTTGAAAATATTTCCGAAAGACATATAGAACAGTTTCCGGAGTTTGAAGATCGACAACATTTTTTAACGATTGGAAATTTTCTTCACGAGCCCAATTATAATGCCTTATTGTATTTAAAAGAAACCATATGGAAAGGTATAAAACAGCAATTACCAGAAGCTGAATTACATAATTATGGTGCTTATGCTTCGCAAAAGGTGAATCAGTTACATAATGCGAAAGATGGGTTTTTAATTAAGGGTTTTGCAGAAGATGTTAATGACGTGATGCAGCAGTCTAAAGTGCTTTTGGCACCAATTCGTTTTGGAGCAGGATTAAAAGGAAAGCTCTTTGATGCGATGCAAAACGGAACGCCATTCGTTTCTACATCACATGGAGTAGAAGGGATTGTAGACAAAACAAATCAAGATTTCATTTGCGATAATGCTGATGATTTTATCAATTATGCCGTGAACTTATATCAAGATGAATCGGTTTGGAATGCCCAGAAATCTTTAGGGTTTGATATCTTAAAAAACCAATTTTCAAAGTCTGAATTTGAAAGCGGATTTAGAATGCGATTATTTGCACTATCTGAAGATTTAGAAACACACAGACAGCAAAATTTTATCGGACAATTATTACAGCATCACACCATGCAAAGCACGAAGTTTATGAGTAAGTGGATTGAAGCTAAGAATTCTTGATTTTTTAATTTCTACTCTTCCGTAGACTCTTCCATGGTATGATATACGTTTTGTACATCATCATTATCATCCAATTTTTCTAAAAGTTTTTCTACATCTTCAACTTCTTCTGTGGTCAATTTTTTAGTTACTTGAGGTATACGTTCAAATCCAGAGCTTAAAATTTCTATATCTCGACTTTCAAGTTCGGCTTGTATCGCACCAAAACTTTCAAAAGGTGCGTAGATTAAAATACCGTCATCGTCTGCAAAAACTTCTTCTGCACCAAAATCTATGAATTCCAATTCTATTTCTTCAGGATCTAAACCTTCTGCATTAATTCTGAAATTACATGTATGATCAAACATAAACACAACAGAGCCAGACGTACCCAAACTACCATCACATTTATTAAAGTAACTACGAACATCAGCAACAGTTCGTGTATTGTTATCGGTTGCAGTCTCCACTAAAACAGCAATTCCATGAGGTGCGTAGCCTTCAAAAATCACTTCTTTATAATCGCCTTGATCTTTTTCACTTGCTTTCTTAATAGCACGTTCAACATTGTCTTTAGGCATGTTAACCGCTTTCGCATTTTGAATCACTGCACGCAATCGAGAGTTACTTGCGGGATCGGGACCACCTTCTTTAACTGCCATGACAATGTCTTTACCAATACGTGTAAAGGCTTTGCTCATAGCTGACCATCGCTTCATTTTTCTTGCTTTGCGAAATTCAAATGCTCTTCCCATTAGTGTTCTGTTCTATTTGTTGTTGTAGACCTCAAAATTATTGAAATTATATCGAAATGGCAATACTAAAACCTAGTCTTTCGGTATGTTCTTAGATAAAAAGTTAGAATTCGTATTATTTTAACTATTAATGACTTTTTGACGTTGCGTGTTTAAACCGGCATTGACTATATTATAATTATTAACAGCATCGTTGATGTCTTCAACCTTTTTATTGTAATGGTCTATTTATTTTCTTATCAAAACCAATAACAATACCGAGGTGAGTTTTAAGGTTGTATTTTTTATGTTTCAATTTAAGGGATTTAAAATGAGTAAATCTTGGAGTATAGCTTGCGCTTCTTCAATGTAAATATCTTGTTGGATATCTTTTAATATCGTTTCGTTAATCTGTTTTTGGTCGTCATTAAAACTCACGATTTCTTTAGTGAATGCTGAATTTTTTACCATAAAATCAGATACATGTGTATTGATTGGTTGATTAATACTTTGCCATTGATTGCGATATGTTATGATTTTGTTATACACATTTTTTAGAGTTAAGAGATACTCTGTATCCAAATTAAAATAGTTGTCGAGAATCAATTGGTTTAAGTCTTGAATACCTGTAAAAGCAATATCATCACTAACACGTAATTGACTTTTTTTCTTTAATTCATTGATTGGTAAAGCTTTTAGTTTTGGATATTTTTTTACGGCATCAATTGTGTCATTTTTAAGAGCGAAAGCTTCATATTGTTCTTGTGTTCTGAAGCCATCATAAATATTTGGCAGAATGATATCTGGAACAACACCTTGTGCTTGATGACTTTGGCCAGTCACACGATAGAACTTCTCAACGGTTAGTTTTGAGTAGCCTAAGCGTTCATCTTCATCTAAAGGCAAAATTATTTGAGCAGAAGCTTTACCATGCGTTTGAGACCCTACAATAATTGCTCTGTTATAATCTTGCATGCTAGCCGCAAAAAATTCAGACGCAGAAGCACTATAGTTATTAACTAAGACCACAATAGGTTTGTTAAATAGTCTACCTCTATTAAAATCTCTAATGGTATAGGTCTCACCATCGTTGTATTTTAAAATTGAAATCGGACCTCTATTGATAAACATTCCTGAAAGGTCTGCAGCTTCTTTCATTGAGCCTCCACCATTAAATCGTAAATCGAGAATTAAACCTTCTATGTTTTCTTTTTGGAGTTTGTATAATTCTTTAGCAACATCGTTTGCTAGACCCAATCCGTTTGGAGATTCAAAATCGGAGTAAAAGCTCGGAATATTGATATAGCCAACTTTCGATTTGCTTTCAATAATATATCCTGAAACCGTATTTTCTTCAATTTTTGTCTTTGTTTTGGTAAGCTCAATATCTTTCATAATTCCGTTTTGCTTTTTTATCTTGAAAGTAACGGTATTATGATTTCGATCACTAGTAAATGCAAGCACGTCATCATTAGAAACACAATAGGTTTCTAAGGTTTTGGTGTCTGTTTGTAGTGATTTAATGACATCATTAACTTCAAAATCGCCTTCTTTAAAAGCAGCACTTCCTGGAGTGATGTGTGCGATAATAATATCGCCATTGTCATTTTTTGCTGTAATAATTCCAAAGGACAACTGATCGTTAGATAAAGAGTTTTCAAATATTTCTTTTTCCGTAGGTGAGAAAAACGAAGAATTAGGATCGTTATAATGTAAATAAGCATTAAAAAAGGACGCTTTCACAAAATTCTCAATGCTACCTAATCTGTTTTGTAGTTCTTCGAGTTTGCATAATTCTTTTTGAATAAGCTTCGGCTTTAAGTCGGTTTCAAGTTTACTAAAATTTGTTTCGATATCTTCTAAAACAGAATCATTTTCAACCAATGCATAGAGAATATTATAACGAATACGCTTGCTCCAATACCGTTTGGCTTCAGTATCGTCTTTAAAATATCTAAACTTAGAATTTGGTTTAAATCTCAGTGTGTCTTTACCAGAATAATCAAAGGTTTCGGTTTCTAAACTTGAGATAATCGTTTTAGAATGTTCGATGCGTTCAGATAATCGCATTATGTATTTATTTATAAAATCACAACGCTTATTTTTGATATAATCGTCAATTGAATAACGGTCTTTTTCAAATGTATCAATGTCATCTTTTGTAAATAATCGCTTATCTCCATCTAAGGTGTATAGGAACAAATCAAGTACATTGGTTGATAGGCTATCATTAACCGTTTTAGGTTGGTAATGATTTGTTTTAACCATAGTTTCCAACGCTAAAAGTTGGTCACAAAACATATTTTCGTCTTGACCATTGACAAAACAAAAGGTGAGTAGTGTGATAAGACATATGTTTAAGCGATTAAGCATAAAAGGTATTTAGATAGAATATGTGACTCAAAAACCGAACCAAAATTTAGTCTTGGACTTCAACTATAGCTTCGATAGCTTCTGCCAACTTAAAATCTCTTTCGGTGACACCATTGGCATCGTGTGTAGACAGTGATATTTTCAAAACATTGTAAACGTTAGTCCATTCCGGATGGTGGTTTTGAGCCTCGCATTCAAATGCAATTCTACTCATAGCACTGAAACAGTCTTTGAAATTATCAAATTCAAATTCGGCATATAAGGCGTTATTTCTATGTTCCCAATCTGGAAAACGAAGTAGACGTTTTTCAATATTTTCATCTTTCATCAAACTCATAGGTATATGTTTTACTTAAATGTACAGTAATTTACTGTAAAATAAGAGTTATAAGCCTTAGAAACGATAAAAGAAGATAAACCCCGATTGATTTTTACTATAAACTGTAATTTAAACTATTTTAGTAGGTCTTCAAGTACTTCTGCACTTGTGATTTCTAAATGTTTTGGTAGTTTATTGAATTTTGGTAAAACGGCTAAATAACGGTCTTCGTTTGTAGTGTAGACATGTTTGTAAAGCACACCCTTTTTTGTAGATAATTGCTTGATGATATCCTTGAAGTATTCATCGTGATGAACTAAATCTGTACTTCCTAAATGAAAAATGCCATGCTTATTTCGGTTAATCATGTAATGAATTTGTTGCGTGACTTTGGAGTCGGTCGTAACATTCATAATAATATTTGGAAAAATCTCAATAGCTGTTTTATCGTGTAAGTGCTGTTTTAATTCTTTTAACCTTGGCGACTGAGAGCCTAAAACCATAGGCAGTCTTACAATCGCGACTTTTTTCTTCGGAAGGCGTAGCAACATGTTTTCAATCTTAATCTTGAAATGCCCATAGATGCTATCACTCAAAGTTTTATCCAGTTCGTAACTTGGGTATTTACTATAGGCATCAAATACATTAGCCGAAGAGAGAAAAATAAGTTTACAATCCTGTTCCAGAAGGTATTCTGCTATGTGTTGATGCGCAATGGTTTGCGTACTGAAATCGCCACGTAAACACGAAATAATTATGGACGGTTTTGTAGCCTCTAGGATTTCATAAACATCATCTTCTTCAACATTATACTGTAAGAACTGATGGTTGTCTTCATAAATTTTCTTCGGAATGCGATAGGTGCCAAAGGTTTTAAAATAAGAACACAATTCTTTGTAGATGGCATTGCCAATAAATCCGCTTGCACCTAAAATTAAAATCCGATGTTTACTTTTAAACTCCCTCATTAATCAACCTTAATAGATAAACTATCCTTTATAGAATGGTAATTTAACCACAGTAGCAGGCACTGCTTTTTTACGAATTTGTATTTTTATTTTGCTTCCAGCATCAGCAAAAATTGGTGGCACATAACCCAAACCAATACCTTTTCCTAAGCTAGGAGACATAGTTCCAGAGGTTACATTTCCGATAGTCTTTCCGCTAGAATCTACAATATCGTAACCTTGACGTGGAATACCTCGCTCGTCTAATTCAAAAGCCACTAATTTACGTTCCGGTCCACGACGTTTTTCGTCTTCTAAAGCTTCAGAGTTTGTGAATTCCTTAGAGAATTTTGTAATCCAGCCTAAGCCAGCTTCAAAAGGAGATGTGGTATCGTTTATATCATTTCCGTAGAGACAATAGCCCATTTCCAAACGTAAGGTGTCACGAGCAGCTAAGCCAACAGGTTTTGCGCCAGCGTCGACCACTTTATCCCAAATCTGTTTGACTTCAGCGTTTTTGCAGTAGATTTCAAATCCGCCACTTCCAGTATAACCCGTTGCCGAAATAATCACATGCTCAATTCCAGCAAAGTCACCAACAACAAAGTTGTAGAATTTAATTTCGGCCAAATCATGACTAGAAAGGCTTTGCATCGCTTCAACGGCATTCGGACCTTGAATAGCAAGTAATGAGTAGTCTTCACTTAAATCACGCATCTCTGCACCAACATCATTTTTTGATAAAATCCAGTTCCAATCTTTTTCAATATTACTCGCATTTACGACTAGCAGATAGGTTTCTTCCTCTATTTTGTATATGATTAGGTCGTCTACAATTCCGCCATCATCATTTGGTACGCAACTGTACTGTGCTTTTCCAACGGTAAGTTTAGATGCATCGTTACTACAGACTTTTTGAATTAAATCCAACGCATGAGGTCCTTCAATTAAAAATTCTCCCATATGCGATACGTCAAAGACACCAACACCAGTTCTTACGGCTTCGTGTTCGATATTTATGCCATCATATTGTACTGGCATATTGTATCCTGCAAAAGGCACCATTTTAGCACCAAGAGCTTCGTGAGTTGCGGTTAAGGCTGTGTTTTTCATATTGTAATTATTGGTTGAAATTAACTTGTGATTAATCTTCAAAATTTGTTTCGCAAAAGTATCGAAAATAATTAATTCTGAGGACGGGTTTGCCGTAGAATATGAGATTAAAAATATGTTAATATTGAAATCTTTTCTTCGGAAAAGGGAGATTATTATTAATTTAAGCAATATTAAAACTTAAGACACTATGAAGGCTATTATCTCTGTTTTTGCATCATGTTTCGCTTTGTTATTTGGATTTGCTCAAGAAGGCTTACCTGAAGATTATTTGAGCAAGGAATTTCATAAAAGTAGGAGAGATGCTTTGCGTGTTAATATGCCAGCGAATAGTGTGGCTGTGTTTTTTGCGAATCCGGTTCGTAATCGAGCCAATGATGTCGATTATATATATCATCAAGATCCAAATTTTTATTACCTCACTGGTTATAAAGAACCTCATGCTGTTTTGGTTATTTTTTCTGAAACTCAAACAGCTGCGGAAAGTGGCGTGTCTTACAATGAAAAACTGTATGTGCAACAACGTAATCTTAAAGCGGAGCAATGGACAGGTACTAGACTTGGTGTTGATGGTGCAAAGGAACAGTTAGGCTTTGATCAAGCATTTGTTGGAGAAGCCTTTTTAGATTCTGGAATCGATTTTACGTCTTATGATAAGGTCATGTATTTTGGGTTTAGAGATGATTACAGAAATACGAGGAGCAAGTCTGATTTGTACGATTTAATTCAATCGTTCAAAACACAGATTAAACTCATTAATGACTACACGATTGAGAACAAAACTGATGATATCGAAGTTGATGCTAATGCAAATGTAGAAGCTGAAACTGTAAAGACCGATACGAGAAGTTTATCGCGTTTAATGGCACAATTGCGAGAGGTTAAAACTCCGGAAGAAATGGTATTGCTAAAAAAAGCAGTTCGTATCTCGGCAATGGGACAGCGTGAAATTATGAAAGCCATGCATCCTGGAATGTCAGAAGCTGAAGTTCAAGGTGTCCACGAGTTCATCTACAAAACATATGGGAGTGAGTATGAGGGTTATCCCAGTATTGTTGGAGCAGGAAATAATGGTTGCGTATTACACTATATCGAAAACAATAAAATGAAAGTGGAGAACGATTTGGTGCTTATGGATTTAGGTGCCGAATATCATGGCTATACTGCAGATGTGACACGAACGATTCCTGCGAATGGGAAATTTAATAAAGAGCAACGTGCGATTTACGATATTGTTTATCAAGCACAGGAAGCTGGAATTGCAGCTACAATAGTAGGCAATTATATGAGTTCTCCTGATGGCGCAGCTCGAGAAGTCATCTATCAAGGCTTAATCGATTTAGGAATTGCCAAAAACAAAACCGATGCAAGACAGTATTTTCCACATGGTACGTCACATCATATTGGATTGGATGTACACGATCCAGGAACTTATGGCGCTTTAAAAGTCAATATGGTGATTACAGTAGAACCAGGTATTTATATTCCAGATGGTAGCGATTGCGACCCGAAATGGCATGGAATTGCGGTTCGTATCGAAGATGATATTTTGATTACAGGAGATGGACCTGTTAACTTATCTGCGGAAGCACCAAGAACCTTGAGAGAGATTGAAAAGCTGATGAAAGAAAAGAGTGTGTTAGGACAGTTGAAATTGCCGAAGTTAGATTAGGAATTTCAGGGTACACATGTAGTAAGCCATCTGCTAGATCTGTTGTTACAGGCAGTATTCACTTATTTTATTGAACGTCTAATTCTTGTTAGCTTCAGTTCTTCTATTCAAATATATTCCAGGAGCATTCCCTGTCATTTCTTCATTTTGTAAAACGGGGACACCATTTACAAAGACATGAACAATTCCGCTTGAGAATAAATTGGGCTGTTCGAAAGTGGAATTATCAATAATTGTTTCAGGATTAAAAATCACAATATCTGCAGGCAATCCATTTTGAATTCTGCCTCTATTTTTAAAACCAATTACATCAGCTGGTAATGATGTCATTTTGCGTATCGCTTCTTCCAATGTAAGTACTTTCAAATAACGAACATAATGACCCAATACTCTTGGAAATGTTCCTGTGCTTCTTGGATGTCCTCCCGAATCGGTTGAATGCTTGACATATAGGCCATCACTAACAACCATATTCCAAGGTTGGATTAAAAGCGTCTGGACATCATTCTCATTAATGCCTCCTAGAGTTATGGATGTTCTTTCTTTACTGTTAATTATTAATTCACAGACTAAATCAAAGCCATCCATTTTTCTTTCTTCGGCTATTTCTGAGAGATACTTACCAACAAGCTCAGGATAGTCTTTACTATTGGTGATTCTCATACTAGAGTAGCCTGTAGCATTTAGCCATGCAAAGCCGTCATCTTCTCCATTTTCGCTTGTTGCTTTTATTCGAGATCTTTTAAGTTGATCTGCCAAGGTTGATTTTAATAAGCTTATAGCTTCATCTAGCTTACCTTTACTCATAAGACTGTCTATAAGACGACCTTCTTTCATGTCAGAAGGAATAATAATAATTTTTTCCAAAACTTCTGTTTGAGCACCATCATAAGGATATTGATCTGACACAATTTCGTATCCATCTGCTCTAGATTGTTCCACCATTTCTATTATTTCGGAGATTGCACCTTTATTATGAAGTCCAACAGCTTTAAGATGACCTAATTTACCTGGTATGTTGGCTTTGGAAGAGATTTCTATGACTTCACGATGTGATTTAACAAAAGCATGTACTGGGTTTCGAACATGAGAATCGTAAATGCCACTATATGGAGCAACTTCCTTTGCCAATGCAATAATCTCATCGGTATCACTATATATTCCGGGTTCATACATTAAACCTGTTGAAAGGCCAACCGCTCCCATTTCCATTCCTTTTCGTACTAAGGCTTTCATCTGATTCAATTCTTCTGTTGATGGTGACCTTTTTTGGTCATCTTTCATAACTTCTTTCCTAATACCATTATGGCCGACATAAAAAGCAGCATTTGTTCCGATACCATTTTTATTATAGGCATTAATCAATTTAAGAATAGTGCTAGGTGAGTGGTACCCATCAGGTCCTCCAACTATGGTTGTGACTCCTTGTTTAATATAGCACTCATTTAATCGGTTGATGGAATCATTTATACTCCAATCCGAATGATTGTGAATGTCAATAAATCCAGGGGAAATAATTAATCCTGTTGCATCAATAACTTTTAAGGCACTAATATTTTCTCCTGATTTTACTAATTCCATTTTGCCATTTCGAATCAACAAATCGCCCTCAAAAGCTGGATTTCCGAGACCATCGATAATAGATCCATTTTTTATCAAGAAATCAGCTGGAGGCTCTTGAATGCAAGAAAATAAAATCGTAAAGCTGATAAGGAGGAGAATATACTTTTTCATAGTTTCTATTTTTATTGAAGCTAATGTGTTCGCTTTGTTCGTGTGCTGCGCCCTCCTGTCGGTAGATAGGTTGGCTAGAACTAAAATAGTAAGTAGAAAATGAACTAGAGGAGTCCCGATGCTCGGGATTCCCAACACACACACACACAAAAAACAAGCAATTAATTTTATAGGTTGATGTAATTTGTAGCTTTTCAATCTAGTGCTAAATATCCATCCGTTTTAATTTTCAAATCCGCTGTGATTAGAAATTCAGAAAGGCTTTCAGTTTAGTTATAATTAACCTTTTTTAGATTTCTTTAGTCTCTTTTCTGCTTTTTTTTCTTTTGGGGTTTTAGCAGATTCTTTTTTTACGTTTCTTCTTGAGTCTTTACTTTTTGCCATGATGTTATCTGTTAAATATTTATTTTATTTTCCTTGTTTTAATCGGTAAAAATATTTCTGTTTGAACTTTTAACGTTCGCAATATTACTCAGAGTTGTACAGATCCAATTTTTAGTTTTTTTTCGTTCAATTCTTAAATCCAAGCATAATATTCTGGTAATTACTATAGATATTATACAACTCAAATTGTGAATTTCAGATCTGAAATCTGCTATTAATTACAACGTGTTCGTGTATGGTTAGTTGCGTTGGTTGGCAACTAAATTAGTAAAAGAAAACGTGCCAGAGGAAAATTCGCAGGATTTTCTGAGAACAAACAAAGTAAACGTTGTGTTATACACGTTGTTGTGTATAGTTTTCTAATATAAGCGTGTTTCTTCGTCGTTCTTAATTATTTCGTCCATTTCCTTATAAGACTTATCAAGTTTTCCATGGTCAACCATTGATTTGGCTAATGTAGGCGCTTTACGTTCTTTGGTGATGTCGACATTTGCCCATAATTTAGACCTTATTATACATTTAGCGCAATGTAGAAACGCTTCTTCTACATGCACAATCATTGCCAAATTAGGAAGCCTGTCTTTATGAGCAAGTAATTTCAAAACATTTTTATCCTTAACTATTTGCGCTTCTCCACTAACTCGTAATGTTTCTTTTATACCTGGTATTAGAAAAATCAACCCTACTTTAGGGTTTTGCAATATATTCATAAAAGTATCGGATCTCCTATTACCCAATCGATCTGGAATTGCGAGAGTCTTGTTATCTAAAACTTTAACAAACCCTGGCGGGTCACCTTTAGGAGAAGCGTCAAAATTTCCGTTTAGATCAGAAGAGGAAATAACTATGAATGGAGATTGTTCAATAAATAATCGACAATTTTCATCAATGTAATCGATACTTTTCTTGGTGACTAATTCACTTGGGTGTCCCATAATTTCACGAAAATCTTCTTCGTTAGTTATCACTTCTTCAAATTTCCGTTTCATAATTGATGATTTTCTAAAATACACACAACGTGTTCGTACATGGTAAGTTGCGTTGGCACTAAGATAGAAAAAAAGAGAGAGCCATTGTTCAGTAGTGAGGGTTTTCTGGGTGGAGAATTAGGGCAATTAATTATACACGTTGTGGTAAGGCGTAATTTTTTATTGTGAATTGTTCTTCAAATCCCAATTTTAAATATAGGCCTTTTCCCATGTCAGATGATTGTAAGGTTATATAATCACTATTTATTTTAATTGACTGATTCATTAATAGTTTCATTATTTGTTCCGCATATCCTTTTCTTCTTTGTTCAGGTATGATTCCAACAGAATGAATACCCGAAACATTGTTTGTGGTGTGTAAAATACCTGTTCCAACAGCTTCATTTTGATCATATGCAATATAGTAGTTCGTGTTTTTTTGAGATTTGGTTAATAATATTGGATTTGTGAAATACCCAAAAGATTTATAAAAAAGTTTAGCCCATAGGTTCGCTTCCTTTTCGGAAGACACTTTTTTTAAACTTAACGTTTTTAATTCAGTAAATAAGTGATTTACTTTTATAGACATTCCTGTTTGTTCAAACTTAAGGTCGAATCCATTTTGCTCTAATATTTCAAAAGAATTACTATTGTGAATATCCCAATATGGAATAGTTAGGTTTGTAGAAACAGATACTAATTTTTCTTTAGCCAGTGCTATTGTGTTTTTGTTAATTTCTTGATTAAACCACAATTTATTTGGCCATTCAGAATATTCAATTAAACTATAATCAAATTTCGGTTCCTTAAAATATGAATTGATTGGTTCGCTTGCTGTTTGCCAAAGAGAAGTTAGATTCTTTATATTAACATTTATTAAGTCTATTGTTTCTTTCATTTTATATTAATTAAAATTATTCCTGACATCATTATAATAAGGCCTAAGCCTCTTTTAAAAGTTATTGGCTCCATTGGTAAGTTTAACCATCCGAAATGACCAGCAATTATAGAGAATGCTATTTGTCCAAATAGCCCTAAAGAGATCATTGTTGAGATTCCTAGTTTTGGAATGGTATAATAGTATAAACTAATTCCTAATACACTGAACAATCCTCCAGTAAACCATAAATAAATAGGTATTTGTTTTAAATCTGCCAAATTCGGAGAGCTCTTTACACTAATTAATACAAAGGCTGTTGCAAAAACAGTACTACTAAAAAAAGCAACTACCGATGCTAATAAAGGGTTTTTTAGTAGTACACCTAAGTTAGAATTTAGTCCGCCTTGTGCTGCTAAAAAGACGCCGCCCAATATTGCTAATACTGATAATGAAGTTTGATTCATAATACTTCAAATAATTCATTAAATGGTTTTCTAACCTTTGGACGATTTTGGGTGTGGTCTTCATTAGAACGATAACCAATAGTTGCAATTACTGCTGCATTTAGCCCTTGTTCGGAAAGTCCTAATATATCATTATACTTTTCCGGTTCAAAACCCTCCATTGGACATGAATCAATTTTTAATTCTGCACATGCATTAAGCAAATTTCCAAGAGCCAAATATGTTTGTCGAGAGGTCCAGTTAAATGATTCTGATGTTGTCATTTCGTTAATTTTGCCTTTCATAAAATCACCATATCCACTGAGATTTTCGGCCTCAATATCTTGTGATTTGGCAGTCATATTCAGGAAATCATCTATATGCTTATCTTTTATATTAGTATAATTACAAAAGACGACTAAATGCGATGCTTCCGTTATTTGGTCTTGTCCCCAAGACACAGGTTTCAATTTTTCTCTTAAAGTAGTATCCTCTACAATTATCACTTTGTACAACTGCAATCCGTAAGCTGATACTGATAATTGAATAGCTTCCTTTAGTTTTTCTAAATCTTCTGATGAAATCTTTTTTGAAGAATCAAATTTTTTAGTTGCGTAGCGCCATTTTAAGTTTTCGAGATAGTTCATAATATTCTTGTTTTAAATTTATAAGACAAAAGTATTAGAAGGAAAGGTCTCTGGCATTTACATATGTTGATTCAATGATTTTTTTTTAGTTCTTTACGAATTCTGCTTAGCTGGGTTGGAGTGATACCTAGATGCGAAGCAAGGTGTAATTGTTGTATTCTCTGGTCAATGTTGGGATGTTTTGAGAGTAATTTTAAATATCTTTCAGTTGCATTCTCCATAACAAGGGAAACTTCTCTTTGTTCCTTCTCAATAACCCAATTATTTTCTAAATAAGCGATATAGAAATTCTTTAGGTCAATATTGTTATCAATAAAATGTCTGTATTTTTTATAATCAAGACTGATCAGAGTAGTGTTTTCCAGTGCTTCCAATGTGAAATTTGAAGGTGTGCCTAAAAGGTACGAAACTGTTGAGCCTGCAAAATCAGTTTCAAGAAAAATGTTTTTAGTATAAATATTTCCGTCATAATCTGTCACATAAGCTCTTAAAGCTCCTTCGCAAACAAAATGGATGTTTCTTGCGATCTGTCCATTTCTTAGTAAGATTTCATCTTTTTCTAATTTTTGAAATGTAATTATAGATTCAATTAACGCCCAAGATTCATTTGAGATTGGAGCATAACTCTCAAGCTTTAATTTTAATTCTGAAATGAATTTTTCTTTTATCAATCGTTAACTTTTTTATGCCTTAAGTGCTTGTGTATGGCTCGTTGTGTTGGCAAGAACCAAGCAATTATTCACCCATTGTTGGCTGTTTTTTTAGTTGTTACTCAGCTTTAATTAATGGGTAAGTTGGGTCTAACAAATTAAATCCTAAATCACTAAAATACCTACTTCCATTAATTAGAACAACAACACCTATTTGATCTTCAAGATTGAATCCTGCAAAACTCACAAAACCAGGTGTTCCTCCTTTGTGATAATGAATTATTTTTCCAGATTCTTTTCTTTCTAATATTTCCCAACCTAAGCCCATTACGTTATTATCGTCTTTAAAATGGATGTTATGTGTCTCTTTTAGAGCATCACTCAAAGAAGTTGGGTACATTCCAAGTTGTGCTCCTAAAAATTTCAACATATCCTTAGCTGTGGATCTTAAACCTCCCATAGCCTGAAATTCCCCAATATCCAACTCGTCTATTTCTTTTCCATATCTATAACCCATAACTAATCTTGGTCTCTTGTCTTTAGAAACTTTAAATTCAGTGTCAGACATATCTAAAACATTTGTAACTCTCTCCATGATTAAAGATTCATATGTTTTATTCATTTTTGATTCAATTGCTTGCTCAATAATCAAGACCCCTAAATTTGAATAGTTGTAAGTATTCGGTATTGAATCTAGTGTATAACTTGATAGAAAATCATTTAATTTTTCAATTGAATAATCTCTATAACGATAATCATTATTCACATCCATATTGAGTGGGTCTCTTGGAAGCCCCGAAGTGTGTGTGGACAAATTTTCAAGAGTTATGATTTTATTATTTTTAGTTACGACATTTTTAAAAATTGGTAAGTATGTTTGAATAGAATCCTGGATGTTTATTTCTCCTTTCCGATTTAAATCAGAAAGTAAGCTACTTGTAAAAGTCTTAGTAACAGAACCAATTTCAAAAATTGAATTTTCATCGGGTGTAGAATCGTCTGATAACGATTTTTGTCCGAAACCATAGTAACGAGTACCGTTTTTATCTATTATTCCAATCACTGTTCCTAAGTGATATTCTTTTTCTATTCGTACTTGAGTTTCCTTTTTGATATCATCAGGCAAATCTTGCTTAGGTTTTGTGTCACACCTTGATAAGGTAATAAGAATTATAAAGAATATTAAAAATCTAAATCTCATAATGGTGTTTTTTGTTTTTTAATTGCTGCCAACGTTTAGTTTAATAAACGTGGGACACTATATTAACATTACCGTTTCAGAATAGTACTAAACCAAATATAACCATTTTGCTTTTACATAAACTGTTTTCAAAAGGCATAATTATATATTTGGCGGCTTTTGAAAATTGAAAACATATGTTCGGTTAAACACTAAACGTCTTATGTTTTTTATACATTGTTGTCTACTAGCTTATTCTATAATCATTAATTCACCATCTTCAGGAATTAAAACATTATTTATGACTTCATTATTTATCAATATTTCTTTTAATTTTTCTCTAGTTAATGGACAATGATTTATGGACTCCATGTGGTTTGCAATGACTTTTCCTGAAGTGTTCTTTACAAACTTTAAAATATCATCTACATTCATAATAAGTTGTTTAAATAAATCGAACTGAGCAGCACCACAAGCTAAAACACTAATATCTGGATTATAATCTTTTAAAACTTTATCTACTGAAGCTGTGTAAATAGTATCAGAACTAAGGTAGATAGATTTTTGATTGGGTAGTTTTACGTAAAACCCAATTACATTTCCCATTGGTTTAGCTACAAATCCATAACCATGTTTAGCAGGTATGCCTTCAATCGTTCCTCCTAAGAATTCTTGTTGCTCCCAATATTTTAATGATTGAACGACGTTTAATCCTCTTTTCTTAAATGCTTTTTCGTCCTTTGTACTACACGTAACTGGAATGTTCTTTTTAATTAAATAGGCAACTGCTTTACTGTCAATGTGGTCTGGGTGCTGATGCGTTATTAGGCAGTGGGTTACTTTTTCTAATATCAAATTGGCGTTTTTGGGAAGCGGAACAGTAGGGTTCTTTCTTGCTTTATGTCTGAAAAGTGTAAAAGACGGCATGATTCCTTGATCTCCTAACATTGGGTCGATCAAAATCACGTCTTTTTCCGTTTCCAGAACCATCGTTGCATTTCTTATATGATGAATCTTTAACATTTGTATTGTTTTTTATGTGAATACAAAGATCTACATAAAGCGTGTTCATTTTCATTGATTCAAATCAAGAAGTTCGTTTTCTAATACGACTTAATGTTTCGGGCGTTATATTTAAGTAGGAAGCAATATGGTATTGAGGTATAGATTGAAGCCATTGGGGTTTATAAATGAATAAGTCATTATATAACTCTTCTGGAGTCTTGGTAATACGGTTAAATTCCTGTTTTCCTTTTTCTTTTAATAATTTTTGAAAAGATGATTCAACAAAGGATTTACCACATTTATATCTTTCTAATAAGTCAAAAAATGGTTGTCTTTCAATACTTAAAACTTCTACAGAAGACAAGCATTCTTGATTTTTATTGGTTTCAGAATTTTGACTAAACATCAATAAATCAGAAATGAATTGTGGCTTCACGTAAAAGTTAATATTTATTTCTTTTTCTTCATTTGAATAATATTCTCTAATTATTCCTTTATTCAGAAACCGAAGCTGCTTTTCTATTGTTTGTGCTTGAATTAATATGCTACCCTTTTTATGTTTTTGTAATTTAAACAAAGAGAATAACTCTTCTAACCCTTGTTGATTCAATGGGAATTCAGTTTCGAAAAATTCGGAAATTTCAGTGAAGTTTGTCATTTTTTTATCTTGTGTACAAGGTGCATGTGTATGGCCCGTTGTTTAAGTACCTAATTTAGCCTATTTAAACCAAATAGAAACCCGCTAGGATTTTCGTAAGTAGGCTTACAATAGCAATTAATTTATACGGTGTTGTAGTCAGTTTTTTTTAATCTATTATGCCTAATGGCTTGTACAAATAATTATGTTTTGATTAATTCTTCGTTAGTCCGTTCTAAGATTACTTGTTTAAATTCGTTTCCCATTTGGTTTGTTCACATTAAAGTCAACGGTCTCTTTTGTTATAAAACACTAATTATACAGTTAGTTAATTTTATTAAAAATAAGAGGAGAACTAAAACGGTTTTATAATAAAAAAAACTGGCGAAAGCATTACACCTTTTTTGCTTTCAACTTGGAGTTTTTTATCTCTATTTTTTTGCGCATCCAATCAGGATAATTAGTATCATCTTCTGCTTCAAAAACCCTTAAATGTTGGTCATCTGACGGTTTTATTAAGTCATCTTGACGACAGCCTAATATAGTTGCAGCTGTCTGTACACCTGAATAACTAGCACCTGTAACTCCATGCGATACGATACTTGCTCCACACATATACAAGTTTTCTATTTCGCTTTTAGATTTGTAGGCAAATGGGCCAATGTGTTTTAAGCTCTTTTCCGTACCATATACACTACCACGTGTAGAATTAATATAGTATTTATTGGTTAATGGTGTGCCTAATTCTTTTTGCACGACATGGTTTGAAATCCCAGGAATTACTTTCTCTAAAGTGATAAAAAACTTAGCAATTAATTGTTCTTTAAATTTCAAATAAGATGCAGAGCGTTCTACGTTTGTACTATTAAAATTTTCAAAAGCATCATAATTAATATATGTAATGGCTTCAATAGTATGATGTTTTCCATCATAGCTAATAGGGTCTTTTAACGTTGTACAGCTTATAAACATGCCAGGAAACTCCTCGTCTTCTAAAAGATCTTTTTTCTGCATAACATCATACAAATCATCCATGTCTTCATTTGGCATACACCAAATGTTTCCAGAATCAATTCCCGCTTTTGTAACATCCATAGCTACTGTTATAAATAGCATTAACGATGTACAAGAATATTTAGTTTTACTAAGTTTTTTCTTTAATTTGGCGCTTAGATGTTCTTCTCCTATTAACTTTTGGTAGGTTATTCCAGGATCTGCATTTGATATAATACGATTTGCAAATACGTGGTCTCCATTTGCCAATTCTACACCTATCGCTTTTTTTCTTTTTCCTGTATTATCTAATAGAATGCGGTTTACGGCAGTGCTTGTTTTTATGATGCCATCTTTTACTTTTATGGCATTTGTCATTGCCTTTACAATAGCTCCGCCTCCTCCCATTGGATAAAATCCTCCCGCATGGTAGTGATGCATAATTGCTGCGTGCATTACAAAACTAGCTTTTGCAGGTGCTAAACCGTGATCACCAAACTGAATGTTTAAAATGCGTTGTAGTAGTGGGTCTTTAATGTGCCAACCCAAAACCCGCTTTAAACTAAATGGCGCGTATTTCCCCATGTGTTTTGTGCGAAACGGAATTGTAATTTGTTCCCAAAAACTATTTATTTTAGGGATTAAACCTATCTGATTACCAACATTACTAACCAGTTTTAAATATTTAATAATATTTTTTTTTTCGTGAGGGAAACGCTGTATTAGGCGATTTTCAAATGTTTTAAAATCAGCAGGATAATCAAAACGCTCTTCACCTATCCAACAATGCTCAAAGGCATCAGGGTTTTGGCGATAAAACGCCATATCGTTTGCTATGCCTAAACCTTCAAAGAGTTCACTTGTAGATAAACCGTCACCAACTAGGCCTACATAATGTACACCAGGTGTAAACCGATCGCCATTAAGATAAAAACTATGACACCAGCCACCAGGAACATCGTGTTGTTCTAAAACTAATACCTTTTGTCCAGCTTTCGATAGGCATATCGCTGCGGCTAAACCGCCTACTCCAGAACCAATAATAACAGTATCAAATGTTTTGTTATTCAAAGATTTGGCTAGGTTAGTTGTTGGCATTTGGTTGCTGTTTTGGTTTTGCAAGATAATTCTTGATTTTTTTTGTAAAGCTTAAAAGTAAAGAAATTTGTTCGTAACAATATTGATAAAAAGCACAATATTATTGATTTAAGCATACATATTTTAGAACGGGTCAATTTTGGCCACAACAACGTGTTCGTGTATAGTTTCATAGCGTGAGATCTAAGTTAGTGAAAAGGAAGAAACCTATTGTTCAGCAGCGAGCATTTTCCGAAAGGAAAATCGGGTGTATTGAATTATACAGGCTGATGCATGCCGTTTTATTTTTATTTCAATTTTTTTTCCACAAAATACATCTCCATTTCTCCTTTGCCTTTAGTATCAATTTTCCCTCTGGACTTAAAGTTGAATTCTGGATTGTCTTTTAGCAATGAATAAGTGCCTTCAGATATATTCACCTTCCCAATTTCACCACCGCTTTCCATACGTGATGCGGTGTTTACTGTATCACCCCATATATCATATTGAAATTTCTTTACACCAACGATACCAGCCACTACAGGTCCTGTATGAATCCCTAACCGCATCTTAAAGGACATTTCATTTAATTCATCTTTCTCAATGATTCGATTAGAAATAAAAGACTGCATTTCTAAAGCCGCCAAAACCGTATTTTTTATAGAATCCTTAGAAGGTACAGGTAGTCCACCAGCAGCCATATAAGAATCTCCAATGGTCTTTATTTTTTCAATTCCATATGTTTCGCAGATGTGATCAAAAGCCTTAAAGCAAACATTGATCTCTTTAATGAGCTCTTTGGCAGATAACTTTTCAGAAGCTTGTGTAAACTCCTTAAAGTCTGTAAAGAGAATTGATGCCATTTCAAAATCTCTGGCATCTGCGCTTCCTTTTGCTTTGAGTTCCTCTGCTATTTCTGCTGGAAGAATATTAAGTAATAAATTTTCAGACCGATCCTTTTCTTTTTCAATAACAGCTTTTGATTTTTTTACATAACGCCATCTGCTATAAAACCCACCTGCAAGTAACAGAAAGAAAATACCAGCACCTAGGGCTAAATTTTTGTTTTTATTTTTTTGTTGCACTTCGGATTGATGGGCTATTTCAACTTTTAGATCTTTTTCAACTTGAAAAAGGCTATCTGCCAATACTTGTTTTTTAAACTCCATCTGTTGCAACTTTTTGGAAGTTTCTTCTGATTGTAAACTATCATTTAGCACCAACATCTGTTCGTGATATGCCAATGCTTTATTATCATTTCCAAGTGCTTTATATGCATCGTATAGGCATTCACATGCTTCTCTTTGTAGATCTATAGCTCCAATCTCTTTACTTAAAGTGAGCGCTTTTTGGCATTCAATTATTGCACTCTTGTGCATATCCTGAGCATTGTAATTATAGCCAATATTTTTGTGAGAGAATGCAATACCATGTTTATATCCGATTTCTTCTCGAATTTTTAAGCCTTTCGTATAATAGTCCAAGGCTTTTGAGTAATTGCCTTGCCTTTTATAATTATATCCAATATTGCCTAGTAGCACTGCAATAGCATGCTTATCTCCGATTTCTTCTTGTGTTTTTAAGCTTTTCGTATAATAGTCCAAGGCTTTTGGGAAATTGTTTTGTTCAGAATAAATAAGTCCAATATTGCCAAGTGAACTTGCAACTCCTTCTATATTCCCTATTTCTTCTTCGATTTTTAAGCTGCGTTGATGATAGTCCAAGGCTTGAGGGTAATTGCCTTGCCTTAAATATATATTTCCAATATTGTATAGCGATGCGGAAATTCCTTTTTTATCCCCGATTTCTTCTCGAATTTTTAAACTGCGTTTGTAATAGTCCAGGGCTTTTAGGTAATTTGCTTTTAACCAGAAACTGACTCCTTGAATATTGTACGCTTCCGCCTTGGCATTTGGGTATTGTTCTGTTTTTGCAAAGGTTACCAATTCTTCAGCCAAAGTAAATGCACTATCAGGTTTATCGAATAGAAAACCATCCCAAATATAGTTTTTGAATGCATCTGTTCTAATGGAATCTTTTTGGGTCTGATCTTGCCAAAGGGTGTATAGCGAATCGAGATTGGTTTGTGCTTTTAGGCAATTATATGAAAGCGCTAAAAGAATTAGGACGGTTATTTTTCGCATTCAATTTTTTATTAATATACAACTTTATTTATGGTATACGGTCTTGTGTATGAAACGTAGCGTGTAAAAAAACTCTAATTTTTCGGATTAGCACAGGCCCTAATTTTTATAATTTTGTTGTTACTTATCAATCTTAAAAGCCAAATTTAAAAATTTGGCGGTCTTTGCGAATAAACACAAACCTCTTGGAAATAATTTATTAGCTATATCCTATACACGTTGTTGTAACCAGTTATTTACGCCACATTTCCATTTCAATACTCTTGTATAAATTTGTATTGTCGTATTCGGAATTAGCAAAAATGATTATGGCTCTTTTTTCTACTACACCCATAATAACTATTGTTCGAACACCGGTATCTCCGCCACCATGAGTATAATATAGGTGACTATTAATTGCGGTTAAAAACCAGGTATAATATCCTTCTTGAGAAATTTGAGGAACAGGTGTTATTTTTGAAGTTGTTTTTTTATCCAAAATAAATTTCTTGTTTTCAGAATTCAAGTATGCAACCAATAAGCTTGAGAAATCTGAAATGGATGTCCTTAATTGGCCCCCTGGAAAATCTGGATATCCATTATGTCCTTTGAAAATTAGTCCTAATGAATCCTGATTCACGTATGTTTTTGCAACTAGAGTTGAATCTAAATTTCTTAAAAACCAGCTAGTGTTAGCCATTCCAATAGGTTTGAAAATATTGGTCTGACAAAACTCCTCATACTTCATTCCTGAAACAGTCTCAACAATAAGTCCTAAAAGAGCTACTCCAGTATTGGAATAAGAAAATGATTTGTAGTTCGAATCACTCTCGAAATGTTTTTCCGTATAAAGTTTCCCATCTATGTTTAGATAGTCTTTTAAAAAAGCACCTAATTCTAATTTTGGATCACCTTTGGGTTCGCTCCAATGGGATTTGTATATTTCATAATTATCCTTAATTCCAGAGCGATGGTTTAGCAATTCTCGAATCGTTATTATGTCATTTGGATAATGAGGATTCTTGACCTCAAAAGGTAAATATTTATTAATATCAGTGTTCAAATCTATTTTTTCAGATTCTACCAATTTGAAAACAGCCATGTTTGTTACTGTTTTGGAAACTGATGCAATATGAAATGGGGTATTTACTGATGCTTTAATGTTTCTTTCTAAATCTCTAAAACCATCTGCACTCAAATGAACTACTCTTCCAGAGTCAATTACTGCAACAGCTAGTGCAGCAACATTATCTGATTTCATCTCCTTTTTAATCAATAAATCGATTTCGGGTAAAGATTGTCCAAAGCAAAGGCCTGAAAGAAAGATGAAGAGAATCGAGATATTAAATTTCATAATTTGTTTTAATAGGTAACCGCTTTTGTCTACAGCTAGTTGCGTTTGTTGGAACTAATTTAGTAAAAGAAAACGAACCCGAGGGAAACCCGAAGGATTTTCCAAGTAGGCGATAAACTAATCAATTAATAATACACGTTGTTGGTAATAATTATTGCTATTTACTATGCCATTTGAAGCAATTATTACAATAGGTATGTCTCGTACTTTTCTCATTCCTATATATAATAATCTAATTTTAAATACAATCGCCAATTTTATTTTGACCTTCTGATATTTCATCTATAAGTTGAGATTTAAACTGTTCAATAATGAGCAAGGCACTCAATAATTTCTTAAATTCAACATTAACAAAATGTTCTAATGTTTTTTCCTGCTGACTGATGTAAATTTCTTGACGATAATAAATTTGATTAAGAATCTGTAAACATTCATAGCTTAATTCATTAATAATGTTACTCATTTTAGAGGTTTCCCAACTTATTTTTTGAAGGTCATTAAAATTAAGTTCAAGCTTATAAGAAACATTATATTTGAATACATTATTGTCTAGGTCAGTGGAATCTTTAACTTCAATAAAATCAGGATAATTGATTTTTAATTCACTCATTTCAAGAATTGATGTTGTTAATTCATTAGAAATTTCTTCATTAATTTCTCTTACTTTTTGGAGAAAATCAATTAACCTTCGATTATCCACTGGATCATTAAGAGTTAATTTGTTGTTTTTTATTTCAATATCTAAATTCTCTATGGCTACTTGTTTTCGAGACTCTATTTTTAAGTGATCGTTTACATTATTAAGATAGAAAGCTAATAAGACACCTAGTGTTGTTGCGAAGAGTGTAATAAACCAAGAACTTTTATAAAGTTTTATTAACCTGTATTTAATATTAAATTTCATAATGATTAAATTATTTCCTACGTGTTTATGTTTGATTAGTGTGACTCAGAATCTGCAGGGTTTTCAGTTGTAGCAAATCAGTTGTTTAAATATATAAATTTTAATTGAAGTAGGAGTGAAGCATTAAGTATACACGTTGTAGCAATAGTATTTATTTGTTCAGATACTTTGTTTTTCCACATTGGGCAAAGTTTCCCTCTTTTTTATAATCAATTCGGTTGTCCATTGCAAAATCTGAAATCAAATTGGCAAACCGTTCCTTTTTTTCTTTCGTTACATTTTTAGTTAAAACGTTAAAAAAATAATTTTCTATTTCTCCATTAGGTTTAAAATAGATTTTATGAATAATGTTTATTGAGTTGTCTTCTGTTTCCCAATTAAACCTGTTTTCTGAAAGATAGGTTCCAATTCTTTGGTGTAAATCAGTCCAAGATTTCATTACTGAATTATAGTCGGATTTTGATATTTTAGGATTTACTAAATTAGGATGAGTTTTGTCTAAATTCAACTTGTTGTATTGAGCTAATTGTTGTTTATTGTCGAAATTAAATATGCCAATTGGTATTAGATTAGCATTTTTAACAATTTCTACTTTGCTTTCCGTTTTTTCATTACAACTGGTAATTCCTAGGGTAACTAAAATAATAAATAGAGGTTTTATGATAGTTTTGAATTTCATGTAATTAATTATTGTGTGAATTCAAATATAACTAAATAGTTAGTTTAAACTAACTATTTAGTTAATGAAGAGCTGTTTCCTTATATTGTTGCCAACGTATTCGTGCATGGCACGTTGCTTTAGTATGGTAACTAAATAGGCAAAAGGAAACGAACCAGAGGAAAATCCGTAGGATTTTGCGAGTATACATGTAACTAGCAATTGACTATACACGTTGTTGTGCAACGTGTTTTCTGTTCAATCTTTTCTTTTTTCACTTCCTAGTTTGGTGAAATATTCGTTAAACTCTTTCATGCCATTTGGCTCCAAAAACACTACCTTTTTCTGCAATTCGATTGGTGTTACCTTGTTCATATTTTGCGTAATTGCTAAAGGCCAAATAAAGCTAAAATCAGATGGTTCAATCAATTTGTTTGGATTTATATTCCCATTCATGGAATTAGAATAAAACACCTTATCGTTTGCACTTAACTTGAATCGAATTTTGGTTTGAAAAACACCTTGATATTCAGTTGATTTAGTTTCAATTATGCCATTAGGTTCAATTTTTATTTGACCGAAACTATTGCCGCAATCAGAACTTTCCCAATATTCGATTGGTTTCCATAAACCATTTTTGTCCATAGCTTCTTGCAGAATATAAATACTGAAATCTTGATGAGAAAGGAAAATCGCATCGGCAGTATTATTTTGTACCAACACAGAAATTTTCCCGTCATCTTTTGATTTAGCAATGAGTCTAAATTCGACACATGTTTTATTCTTTTTCTCAAACTCTTTTTTCAATTCAGAATTTGCGACAAAATTAGCGTTATATTTATTTTGATTTACGGACATTTCCGATTGCTGTGCTTTTGCAATTTGGCACAGAAGTAAGACTAATATTCCTAATTTATATTTCACGTAATTAGTTTTTTATATGTTGCACAACGTTTTATATCTCAACTATAATATAATTTCGAGTGATAACACAATTTAGTTTGATATATCACAAATAGTACCAAACCCAATACATCAACCCAAATTGTATAGGGATACGCAATAGTAAGATCCATTTTGGAATACCAGCCGAAACTTTTTCTCCAGAGAGCATATAAAAGTGTACAAGAAGAAATGCAACGAGCATTACAATTATACCATAGATAGATATTGCTTTCAACATTGGGATACATAATCCAATATCAAGGACTATTTCAGCAATTCCACTTAAGAACACGAGTTTTTTGTGGTTTTGTACATATCCAGGCATACTAAGCATGTACATTTTGGGTTTCACAAAATGCCAACTAAAATATTGATAACAGCCATGACCTATAAATGCTATGAATTATTCATCTTTATAAGCGTTGTAATTAATCCCTACACCATAATTATTGAGATTGGTTTTTAATAAACTGGATTCTATACCATTGCCATTTTTAAACTGTACCCAATTGTTACCATTAATAAATACACGTTTGATATAGGTGTTGTGTGTCTCAATTTCATCAGTGAATGGGAGTAAAGGTCTAAAGTTTGTTGGTATTTTAACCGTTCCATTTTTACCTTTAATTTCTTTATATTTTTTGTTGGGTAAGAGCTTTCCGTTTTGGTCTGTATAGCCTAAAACTTGTATAGACACAAAAAAGCCAGTATCTGGAATAAACAAATCGTGTTCCGAAACATCGAGTTCAAACTCGTCGCCATTTTTTTCAGTGACCCTAAATACGATATTGGTGTAAGTCATTACATTTCCTGGTAATCCATTCTCGTTTTTGTAGAATTTCACTTTAAACAAGGTGGAGAATTTCCGTTTATCGGCATTGGCACGTTTGCGCTTTTTCCAATCTTTTGATTCGAGCGTAATGGGAAATAAAACAGAGGTTATTTTCTTGAGTTTCTCATTTTCGTTAGGAAAAAAAACAGCGATTTCACTTTCAATAGTTGGTAGCCAACACTTGTAATAATCGTCGTCGAGATATGGTTTTATAGTTTCTTTTTTAAATTTTCTATCCACTTTTGCGATAACGACAACTTCATCTAGTTTATCGGCCTCTGCTTGCATGATTATGGTCTTTGATAAATTAGCTGTGGCTAAAGCGAGGTCTTTATAACCCAAAGCAGATATAAACAGTGAATCGATATCTGGATACCGTTTTTTTGTAAAAATAAATGAGCCATCATCATCTGCAAACAAACCTTGGCCATTGCCAAAGGATACGGTTGCATAAGAGACAGGATAGTGGGTGTCTTCGTCTATGATTTTGGTTTGTGAATAACCAGAATGTATGATGATTAGAAGCAGTAGGTTACAAAAAGCATATTTCATATGTGGTATATGTAGACGTGAGTTCATTAGGGCTAAAGATACACATTAAGTGGCTGGAAATAAAAAAACCGCTGTCGATTAACAGCGGTTTTAAGATGTATTGGTTGGATAGGATTTATTCTTTATCCAAACTTTTGGTCATTGTAAATCCTGTGAAAAGTCCAACACCTGCCATTAAGAAAATGGTTCCTGGGAATGCAACTTCTTCTTCTACGCCTAAATTATAATGCAATAATGAAGCGATAAAAATTCCTACTCCAATTCCCATTAATAAAAGGGCAAGGTTAAGGGTAAGTACTTTCCATATTGGCGCTGCGTGCTGTCTGCCTTTCATAAAAATACTTGCATCGGCACCTTTTTCGATAAGCGCTAAGCGTTCTTTGTTACGTGTTGAGAAGTATAAATAAAATACTCCGAAGATTGCACCAAATACAATTGGTATGATGATTAATTCTGATCCCATAATAATTCGTTTTTAATTGTTTAACTTTAAATGTTCTGAGCTTATGACGACAGGTTTTGAATTTAGGTTACAAAATACCATCACTATTTTTAAATTAATTAAATAAAATGTACCTTTTTCTCCTATTTATCAAAAGAAAATGAACCATAACTAATACTATGCTTAATTTTTCTTTAGAATGATTTAAAAAAAGTTCTAGTAAGTTGTAACCATAGTAATAATAGTGTCGTCTTAATACAAAATGACCACCAACAACGATCAAATACTCATCAATCAAATTATTGAAGGCGATACTAATGCCTTTTCAGTACTGGTGGATCGTTATAAAGATTTAGTATTTACCCTAGCATTGCGAATGTTGAAAAATAGGGAAGAAGCTGAAGAGGTAGCGCAAGACACCTTTATTAAAACGTATAATTCATTAGTTAAGTTTAAAGGCGATTCTAAATTTTCGACATGGATTTACAGAGTAGCGTATAATACCTGTTTAGACCGAATTAAAAAGAATAGAAAGTATTTAAATGATGTTGAAATTAATGAGTTTACAGAACATGAAGTTAAAACTATAGATAATGCTTTGGATAAGATAGAAGCCAAAGAACGTGAGGAAGCCATACAACGTTGTATATCATCCTTACCAAGTGAAGATAGTTTTTTATTGACCTTATATTATTTCGATGACTTATCTTTAGATGAAATTTCTAAGGTTGTTGGTATCACGGCAAATTCGATAAAAGTGAAATTGTTTAGATGCCGAAAAAAGTTAGCGAGTATATTAAAGTCGCAATTAGAACCAGAAATAATTGAACATTATGAACGAGAACGCAGATAAACATTTAGACGATCTAACGAGAAAGGTGATTGGTAAATCAGCAATGGAGCGTCCGTCGTTGGATTTTACCCAAACGATTATGTCTCAAATAAAGGCATTGAAGACTTCTAAAATAACAACGTATGTGCCGTTAATTTCTAAGCGTATGTGGTCTATAATGGCTGTTGGTATGGTTGCTATTTTGGTTTATATTGGTCTTAGTACTTCAGGTGAAGAAAGTAGTTGGCTTAATAATTTGGGCTTAGAACGTTTTTCAAATTATGAATTGAGCAATCCTTTAGCTGGAATCGAGTTTTCGCAAACATTAGTGTATGCAGTATTATTATTTGCAATTATGCTTTGTATACAAATCCCAATATTAAAGCGTCATTTTGATAAACGCTTTGAATCTTAATCTTTAAAGTGCCAAAACGGTATACGATCAACAACCCATTGTGTTGTATCTCCTTTTCTAATCCGCATGCGATTGACTTTTAATAAGTGTTTGCCTTCAGAGATGCTATCTAAGTTGAGATAGGTTTCAAAACCGAGTTCGTTTTTGAAATTTTGGGTGAGAACAAATTCCGAAGAAAAACGCGTCGAGTCAATTTTAACTGAATAAATAGTATTAATGCTCTTTAGGTATACTCTTCGCAGACTATCATGCATTGATTGATTAAAAGTGTCATTAAATTCAATACCAGTTCGTAAGCCTCTGAGGTCTTCTTCTGGTTTTAACGTGGGATCGAAATTAAATACGATGTCTTCAATGTTTTCAGAAAATAACATAAATACTCTCAAATAAGGATCTGTTATCGTTTTAGATTGAATAGTTACATCACCTGTAAATTTTTTATTATTTGCCAATTGGTCTTCATAATTTTCAACATTGGCTATGATATCGCTTGAATTTACTTTCGCATTGATATAGTTGGAGTTTTGATAATGAAATGATGTCAAAACTAAAATCAATAAATAAAATGGTACTAAAATAAGACTCAATCGTCTTCCAAATTTGTGGTCTAGAAAATTATAAACTAGTGGGCGATACAAAAAGGAAAGTGTAATAAAACTAAATAGCCAATAGACAGGAAAATAGATTTTAGAGATCCATTTTTTCTTTTTTAAGAAACCAAGGGTCACAAAATCTATAAATGTGATAATCATTCCGATACATAAGAAAACCATTAGGGGAATACCAATACCTTTGGATATCCAACCTGGTAGCCATTCACTATCAAGAATATAGTTTGCATTTAATGCAATAAAAACAATGGTAAAGGTAAGCGCAAGCACATAGAAAATGAGCAGAAACGAAATGGCAAAAATGATACTGCAATAGTTTTCTAGAGTACCAATATATCGATCAAAAGAGCCCACTCTCTTTTTTAGGTATTTTGTGAATTTCTGACTGTAATTTAATTCTTCATAATCAATGTCCCCAGAAACATAGCGCAACCCAAGAGCACCAATCCATAAGCCGCGAAGTAAGACATGTAATAACAAATTAAAAATCAGAATAGCGCAAGAGATTTGAGCGACAAGCGAAATTACAAACTTGTATATCTGTTGCGAGTTTTGAGCCTCATGCATACTTTGAGTAATAGGCTCATAAACTGTAAATAAACCAAAAATGGCGAAACCAGAAATCAGCAACTCTAATTGCCAACTCTCTTCCTGAAGTTTTTGAAGTAAATTCTTAAAAGCAGGATTATTGTAATCTTTACTCATTTGGTTGGGTTTTGTGATTAAAGATAATCACTTTTATCAAAAAAATTAAGAATTTTGAAACCCTAACGTATTTCTATCGTTTTTAATACTGAACACTAACCAAAACTAAATGTCTAAAACGCATTCCATTTTAATCAATCGCTGTAAAAAAGGAGACGAAAAAGCGATGATGCAAATTTACGACATGTACTGCGATGCGATGTATCAAATATCATGTCGGTATTTAAATGAAGAAGATGCTAAAGATGCTATGCAAGAGAGTTTTATTAAAGCGTTTAATAAGCTGAATAGTTTTACTGAAGATTTCACATTTGGTTCTTGGTTAAAACGAATCGTGATTAATCATTGTATAGACGAATTGAAAAAGAAACGCTTAGAGTTTGTAGAATCTGAAATCACCAATTTATCCATTGAAGATAATGAGAACGATTGGAATTTTGATGCAGCAATTACCAAACAACAAGTCTTTGATGCTATCGGGAAATTACCAAGTAAACACCAAATTGTGGTTAAACTTTATCTGATTGAAGGCTATGACCACGAAGAGATTTCGAACATCATAGATATACCGATAAAAACATCAAGAACACATTTAAGGCGAGGTCGAATACAACTTCAAGAACTTTTAAAAACACATTACAATGAAGCAAGATATTAGAGATTTATTTAAAGATGACGAGGCTTCTGGAAAACAATTGCCAGAAAATCACAGACAAGAGTTTTATGATCAACTCAAAGCTTCTAGACCAAGACGAACATCTAAGCTAAACACCAATTATTTATTTAAAGTGGCTGTGATGGTCGTTTTATTTATGGGGTTGGCTCTTATTGTGTTTACAACAACAGATAAGGTGATAGAAGTGATTGTAGAGTCACCAATAGAAACCCAAATTGATGCCTTAGAACAGCAATACTTAGCCAATATAGATGAAGAATGGCAAAACTTTATTAGTGTGGCTAACGATGAAAAACTCGTAAATCGCTACAGAGACAAATTAGACGATTTGGATAACGACTATCAGGAGGTATCTAAGCAATTTAAAGCTGATAACAATAATATTCTTGTCATTGAAACCTTGGTTGACAACCTTAAGACTAGGCTTCAACTATTAAAAGACATCCAAGAACACATCAATTTGTTAAATCAAAAACGAACACTATGAAACGATTAACATTCAAAATTTACGTACTGATGCTCATCACATCAGGATCAATTTTTGCACAGAAAAAACCAGTGTATTCACAGAGTTTTTCAATAGATAAAAATACCACAGCAATTTTTAATCTCGAAAATACAACTGTATCAATAGAGGAGTCAACAGACGGGAAAGTGCATTTTGATTACTCTCTAGAGTTTGATGGGTATTCAAAAAAAGAAATAGAGGAACAGTTGGGTGAAGTTCAAGTTAAGGCCACCAAGTTTGAAAATCATATCACATTAGTATCCAATAGTGTCAGCAAAATATCAGATGTAACTTATGCCTATGATGCTCCCAATGGTTTGGTTTTAGATTTTGATGGTTTTCAAACTTGGAATGATAGTATTGTTAGAAAATCAAGAGATTCTATCATCAAAGAAATACGTTATAATGCCTTCGGAAAAATTAATGCGCCTTTTAAATACTTTGGAGATCGTTTTAAAACCATGAAGGAAAATGGAAAATTAAAGGACATCAAAAGAAGTGATATCAAAATTTTACGAAGTAAGTTTCATATCAAGATTCCACCCTATTTAAAACTCAAAATAAATGGTAAAGATGCACAAATCACAATGCGTGATGATAGTATGAATGAACTGTCAGTTGTTTTAAAACGCGGTTATTTTTATGCTAAACAATTGATAAACGAATACAATAGTTTTAAAATTGAAAATGCAAATTTAAGAGCTGAAGGTATTGTTGGCGGCATTTACAATTTTAATAATATTTCTAAAGGTTTAATTGGTAGCCTACAAAATGTGAAAATCACATCAGAGTTTTCTAAAATACAAATAGGAGAACTCAAAGAAAACGTGTCTATTGCCGATTTTAATAGCGAGTATTTTTTCTACAATTGGGGTATAGATTTCAAACGATTTGATCTCTTTTCAGAATATTCTAAAATTCATCTGTTCTATCCGCAAGACAATGATTACAGCATGAAAGTGATGGGGAATAATACCAAAATCATGTATGGTAAAGACTTAGAAATCAATATGCAACCTACAAGTAAAGGTGTGAAGTATAATATGATAGAAATGAAACAAAAAGGCGAAGGCCACTTTTCTGGAGCCATAAATTTTGATATCATTCATGGTATTATCTACAATTACAACGATACGTTCAAACCTTCTAAAAACTAATAAAAATGAAAAATTTCATTTTATTAGCTGTTGCATTCATTTGCTTCAGCACACTAAACGCGCAAAAAAACGACATCAAACTGCAAACCAAGTATGGGTCAGATAACGAGGAATTACACGATTTGCTGAGATTTCAAGATGTAGAAACGATCAAGCTCACATTTATTGGTGAGGATTTAAAAGGCAAAAATTACAGACTGCTCGTAAAAGAATACACCAATGGAAGTTTAGCCAAAACCGATACCATTATGGATAGTGCCAAGTTTGAATATATACCAGTAATTAGCGATTCGGTTTTCGAATTTAAATACTATGTGAAGACACAATCCAACAATACGATTAAAATGAACTTTATGTTTGATCGTTTTTCAACGCCAAAAGTGTATGATATTAAAGCTTCTGAAGATAAATATGCATTGCATGATTTCTTAAAAACCACAGAACCGATGTCAGTCAAATTAAATACTGAAACATTAATTATGGGCTATTTCTTGCCTTATATTGACAAAGAAAGCGGTTGGAAAAAGTACTGTGACGTTTCAGGAAGTAAGCATAGCCCAGAGGATTGGGGAACAGCTTTTAATATTCCAAACTACTATCTCATTGAGATTTTGTTTGAATGATGTCTTTAAAAGTAAAAGAAAAAAAACACAAGTCTAGAACTTGTGCTTTTTTTTATTACTGCAATAGATTAATTGTGAGTCTTACTTAATTTCTCCCAATTCTTATTTGCACCTGCTACAAGTTTATTATGATTCTTTTCGTTCAACCATAATTGTTGCGCATCTAAATTAAGATCATAAAGGAAAAGAAAGTATTTACCATCTTTTACAATAAACTTATTAGGGTCTGGTCTAAATTTAGCACCTGCATAAGTTCCAAAAGCACAAAACCCACCATATTGAGGCTTATATTTATTTGGATTACGATCGAATGTCCCTTTTTGTTCTGCTGAAGTGAAGTAATACGTTACTTTTTCATGTACAGATTTAAACGCTTTTAATCCTTTTTGAGCAATTCCTAAATCTAAATACGATACAGGACTATATCCTTGTAAGTGGATCGTACTATTATCGACATTATTTGCCATTCTATCTTGAGCGAATGATACTGAACTTAACAGGAATGCAAGTCCTAAAATTGATGTTTTTATTAAATTTTTCATTGTTGTTATTCTTTAATTTTAATACTAATTTTTAAATTGTTTTATTCAGCGTTAAAGTATTCTTCTTGAATTACTTTTCCTTCATCATTCCAAATTCTACGAATGATTTCGTGCCAGTAGACTTTACCTCCACCTTGCATGTCGAAATCAAATGTAAATTCTGAAGCGGATACATTTCCATCCACTAGTGTATGGTGTAAAGTAATACCATTCACTTTTTCAATTGAGCCTGCAAAACCTTCCATTTTAGCTACCATTGCAGCTTTATCTGCTGTTGTTCCACCTTCACCATGATCTGATGTGCTTGCGTCTTCTGCGAAAAATTGTTTTACTGCGTCTACTACTGCTCCAGTTGAAACTACAGCATCCATTTTTTGTACTTGTTCTTTAATATTCATCTTTTTTGTTTTTTAATAAATTAATTACACTGCAAAGATGAAGTGAAAGGGAAGTTGACTTGCTACAAAAAAAGGACTAAGAATTGTACTTTTTTAACTTGAAGGCGGTTGGAGTTTGTCCAGAATAGTGTTTAAAAAACCTAGAAAAATGATTGGACTCTTCAAAGCCCAACCTTCCAGAGATTGTAGTTATAGGTTCACCTTCTAGAAGCATTAACTTGGCAGTATGTATGAGTTCTAACCGAATTAATTGGCCTAAAGAGGTATTCATTTTTGATTGCACTTTTTTAGATAAAGTTTTGATAGAAAGATTCATTTTATCTGCATAAAATGCTAGAGTTCTTTCGTGAGTATGGTACTTACCAAGAAGTTCCATGATGTCTTGTGTGAATAGGTCTCTGTTTTCAAAATCAAAATTTGATCTAAACTCTTTTGGCGTTTGTCCAGTAGAATTTTTAAATACGCGATTAAAGTAAGCATCATCTTTAAAACCTAATTCATAGGAAATCTCTTGTATCGTTTTATCTGTGAATGCAACCTCCTTTAAACGTTCTTGATGTTTTTTTGAACTCATTAAGTTTTTTACAGATAAACCAATCTTGTTTTTTATTAAAGCTTGGGCGTCATATCCACGTTCATTAATTAAACTTACTAAATCAAGGCTTGTTAGCTGGTTTGAATATTCCTCATCTATAATTGCCTTCGTATCAAAAATAACTTGGTATTCTTCTTTGTTTGCTTTAAACGGATTTTGCCAATACCATTGTTTTAATGAGATATCTATTATATCTGAAGAGTTATTCGCTAGGACAGATTCCGATAAAAAAGTTTCACATTCTTCACACTCTAATAAATCGATATAACCAAGTGAAATGAGGTGCTTGAATAATACTCTAACTTCAGGATTATAAAATTTTGTGTCATTAGAAAACTCAATTCTTCTAACAGTGAAACCTTCTGAAAGAAACTTGATGTATTGTCCTTTTTCTAAGAAAATGGCTTTTTCTTGCCAATCGAAGTAATTTTTAAAATCAACTTGAATACTTCCTTTTCCTGAAAGAATGTGAATAAGCGTATGGCTTTCTATAAAGTATACTTTATTAATCTCAGGACTGAATTTTTCTACTTTCAATTTTAAATTATTTTAATACCAACGTTTCTTTTTCTTTTTAGAGCCTTCACCTTTACGTCCTTTTCTATACTTGCTACCTTGTTTTTTGTGTACAATAGGTTGCGCTTTCGGATCTAAAGGATACGGATGATTCTCCTCTACTGGAATCTGAACATTAATCAATTGCTGAATCGTTTTAACGTATGGTTTTTCATCTGCTGAACAAAAGGAATAGGAGTGACCAAATTCACCAGCACGACCAGTTCTACCAATACGATGCACATAAGTTTCAGGCACGTTAGGCAAATCAAAATTGACCACAGCATCCAATTCGTTAATGTCAATACCACGAGCTGCAACATCAGTAGCAATAAGAATATTTACTTTTCCACGTTTGAAATCGGCAAGTGCATTCTGACGTTCATTTTGCGATCGATCGCCATGTAAATGTTCAGCGGTATAGCCATTATTTATAAGTGTTTCATGGAGTTTGTCTACACCAAACTTGGTGCGTCTAAAAATCAGAATATTACCTTTTATCGTATTCCGAAGGACATGTAAGCATAATTCTATTTTATCCTTTTTTGGTACGTAATATAATACCTGACTTACATTTTTTGCTGCGGAAGAAGTCGGCGTTACTTCAATACGCACAGGATCTTTTAATATCGAATTTGCTAATTGTTCTACTTTGAATGGCATTGTTGCCGAAAACAAAAGTGTTTGTTTGGTTTCAGGACACATACGTTCGATCTTTTTAACATCGTCAATAAAGCCCATATCTAACATTAAATCGGCTTCGTCTAAAACGAATGTCTCTATATAATCTAAGTTGAGTAAATCTTGTTTGTGAAGATCTAGTAAACGTCCAGGTGTAGCCACTAAAATATCGATGCCTTTTGCCAAAATATCTTTTTGTGGCTCGATGGATGTACCACCATAAACTACTGCAGATCTTAAATTTGTATGTGTAGCGTAGGTCTCGAAATTTTTAGCAATCTGAATGGCTAGTTCTCGTGTCGGACTCACAACTAAGGCTCTGATTTTCTTTCCCTTTTTTGGTGCCTCTTGCTTGTCATATAACAACTGTAAAATAGGTAAGGCAAAAGCTGCCGTTTTACCTGTTCCTGTTTGTGCTGAGGTAATCACATCCTTGCGCTCTAGCACGACCGGAATTGTTTTTTCCTGAACCAATGTTGGATTATCATATCCAGCTTCAGCGATGGCTCTTAAAATAGGTTTGTTGAGTTTTAAGTCTTTAAACGACATCAATTATGTTTTGATGCAAAGATAGTTTAAAAGAAGAAGTTGTAAATTAAAAAACCACTTTACATGAGCAAAGTGGTTTTTTGGTTAAATTGAAGTACTATTATATAAACATGAGTTGTGTACTATCACCTTCTGCTCTTGCATAGAAATCACCGACGGTTAATACATCATCCAGATCATCAATTAAATCTTCTTTTTCAATATGGAACATATCCATAGCCAGTTTACAAGCCCAAAGTTTTGTGCCAGAAGCAGCAAGAATTTCTAAGAACTCACCAACTGGAGGAATATCGAGCTTTTCCATTTCCGATTTCATCATTTTTGTTGCTAAGGCTTCCATACCTGGTAAACCACCTAGCATCGTTGGAATATGCATACCAGGATTTCCAACAGTGGCTACATGTAAATGTTCTAATTTCTTTTTAGTGATGGCTTCCAAACCAAAAAACGTAAAGAAAATTTCAGATTCGATGCCTTCCATTCGTGCGCCATTTGCCAGTATAAAACAGGCATAAACGTTATCTATTGTTGCCTTAGAAAGTATAAGCATCATTTTTTTGATTGGTTTTTTATCGTCCACTTTTTCAGATACAGGACTTGTCATAGTATTTTCCATTTTTAATAGTATTTATTAATTAATGATGCCCTTAGTTAAATACAACTTACGGGTTTTGGAATACCAGCTATTCTACTAGATATTTTTAAAGGTCCTTTTGGGAACAGTTGATAGAATTCTTTAATACTCACAACGCCACTTTTACCGATTTTTCTAATGCTTAAAGCAACTTGTTCTCTACATTGGTCTTGTAAATAATCGATGACTTCCCAATGTTTGTCGGTCATTACAATATCTTCTTCCTTAGCGATTTCTATACCAACGTTTTTAGTCCATTGATTTAGATCTGTTAAATACCCTTGTGTATTACACGTCACACATAGTTCGCCATATATTTTTTCTACTACCATTGTTTTGAGATTTAGTTTGTTATTATATTGATTCTTCTAATTGTTTTCCAGCAGTATCCATTGTTGCAGATACAAAAGGAATATGTTTACCTTTAATGAGCATGTTCCAATAAATCCATCGGAAGGCTAATTTACCCATATGGTTCATGTGAGTTTCCTTTAATAGACTTAATGGACCTATACCTGCAAACGGAAATGTGCCTTTAACAGGTTCTTGGGTGTAATTAAAATCGATTAATAAGGCTTTGCCATGACCTGTTTCTATAAAGCAATTAGCATGACCGTCATATTCTTTTTTAAGTTCTTTTCCGGCGATATAACGTTTGATGTTTTCAGTTAATATTTCGGCTTCAAAATGCGCAACAGATCCAGCTTTAGAAGCCGGTATATTGGTCGCATCACCAATAGCAAAAATATTGTCTTTTATTGTAGTTTGAAGCGTTGTCTTATCGGTTGGTATAAAATTTAATTCATCTCCAAATCCAGAGCGTTCAATCATGTCATCTCCCATATTAGTAGGAACAGTGACCAATAAATCATACAGTATTTCATCTCCAGCATAATCAACAATCTTTTTTTGCACACCGTCAACATGTTCTATATTGAAGTCAGGAATTACTTTAATATGTTTTTGCTCTAGTAAGTACTCTAGAGCTTCAGTTGCTTTTGGTTTTGTAAATGCACCAGACATTGGTGTTACAAATGTAATGTCAACTTTATCTCTCATGCCTTTATTAATAAAATAGGAGTCAGCTAAAAAAGCAAATTCTAAAGGTGCTACAGGACATTTTATTGGCATTTCAGTAATATGTACAACAAGTTTACCACCTTCCCAATTTCTTAATTTATTTCGTAAGTTTCTCGCACCTTCATATGTGTAAAAATCAAATACAGTTTCGTGCCAATGATCACCTAGCATGCCTTCAGTTTCTTGAGGTGCAATATCTGTTCCTGTTGCTATAATTAAAATATCATACTTTAATGATGTACTGTTTTTAAGTATAACAGTATCATTGTCTTTATCTATGCGTTCAATTTTTTCGTTAATTAGATTAACACCTTTAGGAATGAACTTATCTATTTTCTTTTTAACATCTTTAGTCTTATATAGATCGAAAGGCAGAAACAAAAATCCAGGTTGATAATAATGGGTTTCTTCCTGATCCACTATTGTTAAGTTCCATTCTTTTTTAGGAAGTGTTTTTCGAAGGTGATTTGCCATCATCGTTCCAGAAGTTCCTGCACCTAATATGAGTAGCTCTTTCATTTTATTAGTTTTTATTTGTCGTTAGTTTCAGCTTGTTTGCTTTTAAAGGTGTAATTAAATCCAATCATGAATAAATCGGTAGTCATATCATATGACACATTACTTCCTGGGATTGCTCCATAAGGAGGGAAGCCTGATATAAATGCGGGATTCAATATTTGACCTGAAGTTTTTCCACCACTATCACCATGATGATATACGGCATTTAAATTAAGTCTATCACTAAATTCGTACGTTGCACCTAGTTGAAATGCATTTTTGATGATTGCAGTTGCTGGGATATTGAAAAATGCAACGTCTTCATTTATCGGATTAGAACTATACGTGTATCCAACTCGTAATGGCAGTTTCTCAATTCCTTTGTATTGGATACCTGCAGAAACTATTGACATATTCTCCCATCCAAATCCACTTACGGATGCTGTTGGCGTCCATCCAGTTGTTGAGAACCCATCTGTGTTTTCATAATCAACTAATCTATAATCTAAAGCGATATCAAAATCAGATTTTGAATAGCCTAAACCAATAGAATATATCGCTGGATAATCCATATCAAATTCATTGGTACCCGTTGAATTGTCAGAAAAAGTATTATCGAATTCAAAATCACTAAATGATTGCGTAGTTTTATAAGATAAGCCCGCTTTAAACCCAGTTTTAGAATCATAAAAAACGCCTATTTGACCACCAAAACCTGTTGCCGTAGCTTTATCAGTTGAAGGATAACCAGATCCATTCGGATTAGCAGTTGGATTAGGTATAAGCTCTAGGGTCGCATAATTTAATGTAGGTTCTAGACCTATTGAAAAGTTCTCATTTAACTCATAAGCCCATGTAAAGCCTATTTGTAATAAAATGTAATCGGATTCTATTCTACCAAATCCATTTGGTTGTGGCATATTGATAGGATTGGTCATGTTTTCAGGGAATGTAACTCCAAATCCACTGATTCCAAAAGCAGAAGCTCCAAAGGTATGTTTACTATCTTCTTTACCCCAAACTACTGCTAACGCAGGCATAGGTGAAAGGCCTCTATCGTCCTCAGTGACCCCAGAAAAGAAATTACCTGTAGGTTGTCCCATGTTGTCAAATTCTGGAACTGTAGAATATAAGGTAGGTGATGAAGCGAATAGTCCAATATCAAAACTTAATATGGTGCCATCAAAAGTAGATATTGAAGCGGGATTCCATTGTAAGGCACCTGAAATATCTATAGGTTGTCCTGTTGATGCACCACCCATTGACATATTAACGGATCCGGTTCCTTGCAAAACGTGGCCAGTTTGAGCCATAGCTGAAATGGAAAAAAGTAAATACAAAAGTTTGGAATAAAATGATCTCATGATTATATAGTTTGTTGTAATATTTGAAAAATAACTCATCAAAAATTACAGGGTTAACAACTTATAACTAGGGTAAAATTACTGCTATGTAGCTCGCAATAAAATGATATATATCATGAGTAAGTGTAACCTTTGTTACATATTAAGACGATTTAATTCGTTATAGTCAAAAGAAAACCACCTCGTTTTGAGGTGGTTTTCTTTTGTGGTATCAGTTGCATATTTTACTGACATATTTTTTTAGGAATGCAGCGCTCATTTGATAGTTTTCATCGTTTGAGTTGGTCCTTAATGTTGCTCTAAAGAAATCGAGTTTTCTCTAAAAGGATGTTCGTTGCGAATTATAGCTTTCCCGCAATAAAAGCAGTGGTTGTCCAATCACCATCTGCAACGTGATGAATAACTCTAGAAATGACGTAAGTCGTATTAAATTTATCACTAAAGTTCTCAAGAATTAGTGTGTCGTTTACGTTGGTATTTGCAAAGCCCTGAAACGATACAACGCCTTCAATTTGCATTGGGTCATCGTGATGCAATAACAATTCAAATTCTAAAACATCAACACCATAAGTGAGTTTGAGAACTGGTGTTTTTGACAAGTTTACATCAGCTGGTCTTTTACTATTAATGGCATTAGTACCAGTATTACAAATAACATTAAGTTGTGATGGTTCATTTGCGTTACCTGCAAGTTGTTGTCCATGAATACTGCCTTTAAAAACGGTAGTCATCGTATTGTTGTAACCTAGTTTAATTTCAATATGGTTCTCCAATTCAAAAGTTTTAGAATTGGCAACATGAAATCCCTCGCCGCCGGGTCGTCCATCATATATCGTAATAAACGCTTGATCAGAAGCATCTGCCACTTGTTCTATTTCAAAGCCAACAATATCAATAGTATCAGGTATTCTTGAGCCATTAGAAAGAATGTTAAAAGTTATTAAATCTGTAAGTTCTGTAGAAGGTGATATTGCCATAGTTGAGGAGCGTATGGGTCTGAGTTATTTGTCTAAGTATGATGTCAATTTGTCTCTTTTTCGTTGTGGTAACGCGTCGTTATCTATAATAGATTTGATATGATCTTTATTCTTGTCTTTAGCATATAAAAGCTCAAAAAACTGAAAAATAGAAATACTGTCTTTTGCTTTTTTAACCAACTCAAAAATGTCTCCATTTTTCACAGTGCCTTCTTCGAGAATACGAATATAAGTTCCTGGATAGCCATGGTCTATAAACTGTTTTAAGACGTCTTGAGATCCAAACTTTACTGTAAACTTGTAACACGGTTCTCTTGGTTGCGTGATTTGAACCAGGGCGTTGCCCACATTATAGATATCACCAATATGAAGTTCTTTCTCGTTTAAACCTTCTACAGTTAGGTTCTCGCCAAACATGCCATTGGTCCACTCCAAATTTGGATACAAGTTTTTCCAATTCGGATAATGGTCTGCCGAAAACAAGTAACAGGCTTTAAACTCACCACCATGGACTTTCCTGTCAGAAACTTCATCACCTTTAACTTCTTCTTTTCCAAGGTGAATTGGGGCGTCAATGGGTGTCTTGTAGATGCCCGTTGTTTCTTCTTTACCATTCCACATAAAAGTGGTTGGTTTGGCTATGTTTGTGGATATAATTTTCATATTATTGTTTTACAAAGGAATCAAAATCGGTCATGGCACGGGCTTTTTTAAAATCAGCTTCACCTATGGTATCAAACTCTGTAGAATCATAATCCATCGTGATTTTCCAAGTACCATTTAATTTTTTTATAATCACATGAAATTGTCCATAATAGGTTTGTTCGTTAGGTTTGTCTTTATTTCTGATGAGTTTGAAAATGCCTCGTTCGCTGGCTATATCATCGGAATTGATCCGTTCAAAGAACCGCAGAGAAATGTTGTTCGTATCGTTATTAACCTTAGAGGCCTTGAATCTGTCCTTGTAGCTTGTGATGTACGTCTTATAATTTAGAATAGAACGTCCTCCAGCAATTCGAATGAGTTCTTTCGCATGAATCTCTGCCATAGGTTGATGATCTAGGGTCTCAAAAGCTTGATAGAATTTAGCCCAAACCTGATTGATGTCTTTGAGGTTTTGTAAAGATTGCGACTGACTCAATTGCGTTGATGCGATCAAGAATACGACAAGAAGAACTGTTTTTTTTAACATGATTTTTTGATTGTATTTGGCAGGCTCTAAGTTACAGTTTTTTTCTGTTTCAAAAAAAAACCACTTCAATGGAAGTGGTCTTTTATAGTTTTATATGGAAGGCTCTAGTCTACTTTCTTTCCAGGTACTTCTTGACCACCTTGAAATAAGGTTAGACTTTCAATGACTCCTTCTGCATTTCGTGTGAAATGAATATCTGCAGTGACCACTTTTAAATAGAATTTATCTTTTTCTTCTGCAAATAATTCGACCTCTCCTTGACCGGTTGCTAAGCCATATATTTTATTATCTCTTACACTAATAGTAATATGAAACGTTGGTTGTAATTCATACTTTCCAATATAATCAACTAACACTTCTGGAGCTAAAGTAATCTCTGCACGTGCTGCAGGAGGTGCTTTGTCTATGCCTTTACCAATAATGATTTCGCCATCTACTTTCATTTTGACCATACGATTTCCATCTTCAGTATAAAATTCATAGGCCGTATCTCCGCCATCAAAAATAAAGTTGGTCGCCGTCATTGGGTAAATTTCCAGATTAGTACTTTCTTCACGTTGGCTATATAATTGATTATCTTTTAGAGTGATATGACGAACAACACCAGCATCATAAGCATAAGCGCCAACCCATTTGCTGAGTTGTGCTTCACTTAAAGTGATAGCATCTTCTTTCTTCTGAAGTGGTTTTCCGACAGCCATAGCCGCAACATTTTTGACTACAGCACCAATATTACCACAATCGCAATTGGTGAGTCCAATTACATAAATATTTTCTTCAGGAAGAAAAACCCCATTAGTGGTATATCCAAAAATACCGCCACCATGTTCTACAGTTTGAGAGCCATTGATATCGCCTTTTATCCAACCATAGCCATAGGTAATGTCGTCACCAGAATCTAAGATAGACCCATTGATTGCTTTTTCTAAAGAACTTCTTTTAATGAGTGTATTGGCGCTAATCGCGTTTTGCCATTTCAACATATCCTCGGTTGTCGACATGAGAGATCCAGCGGCATAAGGCAAGGTTAAACTCAAATAATTGGCGTTTCTATAGCCAGAATCTGTTTGAGAATAGCCAGTAGCACGATTAGGAATTAATCGCGTCATGCTTCCATAGTAAGAACTAGTCATGCCCACTTTGTCAAAAATATTGGCTTGGATAAAGTCTTCATAGCTTTTGCCAGAAGTCACTTCGATGATATGACCCAAAAGGATATATCCAGAATTATTGTATTTAAATTGAGTTCCAGGATCAAATTCCATAGGCTCATTCTTGAATTTTCCAATGAGCTCGGTTGGTGTCATATCGGTTCGTGCCAATTCCATAAAACTAGCCATACCTGTATAACTTTGTATCCCAGAGGTATGATTTAATAAATGATGTATGGTTATGGTTTTACCTTGGGTTGGATAATCTGGAATGAATTTCGTGATCTCATCGCTAACGCTTAGTTTGCCTTGTTCTTCTAGCATTAAGATGGCTACAGCTGTGAACTGTTTTGTAATTGAGCCAATTTCATAGACATGATTTGTTTCGGCTTTAACATCTAATTCAAAGTTGGAAATACCAAAGCTATTTTTGTAAATAATTTTACCGTCTTTAGCGACTAATACTGAAGCGCCTGGCGTTTCAGAGGTGTATTGTGAACTGACATAGTCGTTGATTTGATCTTCTAAAGTTTGTGCGAAACTTGTTACTGAAATAAGTAAAGCCATACAAAGGCCTAGTACTTTTGAAATGTGGTGGTTGGTTGTCATGTTTAATTGATTTTTTGATGGATTAAAGTTACGATTTATTGTATGACGAAAGAATAGGGGATTGGTTACAGCTTGGGTTGGGTTTTTTGAAAGGCAGAGATAAGCTATTGATTATACATGTTGTTGCAGTAGTTTTTATATTGTTTCTTTAAAATAGATCTTAATCTTGTTTCCGTCGACTCCATATCCAATTGAATGATAATTCCATCCTTTTTTTTCATAGAAACCCTTTAAATCAGTAGAAAGATATAACGTTTTAAATCCTTTTTTTTGAGATTCATTAAGTCCATGTCTTATTAACTTTTCAGCTAATCCCAGATTTCTATAATTTTCATCTACATAGAGACAAGCAAACCAAGGCATTAAATCTTGTCTGCTGATAATATCATTAGTTAATAACGCATATGAACCTATTATTTTATCTTTGTCCAACATTAAATAAAATTTAGGCAAGGATTTATTATCAGAAATAGAATTTTCAATACAATCTTTATAGAAATTGAAATTTAATTCAATTCCCCATTGTTTCCAGAAATACTCCGTACCTTTTTCTAATAAATTACTTTCTTTAGTTATTAACTCTATCTTCATTTTTAATTACACCTAATGTGTTCGTGTATGGTTAGTTGCGTTGGCAAGCAACTAAATTAGTAAAAGAAAACGAACCAGAAGAAAATCCTTAGGATTTTCCGAGTATGCACAGAACAAGCAATTGATTATAGATGTTGTTAGCAAATGGTTTTTATTCAATCCATTCCTTTATTATCTTCAAAAATTCGGTTAATTCGTAAGCTACAAGAAATGTCAATATAGATAGCTGATTATTCTTAAGCTTAATCCAGGTAAAAAGGTGTCGTCGTTTAAAATGGTTGAAACTACCTCAATGTGAATGCCGTTTAGAAAATTAACAATTTGTTCTAGTAAGTCTTCATCAAAATTCATGTCTATAAATATTGCCTTTGTCTTAAATTGCTATTTGATAAAACCACCTCATTTGAGGTGGTTATTTAGTGTATTTACTCTGTTTTATACGTGTTCTTCCGGACAAATAAACGGATAGTGTTTTTCGTCAATAATGGGTTTGATGCCAAAAAAATCATTAAGCACAGATTCTGAAGTACAAAACGCACCTTCTACCCAAGCTTGATCATTAGAATAGGTTTCGCCTACAATAAAAATGGCGCTATCTTTTCCCTTAATTAATTGTGAGGGCTTTCTAATGTTTCGCTGTACATCTCTCATGCTATAATGTGATTTATACGCGTGGTAGCCTGCGTTAAAAGGCGGTAGCGACCAATCCATGTATTTGGTTTCTAATGGCTCTGGTACTGCAGAATAATCGGTTTGTGGCCCAAAATGTAAGGCAGCCAATTGTTGGCGCAGTGCTTTTACCATCACTGGAGTTGCAGCTCGTGGACCTTCTAAAGGTTGCACATCTCTAGATTCTGGAATTTTGCGTTTTGCTTTTGGTCCAAGTTCGAGTGCTTTCCAAAAATCGGTGTATTGAATATCATCATAACTCGCGAGCATTCCATAGATTTTTTTGCCTTTCTTTTGAAGCGCATTGTCACCAAAATACACCACCTGTCGGATAGGCATATCAGTAATGCTTGGCCCAATGGTATCCAATTCGGCAACCTTCAATAAAAGTTGTTCTTGTTTATAAGTTAATCGCTCTCTAGTATGTGCTTCCACAGCATCAATAAATTGGGTCTTATCAGAATAAGATGTGTTTAAAATTGGTGGATGCTTTGCATGCTGTAGCTCTTTGATATATTTCTCTGGGAATTTATGATGTTTTAATTCTTCAATGCCTTCTTCCGTTAAGAAGTAACTGGTTAGTTTCGCTGGATATTTTGGTGAACCCTTAGTAGTGTCTCTCCACCATGGCGTTTCAAAGAACATGCCTACTTTATATGAGGGTTCCATAATAACCGATTCTAGATAGAGCTGCACTTTCTCATGATTGAGTACGTCCAATCCTTCTTTTTCACTATAACGTGTGGCCTGAGCGACTAACTCGATGGCACTTCTTGGCATGGCAAGAAATGCGGCGTCACAGGTTTTGCTTTCAGCAAGTCTGTCTGGAGCTTTGCGCGTAGCCGTGGTAAAATGAATGCCGTGTTTAGTATCCAAAATAGAACGCAATCGCACATCAGGATGGTAGCTAAGGATAATACCTTTCTGTTTTGCGAGTTTTACCACAGCATCAAATAAGCCAGTGAATAAACTTGAGAACCCTTTGGTTAAGGTTTTATATTCGGTTCCTGGTGTGAATTCGTCATTAACACTAAAAGACTGAGCGCTATTACTATTAACAACATTGGAAGAGTAGCCATTACCATCGGCTAAATAACTAAACCCTTCTTGCCCGAGCATATCATAGGCTAAATTCCAATAGCCAATATCTTTTAATGAATCTCCCTTTTTAAATACGGAACTTTCTGGCATCTGAATCTTGATTTCTCCATTCTGATAAAAGTCACACCATTCTCTTCGCGTTTTAGGTCCTGACTCTTCAGTAATAGCAACAGATTCTATGGTTGTGAACTCATCATCAGGTGCTGAATCGGCACCATAATTGTTGACCGCATAAGGTGCAGGTTGATTAGAATTGACATCAGAAATGTACATGTTCTTTGTTCGTAGTGACATCAAAGGATCTGCCGATTCATTAAAAGGAACGGAGAATTTTTTCAGGTCTAAGGCTTCAATGGTTTTGGTAACCACTCGATGACCTTCACCCATTGGTTTGCCATCCCAATACGAATAGCGCATGCCGCCAAGTTCTAAATAGGAATTGTTTTTATCGTCTTTATAATGCCAAGTACAAACACGAGCTCCAGGTTCTCTTGTTCCTGATTCTTTTTTTGAAAAATTATATTTCCCCCAGTCATAGAGCTCTAATACATCACCCTTTTCCAGCATCTTTTCATTTTTTTTTGTCTTCGATTCTCCATTGAGCAGTCTCCAAGCTGTGTAAAGACCAGAAGCACCTGCACCAAAAATGGAATATGTTTTTGTTTTCATAATTGATTGTTTTATGTTGAACTATTATAATTTATTTTTGTGTTGAATTCCTTTTATTCGTTGCCAATTCTTTCCATCTGCTGAGGTAAATCCTTTTTCGGAATTACAATCTCAACCAATGTAGGAAGGTTGGTTTTTTTCTTTAGATTTTTAAGAACGTCATTCAGTTCAGATATCGTTTCAGCTTTGTAACTATGGGCTCCAAATGCTTTGGCTAATGCTTGATAATCCCAAGTCGGCAAGATGTCAAAACCATCAAATTTATGCTTAGGTCCAGCTTTAAAAGAATCCATATCCACGAATACTTGTTCGATGGCATAAACGCCATTACTCATAACAAAAATCACCGAGTTCAGTTTGTACTTCACAAGTGTGGAAAGTGACTGCGCAATCATCATAAATCCGCCATCACCAGCAACCGTCCAAGAACGTTTGCCACTCCCTAATTGGGAACCAGATGTTGCGCCAGTTTCAAAACCAATACACTGCCAAGCCGCCGAAGAGATATAAGTGTTTTGAGATAATCCGTAGGCATTCGTAGCCACATACATCGATGAACTCACGCCAAAATTCATGATGATATCATCTAACATTTTTTCTTTTTTTAAGAATTTCATTGAATGCTCAAAAAAGCGATTAAATGTGATGATTTCGGGTTTTTTATTGAATTTAATATCTGAATTTGAGACCCATGGTTCTGGAAATTTTGGTTGTGCAGGTGCTTTTGTTTTTAAAGGATACGCTTTATCATCCTTGAAGCGTTCTATTAAAGCTAACATGAAATCTTTTAAAGTGACATCTTGAAAGGTGAAATAACCAACACGCATTTCCTCGGTTGTGGCGATAATTATATCTTCAAATTTGTTTTCTACAAACCACAAGTAATCATCGGTTATGATGGTCCCTAAATTGATGAAGCAGTCTGCTGCTTCTACAAGTGTTAATACCTGAGGAATTGAGGCTTGATCCGAATAGGTTCCAATAAATTTATCGCCTTTTTCATCTAAAACAGTCTTACCGAGACTCGTTGTAGTATATAACATACCACTGACTTCAATGAGCTCTTTCAATTCTTTGGTGAGCCCATGTCGTAATAGTTCTACTCCTGCAAAGATCATTGGTGATTTTGCATTTGTAATTTGTTTCCATGCTTGAGTTACGGCGTTATTGAGTGCTGCTTTTTCGCTCTTTGGAATAATAGGTTGAAGTTTCTTTTTAGGCGGTTTTGGGCAAGGTTCTAACCATACTTCTTTGTAGCATGCAATATAAACGGGTCGTTGATGCGTAATGGCAGCGATGATTAGATGATCTATTTTTTCGGCAGCACCTACCGAAGTGCTTAACGTTTCTGCCGCGACCGTTACTTTTTCAAAAATGTCTTGATCGGCATTGAGATCTCCGGTTGAGTGATGGTACAATACATTGTACATACTTCCTATTTGGCGCGCATCTGCTCCTGGAGTAGCACTAATGACTACAACTGGACTGCGTTCTACATAGGCTCCAGCAATGGCATTCAATGCGCTGTATGTACTTACGCCATATTGTAAGGATACGGCTGCTAAGCCTCGAGTCCGACCATAAGCATCAGCAGCATATGCGGCATCCAATTCATTGGAGGTTCCAATAGTTTTTATGCCATCAAAATTCTCCAGAGCTTGTGTAAAATTTTTTACATAATCTCCAGGGATTTGAAAAAGTTCAGTAACATTTAATTGTTTGAGTCGAGTAAGTAAGTAATCTGCGACAGTAAATACCTTTGTAGGTGTTTTATCTTTCATGTTTTCTTAATTAATAACTAATTGATTTGTACTCAAATTTAGCGGTTATCAACCTAGAATTTATAGGTGGTTTTACGTGATTTTAAAATCATTTTCGATTTTCGATTTATTATATTTCAGTATAAAAACAATTAATTCAATGTTAATATATTTATTATCAAGTGATTGAAATTTATTTTAATAGTTAGAACGTTTTTTTATTTCGTTTAGGAACTAAATGTTTATGACGTATTACTAAAACGTCTTTAAATCATTTTAATAATAAAAAAAACAAGTATATTTGATTGAATTTTACGCTTTTCAAAATTAGACAGCGTACGAGTAAATGAATGAAAAGGCATGCGCTTTTAAACAAAAGGCACATGTGTTTTTTTTGTTTAACTTAAAATCTAATATTATGAAAAACTCAAACCTAAAATGGATACTAATGTTACTATTGGTATGTGGGTTGTTTGAATCGTGTGCTAGTGATGATGATGAAGTTATCGATGATAATGAGGCTACAGAACTCTCTGATGCCACTACGAAACTCATTGTAGACTGGAATGAATTATGGCTAGAACTAGATCGTAATGCTACAGGAATGCGACCTAATGCCACAGCCAGATCCTTGGCTTATATTCATTTAGCAGCTTATGAAACGTCTGTTTATGAAATGGCTAGTTATACCTCAAATGAAGGCAGATTGGATGGTCTTAATATTAACGAAAATGAGCGTGCAGACCTTATTGATTTGAATGTCGCTTTAAATGCTTGCTATGCCAGAGTAACTGATCATTTTATGTATAATATTCCTGATACTATGGAAGCCTTGATTGGGGAGTTAGAGAACGAAAAGGAAAGTGAACTTTCTGTAGATATGTCTAACGCACTTATTCAAGATTCGGAAGCATGGGGGAATTATGTCGCACAGCGCGTTATCGCTTATAGTTTAACAGATACTGAAGCCGAACAACAACAATTAGAGCCGCAACCTTTATCGTACGAGCCGCCTGTGGGAGAAGGATTTTGGACCTATAGTGCAGATCAAGAAAGAGCCTTGTTTCCGTATTGGGAATCTGTGAGAACCTTTGTGATCTCTTCTGAGGAAACCTCTACAAACCCACCTCCAATTACATATAGTGAAATTACTGATAGTCCTTATTACACTCAAATGTATGAAACCTATGAACTCAATAACACAGCCAGAGAAGAGGATAATGAAGATTTATGGATTGCAGAGTTTTGGTCTGATGATGTTGAAGGTTTGATGATGAGCCCTCCAGGTCATCAGTTTTCAATAGCAGGACAATTAGTAAAGCAGTTTGATTTGGATTACGAAACTACTTTAGCGCTATTCCTTAAGTTAGGGTTTTCGCTTAATGATGCCGCTGTATCTACTTGGGCAGACAAATATGAATATATGGTGATGCGACCAAATGTATATATTGAAGAATTTATAGATTCTGAATTTGAAACTAATTTGTACCGGTTTATTTATTGGCCAAACCCATCGTTTCCTGGGTATCCGTCTGGACATTCAACATTTGCATCTGCAGCAGCTGGAATATTTATTAATGAGTTTGGTGATAGTGTTGATTTTATAGATAGAACACATGAAGCCGAAACTGAGTTTAGAGGCTCTCCAAGGCAGTTTGGTTCTTTTAGTGAAATGGCCGAAGAGAGCGCATTTTCTAGAGTTCCGTTTGGAGTTCATATGCGAATGGATTGCACAGAAGGCTATCGCTTAGGCTATGAGATTTCTGATGCTGTTAATGGCTTTAATCTCTCGTCTAATTAAATTAATAAACTCAGAAAAGCCGCTTTATTTATACATTTGATTGTGTAATGGAGTAGATTATTTTCCATCATAAGGACAGGATTGAAAATACGTTTGCAGATTAAATTTTCGGTCTTCAAACGTATCGTTGAGGATTTTAAAATTCTGAACGCGATCAATTCTAAAAGCGCGGTAATCGTTACGCAAATGACACCATGCAATTAAAATCCATTTATGATGAGTAGCATAGAAGGCGTAGGGTTCTATTTTTCGGAATGATATATTAGGATCATTTGCCTTTTGGTAATTAATTTCAACATAATTAAAATTGGTAATTGCTATTTGTATCTCAGATAAGGCATTGCTAGAAATATTCTCGTAGTTGGAATCGAAGACATGAATTTTGCTACTTAATAACTCACTTTTTTCCTGTACAGATGTTTTAAATACAGATTTTATCTTAGTCATCGCATCTTTAAAGTCGGTAGCAAAAGACAAATCGTTTGTTTGATTGACCAGATGTTGCGCTGTTATTAACGCGTTGGCCTGCTTTTCGGTAAATTGAACTGGAGCCATAGTATAACCTTCCATTAATGAATACCCTTTTCCTTCAATAGTCATTACTGGAATTCCTGCTTCTTCTAACTTTCTTATATCTCTATAAATAGTTCTCATACTAACGTCAAATTTATCTGCTAATTCGCTAGCAGTTAACAAACGTTTTGAACGTAATAATGTTAATATTGATATGAGTCTTGAAAGTTGTGACATAATAACAAAGATAGTGAACCGCATAGCAATTCACTATCTTATAATTTTGATTGACGAATTACATAATAGAGTGTAATGCAACGCGATTACCTTCTGTATCTATAAACTGAGCGATGAAACCAAATGCGCCAATGTCTGTTTTTGGCATCATAATTTTTCCGCCATTAGGTTCAACTTTTCCTAGCGCCATGTTTAAATTTTCTCCACCATTTAAATAGATAGTTGCGCCATCGGTTGTTGGGTTTTGCCCTTCACCTTCAATAATTGCACCACCAACGGCATTATTGTCTTCATCGTACTCAAATATGCCATATTTAATGTTTTGTTCTGGCATTGGATGATCTGTGATTTTAGAGTCCATAATAGTACTGTAAAATTGTTTTGCTCTGTTGTAATCTTTTACTGGAATTTCGAACCAGTTCACTGCGTTTTTCATTTTTAAATTGATTTAATTGTTAAACGAAATGCAAAGATATTTGAGCTAGTGACAGATTATGTCAAGGGTATTTTTAAGTTTATAATTTCCGAAGAAGAGGGAATTAACCTTTGGTTTTTTGGTGTTTTCCCCAACTGGCAAGAATGTCTTTTTCTTTTGCTAATAAAGAGTTTGGGTCACTATGATACTTTTGTTTTCTGTCCTTAGCAACAGCATTAGACATCCACCAATCGTAGGTGTCTTTTACCGTATCTTTTAATGGTCTATAAGTTAATCCAGCATTCATAGCGCTTTGATGATCTATTCTTGCAGAGCCATAATGATTGTCTTCAGCCATAACCCACGGAATGGCGAAGTAGATGCTATTTGATTTAAGAAACTCATAGTCATCTACCATTGTGAAAGTCGATTCTACATCAAACGTTTTGGCTGCTTTAGTCGCAAATTCATGTACAGTTTGTGTTGCTTCTGGGCCAACAGCATTGTAGGTGCCATATTGTTTGTTTTCGGCTAATCTAATGTACCATTCTGCGACATCTCTAACATCGACATATTGTACTAAATCATCATGCTTACCAGGAACTAATATCTTTCCACCTTTGGCAAAACGTAAAGGCCAATGCACAAATCGGTTGGTTCGATCTGCAGGACCAATCATATAGGTTGGTCTTATAATAATAGATCGTTCTTTACCAAAAGCTTTGATAGTTTCAAGTTCTGAATTTCCTTTCATGATACCATAATCTTGCTCATATTTTTCGTCTTCTGTGAGTCCGTCAGGCATTTCAAGAATAAGCTTTGTGTCTTCTTTTATATGATCTCCTTTGTAAGGATAATACACGCCTGTTGAAGAGGTATACATATATAAACCAGCATTGTCCTTTAATAAATTAGCTGTGTCTTTTGTCCATTGAACATTACGACCAGAATTATCAATCACGACATCCCAAGTTCTGTTTTCTAATGCTTTCAGATTATTTTCACGATCGCCAATAAGTTGTTCAACATGTTTAAAGGCATCCTTATTAACTGTAGGTATCGTTTTTCCTCTGGTAAATGTAGATACCTTATGACCTCTAGAAATAGCATAGGCTATTTGATGAGGTCCCAAAAAACTAGTGCCTCCAAGAATTAATATATTAAGTTTCTTGTTGGGTTTTTGAGTCGTTGTACTCTCTTTTTTCTCTTTTGTTTGACAACTCATTAAGCCACTTCCAACCAATGGAATAGCTAAACCAGCTAATGCACCTTTTTTTATAAAAGCCCTTCTAGAATTTCTTGTTTTCATTGACGCCTAGTTGTATCAAGTTACAAACTTAAAGATACAAAAAAAGCGCAAGTCTTTTACAACTCGCGCTCTTTAGCTATTAATCGTTAGGGATTTTCTATAGCGTTTTTTTGTCAATTTTACCTATTGGTACAAAGGTATGATTGTTAAGCTTTAAAAAAATTGATGTATGGTAATAAATTTAGTGGATGGGTAATTCTTTTCGAATTCTGCTTAAACTTTCAGTAGTGATTCCAAGATAAGAAGCAATGTGATAGTTCTTGACACTTTGCTCAATGTTAGGATATTTGTTAACGAAACTCGTGTAGCGTTCTGTGGCGGTTTGAGATAGATTAGATAAAATGCGTTTTTGAAATGCAGCAAACGCTCGCTCTAGTTTTTTTCTGAAAAAGGATTCTATTTTCGGAATCTGTGTATATAGATATTCTTTATCTTCTTTTGATAATCTATAGATTACAGCATCTTTAAGAACTTCTATATTCATTATAGATTTAGTTGTAGAAAAATACGCTGTATAATCACTTATCCACCAATCTTTAATTGCAAATTGAACCGTGTGCTCTTTTCCGTGTGAATCTATATGGTATGACCTAAGGCATCCACTATATGTGTAATATTGGGCATCTACAATATCATCTGCTCTAAGAAGAACAGTTCCCTTTTTGTAGCTCGCTTTATGAAACACCGATTCTATGATCTTTATTTCCGCTTCGGAAAATGAAAGAGTCTTAAAAATCTCGCTAATTTTAGAATTGTCGGTACGCATTAGAATTTGATTGGTATCATTAAAATACATATAACTTTTTGATTGATTGCATAAGTGTCGGTATTCTCTTTATAAAATAGATTATCGGTAAGTATTTAAGTCAAAAACCACTTTAGGTTAATAAAGTGGTTTAGGTATAACGGTCTGAATTTAAATATATTACCTTCTATTTATTCATGACTCTAGTGTGTCTACTTTTCCCAAACAAACTTTTCAAAGGCAGCATCTACAGGTGTCTTTGCAATATGATTTGTATAGTTGCTAATCACTTTTTGAGATATGCCTAAAATGATTTCCAACAATTGTCTTTGTTGGTATCCTACTGCATAAAATGCCTCTATTTCTGATTCTGAGATATGTCCTCTATTTCTAACAATAGATAATGTGGTATCCTGTAACGCTTGCAGTTTGGCATTAGGCATTGCATTTCTATTTCTAAGTGCTTCTGTCAATGCAGGATCTACTTTCATCATATGTGAGATTCCTGTATGAGCAGGTACACAATAATGGCAAGCATGTTCTACGTTTATGGTCTGCCAAACAACTGTTAATTCATCTGCATTAAATGACGACTTCTGAAACAACTCGTGTAACATTTTATAGGCTTGTAATAGACCTGGAGCTTCGGCTAAAGCACCATGAAGGTTAGGTAGCATTCCAAAACTTTTTACTGAAGCTTCTAATTGTGATTTACTCTCTTCTGGAGCTGATTCGATAGTGTGAATTTGTAATGTACTCATGATTTTAATTTTTAGTTATTATTTATGTTTTTTATAACTAAACGATTGTTTAGTTATAAGTTAAAAAAAATGTTATAAGCTTTTAAATATGTTTTCTATATAATTATATAATTGTGATTCGTTAAATACGCGTGATGCAGAGGCTAGTCCAAACATGGATATGATTAAATAATCTGCTTTTTCTTCTACTTCAATAGCATTTAGGTCTTCCTCTTTTTTTAAATTATTCGCAAACAAACTTCTAATGTTGTTTGTAAATTTTGATAACTCGTCTTTGATTTTTAGATTGGCATTCTCATCTAATTCATTTGCCGAATTGGTTATCAAACATCCTTTTCTTATCGTAGCATCTCTTGAAAACTCTATAAAATCATAGAAGTATTGCTTTAAGCCTGCAATGCCATTAGAAGATGCCTTTAGTTTGTCGGTAATTTGCCTTAACTTTTGCTTATAGAACTTTATACTCTCAAGAAAAACCCCTTCTTTACTTCCAAAACTAGCGTAGATTGAAAATTTGTTAATGCCCATTTCTTTCTCTAACATTTGCATAGAAGTGGTTTCGTAACCATTGCGCCAGAATAAATCCATTGCTTTTTCTATCACTTCTTCTTCTATATATTCTTTCTTTCTTGCCATTAATTTTTAAATACAGGACAAATCTAACCAATCGTTTAGAAACAAAAAAATAGTTAACATTTTTTTATGGAAATAGAGAAGAAGTGACATAAAGAAAACACCTTGAGCGAGCGAAGTGGTTTTTTGAATTAAGAGATTCTTATTTCTCGGTATTTAAAATTTCTTTTACTGCTTGTTGGTACTTTACTGGATTAGTTGCTTTTTTAATCTTTTTGTAGGTTTTTTGTGGATTAGAAAAAGAGCGTGAAAAATATTCCCAAAAACCTAGCATTTTCATTTTTATTGGAGTTGGACCAGATAAAGCAGCATCGTATTGTTGGTATATTTCGTTATGAAAAGCTTCAAACAACTCCCAACGGTTTTTAGGATATTCAGTCGTGTCGTTTTTTATCATACTAGGTAAAAAAGGATCTGCAATTAATCCACGACCAATCATAAAATGGTCAATACTTGGGAAACGCTCCTGCATTTTTTTAAATTGTGCTAACGAAGTAATATCTCCATTGTAATACAGTTTATGTTTGGCAACATCTATGCATTTTTGAAACGCTTCCAAATCTACGCCACCTTTATATAATTGCTTTCCAATACGTGCATGAATAGCAATATTTTTAAGTGGATATTTATCTAAAACAGGAAAGGTGTGCAATATTTCTTCGTTATTTTCGTAACCCATTCTCATTTTCATAGAGACTAAAATATCAGTTTCGCTGTGGGCACGATGTAAAATATCGTTTATTTTATTTGGGTCGCAAATTAAGCCAGATCCCATTCCGCGATTTGTAACCATTGGATAAGGACAGCCTAAATTCCAGTTGAGTTCTTTATATCCAAATTGTTGTACGTATTTGGCAACAAATAAAAACTCGTCGGCATCATTTGTAATGACTTGCGGTATAACTTCTAAGGTGGAATTGTGCTCAGGTAATAAATCGCGCTCGTAGGAGGATTTTATTTTTAGTTTTCCATTTAAACGAATGTATGGTGCATAAAACGTATCAATACCACCAAAATATTTGTTTTGTGCATTCCTAAAACGAAAATCGGTAAAGCCTTGTAAAGGTGAAGATAAAAGTGTAAAACTCATAGTTTATGCTTGTAGCAAATATAAGTGAATTGTTTTTTGTTTTGGAGTGTGATTTTTCCATAAAATCAAGCAATAAAAAACCACCTTGACTTAACAAAGTGGTTTTAGTTATTTAGATTTCGCATCAAGTGCGGAATTACAAATTATTTAATCATATCATAACTACGCTTGATAAAGTTGGTCAACTCTTCACCTTTCAGTAAGCCTTGAGACAAACGAGCCAAGTCTAAACTTTGAGTAATCAAACGTTCTTGCTTTTTCTTGGTTTTGGTGTTTAGAATTTCGCCAACCAATTCAGAGTTGGTATTCACGATGAGGTTGTACATCTCTGGCATACTACCAAACATATTCATACCGCCACCGCCGCCAGTTTGCTGCATCTCTTTCATACGACGCATAAACTCAGGTTGTGTAATTATAAACGGTGATGCATCACTATCCATAGCTTCTAATTGGACCATGAATTTTTCTGATGGAACAACTTCTTTCAACAACGTATCTAAAGTTGTTTTTTCTTCTTCGGAAAGTTTAGAAATCGCAGTCTCGTCCTTTTTGATGAGGTTGTCAATATGATCTCCATCAACACGTGCGAAAGACATATTCTCTTTTGTCGTTTCTAACTTCTGAATTAAATGCGATACAATTGGAGAATCTAATAATAGAACTTCATAACCTTTCGCTTTAGCGGATTCAATATAAGAATGCTGAGCATCTTTATCTGACGCATATAAAATCACAAGCTTGCCATCCTTATCGGTTTGGTTTGCTTTGATCTTATTAAATAATTCTTCATAAGTAAAGAAGTCACCATCAACTGTTGGATATAATGCAAACGCATCTGCTTTTTCAAAGAATTTTTCTTCGGAAAGCATTCCGTATTCAATCACTATTTTGATATCATCCCATTTCTTCTCGAAATCTTCACGATTAGCATTGAATAACGATTTAAGCTTATCTGCAACTTTACGAGTGATGTAAGATGAAATTTTCTTTACGGCACCATCTGCTTGTAAATATGAACGGGATACATTTAATGGAATGTCTGGAGAATCAATAACACCTCTTAACATCGTTAAGAATTCTGGTACGATACCTTCAACGTTATCCGTTACAAAAACTTGATTTTGGTATAACTGAATTTTATCCTTCTGAACATTTAAATCATTATTCATCTTAGGGAAATACAATATTCCTGTTAGATTAAATGGATAATCAACATTTAAATGAATATGAAATAAAGGATCTTCAAATTGTGCTGGATATAACTCGCGGTAAAAACTTTTATAATCATCGCCTTCTAATTCTGTTGGTTGTTTTGTCCAAGCTGGATTAGGATTATTGATGATATTATCTACTGTGATTTGTTTGTGAGGTTCCGACGTTTCTTTGCCTTCTTTATCTTTAGTAGTTTTAGGCGTGAACTCAGGATCGTTGATTTCTTTAGTTCCAAATTTAATAGCAACAGGCATAAACTTATTATACTTAGATAATAAGCTGGTAATGCGTCCTTCTTCTAAAAACTCTGTAGAATCTTCTGCTATATGAAGAATGATTTCAGAACCTCTTTCAGTTTTATCAGATGCTTCTAAAGTAAATTCGGGTGAGCCATCACAAGTCCAATGTGCAGCTGGCGCATCAGTATGAGATTTGGTGATGATTTCTACTTTTTCAGCAACCATAAAAGCGGAGTAGAATCCTAGTCCGAAATGACCAATAATTCCAGAATCTTTTTCAGCATCTTTATAGTTGTCTAAAAACTCTTCAGCGCCTGAAAAGGCAATTTGGTTAATGTATTTTTCAACCTCTTCGGCTGTCATACCTAAACCTTGATCGGTGATGTGAATTTTTTTAGCCTCTTTATCGATTCTAACTTCGATTTGTGGATTTCCGTATTCGCTTTTAGATTCACCAATACTCGTTAAGTGTTTTAATTTAAGTGTTGCATCTGTAGCGTTACTGATTAACTCACGTAAAAAGATTTCGTGGTCACTATACAAGAATTTTTTAATGAGCGGAAAAATATTCTCTACCGATACATTAATGTTCCCTTTTGTCATGATATGTATGTTTTAATATAATTAATTTGAATACTAGTGTGTAGTCAAATAAAATACCAAGAGATGAATTATGACAAGATGACATAAAAAAAAGCCATTCAAATGTGAATGGCTTTAAAATTATAGAGTGAGATTAGTTTTTTAATTTGGTTTCATCGTTCGTTATAGGCTCTTCTTCTTCGTTTTTATTCTTTACATGTTTCTCTAACCATTCGTCTTGTTCCCAAAGCATATGCATAATAGATTCTTTTGCAGAGTAGCCATGACTTTCTTTTGGTAGCATAACTAAACGCACTGTCGCACCTAATCCTTTTAAAGCGTTAAAGTAGCGTTCACTTTGTAGCGGATAGGTTCCAGAGTTATTGTCGGCAACACCATGAATAAGTAAGAGTGGAGTTTTCATTTTGTCGGCATGCATAAATGGTGACATATTATTGTAAACCTCTGGTGCTTCCCAATAGCTACGTTCTTCACTTTGGAAACCAAAAGGAGTCAATGTTCTATTGTATGCACCACTTCTGGCAATACCAGCAGCATATAAATCGGAATGAGATAATAGATTTGCTGTCATAAACGCGCCATAACTATGTCCGCCAACGGCTACTTTATTTCTATCAATATAGCCGAGTTCATCAACGGCATCAATGGCTGCTTTTCCGTTCGCAACGAGTTGTGTTCTAAACGAATCATTAGGTTCATCACTACCTTCACCTACAATTGGAAATGCAGCTTTGTCTAAAATGACATAACCTCTAGTCACCCAATAAATTGGTGAACCCCAAGAAGGATATACAAATTTGTTAGGATTTGTAGTACTTTGAGATGCACTAGATTTGTCTTTATACTCGCGAGGGTAAGCCCATAATATCATTGGGTATTTTTTACCTTCCTCGTAATCTAATGGCAAGTATAGGGTTCCTTCTAGACCCAAACCATCATCTCGCTTATAACTGATGACACGTTTATTGATTTTTTCTAGACTTTTAAAGGGATTGTCAAACGCCGTAATTGCGATAAGGTTATTTTTCTTATTAATATTTCTGATGTAGTAATTTGGATATTCAGTAGGAGATTCGATACGGACAAGGATTTCCCCTTTTTTCATATCAATTGCAGAGTTTAAGCTTTCTAACTTTTCTTTATATTCAGATTGATATAAGCGTTTGGTTTTGTTGCTCTTAATATTGTATTCATCTATAAAAGGAAACTGGCCTTCTTTGGTGTAACCATCTCCCATTAAATATAATTTATCGCCATTTATTTCTAAAGTGGATTGACCATACTTGTTTTTTGAGCTCACAAAATTTCCTGGATTACTATAGTTATCTTGGTAATTTCTGTCGGAAATTACTTTTGGCGTCTCTTTTGGGTTCGACGGATTAAAAACATAAGTTTTTAAATTTCGGGTATTTCTCCAATAATCATAAGCAATAGCTGTGGTTTCATTTCCCCATTCAATGCCACCAAAGCGTTGTTTGGTTTTTAAAATTTGTTTGGGTTGACCATTAAATGGTGCTTTAAGTTCATAAACTGCATCTCTAAATTCAACGTCAATAGCAGGATCTCCATTATCAAGAGCTTCAGTCCAAACTAATGTTGCAGGTTGATCTCCGCGCCATGACATCCCACGTTTTCCCTTACGTGTCGCCATAAATCCTTTTGGTCTTACTTCGTCTAAAGGCACATCATTTACTGTTGTAATGGTCTTGCCATTCATATCGTAAATGATACTTTCATTTGGGAATCTGGTGTATGTCACGAGGTATGAATATGGTCGTTTAATTTTCATGACTTTCACAAAATTACCATCAGGGGAAAAACTAATACCGCGATACATCTCTGGATTTAAGAAATCATTAATGGTTCCATTTATTGATACTTTTTTAATTTCTGAAAGCGCTAATTGCTCAAAATTAAACTCATCGTTTGGTGTTTTTAATAAATCCTGATAGGTTCTGTTTTGTGCTTTTGATCCATCACTTACTGAGACTGTTGGTCCAGTTGGTACAGCAATGGCTGAATCAATTAACGGTTTTCGATTACTTGGAAGCATTTTTACGAGTAAGTTCTTATTGTCTTTAAACCAATTGATAGTACTTCCCATATTAGCATTTACGGTCGCTTTTGTTAATTTGGTTGCTTGGGCTTCTGCAATATGTAATACCCAAACTTCCACACCAGAAGCCGTTGTATTCAAACATGCTATCATGGATTCATCAGGAGACCAACTAAAACTTGAGAGCCTCGCATTTGCTGGCAGACCAGAAACTTGTTTTGCGTCTTTATCACTCGTCTTTTTTACTTTAATATTTGTTATGTATCTCGTTCTACTTCCGATATTAGTTACTGGATTAATTCGCAGTCCAGCAAGTCTTAACTCCGTTTCCGATAGCTCAGCAATAGATTTGTATTGATCGCGATATAGCAAGACCATATGTTCACCTTTACTATCAATTTGTACACCTGGGGCTAATTCTACATCAGCAAGTTCTAGAATTTCATCAGGAGGTTGTTGATAGGTTAGATTTTCTTGGGCGTAGCTTCCAAAGGCTATAAAAAGAGTAAATAATTGAATGAGATGTTTCATTTTATATCTGAATATTTGTTAGTCCTTGAAGATACTAAAATTATGATTTATTGAGGGAATTACGAGGTTAAAATTAAATCATAAGGAACACGTGTTTTATATTACTATGCATGCATAACGAATAGGTTTCCGTTTAAAAAAAAGTACTACTGAAATGGTTAAATTGCAATCACTTATTTAATACAAAAAATACTATGTACAATTCCAAGATAATAGGTTTAGGACATTATGTTCCTGACAATGTGGTCACGAATGCTCATTTATCCAAAATGATGGATACTAATGACGAATGGATACAAGAGCGTACCGGAATTAAAGAACGTCGTTGGGTTAAGGAAGGCTCAAGAGATACAACGGCGACCATGGGAGTCAAAGCTGCTAAAGTTGCTATTGAACGTGCTGGTTTAGATAAAGACGATATTGATTTTATCATCTTTGCGACTTTGAGTCCAGATATGTATTTTCCGGGACCAGGTGTTCAAGTACAACACGCTTTAGATATTAAAACTGTTGGTGCTTTAGATGTACGTAATCAATGTTCTGGATTTGTGTATGCGATTTCTGTAGCAGATAACTTTATTAAAACAGGCATGTATAAAAACATACTTGTGATTGGTAGCGAATTACATTCGCGTGGATTAGATAAAACGACACGTGGTAGAGGAGTATCTGTGATTTTTGGAGATGGAGCAGGAGCTGCAGTTTTAACTAGAGAAGAAGATACGAGTAAAGGGATTTTATCGACGCATTTGCACTCACAAGGTGAACATGCAGAGGAATTGGTCGTTATGGCACCAGGAATGGGAACGCGTTGGGTGACAGACATTATTTCTGAAGACAATCCTAATGACGAAAGTTATTATCCTTATATGAATGGTCAATTTGTGTTTAAAAATGCTGTGGTTCGTTTTAGTGAAGTGATTATGGAAGGTTTGATGAAAAACAACCTTCAAGTCGATGATATTGATATGTTAATTCCGCATCAAGCTAATTTACGTATCTCGCAGTTTATACAGCGTAAGTTTAAATTGGGAGATGACCAAGTATTTAATAATATACAGAAATACGGAAATACAACAGCAGCTTCCATTCCAATCGCATTAACCGAAGCTTGGGAAGAAGGTAAAATCAAAGAAGGCGATACGGTTGTCTTGGCTGCTTTTGGTAGTGGTTTTACTTGGGGAAGTGTGATTATGAAGTGGTAATAAATCCCTTCGAAAAAAAAGATCTCATTGTCAATAATCAAAATTCAGTTTACTAGTGATAAGGTATAATCATCTACTAATTTCAAATTTGAACGATAGAAACTGAAATAAATCAATTTAAAAACTTTTAAATCATAGATACAAAAAATCCCAAAGTTTATGCTTTGGGATTTTTCTGCTATTAACCAATTTTACTAAAAACACTAAAACTATAAAATAGTGATTTGTTTAAACTGCTTAACCTTAAAACTTATCACATACTTATTACGCTAGAATGCCTAATTTATTTCATCTCTTAACATTTTTAACTATCAATTAACACAACGCGGTGTTTTTCGATTTAGGGACTAAAAAAAATCCGCAGTTTGCACTACGGATTTTCTTGCTATTAATCATTTAAAATTTTGTCTAGTACTTAGAGCTAATCTTAATAAACCAAATGTTATGTATAGAAGATTTGTCGTGAAGTGAATGCCTATATTACATTGAATATTAAACTTTAACACTTCTTTATAAAAATAAAAATAAAAATAAAAACCCAAAACGAAACGTCTTGGGTTTTCTTATTTAGTAACCAAACACTAACACTAACCATCAACTATTATATGTAGGTTACTAAACTTTACTTTATTTTTATATGAATCCGCCTCCAGATTTTTCGTCTTTATCTCTATTCTTACGAGATTTAGCACGATATTTTCCACCACCGAAACGGTAATTAAGTCCAAGATTCCAAGTGTTGCTTTCCCAATTAAATTGAAGATCTTGTCTCAAAGGCCTATGAGAATTGCCAGAGAACTTCATCGTATTAAATACATCATTGTAGCTAAAACTAAATGTAGCCTTTCCTTCCAAGAAGTTATAACGCATTCCAAGATTTACGAAGTGCATTGCATCCTGTTCGAATTGGATACTTTCGTTCGCTCCACGATAAAAAGCAAATGCAGTAAACGATAACTTATTATTCACTTTAAAGTTATTAAAGACTCTAAAATTATACGCTACATTGTCAACTTCTACAGATTCTAGAACAATATCGGCCTCTGTTGCTGTTTCAGCTGGCGCCGTTAAACGTTCACTAATACTTTTCTGTGTTTGTGAATACAAATCAAAACTTCCGTTAAGGGACCACCATGATGTTGGACGATAGCTAGAAGATATTTCTAATCCGTAGGCAGATGTATTTGAAAAATTGTCGTCTGTTACGATTAATCGATTAAAATCTGCTCTATCCACAAGAATTACAGTCGAGATTTCTGTCTTAATTCTTCTATAAAAAACACCTCCAGTGATGCTTCCTTTTTCTAATTTTCTTGTGTAATTTGTTTCAAACGAGTTTGTAAACTGAGGTAATAAATCTTGATTACCAAACTTAGAAATTAAAGGTGTATTAAATTCTGGTAAGGGGTTTATTTGTCCAACGCCTGGTCTGTCAATACGTCTGCTATAACTAAATTGATAAGAGTTCTTTTCTGAAGCTTGCAAGGTTACAAATGCCGAAGGATAAAGTTCAAAATAATCATTATCAAAAGGTGTCACTGTAACTTCATTTGTTATTAAATCCGTCTCCTCAGCTAAAGTTTCAACATTTGCAGATTCAGCACGAAGTCCTAATTGAACATTCCACTTGTTTATTTTTTTGTTATAATTTACATAAGCCGAGTAAATATCTCTACTATAATCAAAATTAGTTAATGAAGGAATATAACCACCATTTGCATTTTGAGAACGTCCATCAGATTCATAGTTTATAGTATTATTAAATAACCTAGCTTGAAGACCTAATTCTAGTTTTGTAGTTTCAGATAATGGATCAACATAATCTAAGTTAATCGAAGTACGATCTCTTTCAGTATGTGTTAATTCGAAAAAGTTAGGTCGGTTATTTGCGCTTCCAGAAAAGGAATTATTTGATTCAGAATCGCTATCGTAGACGTTATAATCTACCTCAAGTTCTAAATTCTGACCTTCTTTATCAAAATCTAATTTATAATCGAAGTTATATTGTTCAGACGTGTTATCTCCATCACTGGTGATAAATTGATCTTGAAATGTACCGTTGCCAAAAACGATGTCAGTTTCTGCATCTGTTCCACCATCAAATGAATTTAGGTTAGTAAAAACCGATATCGTGTTTTTTTCATTAAGATAAAAGTCAAGCCCCACTTTAAATGCGTGAGATTTTTTAGTGTCTAGAACTCTTACATTTTGAATTGTATTCTGATCAATTCTATTGATTAGTCCATAGTTAAAACTCTTTGAGATATTATTACTATAGTTGCCATACAAGTTGAATTTACCATTTCTATAGTTCATATTTAATGCACTATTAAATTTTGGTCGTCTTTCGTAACTAAAATTTGTACTTAAGCTTCCATTAAATCCAACCATAGAATTTTTGTGTAGTACTATATTAATGATGCCACTCATACCATCTGGATCATATTTAGCAGAAGGGTTTGTAATTAACTCTATAGATTTAATTGCACTTGAAGGGATTTGTTTAAGTAATTGCGCAGTAGGTATGTTTGATAGTTTCCCATCAACCATAACACGTACGTTTTGATTTCCTCTTAAACTAATATCTCCAGTTTGTGTATCTATGCTTACCGAAGGAATTCCTACCATAAGTTCTGAAGCAGTTCCACTTGCAGCAAGGTCTTTACCAATAGTAATGACCTTACGGTCTACTTTTTGTTGTATAGTAGAAACTTCAGCAACTATAGTTACTTCGTCTAAACTAGCAATGTCTTCTTCTAAAAAGAGATCTCCAAGCTTTATATTACGGTTGTTTTTGCCAATTGTTACTTCCTTAACTATGGTTTTATAACCAATGTAAGTGATTTCAATTTTAATAACGCCTTCAGGTAATTTTTTAATTTTGAAGTTCCCATTATCCTCTGTAATTCCACCAGTAATGATAGCGTCGGATGCATCTTTTATAATAACATTCACATAAGGTAATGGTAGATTAAGCGTTGCATCTATAACTCTGCCTGTTACAGTGCCATCTCTTAAATCTAATTTTGGGGGTTGTGCAAATGCCATAAGGGCAAATAGAAAAATGCACAATTGTGTGATTTTTTTCATTTATTGATTGATTGTTTTGATTGATGAGTCTTATTGCTTAATAAAACGGTTGTTATCTCATAGACGACAACTATGCAGATGTGTTACTTATTTTAACATGCTTTTAACATTTTGAGCTTAATACTCAAGATGTGAATGCTATTTTTGTAGAAAATTATTTGGAATGAATAAAAAAACTTTGGTCGTTGGAGCGTCTTTAAAACCACAACGTTATTCCAATCTTGCAATAAATCGATTGGTAAGTCATGGGTATGAAGTTGTTGGATTTGGCTTAAGAGAAGGCAAGGTTTCTGGAGTTGCTATTGATACACATTTGATGCCTTATAAGGACATTCATACGATAACCTTGTACCTCAATCCCGAACGACAAAAAGCGTTTTATGACTATATCATTTCTTTACATCCTGAACGGGTTATCTTTAATCCAGGAACCGAAAACCCCGATTTTCAGAATATTTTAAAACAAGAAGGTGTTTATTTTGAAGAAGCTTGTACGCTAGTTCTATTGTCTACGAATCAATACTAGTCGATTGCTTTTTTGAAATTAAAAATAAGCCAAGCATAGTGATTAAACCATTAATTGGTAATACTTCCCAATGAAATTTATAAGTGCCAATAATTGAAACTGGTAAAGATGTTATTCCGTAAGTAATAAGAATAGCTACTAAACCAACAATCCATGCATATTTATCTTTTATACCTTTTTTGGTTAAGATTCCGAATGCAAATAAACCTAATAAAGGACCATAAGTAAACGTGGCAAATTTGAATAGATTGCTAACAACACTGCCTTCTAGAGTATTAAAAATAATAACAACAATTATTAATACTAATGACACGCCAATATGCACTTTTTTACGAAGTGGTTTTTGTAGAGATGCTTCTTTCTTTTCAATATTTAGAAAATCTACAGAGAACGAAGTCGTTAAAGACGTTAATGCACTATCTGCACTACTATAAGCAGCAGCAATTAAGCCAATGATGAAAGTTATGGCAAGACCAGTTCCTAAGTTTTGATTCATCGCTATTTCAGGGAATAAAAGGTCATTTCTTGTCCTTCCATCTACCACCGGAATGTCGACACCAAATTTTTCAGCATAGATAAATAATAATGCACCTAAGCTTAAAAAGACAAAGTTGACTATGACCAATAAAACGGACATAGAAAACATGTTTTTTTGTGCATCTTTTTTGTTCTTGCAAGTCAGGTTTTTTTGCATCATATCTTGATCTAAACCTGTCATAGCTATAGTGATGAAAATTCCTCCAATAAAGTATTTCCAGAAATAGACTGTTGCATTCACATCATCAAAAAAGAAGATTTTGCTTTTAGATTTGAAGAGATCATTATTTATAATTTCTGAAGCTGACCATTCCAACTTGTTAGCAATTAAAACAATTGCCACAACAACACTAGTAAGCATGGCTAGTGTTTGTAATGTATCTGTCCAAACAATGGTTTTTATGCCACCTCTTTTGGTGTAAATCCATATTAAAAGAATAGAGATAACAACAGTAATCCAAAACGGAACACCTAATTCCTCAAAAACAATGTATTGCATAGCTAAGGCTACTAAATATAGTCTAAATGACGCTCCAGTGACTCTTGATAATAAGAAGAAAAATGCACCAGTTTTGTAACTCACTTTACCAAATCGATGCTCTAAGTATTGATAAATAGAAGTCACATTAAGTCTGTAATACAAAGGCAGTAAAACAAAAAGCACTATTAAATATCCCACAAAGAAACCAAAAACACCTTGCATATACGCAAACTGTTGCCCATCCACTATTCCAGGTACAGATATAAAAGTAACACCAGATAAGGATGCGCCAATCATACCGAATGCTACAACGTACCAAGGCGATTGTTTTTTAGCTTTAAAAAACACCTCGTTGGAGTCTTCTTTTCCCGTGAAGTAAGAAATTAAAATAAGTACTCCAAAATAGGCTAATATGAGTATAATGATGGCATTCGTCGACATAAATGGGGTTTTAACAAGACTTTATTAGAAAAATCTTATTTTAGCAAAAAATTGTAAACAATATTAACCATTTAAAATTAAAGTAGCATAATTGCCTATTTAATGCAATTATCTATGATAATTTTGTCCTAAATTTCATTAATAATGAAAAAGATATTACTCGTCTTCGCATTTGCTTTTTTTGCTATAACATCTTGGTCTCAAGAGTATAATAACATGATTTCTCAAGTCGAAGACTATACTGTTGCTGAAATCGTTGAAGAGGCGGAAACTTACTTTGATACTGCTGGTAGAGGCAGAGGAACAGGCTATAAATCGTTCAAAAGATGGCAGTATTTTGCTGAGCGTAACATGGATGAAACGGGAAAAACAAAATCACCGCAATTTTATCAGCAAGAGCTCGAAAACTATAACGCATATTTAAATTCGGGTGATGTGTTAGCAAGAACCACAGTGGGTACTTGGGAAGAAATGGGACCTACTTCATGGAATGCAACATCTGGATGGAATCCAGGAGTAGGTCGTATCACGTCGATTGCAGTTGACCCAAATACACCAACTACAATGATTGTGGGTTCAGTAACTGGAGGTATTTGGAGATCTACTGATGGAGGCCAAAACTGGACAGTCTTAACAGATAACTTATCTAATATTGACGTTTTTGCCTTAGCTATTGACCCAAAAAATCCTGCTATTTATTATTGGGGATCTACAGGAGGAACAATTTTTAGATCAACAGATTCGGGTAGCACTTGGAATTTTTACTCTGATATAGGAAATGGAAACATTAATAAAATATTGATTGACCCAACAGCAAATAGCACAAAAATGTATGCTACGGCACAAGGTGGTGGAATTAATAAATCAACGGATAGTGGATTAAATTGGACGCAAATTACCGGTGGGAGTGGATACGATGTAGAGTTCAAGCCAGGTGATCCTAGTGTTGTTTATGCTTCAGGAAACAGTTTCTATTATTCTAATAATGGTGGAGCATCATTTATAATAATTCCATCTGTGGCAACTTCTGGACAAAAAATGATTGGTGTGTCTGCAGATGATGCAAATACAGTTTATGTTCTTGAAGCAAGTGGAGGCGTCTTTAATAATTTATATAAGTCTACTAATTCGGGAATTAGTTTTACAACTTTAAGTCATATAGGAAAAAATTACTTTGGTTATAGCTCTTTAGCAGATGATAATTTAGGACAGGCACCACGAGATATGGATATTGCTGTTAATCCAACTAACATTGATGAAGTGCACATAGCTGGAATAAATACATGGAAATCAAGTAATGGAGGTGCTACATTTAGTATTACTTCTCAATGGACACCAGGGAATGCTCAGTTTGAAGGTATTGGCTATTGTCATGCCGATGTAGATATTTTGGAGTTTGTAGGCGACAAGTTATATGTTGGTTCAGATGGAGGTGTTTACGTAGCAAATAATACAACAGTTGTAAATACTAATTTTTACACGGATTTAACTAATGGTTTAGGAATACGTCAATTCTATAAAATTGGTATAAGTCAAACAGATCCTGTAGTTGTTACTGGAGGTGCTCAAGATAACGGATCATCCGTTATGAATGCTGCTGGTAACTGGACCGATTGGTTAGGTGCAGATGGAATGGAAAGTTTTATTGATAAGAACAATTCTCAAATTTTATATGGAACCAGCCAGTTTGGGTCTTTATATAAAAGTACAAATGGTGGATCTAATCTTGCAGGAATCTCTCAGCCTGAAGGTAAAGGTGGGCAAAATAATTGGAATTGGATTGTACCATTTGAACAAGATCCAATAGATGGTAATGTGATTTATGTGGCTTACGATGAGGTGTATAAGTCAATAGATGGAGGTGCTACTTGGGCATCTATATCTACAAATTTTGGTGCTAATATTGATCATTTAAAAATATCTCCTATTAATAACGATATCATGTATATGGCAATTAATGGTAACTTTTTTGGAACCTTAGATGGAGGTGCTAATTGGTTTCAATCACCAACTTTAAATTTAGGCGGCGGAATTGTTAATAGTATTGCGCCTCATCCTACAGATGCAACTAAGGTTGCTATAGCGACGTCAGGATCTGAAAGAGTATATGTGAGTACTAATAACGGTATTTCATTTACTGGTGCTGAGTTTGATCTACCTGCATTTCCTGCTCAGGCTATTGCATATCAAAATAATGGACAGGATGGTATGTATGTCGGAATGAATTATGGCGTATACTATAAAGATAATACAACTCCGAACTCTTGGTTGCCTTTTAATAATGGTTTGCCAAATGTGCGTATCAACGAATTGGAAATTAATACTGCAGATGATAAAATTTATGCTGGAACTTTTGGTCGTGGACTATGGAGATCTAGTGTCTATGACTCCTCCTTAAGTGTGAGCGAATTTGATTTAGAAACCTTTAAAGTGTATCCAAACCCTGCTACAAATAGTGTCACATTAAATTGGGATAAGAACGAACCTGTTACAATTAAAATATATGATGCCTTAGGTAAATTGATGTACTACACGAAAAGCAAAAATATCTCAGAACCTACTAATATAGATGTGTCTAATTATGCGTCTGGTCTATACTTTGTTAAAATTAATAACGCAGTTGGATCAATAACCAAAAAATTAGTTATTAAATAGCATATTATCAAATACATACTAAAAACCTCTATTGTTACGACGATAGTGGTTTTTTTATGCAATGCCTCTTGAAATTGCTCTACAAATTGTAAATTCGCAACTATGGAATTTTCTTCAAAATTACTTGAAAATGCAGTTAGCGAAATGTCGCAATTACCTGGAGTTGGTAAGCGTACGGCATTACGTTTGGTGTTGCATTTATTGCGTCAGCCTAAGGAGCAAACACTCGATTTTGCGAACGCATTAAGTACAATGCGTACAGAGATAAAATTCTGTAAGAGTTGTCATAATATAAGTGATACAGATGTTTGTGAAATTTGTTCAAACTCTAATCGTGTTGAGAATATCGTATGTGTTGTTGAAGATATAAGAGATGTTATGGCTATAGAAAATACAAGTTCTTTTAAAGGCTTGTATCATGTTTTAGGTGGAAAAATATCACCTATGGATGGTATTGGTCCAAATGAGCTAAATATCCAATCGTTGGTGGAGAAAGTGAAACTGGGGACGATTAAGGAGCTTATTTTTGCTCTAGGTTCTACGATGGAAGGTGATACAACTAACTTTTATATTTACAAGCAGATTCAAGGTTATGATGTAAAAACATCAACTATTGCTAGGGGGATTTCCGTAGGAAACGAGCTCGAATATACCGATGAGGTCACACTTGGTCGAAGTATCATTAACAGAATTCCGTTTGAAACATCTTTAAAATCATAATTTTTAGTTGAAGCTATCCGTTATCATATTAAATTATAATGTCTGCCATTTTTTAGAGCTTTGTCTCAAAAGTGTTGAAGCTGCTTTAATTCATATTGATGCTGAAATCATCGTCATTGATAATTGGTCTAAAGATGACAGCTGTGAGATGGTAAAGCGCCTGTTTCCGATGGTGAAACTTATTGAGAATACTGAAAATTTCGGATTTTCAAAAGGTAATAACATTGGAGTAGCTCAAGCAAAAGGCAAGTACGTCTGCATTTTAAATCCAGATACGGTTATAGCCGAAGATACGTTTGAGACCTTGCTGAAGTTTTCCGAAGACAACGATAACCTTGGTATTGTAAGTTGCCGATTGGTGGATGGTCAAGGACGATTTCTTCCAGAAAGCAAACGAAATATTCCAACACCAACAATCGCAATTAAAAAGATGTTAGGCTTTGTAAAGTCTTATTATGTCTCTACACTAGGCGAAAAAGAAACTGGTCACGTTCCCGTGTTTGTAGGTGCATTTATGTTACTTAAAAAATCAATATACAATGAAGTCAATGGATTTGATGAAGATTACTTTATGTATGGTGAAGATATCGATTTGTCTTATAAAGTAAGTCAAGCGGGTTATAATAATATGTACTATGGCGCTAAAACTATGATTCATTACAAAGGCGAAAGTACTTTAAAAGATAAAACTTACGCCAAACGATTTTATGGAGCGATGCAGATTTTTTACAATAAGCATTTTAAATCCAATATTGTTTTTGATGCGTTAGTATGGTTCGGAATAAAGATTGTGCCCTTACTTAAAAACCCTTCAGGTATTGATAAGACAAATGTTAATCACTATGTGCTCCTCTCTTCGGAAATGAATAAGCCTCTAGAAGTAGCACTAAAACATGATTTGAAGTTGCAATTGGGTGTTAGAAACTATGCCGATGATACCGAGTATATTTTAGATAATAATCATCTCAATTTTAAGTCAATCATCGAAATCCTGTCCAGTTCACCTAAAAATTGTACAGCGACATTCAAAATTCTACCAAAAAACTCTAACTTTATCATCGGAAGTAACAGCTCCAAAAGTAGAGGAGAGGTGATTGCTTTTGATTTTAATTAATTGAAATAATCTCAACAAATTTGCTGATTTTTTATTAATTTTGCAACCGAAAAACAAATTATAGACCCTAGATTACAGATATGGCAAAATTTGAACTAAAACTTCCTAAAATGGGAGAGAGTGTTGCTGAGGCAACAATAACATCTTGGTTAAAAGAAGTTGGTGATACTATCGAAGCAGATGAAGCAGTTTTAGAAATTGCGACAGACAAGGTCGATAGCGAAGTACCGAGTGAAGTTGATGGTGTTTTAATTGAAAAACTATTTGATGTCGATGATGTAGTTCAAGTAGGTCAGACTATTGCTGTTATTGAAATAGCTGGTGAAGATAGTGGCTCAACAGAAGCAACAGAAGTAGTGTCTGCAAAAGATACTACTCCAGAGCCTGTTGCGGTTGCTGAAGTTGCTAAAACAATAACACTTGCTCAAGAAACTGCAGCTCCAATCGTGAGTTCTGGTGATCGTTTCTATTCGCCATTAGTTAGAAATATTGCAAAACAAGAAGGTATTTCTCAGGTTGAATTAGATGCTATTGCTGGTTCTGGTAAAGAAGGACGTGTCACTAAAAATGACATCCTTTCTTACATAGATATGAGAAGCTCACAACCAACTCCTGTAAAAGTAGAAACTCAAGAGGCACCAAAAACGGTTCCAACTCCAGCTAAGTCTGTAGATAAAAAACCTGAATCGACACCAGTAGTTGCAAGTGGTGATGATGAGATTATTGAAATGACAAGAATGGGGAAACTCATTGCGCATCATATGGTTGAGTCTGTACAAACGGCTGCGCATGTGCAAAGTTTTATTGAAGCTGATGTTACTAAAATATGGAACTGGAGAAAGAAGGTGAAAGACGAGTTCTTTAAACGCGAAGGTGAGAATCTAACCTTTACACCAATCTTTATGGAAGCTGTAGCCAAAGCGCTACGTGATTTTCCAATGATGAATATATCGCTTCAGGGAGATACCATCGTTAAGAAAAAACGTATCAATTTAGGTATGGCAGCTGCTTTAGGAAATGGCAATTTAATTGTACCAGTAATTAAAGATGCAGACCAGCTTAATTTGGTTGGTATGACCAAGAAAGTAAATGACTTAGCAAGTCGCGCAAGGGATAATCAATTAAAGCCTGACGATGTTCAAGGAGGAACATACACAGTGACTAATGTTGGTACCTTCGGAAGTATTATGGGAACTCCAATTATCAATCAGCCACAAGTTGGTATTTTAGCTCTTGGAGCTATTAGAAAAGTGCCTGCTGTTGTAGAAACTGCTGAAGGTGATTTTATTGGTATACGTTACAGAATGTTCTTATCGCACTCCTACGACCATCGTGTTGTCAATGGTGCATTAGGCGGACAATTTGTAAAAGCGGTAAAGGACTATTTAGAAGCTTGGGATTCTAATCGCGAGATTTAATTTTATTATTCCAGCGAAAGCAGGGATCTAATTATATAAAAAAGCACAATCTTAGGATTGTGCTTTTTCTGTTTTTATGTTTTCGTGGATTTTTGTTAGGGTGTAAGTCTTATAAAAACTTATTCAAAAATCACATCATCTATATAGATGTCTTGTGATGCTCGATTAGCACTAGAAAAAATAACTAAACCTGAGCGAATACAACTTAGGTCTAAGTTTTTTGTTTTGATAGTGTATTTTTTCCATTTTGTACTCAATTTGATTTCAATTGATTTTTTTGCAGTATCAGGAAATGGTTTGTCCTTATCAATTAACCCAAATCCAATAGTAGCGCTCACCTCTTTTTTGCTTGCCTTTGCCCAGAAACTAAATTTTTCAGCTCCAGTAATATCATAACCACCAAGAATTTCTCCCCAATCATTTGCGGGGTCAACAAAACCAACACCATACCAATCATGGTCATAGTTGTAGCTAATTTTTATTGACGTTTCTCCAGAATGTACATACTCAGTATTCTTTAGGTCTATAGATATATATTTATAATTCCCCATATATCCAGATGGTGCATATGGCAAGTCATTTCCGTCCTTGTAAACATAAAAAGGTAATTTGGCTTTTGGTACGAGATATTTTTTAAGTTTTGCTTTTTCATCTAAAACCATAATTGAAGTTGACGCTATGCCAACGTTATTGAAAGTGTCGCTAACATTTACATACACTTTTATGGCGCCATCTTCTTTTGGAAGAAGAACTTCAAAACCATCCGTCATATTACCCCTAAAATCAAGTTTGTTAACCTGATCTCTTCGTTTTCTACTACCAGTTCTTTGATTGTAATAAAAACCGAAGTCTAAGCTATCATTTTCAGCATCAAACACTTCTAAAGTTACAGGAATCCAAGTTTGACTTTTTACTTTAGAATCAGGTAATTGAAACGTTTTTATTTCAGGAATACTATTAACGGGTTTATTTCCAGTATAAGCCTCTCTAATCGCCCAATATTGCGGACGGTACATCCCTCTATGATGTGTTAGTAGCCAAGGTGAAATGAAATTATTGCCATTTGAATAATGAAAGACATAAACCCCTAAGCAATTGGTTTTGTTTTTAATCCAATCATGGTATCCTTTTGCTATAGCATCATATTTTTCTTGATCAGATGGTTCAATTTTAATTCCATTTTTTTCGGCTTTGATATCCCATTCTCCTGTAACACCGAATTCAGTAATTATATAGGGTTTATCAATGCCTTTTTTTTCTAATTCGCCAGCTAAATAATTTGCACCAGGACCATAACTATTCAATCCATAAATGTCAATAGATGGTACAAATTTTCCCCACCAATCTAGTCCGAATGTCCAGGCTTCTACTGAAGTTATAGGATGATTGGAGTCCGTTTTTTTGATGTCTTGACAAATGCGTTCTAATAGTTTTGAATACGCTTCTTTTTCGGCATCAGTTGTCATATTTAAGTAGACTTCATTTCCAATTCCCCAAGTCAGTACTGCTGGATGATTTTTGTAGGTTTCAACAGTTTTAATCGCATTACGATACATGTCTTCCATGCCTTCTTTGTCTTTTATATAGTCAAAGCTATCATCATCTTCCATTCCAGGGCGTCCATGACGCATCCAAATTCCAAGCATAACTTTTATACCATATGAATCGGCAACATCTAGAAGTTTAATCGTATTCTCATTAGTGGCCCAAAGCCTAATCGTATTGACACCTAGGAAATTTAGATTTTCAAAATATGTCTCGTAATTTTCTACATCTTTGTCATAGCCAAAAGTCACGCCTTTAACTTCAAATGGTTTTCCATCGACGTTTAAATTCCATTTTCCATCATTTTTATGGATAGTTGTTTGAGCATTAATGCAGAAACAAAAGAAGTAAATAGAAAGAACTATATAGTTTTGTTTGAAGTTCATTCGAGATTATATATTAACAGATTATAAGTGTTAAGGTAAGTTCGTCAATTTGTAACATAAATCAAAATATAATTAGTTTAAGTCTACAAATAACTCAACCACCATTTGTCTCGATTATTTGCTTTATACACCATATACTTTTTACAGAGCGGATAAAGCAATGCAACAGTAACAATCCAAACAGCATAGGTAACCCACAAATCAAAGCCTTTATCGGCTAGAAATTCACTGGCATCTCGATGAGGTGTATCTATTAATTCTTTCCAGTCTTCACCTAAAATACTTAGTCCTATGAATCCAAATAAATGAATCACATACAAGTGTAGGATGTAGTAAAAAAAGGGCACACGACCGATGACCACTAAAAAATTTGTAAACCAATTCTTTACAGATTCAATAGCATATAGAAATAACATGGCAGGACCAAGTGTCATTAATGCATACATCAATGATGGTGGATATTTAGTGGTGTTTAGAAAATCCATAAGTGTATATGTCATATTCTTTTGTTCGCTCCAAGGTGTCAGATTTCCGTAGATATTGATAAATCTTATCACTATAAATAGAGCTATAGCTCCCAGTCCAAAATAAAGCAACGCCTTTTTACGAATTTTCACATCAAAACCTTTCTTATAAAAATGACCAAAACAATAGCCTAAAATCATAATACCTAACCAAGGTAAAAACGGATAAGCGATAAGCAAGATGCTTTCTCCATTGTTAAATTCTGGAAAGCCTTGTTGATGCGTAAAATACCATAGCAGCGATAGTGGGTCATTGCCTTGCATGGTAATACCATCTAAAAGATTATGACCAAACAGGATTAGGAACCCTAGGACTAATAATACTTTTTTATGTAGATAAACTAATGCCGACATAAATAGCATACAAATACCGATGGCCCAAATCACCTGAAAGATGTGAAGGCCTAAACCAATATCAAAGGTCCATGCAAAATTAACCACTGTTAATTCTATAAAGACGAGCCACAATCCGCGGGTAAATAAAAATTTTGCCAAGTCTTTTTTTGATGCTTTTTTAGAACCATATAAAAAGGCTGAGGTTCCAGCTAAAAACACGAAAACGGGTGCGCAAAAATGGGTGATCCATCGTGTGAAAAATAGTACTGGTGTCGTCGTATCCATATTGGTTGGATCGGTGTAAAAATAACCGAAATTGGTATAATCTCTTACATGATCTAATGCCATGATAACCATAACGAGGCCTCTTAAAATGTCGATAGATTCGATGCGGTTGGATTTGACTTTCATAAAGGAATATGGATTGATTGTTTGTTAATCAGCAAATTGTAATTTAAATCAACGTAAGTTCGTTTATTTTTTTCAAAATGCAAAACCTAGATTTAAATAACAAAAAAAGCACAACTCTAAAATTGTGCTTTTTTTGTTAGTCATTATTTAAAATTGAATTATTTCTTTTTTAATACCACTTTCCAAATTTTGTTAGAAGCTCTAGAATACGTTTTTCCATAAGTTCCAGGATTAGATCTAAAAGCTTCAATACCACCATAGATATGCCCAATAGTTGTGTCTGAGTTATCAAAAGAAGTCATGTCTAATAACTCTGTTTTAGTACCATCTGATGCCAAAACAGGATTAAGGTTTTCATTTATAAATAAAATGGCTTCAGCTCCGTAAAATGGAGGCTTGTTGTTGGCGCTTTGATTAAATAAATAATCTGATTTTATTAAGTGATGCGAACTTCTTAGGGGAAATTCGGAAATATTGGTCTCAATACGAACTGCTGTATTTGTAAATCCTGATAAATTACCATCTTTTGCAAATTTTCCATCACCTATACCTCCAATTAAAAAAGTATATGAGATATCCGATGTTGAATCGTAGACTACAAAGTTAGGGCATGAATACACATTGTAATTGTTTTGATTATACTCAGTATCAATAGTAAATAATTTCCCTTCTTTATTAGCAAAACTAGGATGAACATAAACAGCATCATTCCATGCTTGTAAATTTGAATCTGATCCAGGCATGAACACACCAGTATAAAAAGCGAGTCCTTGATTAATGTCATTGTTTACTGGGCTTTTATAAATTGTAGGGACTATTGGTCCATCTCTTCTTCTAAATGTAGAAAGATCATCAGCTATTGGTAAGGTAGGATCAACAACATCTGAAATAGGTGTTTGTAGTTTGATTGTTAATTGATGAAGTGAGTCTTTTATCGTAAAAGGATAAACGGCATCTACATATTTTTGTCCTTTTGCAAAGTTGTGACCACCTGCTAAATAAAATGTCGGTGTATTCTCTGAGCCCATAACTTGTAATTCTCCGCCAGTGCTTATGAGTAAACTATCTCTTCCAAAAGACAGGAATTTTTCAGCATCAACTTTTTCAAATTCTCTTTTTACTAGATGAATAAGAGACTTCACATGAATTTTAGCGACTTGATTATAGGTTTCATAACCATTTTTCGGAGCCTTAAAATCTATTGGGCCATAGCCTCCTATGACGTAGAGGTATTCGCCATTTTGTTTGACTAAAGCGTTTGAGTTTTGAAAGACCGATTCAAAGCCTTTATATGCAGCATAATTTTCTGGAAAATCTTGTTGTAACATCAGTTTAAATGTTGATAAAGGCAATTCATGTCTCTTGTCATTTTTTGCATTGTACACAAATATTCTATCATTATATGATGGTGGTGTAAAAGAGGTGTTTGCATAATTAGCAGTTAAATTATGTAAGCCTCCATTTAAAGAATCTTTGGAGTTAGTCCTACCTGCAAAGAGTAACCAGTTATCACCATCTACACCATGTGCAAATGATTGTAAAGAAGGTGCGTTTTTTAAGTCGACTTCCTCGACAGAAAGTGTATATTCAAAATGAGATTCTTTAAGATCGTTGTGTTCTGTTTTGTCTTGCTTGGGTTGACATGATATAACTAATGTTGCTGCTAAAAGTATGTACAACATTTTTGATGCATAAATGTTCATGATTGTGGTTGATTTTAGTGTTAAAAAGTTTGAGACTAATATAAATCAACTACTAGAGCTAGAGCTACGTAAAAATACCTGTTTTTAAAGAGTGACATTTCAGAAACTATTAATCGTGTTTTTAGTACTTCGCAAGGCTTTTTTGTTTATTCTCATTATCTTTGTCTCAAAATTGATTACATGCAACTCAATCTCACAAAACCCATCTGTTTTTTCGATTTAGAAACGACAGGAATTAATATCACTAATGACCGAATAGTTGAAATTTCCATCTTGAAAGTCCATCCTAACGGAAAAGAGGAAATCTACACCCAACGTGTTAATCCAACAATTCCTATTCCGCCAGAAGTGACTTTAGTTCATGGGATTTCAGATGTTGATATTGCCGATAAGCCAACCTTCAACGAGATTTCTAAAGAGGTTTATAGCATGATTAAGGATTGTGATTTGGGTGGTTTTAATTCTAATCGATTTGATATTCCACTCCTTGCCGAAGAAATGTTACGAGCTGAGGTCGATTTCGACATGAAAGGCACACAATCTATCGACGTACAAACTATTTTTCATAAAATGGAACAGCGAACGTTGGGTGCTGCATATAAATTTTATTGTGATAAAAGTTTAGATAACGCGCACAGTGCAGAAGCAGATACCATAGCTACTTATGAAGTGTTGAAAGCACAATTAGATCGATATGATGATTTAGAAAATGATGCTAAATTTTTAGCTGAATTCAGTTCCCGTAAGAAGTTTGCTGATTTTGCTGGCTTTATAGCGTTCAATAAAGATGATAAAGAATGCTTCTCTTTTGGAAAGCATAAAGGAAAGTTGGTTACCGAAGTTTTAGAAAAAGAGCCAGGTTATTTTGGCTGGTTGCTTAATGCCGATTTCCCATTGTACACTAAAAAAGTTCTTACAGCGATTAAGTTAAGAGCCTTCAATAATAAATTGTTTTAATAGAACAGAGAACAGAAAGACAAGATTAAAGATAATAAGAGTATTAAATTATCGTCTTTATTCTACAAGTGAAGCGCTCCATGTTCTATAATCTTTATATATGAAACTCATTTGCATAGGTCGTAATTATACCGAACATATCAAAGAACTCAAAAATGAGAGACCTACAGATCCTGTGGTTTTTTTAAAGCCTGATACATCTATTTTACTGAGGAAGCAACCGTTTTTTATTCCAGATTTTTCCGAGGATGTACATCATGAGGTCGAAATTTTAGTAAAAATCAATAAAGTTGGAAAACATATTGCGAAGAAGTTTGCTCATAATTATTACGATCAAATAGGATTAGGTATCGATTTTACAGCACGTGATGTACAAGCCAAACTTAAAGCTAAAGGTTTACCTTGGGAGAAAGCTAAAGCCTTTGATGGCTCAGCTGTGATTGGCGAGTGGTTACCTAAAAGTGATTTTGAAGATGTGAATCGTATAAATTTTAGTTTACACAAAAATGACCTCAGCGTTCAAAACGGAAATACAAGTCTAATGCTCTGGAAAATTGATGAAATTATAGAATATGTCTCAAAATATTTTACTTTAAAGATTGGAGATATTATATTTACCGGAACGCCATCTGGAGTTGGCAAAGTTATTGCAAACGATAAATTAAAAGGATATATCGAAGACAAACAATTGTTTTCAATTACAGTAAAATAAGAATGGAACAACATTACAAATTATCAAGAGTTAAAGATTTAGCAGACAACGACATGGATTTTATCCAGGCGATAGCAGAAGCATTTATAGAAGAAGTGCCTGAAGATGCAGAACGACTCAAAAAAGCAGTAGCTGAATCAGATTACTACAATACGTATCAGGCTGCTCATAAAATGAAACCAACAATAGATTTATTCGAACTTGGCGTACTACAAGACCTAATTGTAGTTCAAGATTGGGGAAAATTTGAAAGAGCAGGTGAAGACTGTTCTCGTGAATTAGAATTGGTGTTAACAGCCGTAGAACGAGCTTCTGCTGAACTCAAGGAAGATTTTAATCTCTAATGCAAGCAGAAATTATTACCATAGGTGATGAGATTCTCATTGGGCAAATTGTTGACTCAAATTCAGCATTTATAGCTAAGAAACTTAATAAGATAGGCGTTTCGGTGTATCAAATTACATCTGTGCAAGATGATCGAACTCATCTTTTAAAGGCGTTTGCTGAAGCCGAAGCTAATGCAGATATCGTCATTATAACTGGAGGTTTAGGGCCAACAAAAGACGATATCACTAAAAAAACAATTACCGAATATTTTGATGATACCTTATTAGAAGATGTTTCCGTGAGGAAAAACATCGAACATCTCTGGGAAGTATATGTCAAAAAACCGGTAACGCAAGTTAATTTAGATCAAGCATTGGTGCCTTCAAAAGCTGAAGTGTTGATGAATCGATATGGAAGTGCTCCAGGTATGTGGTTAGAAAAAAACAATACGGTTTTTATAGCATTACCGGGCGTACCTTACGAAATGAAAGCTTTGATTGCAGATGAGGTGATTCCGAAGTTAAGAAGCCAATTTCAATTTCCATACATTCAGCATAAAACCTTTTTAACCTACGGTTTGGGTGAAAGTACATTGGCTGAACGTATTGAAACTTTCGAAAACGAATTGCCAGAATTTATCAAATTAGCTTATTTACCAAGTTTGGGTCGTGTACGTTTACGTTTATCAGCAAAAGGAAGTGATAAGGTAGTTGTTGAAGCTGAAATGGAAAAGCAAACGCAATTGTTGTTGCCACAAATTCAAGATATTTTTGTCGGTTTTGAAGATGATTTATCTATAGAAGCAGTTATTGGAAAGTATTTAACTGAAATAGGTAAAACAGTTGCTACTGCCGAAAGTTGTACTGGCGGATTAATTGCCGAGCGCTTTACAGCAAATGCTGGCGCATCAAAATATTTTAAAGGAGGCGTCGTAAGCTATACTAAAGAGGCAAAAGTTAATGTGCTTCACGTTTCCGAAGCTATTATAGACACGCATTCTGTAGTAAGTGGAGAAGTTGCCGAAGCTATGGCAAAAAACGCACGCACGTTATTGAATACTGACTATGCGATAGCAACCACTGGAAATGCTGGACCTACGAAAGATGATACTGCAGAAGATTTAGGAATTGTATATATCGCAATAGCTACAAAAGACGCCGTTTATTCAGAGAAGTATAGTTTTGGAAATCATCGTGTAAAAGTAATCAACAAAGCCGCAAATAAAGCCTTTGAAATGATGCAAAAAGAAATTTTAAAAAAGTAGCGCTTTTAGTTTGTACGTAATATAAAGTTTTACTAAATTTGCACCCTGTTTTAAAAGAACATAATTTAAAGTTAGAAAGAAATGTCAAGAGTTTGTGAACTTACAGGAAAGAAAGCGATGGTTGGAAACAACGTATCTCACGCGATGAATAGAACGAAGCGTAAATTTAACGTTAACTTAATCAAAAAGCGTTTCTACATTCCTGAAGAAGATAAGTGGGTAACGTTAAAAGTATCAACTTCAGCATTAAAGACTATCAATAAAATTGGTATTTCTGCTGTAATAAAAGAAGCTAAATCCAAAGGATTTTTAAAATAATAGCATAACGCGTTAAAGACACGTACAATGGCAAAAAGAGGAAATAGAATACAGGTAATATTAGAATGTACAGAGCATAAAGAGTCTGGTCAACCAGGAACTTCTCGTTACATTACTACAAAAAATAAAAAGAATTCGCCAGATAGAATGGAGATTAAGAAATTTAATCCAGTCTTAAAGCGTATGACACTTCACAAAGAGATTAAATAATAATTCGAGATTTTCGCAAGAAAAACTCAAATAACACATACATAGAGTCATGGCAAAGAAATCAGTAGCATCATTACAAACCGGATCTAAAAGACTTACTAAAGCAATCAAAATGGTGAAATCACCAAAGACTGGAGCTTACATGTTTGTTGAGTCAGTAATGGCACCAGAGTTTGTCAGTGATTTTTTAAACAAGAAATAAATTAGATTCTTTATATCTAGTTACAGACTGCTTTCAAATATGAAAGCAGTTTTTTTATGTCTATATTTGAACGGTTATCTGCCAAAATAGCAGTAAAAATTTTCGGCTCGACATTTGACTAGAACTTATAAATAAGTATTACGAATGAGTTTTTTTAAAAAAATATTTTCTTCAGAAAAAAAGGAAACCCTTGACAAAGGGTTAGAGAAATCGAAGTCATCGTTTTTCTCAAAACTTAATAAAGCCGTAGCAGGTAAATCTAAAGTAGATGATGACGTTTTAGATAACCTTGAAGAGATTTTAGTAAGTAGTGATGTTGGTGTCAATACGACTTTAAAAGTGATTGAACGCATCGAAGAACGTGTATCAAAGGATAAGTATTTAGGGACTTCAGAGTTAAACCAAATCTTACGAGATGAAATCGCCGGACTCTTATCTAAAACCAATTCTGGTGAAGATACTGATTTTGTGATTCCAGAATTACCAAGACATGAGAATGGGTCAAAAACACCTTATGTCTTAATGGTCGTTGGAGTTAATGGCGTTGGGAAAACAACAACCATTGGTAAGTTGGCCTATCAGTTTAAGAAAAAAGGATTTAAAGTGGTTCTTGGCGCTGCAGATACTTTTAGAGCTGCCGCTATTGAGCAGCTTCAAGTTTGGGCAGATCGTGTAGATGTGCCAATGATTCGTCAAGACATGGGAAGTGATCCTGCGAGCGTCGCTTTTGATGCCTTACAGTCTGGAGTTAATCAAGAGGCAGATGTGATTATTATTGATACGGCTGGACGTTTACACAATAAAGTCAACTTAATGAATGAGTTGACCAAAGTAAAACGTGTCATGCAAAAAGTTATTGGAGATGCACCTCATGATGTCTTATTGGTTTTGGATGGTTCTACAGGTCAAAACGCATTTGAGCAAGCAAAACAGTTTACAGCCGCTACAGAGGTAACTTCACTAGCAGTTACAAAATTGGACGGAACTGCAAAAGGAGGCGTTGTGATTGGGATTAGTGATCAGTTTCAAATTCCAGTGAAATATATTGGCGTAGGTGAAGGTATAGAAGATTTACAAGTCTTTAATAAGTATGAGTTTGTAGATAGCTTTTTTAAATAGTAAAACCCTACTCAAATTCTCCCATACCAATTGGCCTGACAATAACCATCATTTTAGATGTTCTTCATTTTGTTGGTCACAATTATTACAAGGCTTGAAAAATTATATCGAAAAGGGAACTGTTATTCCTTTTGAAAAACGCAATTGATTTTTCCGTATTTTTATTAAAAATACAAATCATGCGATATCTCCTTTTGCTAAGTCTCTTTTTATTGACCTATAACTGCAAACCTTCCGACGAGAAGAAAACAAACTCAAAAGATTTTGAAATACCGAAAGCAGTTGAAGACACAAAAGATAAAGATGATTTAAGTGACATCTCCACAAAAGATTTTAGAGAGTTCAAAGTCCTAGATTCTAAAAACCTAACCAAAACCGAAATTTGGAAAACTATTAACCCTGAAATGGAAGACTTTAAAGATGCTGATTATAGTCGTTTAAAGCCTTTGATTTTAGATCAAGATATTCCAACACTTCAGCAGCAGATTACAGATGGTAAATTTAATTATCAAGAATTAGTCAAATTCTATTTATATCGTATTAGAGAGTTTGATCGTGAGAATTCATTATCATTAAATTCTGTTATAGCTATTAATCCTAATATAATAAAACAAGCGTATGCTTTAGATGAACTTATTGATTACGATTCAATTCATCCAATTTATGGGATGCCAATCCTTCTAAAAGATAATATTAACGCTTCTGGAATGCCAACAACAGCAGGCGCTGTAGCTTTAAAGAATAACACAACTAAAGATGCTTTTATTGTTACACAATTGAAATCTAAAGGGGCACTAATTTTAGGAAAAGCCAACTTGAGTGAATGGGCTTACTTTTTCTGTGGTGAATGCCCAAGTGGGTATTCTGCCATTGGTGGTCAAACGCTTAACCCATATGGTCGTAGAATTATAGATACTGGTGGTTCTAGTTCTGGAAGTGGCGTAGCAGTAACCGCTAATTTTTGTGCTGCAGCCATAGGGAGCGAAACCTCAGGGTCTATATTATCACCTGCGAGTCAAAATTCTACTGTTGGCTTAAAACCAACCATCGGTTTGGTAAGTCGGAGTGGTATTGTTCCTATTTCTTCAACATTAGATACTGCAGGTCCAATCACTAAAAATGTGATAGATAATGCCATCTTGTTGGATGCGCTTTTTGGTGAAGATCTTTCAGATTCAAAATCGATTTATAGCCTTTGGGAGAGTCCGTTCTATTATAAAGATTTAAATAACGCTACTCTGAACGGTAAACGTTTTGGAGCGTTTAAAAACTTATTGGAAGATCCGCTTTATGCGAATGCAATAGCGGTTCTCAAACAACAAGGCGCAGAGATAGTAGAAATAGAACCAGCAGATATTAAACTCCCTGGATTTTTAAGATTATTGAATTTAGATATGAAAGTAGATTTAGTCAACTATTTGAAAGACTACGGAAATCCATATTTAGAATATAAATCCATTGAAGACATCATGGCTTTTAATCGAACTGATAGTTTGAATAGCATGCCTTACGGACAAAAATTGTTTTATGGCGTTTCTGAAGATTTAAGTTCGGCTTTAGAATTTGACGCGCTCAAAGGTGTTTTAAAAACTAACGGTAAACGGTTTTTTGATGACCCCATGACAGCTCAAAATTTAGATGGAATTCTTTCAGTAAATAACTATCATGCAGGTTTTGCTGCAGTAGCCGAATATCCAGCATTAACAGTCCCAATGGGATATACTGAAGAAGGCGTTCCGAAAGGCTTAACATTTATCAGCTCAAGATTACGTGAAAAACAAATTTTAGAATGGGCTTATGTCTATGAGCAAGCGTCTAAAATGCGAGTTGCGCCCAAAAATTACAATTAGATAGATATTAGATGTATCTTTGCAGCCTGAAATTTGAAGCATGAGAACGAAATCACTTAAGAAGAATAGAATCAACGTCATCACACTTGGCTGTAGCAAAAATGTGTATGATAGCGAAATATTGATGGGACAATTAAAAGCCAACGGAAAGGATGTTGTTCATGAAGAAGATGGTAATGTCGTTGTGATAAACACCTGCGGTTTTATTAATAATGCCAAGGAGGAAAGTGTCAATACTATTTTGGATTTTATGCAAAAGAAGGAAGCAGGAGAGGTTGATAAAGTCTTTGTAACAGGCTGCTTGAGTGAACGTTATAAGCCAGATTTAGAAAAGGAAATTCCTAATGTGGATCAATATTTCGGGACAACAGAATTACCCCAATTATTAAAAGCACTAGGTGCAGATTATAAGCACGAACTCATAGGTGAGCGTTTAACAACAACACCAAAAAACTACGCTTATTTAAAGATTGCAGAAGGTTGTGATCGACCTTGTAGTTTTTGTGCAATCCCTTTAATGCGTGGAAAACATAAGAGTACTCCAATTGAAGAAATCGTTATTGAAGCTGAAAAATTAGCAGTAAATGGTGTTAAGGAACTTATATTGATTGCTCAGGATTTAACGTATTACGGATTAGATATATACAAAAAACGAAACCTTGCTGAATTACTAGAACACTTGGTAAAGGTAGAAGGTATTGAATGGATTCGTTTGCATTATGCATTTCCAACAGGTTTCCCGATGGATGTGTTAGATGTGATGAATCGCGAGCCTAAGGTTTGTAATTATATAGATATTCCGTTGCAGCATATTTCAGATTCAATTCTGAAAAGTATGCGCCGTGGGACTACCAAAGAGAAAACGACCAAGTTGCTCAAAGCGTTTAGAGCGAAAGTCCCAGAAATGACTATTAGAACCACACTTATAGTTGGTTATCCTGGTGAAACTGAAGAAGATTTTGAAACTCTTAGAGATTGGGTTAAAGAGATGCGTTTTGAACGTTTAGGATGTTTTACGTATTCTCATGAAGAAAATACACATGCTTACAATCTTGAAGATGATGTGCCTGAAGATGTGAAAATCGACAGAGCTAATCAGATTATGGAAATCCAATCACAGATTTCTTTTGAATTGAACCAAGCAAAAATCGGACAAGAATTTAAGGTCGTTATCGATCGAAAAGAAGGCAATTACTTTGTTGGTCGTACCGAATACGATTCTCCAGATGTAGACAATGAGGTCTTGATTGATGCCACAAACACTTATTTAAAAACAGGAGAGTTTGCTAAAGTTAAAGTGATTGAAGCAGAGGACTTTGATTTATATGCTGAACCTATTAGCTAAATAATCTTTGTTTGATGATTAACAGCCATTTGCTGGCCCAAATGTAAATACGAATTCATAATCTATTTTTTCGCCTTTAGAATTTTCTGCAGCGGTCCATTCACCTGGAATATTTTTGACAAGTTCAATTAACTTTTTATCAATAGAAGAATATCCCGTTGTCATGGCGTCATGTGTAACTTTTGAAACAGTTCCTTCTTTTGTTACAATAAAAGATATTTTAATAGCTCCAAGATTATCCCCTTTTATAATAGTCATGCTTTCTTTGCTGTTATCCTTAAGGTAGTTAATAAGTGCTTCATTACCGTCAATATAAACTGCTTGCTTATCTGGAACAACGGTAATATGAGGGCCGAAAAAACGCTCATCCAATTTACCAGTCTCCTTATTTTTTTCTTTGAATTCGGTTCTAATCGTAAAATGACTGAAGTAATCTGTCGATCTTAAGATTTTTAGTTGAGCATCAGTGAGTTGGTCACTTTCTCCATATTCTTGTATTTCACTTTGTTGATTATCTTTTATAATGATAATCCCTACTGAATTGATGTGTGCTATTTGTTGAGCTTCACCATCATTAAGAAAATCATAAATTGTGGTGGCATTATGGATATCTGTTTTTTTTATAGCAGCGAATCGTGTGTCTACTCCATAGTATAAGTCTGGAATTTTATTGTTAGTGGTAGGTTCTAGGTTTGAGTTAACAAGAGCAAGATCACTATTGTTTGAGGAGTTTGCTTCATTCGATTTAACAGTATGGTTACAACTTAAGAAACTGAATATTAATACGCTTGTAATAGCTAGTTTTGTTCCGAAAATAATAATGTTCTTTTTCATGTCAGATTTATTTTGAGATTAATGTCTATCAAATGTATGGTTGATAGATGGTTACATCGCCAGATTAAATGTAAAAAAAGTGTAAATTTTATGTGAAATCCTATTCAGCTCTGTCATAAGCCTCTTTCATCCAACCAATCAATTCTTGATCAATTTCAGTTTCCGAAGTGATTTGAACGCGATGCGTGCACATGCTTCCAAAAGGGCCAGAATTGCCTAGACGATCTGTTGTTGGTTTATCGGGAAGTTTGAGTCCGAGATCAATACGCGTTTTAGTCGCTGGTTTTATAAGAACAAATTGTCGCTTTCTAATCACACTAACACTTGTTTTTTTAGGTGTAATAGTGATGTCGTTTCCAAAAGGTTTTATGACTGAAAGTAGCTTTTTATAAATTGGGAATAAGGCTTCTTTTCCTTTGTATTGAGTCGTTACCAAATCATCATCAGAATTGTTTTCATCTTTAGATAAGGTGACTATGGTGTTTGCAAAACCATGAGTTACGTTGTGTTCTTTTTTAAGAAAGTTGACACCTTCAGAATGTTTAGCAAAGGATTTGTTTTTCAATATGGTTTTCCATTCGTCTAATGATTTACCTGTTTTCTCAGGCATATTGTTAATCATTGTTTGTAAAGCTTTGTCCATAGTTTAGCGATTTACTAGAAGTTTATGCTTTTAAAGATAAAACAAGTTATTCACTTTTTCAGAAACACCAGATAAAAATGATTATGGAATAAACGCCACACTTTGTAACTAAATTGTTTGTAGTAAATACGCTTTTAGATCCGCATAGTTTTTAATCTGCAATGCCACTTTTTCTTTATCTATAACTGCTTTGATTTGATCGGGTAAATCAACTTTAGTATCTATGACATCTTCAACGATATCCAAGAATTTTGTTGGATGAGCAGTTTCTAAAAAGACACAATGCGTGTTTTTATGCGTTTTGAGATAGTCTTTACATCCTAAATATCCAACTGCTCCATGTGGATCAGCAACATAATTATAACGCTCGTAAATTTCTAATAAGGCCTCTTTCGTTTCCTCGTCCGTGTAGGAGTAGGACGATAAATTTTCCTTTAAACGCTCAAAGTCATTTTTATAAATCTCTTGTATACGAACAAAATTACTTGGGTTTCCTACATCCATAGCATTGCTTATGGTTTGTACAGAAGGCTTCGGATTGTAGTTTTCGGATTCTAAATATTGAGTAACTACATTATTAACGTTGTTTGCCGCAATAAAATGCTTGACAGGTAATCCTAATTGTTGTGCCATCATTCCGGCACAGATATTTCCGAAGTTTCCACTAGGAATCGAAAATACAATTTCGTCATGTTCTTTATGCAACTGCTTATACGCAAACATAAAATAAAAGAGCTGAGGTAACCATCTGGCCACATTAATAGAATTTGCTGAAGTGAGTTGCATTTTGCTCGTAATTGATTCATCTAAAAATGCTTTTTTCACCATATCTTGACAGTCGTCAAACACACCATCAACTTCTAGTGCTGTAATATTTTGACCAAGTGTAGTGAGTTGTTTTTCTTGAATATCACTCACCTTTCCTGACGGATAAAGGATCACAACATTAACACCTTTTACTCCTAGAAATCCATTCGCAACAGCACCTCCAGTATCGCCAGAAGTGGCTACTAAAACGGTGACATCATTGGTGTTATCTTGATTGAAATAAGCCAAGCATCTTGCCATAAATCGTGCGCCAACATCCTTAAATGCCATGGTTGGTCCATGAAATAACTCGAGTGTCGAAATATTAGCATTAAGCTTAACAATAGGAAAATCAAACGACAAGGTTTCTTCAACGATTGTTTTTAAGATGGATTCAGGAATTTCCGGACTCACAAACTGCTTGATGGCTTCAAATGCAATTTCAGTATAAGATTTGCTGTCAATATCTTTAAAAAAAGAAGCTGGTAATGCCGTAATTTCTTTCGGAAAATATAAACCTCTATCAGGAGCTAGTCCTTTGATGACGGCATTTGAAAAGGTAGTGTCTGGTGCTTTTCTGTTTAAGCTGTAATAATTCATCTAGAGTATTTTTATCCCTTGTGTGTTTATTTCTGAAATGTAAACTTCAAATGGTATTCCCGTTTTAGAATATACATTTTTAATGGCTTGAGCGACTTGGTTTGCACGTTCTTTTCCGTGACATAAATTGAAAATAGAAGGTCCAGATCCTGAAATCCCACAACCTATAGCACCACTTTCTAAAGCACTTTGTCGTACAGCATTAAAATGTGGAATCAATTGACTGCGATAAGGTTCAACCACAACATCAGTCAGTGATTTGCTTAATAATTCATAATCACTTGTATGTAAAGCATGAACCAAACTCCCAACATTCGACCATTGTGTAATCGCACTTTTTAAAGGAATTTCTTTTGGTAAAATAGCGCGTGCTTCGGCAGTTTTTATTTCAATTTGCGGATGAATAATAACCGCATATATATCCTTTGGTGTTGGTAGTTGTAAAATCTCTAGAGGTGTTACTGATTTTACTAATGTAAATCCGCCAAAAACAGCTGGTGCAATATTATCTGCATGTTCACATTGGCTCGCAAGTGCTTCCCCTTTCATAGCAAAGTTTGTGAGTTCTGTTTTATTATAGGGTTTTCCTAAGAGTTCATTCATAGCAAAAACACTTCCTACAGCACTTGCAGAACTACTTCCAATACCACTTCCTGGCTTTATGTTTTTGTAGATTTCAATCTCGAACCCAAAATCTGGCTTTGCGTCATTTAGCATTGCTAAAGCAGAAACCCCAGCGACATTATTTTCGGCTTCAAAAGGTAAATCATAGCCTTCAATTTTAGTGATATAAATTCCTTTTTTATCGGTTTTTCTAATCACCATTTCATCTCCTATGCTATCTAAGCAAAATCCGAGAACATCGAATCCGCAAGACACATTTGCAACTGTTGCAGGTGAGAATATTTTGAGTTCTTTCATTAGTTGTTTCCTATTCTAATTATATCTGCAAAAAGTCCAGAAGCTGTAACATCGGCACCAGCACCAGCACCTTTTACAATAAGTGGTTGCTCTGGATAACGTTCGGTATGGAACATTACTATATTATCTTTGCCTTCTAAATTATAAAAAGGATGTCCTTCACGTACTTCTTTTAAACCAACTTTAGCTTTGCCTTTTTTAAATTCTGCCACGTATTTGAGTTGACAATTATTCTTTTTGGCCGAAGCATATAGCTTTTGGAAATGATCTTCATTAGCTTCTATAGTATCGTAAAAATCATCCACAGAGTTGCTTTCTAAATTGGCTTTTGTTAAAAAAGTGTTGTTTTCAATATCATCAATTTCCATTGCGATACCATTTTCTCTGACCAAAATCAGCATCTTTCTTGCGACATCAATACCACTTAAATCTATTCTTGGGTCTGGTTCTGTATAGCCTTCAAATTGAGCGCGCTTTACAGTATCATGAAAATTATTTTTATCACTAAAATTATTAAATATAAAGTTTAAACTACCAGATAAAACAGCTTCAATGCTTGTTACTTTATCACCAGATGCAACCAAGTTATTCAATGTATTGATGATTGGTAATCCAGCACCAACATTGGTTTCGAATAAAAAGGGAGTATTATATTTTAGCGAAAGTCTTTTCAAGTTTTTGTAATTATCATAAGAACTAGCGCATGCAATTTTATTACACGCTACAACAGCGATGCTTTGTCTTAAATAATCTTCATAGAGGTTTGCTACAGCTTCACTTGCAGTAATATCAATAAAGATGCTGTTTCTTAAATTAAGTTCAATAATCTTGTCAAAAAAGCCACGCAAACTCGATTTTTCAGCGTAATGAAATTGTGCTGCCCAATTATCTAAATCTATGCCATCTTCATTAAAAATCATAGTTCGAGAATTAGACAGGCCCACGACTTTTAGATTGATTTTCAGTTGCTCTTTAAGATATTTTTGTTGTTGTTTAATTTGTTCTACAAGTCGTTCTCCAACATTTCCAATACCAGTTATAAATACATTGAGTTGCTTATTTTTATCTTCAAAGAAGCGCTCATGAAGTGTGTTTAAAGCTTTCTTTATATCCTTTTCGGCGATTACTGCTGATATATTTCTTTCTGAAGCACCTTGTGCTATAGCCCGTATGTTGATATTGTTCTTTCCTAAGGTTTTGAACATTCTACCACTAATCCCTTGGTGGCTCTTCATTTTGTCACCTACAAGCGCAATAATTGACAGTCCAGTTTCAACGATAATTGGGTCGATTTTATGTAATGAGATTTCATTCTCAAAAGTGATGTCAATAGCTCTTTGAGCAGTCTCAGAATCTTTGATATCAATACCAAAACAAATAGAATGTTCTGAAGATGCTTGAGTAATAAAAATCACATTTATTTTTTCATGCGCGAGCGTCTCAAATAACCGTTTTGAAAATCCAGGAATGCCAACCATGCCACTTCCTTGTAGTGTTAACAAAGCAATGTTATTAATGTTTGTAATCCCTTTTACTGGATTGGAATTTTCTTTCAATTCATGAGAAATAATCGTGCCAGGCGCTTCTGGTTTCATGGTGTTTTTTATATGAATCGGAATATTTAAATTCAATACAGGCTGCACCGTCGGAGGATATAAAACTTTAGCCCCAAAATGTGATAATTCCATTGCTTCTTGATACGATATGCTTTCTATAGGGAAGGCTTGTTTAACCAGTTTTGGATTGGTGGTAAACATTCCGCTAACGTCTGTCCAGATCTCAAGTCGGTTTACATTTAATGCGGCAGCTACAATAGCTGCGGTAAAATCTGAACCACCTCGACCTAAGGTTGTAATCTCTCCAGTTTCTGATTTGGAGATAAACCCTGGAAGGATTGTTATGCGGTGTTTTACTTCGGAAAAATAGCTTGTTATATTATGGTTAGTTTGCTCGTAAATGACTTCAGCTTTTGTGAAATTTGAATTGGTAACAACTAAATCTTGACTGTTTTTTCTAACGCAATCTAATTCTCTTTTTATCATCGTTTCAGCAATGATAAATGAAGATAATAGTTCACCAAAACTGACTAATTTATCTGATGTCTTTGGAGATAATTCGTTAATTAAAAAGATGCCATCTAGAAGGCTTTTAAGTTGCTTTAATTTTAAATTGAGATGATCTAAAACTGCCGTGTTTTCTGTCGGAATTAATTCTGATAAAATGGCGTTATGAATTTGAGTAATTGTATCAAATTCTGATACATATTTTTTATCTTTATTTTGCGCTAATTCTCCTGCGTTTAATAGTTTGTCGGTAATACCGCCAACTGCAGAAACTACGCAAATAACACCATCGGTCTTTGAGTAATTTTCAAGAATAGCGATGACTTTATTTATGTTTTTTGCTGAACCTACTGAAGTTCCTCCAAATTTTAAGACGTTCATTTATAGTGATTTAAAATAATTCGGTTGTTTTTGTGTATCCTTAAATAGGATGTAAATATGGCGAAGATATGTAAAACTAAAGACCCCAAAGGGTAATTGTACTAGTAATCACCCCAAAATGTGTAGGAGAATTAAGTGAAATTATTTGTGTTTCGTTTAGCATTTTTTATAGTCTATACTTTCCAAATGTATTATTTTTACAAGAATAAAAAAACTTAAAGGGTTGATTTACATTTTTTCCAGTTTAAAATAGAAAATGTGTTTTATTTGTTTTTTAAGCGATAATAATTGTCATTTTAGCAATAGATTTTATAAGAGATACATGAAGATTTTTTCAAAAGAACAGATTTACGAAGGCGATAAGCTTACAGCGAAGAAACAAAACATCACTTCTACAGAGCTAATGGAGCGTGCAGGAATAGAAATTTTCAATTGGTTGCATCTGCGAATGCAAGGCGCTCAAGTGCCTATTCATGTATTTTGCGGAATTGGTAATAATGGAGGAGACGGTTTGGTTGTTGCTAGGCATTTAATTACTCATGGTTATAATGTAAATACTTATGTTGTTAATTGCAGTGATAAGCGCACTAAAAATTTTTTAGTAAACTATGATTTGATAAAGCAAACCACTAAAAAGTGGCCAAATATGTTGAGTTGTGAAGCCGATTTTCCGGAAATGCATAACGATGATATTATTGTTGATGCTATCTTCGGAATTGGGCTAAATAGACCTGTAAATGATTGGGTGAAATCGCTGTTTAATCACTTTAAAGATAGTCAGGCATTTACGCTTTCGGTAGATATTCCTTCAGGGATTTACACCGATAAAATTCCTGAAGATGAAAATGGGGTGGTTTGGGCAAATTATACCTTGAGTTTTCAATCACCAAAACTCGTCTTCTTTCTACCGGAAACTGCCAAATATTCTCGCGAATGGGAAGTATTAGATATTGGTATAGATCGGGAATTTATAGTTGCTAGCGAGACAGAAGCTGAATTGATTGGTAAACGCGAAGTATTACCTATTTATAAACCGCGAGAAAAGTTTGTACATAAAGGAACTTATGGTCATAGTTTGATTATTGGTGGTAGTTATGGGAAAATAGGCTCGGTTATATTAACCAGTCGTGCGACATTGTCAATTGGAGCTGGAATGGTTACGGCCTTTGTGCCAAAATGTGGTTATCAAATTATGCAAACTGCTTTTCCAGAAGCTATGGTGATTACAGATGAGAATGAACAAATAATCTCTAATATTAATTTTGATATAGAACCAAAAGTTATCGGTCTAGGCATTGGGATTGGAACTGAAACTGTAACCATTTCTGCTCTTGAAAAATTCTTAAAATCAAATAAAACACCACTTGTTATTGATGCAGATGGACTTAATATATTATCAAAGAAAAAGGCCCTTTTAAAATCGCTTCCGGAGCAAACGGTTTTAACCCCTCATCCAAAAGAATTAGAACGTTTAATTGGTAAATGGAAAGATGATTTTGATAAACTCGAAAAGACAAAGAAATTCTCAAAAAAATACAATGTAATTGTTGTCATTAAAGGCGCGAATACCATAACTGTTTTTCAAGACAAATACTATATAAACTCTACAGGTAATCCGGGTATGGCAACAGCTGGAACAGGCGATATTTTAACAGGTGTAATTACAGGGTTGATTTCTCAAGATTATGATCCGCTTGAAGCTGCTATTTTTGGTGTGTATTTACATGGAAGAGCTGCAGATATAGCCATAGAAGATTTAGGGTATCAAAGCTTAATTGCAAGTCATATTATTGAGGCCTTAGGGAAGGCTTATGTCGATCTGTTCAAACAACCAGAACAGCCTCAAGTTGAAGAGGCAAAACAAGAAGAATTATAACTAAAAAAAGCCACTCAAACGAGTGGCTTTTTTTTGATATCTTATATGCTTAAGGTTGCATTTTAAGTTCTTCTTCTAGCAGTTCTACTAATTTAGGATCTGATGGTCTTGGTGCATCTGCACTTACGATATTCCCATTAGGATCTATTAAAATAAACCTTGGAATACCTTGAATAGCATAATCTTGAACGAATTTAGATTTCCAATCGTTGTCTGCCATTAACTGCATACCGCCTAGCTCTTTGTCTTTTACCATAGCCACCCATTTATCATGGTCTTTTACTTGGTCGATAGAAGCACTTACAAATTCTATGTTTTCATTATGAAATTTCTTTTCAACTTCTTTAAGAGAAGGAATTTCTCTAATACAAGGTCCGCACCATGTAGCCCAAACGTCAACATAAACATATTTTCCTTTTAAATCAGTAAGAGACATCTCACCACCTTTATGGTTTTCATAGTTAACAAATTGAGGAGATGGTTTTCCTTTTATTAAGTCTTTGTTCTTTTCAAACGTTTCTGTAAGATTCTTTTTACTGTCTTCATTTGTTGAATTACTTACAAAAAAATTATAAAGTGACTCCATATTAGGATTTCCTGGAGATACCAAAAATCCTCCTAAACTATTTATTACATCGTTTTTTAAGGCCTGTATTTTGATGTCTTTAATGCTCTTTAAGTGATCTGTAGTTGTAGAAAGGTGATTTTCACCAATGGCATCATAAATAGGCTTAATAGTTTTTCCCATAGCCAAGCTTCTATACGAAGCCGACATTTTATAAGCCTGCGAATCATTAAAACTCATAGCTTTTAACTCTTCAGGTAAAAAACTTTCAGATATTTCATATTCAGGATTCTTAGCATAATGTCTATGGTAATTTTGATAGCGATCCATCATGCTATATTCATCATAAACCAAATTGTTTTTCTCTGTAGCCACAAACGCTTCATCAGCATTTTCTAAAGCATTAAGATTTTGAAGATTATCAGATGCCATCTTACTTAGGCTTTTCTTGTAGGTATCTTCATCTTGTGAATAGAATGCTGCGGGATCTTTAGTTACGGCTTCGTTATTTAAATACTTTTTAACGAGGTAGTTGTTTTCTGTCGCACCTTCACTTGTATAGTTTATAGATTCATCAAATTCTTTTATGTCTAAGGCCATGTTGATATTATCACCTTTTTTGAGATACATTGAAGTGCTTTCTCTGCCAATTGAAAGTGAATAAAATCCGTTTTCAGGAATTCGAAGTGTATCAGCAAAAGTGCCATCTTCGTTAATTGCTATTTCTGTTTTAAAATCTGCACTCTTCAACATCGCTGCTGTAGCTTTAGAATTTTCTACCTTACCAGAAAGAATAGCGTAATCAATTTTTGGTTCTTGCTGACATGCAAAAATGGAAATTGCGAGTACGGCAATAATTAATCTTTTCATAATTTAATCGTTTTAGTTACTCAAAAATACAGATTATTAGTTTTTTAAAAGAAATTTTATTAATTATTAACATTTGTTGCACAATTGAGATGTTATTCAGAATTTTGAATTCGTAAAACATACCTATGAATTCAATACATTTTATCTCTTCTGAAATTTTAGAGATCTCGACTATTAGCGATATTATTTTTCAGAATAAAAAAATAGAGCTTTCTAAAGCAGCTATCGAAAAAATAGAAAAATGTCGAAACTACCTTGACAATAAAATTGAAAATCAAGAGGAACCTATATATGGGATTAATACAGGTTTTGGATCACTATGTAATGTAGAAATTTCAAAAGATAAATTAACTCAGCTTCAAGAAAACTTAGTCATGTCACATGCTTGTGGTGTTGGCGAATTAGTGCCTAAAGAAGTTGTGAAACTTATGTTGCTTCTCAAAGTACAATCCTTAAGCTATGGTCATAGTGGAGTTCAGCTCCAAACAGTACAACGCTTGATAGATTTTTTTAATAACGATATACTACCAGTAGTTTATACCCAGGGTTCGTTGGGTGCGTCTGGAGATTTGGCGCCTTTGGCACATTTGGCATTGCCATTAATAGCCAAAGGAGAAGTTGTATATGAGGATGAGGTTTATGACTCTCAAGAAATTTTATCAAAATTTAGTTTGGAACCGATAGAATTAAAATCAAAAGAAGGTTTGGCCCTATTGAATGGGACACAATTCATGAGTGCTTACGGAGTTCACTTACTTATTAAATCATTTAAGTTGTCTTATTTTGCAGATCTAATTGGAAGTATTTCTTTGGATGCTTTCGATGGAAGAATTGAACCTTTTAATGAATTAGTTCATTTGGTTAGACCACATAAAGGTCAGATAAAAACTGCCGAACGTATTCGAGGATTTTTGGAAGGAAGTGAATTGATTAAACAGAAAAAAGAACATGTGCAAGATCCGTATTCTTTTAGATGTATCCCTCAAGTTCATGGGGCAACAAAAGACACCTTGGATTTTGCTCACAAGGTTTTTAAAACAGAGATCAATTCAGTAACAGATAACCCAAATATTTTTGTTGGTGAAGATGAAATTATTTCCGGAGGAAATTTCCACGGACAACCATTAGCTTTAGCTTTTGATTACTTGAAAATAGCTATGGCAGAGTTAGGTAATATTTCTGAAAGACGAATCTATCAATTGGTGTCAGGTCAAAGAGGTTTACCTACTTTCTTGATTGATAATCCTGGAGTGAATTCTGGATTTATGATTCCACAATACACAGCTGCAAGTATTGTTAGTGCAAATAAGCAATTAGCAACACCAGCAAGTGTCGATAGTATCGTATCTAGTAATGGTCAGGAAGACCATGTGAGTATGGGAGCAAATGCAGCGACACAATGTTATAGTATTGTGAGCAATGTTGAACGAATTTTATCTATAGAATTACTTAATGCAGCTCAAGCTATATATTTTAAAAAACCCCTAAAGTCTTCACCTTTAATTGAATCTTTTTTAGGTAGTTATAGAAATGAAGTGGAATTTGTAAAAGAGGACCAAGTATTTTACAAATTGATTAAAACAACATTGCATTTTATCGATGATTTTTACATTGAAAATGAATTGATTTTCGATTAAATGCAGAAAAAAATGTTCAACTGTTTATTATAAGAAAAAAGAATAAATTTATTTGGCAGTCAGTATTTTATAGTATACTTTTGAGATAAGTCGAGGTGGATTTCGTCCACTAATAAGACTGATAGTAGCCCCTATAATAGCAAACGGATTACTATTCTTACCTTAAAATTGTTTGATAGCACAACAATTGATTATTAGCATTTATTGAATTAGAATGGCAACATTCTAGTATTTGATGTTCTGTTTATACAGTTCGTCATAATTGATTTTAAGCTTATTCGTAAATCTTGTATTTACGCTTTTGCTGGCAATCCCTGTATTGTCATTATATAAATGTTAAGATAATTTTAATTTAAACCAAAATGTTATGTTTATGAGCAATTTTACCCGAAGCGGTGGACGCGCCAAAATTTGGCAATCCATCACGAACCTATCGTGTTGCATTGATTTTATGACTAGACGAAGTAAGAGCATGAAGGCGTTTGCCTTTATCATGCTTTTTGCGTTTAGTACAGTTTCTGTGTTTGCACAAGACTTGGAGCGAAGTACATTCTTCAACCGATGTCAAAATGATGCACCCCCTGGGCCTTCTGAGGCCGATGTGGCAAATCTTTATTTAACTCAATGTGGAGATCTTCTTGCAGAAGTTGTCAAGTCAACTTTAATGGAAGGAAACGATTGTGCTTGGAATGTTGAATACACTTACGATGTTAAGTGTGGCGCCTTTGAAGAGCAAATCAAAATCTCTTATAACGGTGGAGATATAACCCCTCCTGAGTTAAATGATGGAGCAGAGCTTCCAACTGGAGACACTGGATTAATCCTGTGTTACAACGCTATTCCTAGCGGACCTTCAATTGGTGATATTACTGCGTTATATTCAGATAACTGTAGTGATGTTTTTGTTACCAAGTCTGGAACTCCAAATGGTAATGATTGTGAATGGGATGTAACCTATACGTATACTGTTAAGGATGCATGTTTAAACATGGTAGCAGAAGACTTAGTGATTACTTATACAGGAGGTGATACTCAAGCACCAACTCTAAACAAAGGATCAGTTATTCCTGGAAACATGGATGGTATTGAAGCTTGTTTTAATGCGAAACCAGCAGGACCAACTGTAGAGGAAATTTTAGCTTTATTTTCGGATAATTGCGGTAATGTATATGTTACAAAGTCAGCAGCATCTAAATCTAGCGATGGAGATTGCAAATGGTTGGCAGAATATACATATACAATTAAAGATGATTGCGATAATTACGCAGACACGATTATAATTGTATACACTGGAGGTGATACTGTAGATCCTGTTTTATCAGGAGTGCCAAATGATACTACTGTTGATTGTATTGATCAAATTCCTGAACCTGATTATAAATTAGTTTCTGCTACAGATAATTGTGCAGTGGATTTAGAAATTATAGTTACAGATGATATTAGTCAGTTAGGAGATTCTTGTACAGGAGGAGTAGTTGTTAGAACATATAGAGTTACTGATGATTGTGGATTTAGTGATTCAGAAACACAGACGATAACTGTATTACCAACACCTGAGGCTACATTAAATGTGCCTGAATTGCCAACAAGCATTTCATGTGAAGAAGCAGCTGGCTTTTTAGCTGCGAATGCTACATATAGTAACGGTATTGATGAAGGAGCTTGTGCTGTTTCAGGATCTATTGAAGCAAATGTGAATCCTCAATATACTGAATGTGGAGGTACAATTACTGTATCTTACGATGGAGTTGATTCTTGTGATCGTCCATTAAGTGCAGGACCATATATTATTACAGTAGACCCAGCACCAGTAGCAGTGTTTAATGGAGTACAAGATATTTCTATAGCTTGTTATTTAGCTGACCAATATGAAGTAAACCCATTAGGATACTCTAATGGCGGAACTGGAGTATGTGAGATTTCAGGATCAGCGCCAGGATCATTAAGTGGATCATACGATGAGTGTGGTGGTACTTTATATGTAGACTGGACTTACACTGATGACTGTAACAGAACAATCACAGCTAAAAAAACAATTACTGTTTTACCAGCACCAGAAGCTGAGTTTGAAGAAGTTTTAGACATGGAGATTTCATGTGAAGAAGCTAATTTACACGAAGCAGGATCATTAAGTTATACAAATGGTGGAACTGGAGCATGCGAGATCTCAGGATCAGTTCTAGGAGAAGCAACACCAGATTATGATGAGTGTGGAGGAGTGATTTCTGTAAGCTGGACTTACACTGATGATTGTGAAAGAACAATCACAGCAAATAAAACAATTACTGTATTACCAGCACCAATGGCAACGTTTGAAGAAGTTCTAGACATGGAGATTACATGTGAGCAAGCTAATTCATTCGAAGCAGGATCATTAAGTTATACAAATGGTGGAACTGGAGTTTGTGAAATTTCAGGATCAGTACTCGGATTATTAAGTGGAACATACGATGAGTGTGGTGGTACTTTATATGTTGACTGGTCTTACACTGATGATTGTCAGAGAACAATCACAGCTAAGAAGCAGATTAATGTTTTACCAGCACCAGCCGCAGAGTTTGAAGAAGTTTTAGACATGGAGATTACATGTGAAGAAGCTAATGCATTCCAAGCAGGATCATTAAGTTATACAAATGGTGGAACTGGAGCATGCGAGATCTCAGGATCAGTACCAGGCGAAGCAACACCAGATTATGATGAGTGTGGAGGCGTAATTACTGTCAACTGGACATACACTGATGATTGTCAGAGAACAATCTCAGCAAGTAAAACAGTTACTGTATTACCAGCACCTCAAGCTGAGTTTGAATTAGTTGAACATATTACAATTACGTGTGAAGAAGCTAATAACTTACAAGTAGGATCATTACCATATACTAATGGTGGAACTGGAGTTTGTGAAATTTCAGGATCAGTACCAGGAGAATTAAGTGGAGAGTACGATGAGTGTGGTGGTTTATTATTTATAGATTGGACTTATACTGACGATTGTGGAAGAACAATCACAGCAAGACAACAAGTAAAAGTTAACCCAGCACCAGAAGCAGAGTTTGAAGAAGTTTTAGACATGGAAATTACATGTGAGCAAGCTAATTTATACGAAGCTGGATCATTAAGTTACACTAATGGTGGAACTGGACTTTGTGAGATCTCAGGATCAGTACCAGGAGAATTAAGTGGATCATACGATGAGTGTGGTGGTACTTTATATGTTAACTGGACATACACTGATAAATGTGACAGAACAATCACAGCAAGTAAAACAATTATTGTTTTACCAGCACCAGGAGCAGAGTTTGAAGAAGTTTTAGACATGGAGATTTCATGTGAGCAAGCTAATTCATACGAAGCAGGATCATTAAGTTATACAAATGGTGGAACTGGAATTTGTGAAATTTCAGGATCAGTACCAGGATTATTAAGTGGATCATACGATGAGTGTGGTGGTACTTTATATGTTGACTGGACTTACACTGATGATTGTCTAAGAACAATCACAGCTAAGAAAACAATTATTGTTTTACCAGCACCAGCGGCAGAGTTTGAAGAAGTTTTAGACATGGAAATTACATGTGAAGAGGCTAATTTATACGAAGCAGGATCATTAAGTTATACAAATGGTGGAACTGGAGCATGCGAGATCTCAGGATCAGTAGCAGGCGAAGCAACACCAGATTATGATGAGTGTGGAGGCGTAATTACTGTCAACTGGACATACACTGATGATTGTCAGAGAACAATCACAGCAAGTAAAACAGTTACTGTATTACCAGCACCAATGGCAGAGTTTGAAGAAGTTCTAGACATGGAGATTACATGTGAAGAAGCAAATTCATTCGAAGCAGGATCATTAAGTTATACAAATGGTGGAACTGGAACATGTGAAATTTCAGGATCAGTACCAGGATTATTAAGTGGAGCATACGATGAGTGTGGTGGTACTTTATATATTGACTGGGCTTACACTGATGATTGTCAGAGAACAATCACAGCTAAGAAAACAATTATTGTTTTACCAGCGCCAGCAGCAACGTTTGAAGAAGTTTTAGACATGGAGATTTCATGTGAAGAAGCTGAAGATTTTACTGCTAATTATTTAGCTCAAGGTTTTGTAGGAGATTTTGATGCAGCTAATTGGAATTTAGATCTTTCTAACGGAAGTATTGCAATTAATGCAGTAGATATGACAATTATAGGAAATAGCGGTTCTGGAGGAACTACTCAAGCAACAGCTACTTGTCCAGTTAGTGGCACCTATAGCTTTGATTGGGATTATGCAAATCCAGATGATTCTGCCTACTGGGATCCTGCATTCTATGTAAATGGAGTAGCTATTGATCTTACAGATGGAAGTTCTGTGCAATTTGACTCAGGATCTCTTTCAGTAAACTGTGCAGCAGGTGATGTCATTGGATTCGGAATCAATAGTTTAGATGGATTAGGAGATGGTGCAACATTAGTGATTACTAACTTCTCAGTTGGTAGTGCTAATATGTTAGCATATACCAATGGTGGAACTGGAGCTTGTGAAATTTCAGGAGCTGTACCAGGATTATTAAGTGGAGCATACGATGAGTGTGGTGGTACTTTATACATAGACTGGTCATACACTGATGATTGTGGTAGAACAATTACTGCACAAAAAGTCATTACTGTCTTACCTGCACCTCAAGCTGAGTTTGAAACAGTTGAAGACATGACAATTACATGTGAGGAAGCTGCAGCTATTGTGAGTACAACTTTAGTTGAAGACTTTACAAACCCAGGTGAAATATACCCATTTGAAGGTTTAGCTGCTGCTAACGTTACTGCCGATCCTCAGGATGGTAATAACCAAGTATTAGAGCTTATTTCTACAGATGCAGGTCAACCATGGCAAGGTGCCGGGCTTATCAATAATATTGATTTAACTAATACGAAGTCTATGAAGATTGATGTATTAGCAGATCAGGCATTTGATCTCTTAGTTAAGGTAGAAAACACACCAAATGATTTTGCAGAAACTGGAGTATCTTACACTAACGTAGGACAATGGCAAACATTGACTGTGTCGTTTGATCAACCTTCTAATGGTGAGGCTACAGATCAGGTTTATCCAATATTAGCACTATTCCCTAACTGGAACGTTGGTGCCAATGGATGGAACGAAGCTCCAGGAAACTTCGCTGTATATGTTGATAACATTGTTGTAGGTGGACCAGGTTGTCTATCTTATACTAATGGTGGAACAGGAGCTTGTGAGATCTCAGGATCTGTACCAGGTGAAGTTACAGGAACATACGATGAGTGTGGTGGTCTGTTAGAAGTAGATTATACGTTTACTGACGATTGTAATAGAACAATCACAGCTAAGAAGATTATTACAGTTTTACCAGCACCTGAAGCTGTATTTGAATCAGTAGAAAACATGACGGTGTCTTGTGAAGATGCTGAAGATTTTACTGCTAATTATTTAGTTGAAGGTTTTGTAGGAGATTTTGATGCAGCTAATTGGAATTTAGATCTTTCTAGCGGAAGTATTGCAATTAATGCAGTAGATATGACAATTATAGGAAATAGCGGTTCTGGAGGAATTACTCAAGCAACAGCTACTTGTCCAGTTAGTGGCACCTATAGCTTTGATTGGGATTATGCAAATCCAGATGATTCTGCCTACTGGGATCCTGCATTCTATGTAAATGGAGTAGCTATTGATCTTACAGATGGAAGTTCTGTGCAATTTGACTCAGGATCTCTTTCAGTAAACTGTGCAGCAGGTGATGTCATTGGATTCGGAATCAATAGTTTAGATGGATTAGGAGATGGTGCAACATTAGTGATTACTAACTTCTCAGTTGGTAGTGCTAATATGTTAGCATATACCAATGGTGGAACTGGAGCTTGTGAAATTTCAGGAGCTGTACCAGGATTATTAAGTGGAGCATACGATGAGTGTGGTGGTACTTTATACATAGACTGGTCATACACTGATGATTGTGGTAGAACAATTACTGCACAAAAAGTCATTACTGTTGAACCAGCACCTACAGCGGAATTTGCAACAATCTTAGATGCATCAATTGCATGTGAAGATTTAGCAACTTATGAACCAGAATTCTTATCATATACAAATGGTGGAACTGGAGCATGTGAGATCTCAGGATCTGTTCAAGGTGTAGCCGATGCTTTCGAAGGAAGCTGTGGTACGTTTGAAGTTAACTTTACATTTACTGATGATTGTGGAAATACAATTACAGCTAAACATGTGATTACTGTTATTGATGAAACTGCACCAACTTTAGTAGGTGAAGCACCAGGTGGTGAGTCATTTATTAATGCGTGTTTCGGTAACCGTCCAGAAGGACCATCTATATCGGAAATCACTGATTTATTTGTAGATAACTGTGGTAACGTAAATGTTACTAAAGACGAAACAGTAGTGGAAAGCTCTGATTGTCAATGGGCAGTATTCTATGTGTATACTATCTCTGATGATTGTGGTAATTTCGCAAATAACATCAAAATAAGCTACTTCGGTGGTGATGATAATGCTCCTGTATTAACAGGTACATTACCAAATGGTGTTACAGGTTTACAGTGTTATGGTGAAAACCCTGGAGTTTCTGAAACTATAGTTGCTGATATTACAGCAGCATACATTGATGACTGTGGAGAAGTAATCGTTACACCATTAGAGCCTATATTTACAGGTGATGATTGTGGATGGACTGCTACGTATACATATACTGTTCAAGATTCTTGTGGAAACTTTGCTAATAACGTAGTTATCGTAAATAGTGGAGCTGATACAATCAATCCAGAATATAATGGTGACTTAGATGATACATTTACAAATACTACATTATGTTTTGATTCTCCATTAGGAGAGCCAAGTGCTGATGATATGAAGTCTATGTTCTCTGATAATTGTGATAGTGATTTAACAATCACTAAAACAGTTCAAGCATTCGGTTCTGACTGTCAATGGTTGAAAGTATTCATCTATACAGCTACAGATGATTGTGGAAACGTTTCTGATCTAATTAAGATTAACTATGAAGGATTAGATGTTGAAGCGCCAGTATTTGATCTAGGCTGTCAGTTAGATGTAGTTATTGGTACCATGGACGGTGCTATATGTCCTGATGATGCAGAGATCAGTTTAAATATAAATCAAGAAATTGATGTATTTACAAGCTGGACAGTAGGTGGTATAGAAATACTTCCATTAGTAGGTTGTGTAAGTGATAATTGTAGCGCTGATGAAGAATTAGTGATACGAGTGAAAGACAAAACAAAAGTAGGAGATGACTGTAGCCAGACATTGACAATAACTTTTGTGGCAATCGATGCTTGTGGAAAAATATCTGAAGACTTTGTATGTGTCTATACTATCATTGATGATACTGCACCAGTTGTAACGTGTCCAGTAGGTCAAGACTATGGTCTTGTAACTGAAGCACCAACAGGATTTGCTGATAAAGCAAATTACACTGATAACTGTCAGGCTGATGGTGAAACACAGGACTTTACAGATTCTGTTGTTTCAGTTGTTTCAATTGGGACTGAGAACTTTATTATAGAGTGTATTCGAATTTCAGATGATGTAATTAATTCTACTTGGACTTATACAAGAACAGGTACCGATAATAATGGATATGCTACTTATGATGCTTTAATTAGTACAGGTAGTACCGGACACGTAAGTTACAACGCTGACTTAGGACAGTTTGAGAATTTCGTAGATGGTGATGCAGATCCAGCATGGATTAACGTTACAGATGCACTTTCTGCTTCTTGTTTGACTGAAGATTGGGATTATGTAGTTCCAGGTGGTGTTCATTATTTAAATGCTATTTGTGTTAATAGTGGAGCAAGTACTAGAGATTACACTTTAGTGCGCACATTCACAGCTAATGATGGTTGTGATAACACTGCGACTTGTGATGTTGTTTACACATGGTCTTATGAATTAAGTTCATGTGATAATGCTGAAGTATTAGATTGTGGAGCTGTTGTAAGCGGTGATACATCTGTTACTGGTTCTTCTGCGGTTGACGGTCAAGACTGTGTTTCTTTCGGAGAGGCTACTGGTGTATGGTATACAGTTGTAGGAACAGGTAATCCTATAGTTGTTAGTACATGTAGTGAAAACACAACTCATGATACGTACTTAAGTGCTTATTCTGATTGTGGAATTACTTGTGTAGCTAATAATGATGATAACTTCACTTGTGAGCATAGTAGTCTTCATTCTCAAATAGAATTTGATACTGTTGCAGGTGAAGAATACAAAATCTTTGTATCTGGATTCGCTGGCGGTGTTGGAGCTTATGAGTTATCTGTTGAGTGTTTAACTGCTTGTGAAGCAGCTGATGAAATTCAATGTGGTGATATTGTAAGTGGTGATACTACTAATGGTACTCCAGTATACGATGGTCAAGACTGTACATCTAGTGAATTTAGCACAGGTGATTGGTACTCATTTGTTGGTACCGGAGATCTCGTTACATTTAGTACATGTAGTGCAAACACAATGTATGATACATACTTAAGTGCTTATACTGATTGTGGTACAACATGTGTTGTGAATAATGACGATGACTTCTCTTGTGAGCATAGTGTCTTTCATTCTTCTATCCAAGTTCAAACTGAAGTTGGTCAAGAATACAAGATATATGTATCTGGATTCTCAACTAGTGAAGGAGCTTATGACTTATCAGTAACATGTGAAACTCCTGTTACTGCTACAATCGTAGATTGTGGTGGAGATGGTGAAACTGTAGCAGTTAATAACTATCCTAACAATGTACTTCTAGAATGGGCATTTACGTCTAGTACTGGAGATCCATTAACAATTAATTTTGATGGTTCAACTGAAGCAGGATTTGATGAGATATTTGTTTATGACGGTCTTGATGCTACTGCGCCATTCCTTGGTGTATTTACTGGAGACTTAACTGGTCAATCTGTAACAACAACTGGAGATTCAGTATACGTTACATTTGATAGTGATGGTTCTGTATCAGGATTCTCATTTATAGTTGATGTAGCATGTGGTCAATTAGCTAGACAAGCTCAAGAAGATGTGAAAATCGACTTTACTGCTTTCCCAGTGCCATTTGATAATGAAGTAAACATTGCTTACACATTTGAGTTTGAAACTAACGTAACTATTGAGTTATTTGATACTAAAGGCTTACAAGTCTTCAGTGAAACTAACAAGGATTACGTTGCAGGTTCTAATGGTAGATCAACATTTGATTTATCTAGATACTCAAGCCAAATGTTCTATGTGAAGTTGACAACAAGTCAAGGTTCTGTTACTAAGAAGATTGTATCTTCTGGTAAGTAGTAATTGATAAATAATTAGGGAGATTCCCTAAGGGTATATAAGAAAGGCAGCTATTTAATAGCTGCCTTTTTTTTATGGAAATATTTTTACTTCTGAATAGTTGTCAAGCAAAACAGACTACTCGACTAATTTATCTATGATAGGTATGGCATTCAACTAAGATTTTTGAAGAGAGTAATTTGAAAATGAATGTATAAAGCCTAGATTGACATTATAATTTAAAGTCATATTTTCTTGTAAGGCTATTTGTTAATTAATGGAATAAATAAATAGAATAGAATCTACTGAAAAGTTTTTGCCCAAGCAATCGCATCTGTTAAGGTGTCAAAAATTTCGAAAGGTTTACTAAGAAATAACTTTTCTATTTGTGCAGCACTCTTAGCCATGTAATTTTTAGAAACGACACAAAATCCAACGAGGTTGCTAATTTTTGAGGTTTCCTTATATACCGTAGGATCCACAGAATAGGAATTGATTCTGTGAGTAATATAAACAAATGGTTTGTTCTTGAAATAGGTATCAGCGACACGTGTTAATACTTCATTGTGTACAGGTGTAATATTAACGCCAGTATTTACAGTCACCACCATATAGTTTTCATATATGTGAATTTCGCAAAAATCAAGAGTTATTTTATCTGTCATATTTTAAAGTTAATCATTCTATAAATTTGAAACAAAAAAAAGCCTCTTTATTTAAAGAGGCTTTTTAATGAATGTATTTAAATACTAGGATTCTTTCTGTGTTTCAGACTTTTCAATTTTAATAGTCAGTTCGTCTAATTTGGTGTCTAAATCCATAATTATAGTGTCACCTTCGTGCAACTGAGAATTAATAATTTCTTCCGCAAGTGCATCTTCAACGTACTTTTGAATGGCTCTCTTTAATGGTCTTGCTCCATATTCCTTGTCAAAGCCTTTTTCAGCAATATAATCTTTAGCTTTTTTGCTTAGCTTAAGTTTATAGCCTAAATCTTTTATTCTTTCAATTAGCTGAGCTAATTCGATATCAATAATTTTATTAATATGTTCTCTTTCTAATACATTAAAGACCATGACGTCATCAATTCTGTTTAAAAACTCTGGAGCAAATGCTTTTTTAAGTGCATTTTCAATAATACTTTTTGAGTTGTCAGCAGCTTGAGCAGTTTTTGCAGAAGTACCAAATCCAACACCTTGACCAAAATCTTTAAGTCTTCTTGCTCCAATATTAGAGGTCATGATAATAATCGTATTTCTAAAATCAATTTTACGTCCTAAACTATCTGTTAAGTAACCATCATCAAGCACTTGTAAAAGCATATTAAAGACATCTGGATGGGCTTTTTCAATTTCATCTAAAAGAATTACAGCGTAAGGTTTACGACGAACTTTTTCAGTTAATTGACCACCTTCTTCATAACCAACGTATCCTGGAGGCGCTCCAACTAATCTAGAAATAGCAAATTTCTCCATGTATTCACTCATATCAATTCTTATCAGTGCATCTTCACTGTCAAAAAGTTCACGAGCGAGAACTTTAGCTAATTGCGTTTTCCCAACTCCTGTTTGACCTAAAAAGATAAATGAGCCAATGGGTTTGTTAGGATCTTTAAGTCCAGCACGATTACGCTGAATGGCTTTTACTACCTTAGCAACGGCTTCATCTTGGCCAATTACTTTACCTTTAATAAGTTCAGGTAGTTGAACCAGTTTGTTGCTTTCAGTTTGTGCAATTCTATTAACAGGAATTCCAGTCATCATAGAGACCACATCTGCCACATTGTCTTCGGTAACAACTTCTCTATGTTGTTTGGTGTCTTCTTCCCATTTTTCTTGAGCAATAGCTAATTCTTTTTCAAGACGTTTTTCGTCATCTCTAAGTTTAGCAGCTTCCTCATATTTCTGTTTTTTTACTACCTTATTTTTTGTTTCCTTAACTTCTTCGAGTTTGTTTTCGAGCTCAAGTATTTGTTTTGGAACATCAATATTAGTAATATGAACACGAGATCCAGCTTCATCTAAAGCATCGATAGCTTTGTCTGGCAAGAAACGCTCGGTCATATACCTATTTGTTAACTTGACGCAAGCTAGAATAGCTTCTGGTGTATAATCAACATTATGATGTTCTTCGTATTTACCTTTGATATTGTTAAGAATCTCAATAGTTTCCTCAACAGTTGTTGGTTCAACAATAACCTTTTGAAAACGACGCTCTAAAGCACCATCCTTTTCAATATATTGTCTGTATTCATCCAATGTAGTAGCTCCAATACATTGAATCTCGCCTCTTGCGAGAGCAGGTTTAAACATATTTGAAGCATCTAGACTTCCCGTAGCACCTCCAGCGCCAACTATAGTATGAATTTCATCAATAAAGAGGATAATATCATCGTTCTTTTCTAATTCGTTCATAACCGCTTTCATTCGCTCTTCAAATTGTCCTCGATATTTGGTCCCAGCAACTAGGCTAGCCAAATCTAAGGTCACTACACGTTTATTGAAAAGTATTCTTGACACTTTTCGTTTAACGATTCTAAGTGCTAAACCTTCGGCTATTGCCGATTTACCAACACCTGGTTCACCTATCAATAAAGGATTATTCTTTTTACGTCGACTCAAAATTTGAGATACGCGTTGAATTTCTTTTTCTCTTCCAACAACAGGATCGAGTTTTCCTTCTTCGGCCATTACAGTAAGATCTCTTCCGAAGTTATCCAAAACGGGTGTTTTAGATTTTTTCGTTGATTTAGCTGTAGATTGTCCAAAAGGGTTTTCTTTTTCGTTTTCTTCTTCATTAGGTTCGTCATCTGAAAAAGACTCAGATTTAGGAATGTCTATGAATTCATCATCATTTGTTATCATAAATTTGAATTGTTCTTTTACGTTATCATAATCCACCTTCAACTTATTTAAAAGTTTTGTGGTAGGATCATTTTCATTTCTTAAAATGCACAATAGTAAATGTGCTGTGTTTATTGACGTGCTTTGAAATAGTTTAGCTTCTAAAAAGGTCGTTTTTAGAGCACGTTCAGCTTGTCTAGTAAGATGTAGGTTCTTCTTTTCGTTTGAGGAAACAGTAATATTTGGATTTGCCGGACTCAAAATCTCGACCTTGCGTCTCAAGTGATTGAGGTCGATGTCCAACGCATTCAATATATCTATAGCTTTTCCATTACCGTCACGAAGTAAGCCTAACATTAAATGTTCGGTACCTATAAAATCGTGACCTAAACGCAAAGCTTCTTCCTTGCTGTATGCAATTACATCTTTAACTCTTGGGGAAAAATTATCATCCATAGTAATCTCTTTCTGCATTAAAAATAATAAAATCTACCTATAAAAAGGCAAAAATTATACCTTAAATAATGGTCTGCTACTAATAGAGTGAAAAAACTTTACAAATTCAAAGTATTTAACAACATACTTATTAAAAACTCGACTAAATTTTGTTAATAAAAAATTTTATTTTCGAGCAGATATAACGCTTAAACACTATGGAAATCGTTATCTTAGCACGATTCTAGAACCTACAAAAAATCTAATTTAATAATATATGGAAGAAGGAGAGAAATTGATCCCTATTAACATTGAAGATGAAATGAAATCAGCCTACATTGATTATTCAATGTCGGTCATTGTGTCACGTGCATTACCAGATGTAAGAGATGGTTTAAAACCTGTACACAGACGTGTGCTTTATGGTATGCATGAACTTGGAGTTCGATCAAATACTGCTCATAAAAAATCGGCAAGAATTGTCGGTGAAGTTTTAGGAAAGTACCATCCGCATGGTGATACATCCGTTTATGATGCTATGGTTCGTATGGCTCAAGAATGGAGTTTGCGTTATATGCTCGTTGATGGTCAAGGAAACTTTGGTTCTATTGATGGTGACAGTCCTGCAGCAATGCGTTATACTGAAGCTAGAATGAAGAAGATATCTGAAGAGATGCTTGCTGATATCGATAAAGAAACCGTAGATCATAAATTAAATTTTGATGATACACTTCAAGAACCAACTGTACTTCCAACGAGAGTTCCTGGGCTTTTAGTTAATGGTGCTTCAGGTATTGCAGTAGGTATGGCAACTAATATGCCTCCTCATAATTTGTCTGAAGTTATTGATGGTACTATAGCATATATTGAGAACAACGATATAGAAATAGATGAATTAATTCAACATGTTAAGGCTCCTGATTTTCCAACTGGAGGTACTATTTATGGATATGATGGGGTTCGAGAGGCTTTTAAAACTGGTCGTGGACGAATTGTCATAAGAGGTAAAGCGAGAATAGAAGAAGTTCAAGGAAGAGAATCTATTATTGTTACCGAAATCCCATATCAAGTTAATAAGGCAGATATGATTAAAAAAACTGCCGATTTAGTTAACGATAAAAAAATAGATGGAATATCTCTCATTAGAGATGAATCTGATAGAAATGGTATGCGTATTGTTTACGTTTTAAAACGTGATGCTATTCCTAATATCGTATTAAATATGTTGTATAAGTATACAGCATTACAATCCTCTTTTAGTGTTAATAATATAGCCTTAGTTAAAGGGCGTCCGCAGTTATTGAATCTTAAAGAAATGATTCATTACTTCGTAGAGCATAGACATGAAGTTATTGTAAGACGTACAAAGTACGAATTGCGTAAAGCAGAAGAACGTGCACATATCTTAGAAGGTTTAATTATAGCTTCAGATAATATTGATGAAGTGATTGCACTTATTCGGTCATCTTCTAATGCTGATGAAGCAAGAGCTAAGTTAATTGAGCGTTTTAAACTTTCAGAAATACAGGCAAAAGCAATCGTAGAAATGCGATTACGTCAACTTACAGGTTTAGAACAAGATAAATTACGTACAGAGTATAATGAGTTAATGAAAACGATCGAGGATTTAAAAGATATTCTTGACAAGCAAGATCGTCGTTATGAAATCATTAAAGAAGAACTTCAAGTCATTAAAGAAAAATATGGTGATGAACGTCGTTCGGTAATTGAATATGCTGGAGGTGATTTAAGTATCGAAGATATGATTCCTGATGAGCAAGTGGTTATTACTATTTCGCACGCTGGTTACATCAAAAGAACATCACTTACCGAATACAAAACACAAAATAGAGGAGGTGTTGGTCAAAAAGCATCAACAACTCGTAATGAAGATTTCTTAGAACATTTATTTGTTGGGACTAACCACCAATACATGCTATTCTTCACTCAAAAAGGAAAATGTTTCTGGATGCGTGTTTATGAAATTCCAGAAGGAAGCAAGACTTCAAAAGGTAGAGCGATTCAGAACCTTATAAATATTGAGCAAGACGATAAAGTCATGGCTTTTATCTGTACTCAAGATTTAAAAGACGAAGAATATATCAATAGTCACTATGTGATTATGGCTACCAAAAAAGGTCAAGTAAAGAAAACATCTTTAGAACAATATTCGAGACCTCGTACCAATGGTATCAATGCCATTACGATTAAAGAAGATGATGAGTTACTAGAAGCAAAACTAACGACAGGGAATAGTCAAGTGATGCTAGCATTAAAATCTGGTAAAGCGATTCGATTTGAAGAGCAGAAAACCAGACCTATGGGTAGAAATGCTTCAGGTGTGAGAGGTATACGACTCGCTAGTGAAAAAGATGAAGTTATCGGTATGATTGCTATTGAGAATCCTCAAGAAGAATCTGTTTTAGTGGTTTCTGAAAATGGCTACGGAAAACGAAGCTATATTGATGATCCAGAAGATGGAGAAGCTATTTATAGAATTACCAATCGTGGCGGAAAAGGAGTGAAGACAATTTCTGTTACCGAGAAGACAGGCCACTTAGTTGCTATCAAAACGGTTACTGATGAAGATGATTTAATGATTATTAATAGATCAGGTATTGCCATTCGTATGCAAGTTGCAGATTTACGTGTTATGGGTAGAGCAACTCAAGGTGTAAAACTCATTAATTTGAAAGGTAGTGATTCTATTGCAGCAGTTGCTAAGGTCATGAAAGAAGATGAAGAGGAAGAAGTTGATTCTGAGAACGCTGACATTCAAGACGTTAATGAAGATGGCACAACTCTTGATTCTAACGAAGAAGAATAAATATATTAACACTTAAAATAACTAATAATGAAAAAACTAATCGTAGTTGCTTTGGCACTTTTAGTAGGTACACTTTCTTTTGCACAGAAAAATGAACTAAAAACTGCTGAAAAAGCAATTAAATCTGGTAATTACGCTGATGCTAAATCAGCTATCCAATCTGCTGAATCCTTAATTGGTGCTGCAGATGATAAAATGAAAGCTAAGTTTTATTTTCTAAAAGGTAAAGCATTTTACGCTACTGGCTCAGTTTCAAATGAAGATGTTGGAAAAGCAATAGAAAGTTTTGACAAAGCTAAATCAATCGAAGCTAGCGCTGGTAAATTGAAGTACACCGAAGATATCAATAAAATAAAATCTGATATGTTAAGTAGTATTTTAACAAAGGCTCAAACGGATCTTCAAAATAAGGAATATATGAAGTCTTCGGCTAATTTTGAACAGGCCTATAAAATGTCTCCTAGCGATACGCTTTATTTGTATTATGCCGCTTCAACAGCAGTGACAGCTCAAGACTATGTAGTCTCTTTGAAACATTATGAAAATTTAAGAGATTTAGGTTATAATGGAGAAGGTTATCAGTACTATGCTATGAATAAAGCTACAGGACAAGAAGAACTTTTTGATAGCAATTTGTTACGTGATGCAGCTGTTACCTCTGGAGAGTACATTGTGCCTAAAGACAAAAAGACAGCCTCTAAGTATGCAGAAATCGTTAAAAATATTGCGTTAATCCACCTTTCAAATGGCGATAATGAAAAAGCATTAGATGCTATGAAAGTGGCAAGAGATCAAAATCCAGATGATTTAGGACTTTTAATTTCTGAAGCGAATGTTCAACTTAAAATGGGTAACCAAGCTCGTTTTAAAGAATTAATGGAAGAAGCAACAACTAAAGATCCAGACAATGCAGAATTACAATATAACTTAGGTGTTATTGCTGCAGAAGGCGGTGAAACTGAAGCCGCTCGTAGCTATTATGAAAAAGCAATTGCTTTAGACCCCTCTTATGCAGATGCTTATAATAATATGGCAGTTTTAATCCTAGGTACTGAAAGTGATATCGTTGAGGAAATGAATTCTCTGGGTACATCTAGTGCTGATAACAAGCGATATGATGAGTTAAGGGCAAAGCGTACAAATATTTATGAAACGGCTATACCTTTTCTTGAAACGGCTCTGAAACTTAAGCCTAATAGTATCAATGCTGCACAAACACTTATGAATATCTATAGTGCGACATCGCAAACGGATAAGTTTAAGGCAATGAAAGCTAAATTAGAAGAATTGCAAGCTGGTGAAAACTAAGCTGAAGTATTCAAACCATAAAAAAAGCGATTAGTTAATTCTAATCGCTTTTTTTATATGATTTTTTTAATGACTCTTAATTTGTGTGTATGGATTCCTGTGTCAACATTATAGATTCCAGAGTGGTCTAATCGGTCTATTCTCACTTTTCCATGTGCATGAATAATATAATTATCTTCCATGATAAGGCCAACATGCGTGATTGCGCCTTCTTGATTATCAAAAAAGGCCAAATCACCTGGTTCGCTTTCTTCAATAAAACTCAAAGCTTGTCCTTGCGTAGCCTGTTGCGATGCGTCTCTCAAAATGTGGTAACCATTTAATTTGTAAACCATTTGTGTAAACCCTGAACAGTCTATGCCAAAAGGCGTTTTTCCGCCCCAAAGATATGGTGCATTCAGATAGGCAAACGCGGTTTTTATGAGATTTGATTTTTCCTGCTTTGAAGCAATTGAATGACCATCAAATGTATGGTTTAATAGATTCAATCCATTTAAAGATGAACCAATCGAAATGGTATAGAGTTGATCGTTTTTATCTTGAATATATTCTATCAAATCTGTTGAAAGGATATGATCTTGTTGCTTGATGTCTTTATAGATATCTTCTGAAATTTCTAGATATTGTTTATTATCTAACCAAGCTTCATACTTATCAAAAGCTAACCGAATTCTGCTCCAAGACTTGCGCTGTTCTAACACCTTAAAAATTTCACCATAGAGGACTTGTGAAACTAATTCACTTGTGTCATTAGGTTCTATTCTAAGAGGAACGATGCTCAGATTACAAATTCCGTATTGCATTAAGCTATATTAATTACGTTCAATGACTATTGCTGAAGCTCCACCGCCACCATTACAAATAGCAGCAGCTCCAATTTTAGCATTATTTTGTTGTAGTACACTCAATAAAGTAATGATGATTCTAACACCAGAACAACCTAATGGATGTCCTAATGAAACCGCACCACCATTCACATTGACATTAATGTCATTTAAACCTAAGATTTTCATATTGGCTAAACCAACAACAGCAAACGCTTCGTTAAATTCGAAATAATCTACGTCATCCAAAGAAATTCCAGCTTTATCAATAGCTTTAGGTAATGCTTTTGAAGGAGCAGTTGTGAACCATTTTGGCTCTTGAGCCGCATCGGCATAACTTTTTATGGTTGCCAATGGTTTCAGTCCTAAAGCTTCTGCTTTTTCTCTACTCATTAAAACCATGGCACCAGCGCCATCATTAATCGTAGAAGCATTAGCAGCAGTAACAGTACCATCTTTTGTGAAAGCAGGTCTTAATGCAGGAATTTTTTCCATTCTTACATTAGTGAATTCTTCATCTTTAGATACTATTATAGGTTCTCCACGGCGTTGAGGTACTTCTACAGGAACGACTTCATCGTCATACTTTCCAGATTCCCAAGCAGCAGCCGAACGTTCGTAAGATTGAACTGCATAAGCATCTTGGTCTTCTCTAGAGAATTCATATTCAGTAGCACAAGCATCTGCACAAACGCCCATTGCATTTTGATCGTATGCATCTACCAGTCCGTCTTTTTGCATACCATCAATTAAAGTTGCTGGCCCAAATTTGGTAGCAGACCTTGCATAAAGATAATGCGGAATCATACTCATGTTTTCCATTCCACCAGCGACAACAATATCAGTATCACCAAGTGCGATGGATTGAGCAGCTTGCATAACCGTTTTCATTCCTGAAGCACAAACTTTATTAATCGTCGTACATGGAACCGTATCTGGAATGCCAGCATAAATCGCAGCCTGTCTAGCAGGAGCTTGACCAGTTCCAGCTTGCACAACATTTCCCATTAATACCTCTTCTACCATTTCAGGCTTCAGATTAATTTTATCTAAAGCACCTTTAATTGCTATAGCTCCAAGTTTTGGTGCAGGAATTGTTGATAAAGCACCCAAAAAACTTCCTATAGGAGTTCTTGCGGTTGATACTATTACGACTTCTCTACTCATTTTGAATGTATATTATTTTCTTGCTGCAAAATTAATCATTTTTTAATTAAATTTTGGCTTAGAAGCAATAACATGAGTTCTATTATATTTTCTTACTTTTGAAAGCATAAGCAGACATTTTATCTAGAAATATTGTAGGAGAAATGAGTCGAAATAGTTTTTAAAATGAATGATTTAATAAATAAATGGTACCGAAATCACGCACTTTTGTATAAAGTGCTTTTATTTTTGAGTACGACATTTTTGATTGTTTATTTATTTCCGAAGAGCGGGAAATTTAGATACGATTTTGATAAAGGTAAGCCATGGCAATCAGAGACTATATATGCGCCTTTTGATTTTGCTATCAAGAAATCTTTCGAAGAAATTAAACAAGAGCAAACCGAAGCTTCTGAAAAAAGTGCTGTATATATTGATATTGATATTCCAGTTAAATCTATCGTTCTGAATGATTATGCTGAAAAATTTAAAACGTCATTTACAGACAGTACTATAAGGGTAAATCCAGGACTTTTTAGAGTTGGAGAATCTGCAATCAATGACATTTATGCGTTTGGTGTTTTAGACGAAGATTATGACTATACAGCTGATAAAAATGTTATATTATTTAGTGATAATACCCAATATGCAGAAACGCAATTCTCTAAGCTCACAAAGTTAGATGGGTTTAGAAGTATTATTGAAGGTAAACTTGCCGACAACGGGTTTTCAAATTTTGATGCCACATTTGTATCCATCTTTTTTAATATTATAAAACCTAACTTAAAACTCAATTCCTCGTTTACACAAAATGCACTCGACGAAAAGTTAGAAGGCATATCCAGTGTTAGAGGAAGTATAGAAAAAGGAACGCTTATCATTTCTAAAGGTGAAATTGTTGAAGGTAACAAATATGATGTTTTAAACTCTCTGGAAGCTGAATATGAATCCCAAGTTTGGAACGAATCTAACTATAATCTTGTCCTTTTCGCCTATGCATTATTGGTGGCTTTAGCTCTATTGATGCTTTTATTATTTCTGCGGAAATATAGAATGGATGTTTTTTTAGATAATACTAAAGTGACCTTTATTTTCTTCAATATTTTAGTGATGATTTTATTGACAACATTGGTCATTAATTATAACTCGCAATATGTTTATGTCGTGCCATTATGTATTCTTCCATTGGTATTGAAGGCCTTTTTTGATGCACGATTGGGATTATTTGCTCATGTACTGACTGTGCTTTTATTAGGGTTTATAGTGCCGAATAATTACGAATACATGTTTCTTCAAATTATTGCTGGTATCGTAACCATTTTAACGGTTTCCGAACTTTATAAACGTGCAAATCTTTTTATATCTGTTGGTCAAATCACCTTAATTTATATCATTGCTTACTTTGCGTTTTTTGTGATTCAAGAAGGGAATATCTCTACTCTAGATCCGTCTACTTTTGGTTTATTTGTACTTTGTGGATTAGCTACTTTATTTGTACAGCCACTAATCTACATCTATGAAAAACTTTTCGGATTAGTATCTGATGTGTCGCTATTAGAGCTTTCAGACACCAATACAAAGCTTTTAAAGGAGTTATCAAATAAAGCTCCAGGAACCTTTCATCATTCTTTAAACGTTGCGAATTTGGCTGAAGCATCTGCAAACGAAATAGGAGCCAATGCCATGTTGATTAGAGTAGGTGCATTATATCATGATATTGGTAAAATGAAAAACCCAACGTATTTTACCGAAAATCAAGCAACAGGAATAAATCCCCATGATGAATTATCTTCACGAGAAAGCACTCATATTATTATTGATCATGTTTTGGATGGTATAGAAATAGCTAAGAAAAATAATTTGCCAGATCGCGTTATAGATTTTATTAGAACCCATCACGGCACAAGCATGGTGTACTACTTTTATAGGAAAGAAAAAGAACTGGACGAAAATACTAACGAAGCTGATTTTAGATACCCAGGACCGCAACCATTTAGTAAGGAGACTGCAATATTGATGATGTGCGATAGTGTAGAAGCAGCTTCAAAGAGTTTAAAAGAGCCTACATCGACTAAAATTGACAAGTTTGTTGAAAGTATTATCAACAAACAAATGGAAGACGGTCAATTTTTAAATGCAAATATCACCTTTAAAGAGATTCAATCCATAAAGAAAGTATTGAAAACCAAGTTGGCAAACATATTCCATCTGCGGATTGAATACCCAGAATAAATTTTTGATAAAAAACTTAAAAAAATAGTTGCGTTCTTTGTAATGATAAGTTACATTTGCATCCGCAATTTATTGCTAAGTTCATACACAATTGGAGAGGTGCCTGAGTGGCCGAAAGGAACGGTTTGCTAAATCGTCGTACTTAGAAATAGGTACCCAGGGTTCGAATCCCTGTCTCTCCGCTTTTTTTTTGATAACCTATTCGGGGTGTAGCGTAGCCCGGTTATCGCGCCACGTTTGGGACGTGGAGGCCGCAGGTTCGAATCCTGCCACCCCGACTAAAAAAAGCTGAACATTATGTTCAGCTTTTTTTTTGCTTTTATATGAAACAAGAAAACTTCAGGAAGAACGGAGTTAATCCTGACATCCTAACCATAAAGGCAGAATATTTTGCTTGGCTTTTTTATTCTATACGCTTATAATTTTCGGCATAAATCCTATTGCCATCTTCATCAACTTCTATTTGACTAAAAGAATCACCATTAATGACAAGTTCGTGTTTAAACTCTTTTTTCTCTTCAATGATTTTGCTCATCATTTCCGAACCATATTCAAGGATTTCAGTAAGCTCTGAACCGTTAACGGTATATTTCCCGTAACCAAACCATTCCGTAGAATCTGAAGGCACGTATTTACTCCACATGACTTTTGTAGATGTATATATTTTTACTTGCCTATAGCCTTTACTAGTTCTAAAGGAGTCTATAACTTTATTGTCCAAATAGTTGTAGTAGCCTACGAGTTCCCAAACACCTTCTATCGGATTAGAAGTTGAAACATCAGAAACCTCTATTTGTGTATCTTTAACTTCATTTTCAGTATTTGGTTTACAGGAAAAAATCAACAGCATAATTAAGAGTGATGAGATTGCAACTTTCATAATGATATGATTTTAAGGAGTGAATTACATTAAATTTACGAAAAAATGAGAAGTATAGCTAATATCATATGTATTCATTAATAGATGCTAACGATATTTGGTATTGAAAAATCGAATATGACTATTCTAACTGTTAATAACTTTGATGTAAGTTTTTAATCAAAAATCCTACTTTTGTCTATAATAAATTGAAACAAAAATATGTCTGATACAATAGAAAAAGTAAAGTGCCTAATCATAGGTTCAGGACCTGCGGGATATACTGCAGCAATATATGCAGCAAGAGCTAATATGGCACCTGTTCTTTATCAAGGTACACAGCCTGGAGGTCAATTAACAACAACAAATGATGTAGAAAATTTCCCTGGATATCCTGATGGGATTACTGGTCCTGAAATGATGATAGAATTACAAAACCAAGCAGCACGCTTTGGAACAGATGTTCGCGATGGATGGATTACTAAAGTTGATTTTTCTGGTGATATTCACAAGGTTTGGGTTAATGAAACTAAGGAAATTCATTGCCAAACAGTTATTATATCTACTGGAGCATCTGCTAAATATTTAGGATTAGAATCTGAGCAAAAATATTTAAACCTTGGTGGAGGCGTTTCGGCTTGTGCTGTTTGTGATGGATTCTTTTACAGAAATCAAGAAGTCGTGCTTGTTGGAGCAGGGGATAGCGCTGCTGAAGAAGCACACTATTTATCAAAACTCTGTACTAAAGTTACTATGCTTGTACGTAGAGATGAGTTTAGAGCGTCAAAAATTATGGCGAGTCGTGTGATTAATACACCAAACATAGAGATTCTTTACAATACCGAAACCGATGAGGTTTTGGGTGATGGTCAAGTGGTTACTGGAGTTAGAGCTTATAACAATAAAACTAAAGAGAAGTTTGAAATTCCTGCTACAGGATTTTTCGTAGCTATTGGTCATAAACCTAATACAGATATCTTTAAAGGGTTCTTAGATCTAGATGAAACAGGATACATTATTAATGTTCCTGGTACAACAAAAACGAATATTGAAGGCGTATTTGTATCTGGTGATGCTGCAGACCATGTATATCGTCAAGCGGTTACAGCTGCTGGTACAGGTTGTATGGCAGCTTTGGATGCTGAACGTTATTTAGCGGCAAAGGAGTCTGACTTTGAAGTGTCTACTCCTGTGTACTAAACATAGAAACACATAGAAATAAAAAACCCGAAGCCTATAAAGCTTCGGGTTTTTTTTATGGTCTTTCCAAAGGCGAAATTTTATTTCTCTTTCATCTGAAGTTTTACAGTTTCAATAAATTTAGTGATTGTAATCTTAGGTGTTCCGTAGAGATAAATCTCACTAGATCCTGAAGCGTCAATAGTAATAGCTTCAACAACTTCGATATATACGTCGCTGGCCATTTCAGCAAGAACATTACAGGTATTTGTTGTAAAGTTCTTTCCGATGAATTGCGCGTTATTATCAGTTCTAAGGTTTAGATTTTGTATCACTCCTTCAATATTTGCACTTGCACGTTGATATAAATCCATCTTTACTTCAGTAGCATTTATTAGTGCATCCATTTTGGTGTTGTCACTAATTTCTACGGAAACATTAGTAGCAGTAATATTGAGTTTTACCTTTGTTTTTTCAGTACTCACGAAGGTAAAATCGTTAGCTTTAATATTCAGATAAGCTCTTGCAGAACCACTCGTTCTTAGTGAAGCATTATTGAGTTCTAAGGACGTTAATGATCTTACTTCTGCATTGCCATTGACTTCAATGTCTGAAAAGGCATCGCCATAATTGACTTTTACACTAAGCTTTTTAGAACGTAACTCACGCGATGCAGTGATGGTAAGAACACTATCAACTACACTGATGTTAATATATTCATGTAGGTTACTGTCGGTTTCAATTTCTACAGAAGGCTTTTTGTTATAAAAAAGCTCAACATTAAAATCTCCACCAACCACAATTTTCTTAAAACCATCAACATAGGTTTGTTCTATGGTTAAGTTTCTATCACCTTTAATTTTCTCAAGGTCTTGAGCATTAATTGTAGTACTTAGACCAAAAACAAGTAATAGAACTACTGCAAGGTTCTTCATTATAATAAATTAAGTATTAGAGCAAATATAAAACAAAAACCATCCCAAACTCGTTTTGAATTTGAAATGGTTTAAATAAATGATTGATTAATTGGTTGTTTTGGTTGGCTTTTAAAGTGTTACATTTTACGGATATCTCCTGAAACACCATCACTTTTTTTGACGGTTTTAGGATTTCCATAGTATTTAATATCTCCACCGCTATTAGCATTTGCTCGTAATTTCACTTCGCTATATACTGTAATGTCTGCGCCACTAGAGGCTTCTGCTACACAGTTTTGAGCTTTTAATTTACCTGCTTTAAGATCACTTCCGCTCGATGCTTCTGCTGTCAGGTTGTTGGTTGTCCCAGAAACCTTTAAATCGCTTCCGCTTTTTGAAATACAAGTGACATCATTTACTTCGATATTGATATCCATATCTGCTCCACTTGTGGTCACTAGCTTAAGGTTATCTGCTATAATTGTATTCGTACTATAGAGGTCACTTCCGCTTTCAGAAATAATATAATTTAGGTCTTTAACATTGACCATTACTTTTTGAGCTTGAGCGTAGCTAATGTTTTCTTCTGCATAGATTCTTAGTATACCGTTTTCTATTTCGGTAATGATAATATCGTGTAAGTTTTCATCTGCCTGTACTTTAAGCATTGGAGAGTCACTTTGAGTAAGGTAGACGTCTAAACCTCTACTCACTTCAATTTGATTAAAATCGCCTTGAACATTTCGTTCTACCGTTGATACGTTTCCGTTACCTTTTACTCCTGTACCGAAATTCATATCGAAGTTACAGGACATAAGCATTAAACTTAATATTACTGCGACTGTGAATTTTACTAATGTTGTCATGATTAATTGTTTTTTGATTGATTAAAGCTCAAATATTTAAAATATGGTTGGTTAGTTGAATTTTAAATATCTGAACCGTTGATTGATTGGGTTGAGTTGTTAATTGTTATCGCTTTCTGTTGTGATTTTTATGCCGTCTTCATCATCGATTTTGACTTTTACATCATCGATTGTAGCTTTAAGTCCACTACTATCTATCTTTAGGCTAGCATTTTTAGATATGGCTTGAATGCCATCTTCATCAATTCTAAGTCCAGCGTCATCCTCATCAATATCGACTTTAGTTTTGAACTCTTCATCTTCAGAGCAGTCTAAACACTCAACACCATTACTAATTATTTTTAGATAATGTTCTTCCATTTTTTGCTCTAAAATATCATTGTAATGATAGTTATTGTAATGATAATTGTAAGTGTTACTATCTGCATAAAGTATTGAGCCTTCAGGTAAATAAAGTGTTACTGTGACCTCTTGACCTTTTCGCGCTTCATTTAATCCAATTGTAAAATAGCTGTCCAATGACAATTCATTATTTGCTAAGTTGTACTTGTAGCTTATTCTTTCGGCTCTATTCTTTGCATCCAAAAAGTCTGCACCTCTTGCGCTTTGCTCAAGTCTAATTTTTGCAATACTATCTTTAGTCGATTTTATAATTAATCGCACACCTCTAGAAAATAATACTTTTTTGTCGTTTTCGTCATAAGCTGTATCAAAGCCATAGTTTCTGTAATAGCTATGATTTGTAAATAAATCATTGTTATTCATTCTAAGTGTTAATGTATCATTTGCCTTTACAGATGCTAAGGTTTCAGTTTTGATAAAAGATCCTTCTTCTTTAAAACTCAATCCAAATTTTGCCGATAAGATGATTAATGATACAAATGACACAAACCAAAGTCCTAATAAAGTGTATTTAGCTATACTACCTATTGATTTTAAATTGTTGATTAATATTTTTAGACCTAAGTAAAAGATAAAGAAAGCTATGATTCCAATAAAGAAGAACACTAACAATGACATGACCCAAACAGGTACATTTGTTGCATCTGCAATATCAAAGAAATTAGTTCCAGGAATATGAACAGTTTCTAAAATATTAAGGCTGAATAAGCTCACTATTAATGAAATAATAGTAACTGAACCTACAATCATTAGTATTATGCCAAAGAACTTCGCAAACATTTTTAAGAAGAACATGATAATATCACCAATGGTTTCAAAAAATGTGGCTGAGCTTGATTTAATACGTTCACCTTGGCGAGGTAAATCGGCCTTTTTAACGCCTTCGGAAATAGAATCTGAAACGTTTTCAAACCCTTCCTTTATTTTATCGCCATGCTTTTTTAGATCTACATTTTGAACAGCGCTGGTAACACTATCAAATCCGCCTTTAATTTTTTTTTCGATGTTGCTAATATTGACCGGTTGCCCTTTCATCATTAGCTTTTCCGTAGTTGTTGTCGCTTCCGGAACGAAAATCCAAAGTAAGATATAAAGTAATACACCTGTTCCCGCTCCAAAGATGAGTAACACCCATATTAAACGAATCCAAAGCGCATCGATACCAAAATAGTGACCTAATCCAGATGACACACCTCCAACATAAGAGTTGTCTGTATCTCTGTATAGTTTTTTAGATGGTGAAGAACTTTTTTGTGAATACGTTCGTTTAGGTTCATCTTCAAAGATTTCGTCATCTACAAGATAATCTTCAGGTTGCCCCATAATTGTTATCACTTCGTCTACCTCTTTATGACCTATAACTTGTCTTTCATTTTGTACACGCTCACTAAATAATTCGGAAATACGTGCTTCAATATCTGTGATGATTTCTGATCGACCTTGAGAGTCTGTAAATGAACGTCTTATAGCCTCAAGATAGCGCTGTAATTTTAAGTATGCATCTTCATCTATGTGGAAGAATGTACCTGCTAAATTTATGTTGACTGTTTTATTCATTATTTTGTTGTTTTTTCTCTGGTTACTATGTTAACTGCGTTTTGTAATTCGTTCCAGGTAATGGTTAATTCTTTTAAAAATAACTGACCTGTTTCTGTAAGACCGTAATATTTTCTTGGTGGTCCAGATGTGGATTCTTCCCAACGATAATTGAGTAATCCAGCATTTTTAAGTCTTGTGAGAAGTGGGTAAATTGTCCCTTCAACCACAAGCAGTCTTGCGTCTTTAAGTGTGCCTAAGATTTCTGCTACATAGGCATCGTCATCTTTTAAAACCGACAATATGCAGTATTCTAATACACCTTTGCGCATTTGTGCTTTTGTGTTTTCTATCTTCATATTCTTATGAGATTAAATTTTAATAAACTGTTCATTTTTTGATTGATGATTGATTGATTGATGATTGATTGATGAAATATTATTTTAAAAATTTGATGGTTAACGGATATTCATATAACTCACCATCTCTTGCTTTTAAACTTGCGATTACAATAAATACGAGTTCTAAAATAAATCCAATAATGGCTAAAATCCCTAATCCTCCTGTAATATATAATAGAGGAGAAGGCTCACCTATATCGATGTGAAAATCATGAAACCCATTAAAATCTATAAAATCTAAACCGTTAAAAACTTTAAAGATGAAAAACGGTATCGATATCGTACCAATAATTAATGTATATAGTAAAATACTAATCTGAAAATTGATGGCTTGCTTTCCATGAGCGTTTATGAATTCTGATTTGTCTTTGTTGACCATCCATAATACTATGGGGCCAATGTAATTTCCTAACGGAATTAAAAACCTACTAAAGGTTGATAAATGGATAAATGTTGCGATGTTTTTGTGTTGATTGTCTAGCATGATATTAAAGCATATAGTAATTTCTTATACAAATATATGTCTTTAAAAAGGTATTATGTTACGCATAGTACTAAAAATTAACATAAATTTAACAAATTGTCATGTCGATTATTTTCAATAAATTAGCTGAAATATCCAGTAAACATGACCATTACACCTAGAAAACTTAATGCATTTTTAATATTCAAATTACCAGCAGCTTATTTCTGTGGTGTGCGTACAAAATCAATAAATGACACTACATGTGTTGTTTCAGTAAAGCATAGATGGATAAATCAAAACCCGTTTAACTCGATGTTTTGGGCTGTTCAAGGTATGGCTGCCGAGTTAACAACAGGTGCTTTGGTAATGTCTAAAGCTAAAGCAAGCGGAAAACGGATTTCTATACTCGTCGCTGCTAATAATGCATCGTTTACAAAAAAGGCAACTGGTAGAATTACCTTTACATGTCACCAAGGCGAAGCAATAGACTTGGCGATTAAAAAAGCTATTGAAACAGGAGAAGGACAAACCGTAACCTTAAATTCTAAGGGCATAAATAAAGAAGGTATCCAAGTTTCAGATTTCAATTTTGAATGGACGCTTAAGCTTAGAAGTTAAAATGCTTTGTAACAAAATAGAGAAGTCGTCAACATATAAAGACATCAACAATTAAACAATAAACTAATGACATCACACGAAATAGATTACAGAATTTACGGAGAAGAAATGCAATATGTCGAAATTGAGCTTGACCCTCAAGAAGGCGTTGTTGCAGAAGCTGGAAGCTTTATGATGATGGACGATGGCATCAAAATGGAAACCATTTTTGGTGACGGTTCACAAAAAGACCAAGGATTTTTAGGGAAAATATTAGGCGCAGGAAAGCGAATCCTTACTGGAGAGAGCTTATTTATGACTGCTTTTTACAATGACCTCACTGGAAAACGAAATGTGTCGTTTGCATCACCGTACCCAGGAAAAATTATACCGATAGATCTTACTGAAAACAACGGGAAGTTTATCTGCCAAAAGGATGCATTTCTTTGTGCAGCTAAAGGTGTAAGCGTAGGGATTGAGTTTTCAAAAAAAATGGGTCGCGGGCTCTTTGGAGGTGAAGGCTTTATCATGCAAAAGCTTGAAGGTGACGGCATGGCCTTTGTACACGCTGGAGGAACCATGGCTAAAAAAGTATTACAACCTGGGGAAATTTTAAAAGTAGATACTGGTTGTATTATTGGCTTTACTCAAGATATCGATTATGATATTGAGTTTGTAGGCGGCATTAAAAACACCATTTTTGGAGGTGAAGGTTTATTCTTTGCGAAGCTGCAAGGCCCAGGAACTGTCTATATACAATCTTTACCATTTAGTAGATTGGCTGGTCGTATCATCTCATCCTTACCAAAAGGCGGAAGTAGTAAAGGGGAAGGTAGTATACTGGGAGGTTTAGGAGACTTGCTTGATGGCGATAATAGGTTTTAAATCTAATTTTTGTAGGAAAATTATGTAAAAGATTGTGTTTTTGATGCAACCTTTCTTACATTTATAGAGCTAAATATATCACAATCAAAACGATGCTTATGAGGGCTTTATTAATAGTTGTTTTTATTCTGTTTTCATATCAGGCTTTTACGCAGGATTTGAATATGCAAGATGGTACGTTTAACCGATGTGCACCAGACTTGTTTTTTGATTCTGGAGGCTTAGGAGGAAACTATTCAAATAATGAAAATTATGTATCAACAATTTGCCCTGAAGTTTCTGGTGAATCAATAACCGTAGATTTTCTCAGTTTCAATACACAATTAAACGTTGATGTTTTAACTATTTATGATGGTGATAATACATCTGCACCAATCATAGGGTCCTACGCTGGTGGAGGTGGATCTGGACCAGGAACTGTTACTGCATCACAATCAAATCCAAGTGGTTGTCTTACTTTTCAATTTGTGTCAAATGAAACAGGTATAACTGCAGGATGGGAAGCAGTAATTAGCTGTGACGTTCTCATCGTAGATGAAATTATAGATTTTCCAGACATTAGTTTTAAAAATTATCTTCTCAATTGTTACTCTTGTATGGATAATGATGAAATTGGAACTAATTATCCTTATTCTATAGATACAAATTTTGATGGTGAGGTATCTCAACAAGAAGCAAGTCAAGTAGTGCGTTTGATAGTTTCTGATAAAGATATTACCTCAATGGAAGGCATAGATTATTTTACAAGCTTAGTTGACTTAAGAGTTGATATAGGTTGGTCTGGATATAATAACAATAATGATATAGATCATTTAGATTTGAGCAGTAACGTAAATTTAGAATATTTGTATGTTAACTCTATAGTAACTGAAGATAATCAATGGGCAATGTCTAATCACCCAACTGTTGGATTAAATACGATTAATATTGACAATTGTACTAAACTTCGAACATTAAAATTATGGTATCAAGACTTAGATGATTTGGATTTAAGTCAGTCTACATATCCAGATTTAGAAACCATTAACATAAGGACGAATGGATTAGATACTATAGATTTTGGTACTAATGAATTTACATCACTGAAAAATTTGTTTCTCCAAGAGAATAACATTATTTCTCCAATTGTATTGAATGTTCCTGCAACAAATAACATGCTAACTCAAATCAATTTTGAGGACAGTGATTTGCCTTCCTTTGAAATGACTGTAGGTAACTATCCGCTATTAGAAACATTGAATTTATATAATAATGATATATCGGATATTTCAAGTATCAATGCAAGTACTTTTCCTTTGTTAACCCATTACAATGTTGGAAACAATGTAGGTATTCCTGAGGCTGTCGTAACCAATATGCCTTCGTTAGTTGAATTTGATTGTAGTAATAACGCCATCTCAAGTTTGGATGTTTCTAATAACTTAAACTTAGAGATATTAGACGCTGATTTTAATGACATATCTAGTATTAATCTAGGTACTATCTCTAATTTAACTTCATTGCGGATTGGAATAAATGAATTAGATGAGTTGGATGTAAGTAATTTATCTTTATTAAGATTTCTAGGTCTTTTCGATAATAATTTGACCGTATTAGATGTGTCTCAAAACACTAATTTAAAAGAGTTGAATGTGTCATATAATAATTTGACTGTATTAGACATGTCTCAAAATGGTTCTTTGTGGGAATTATATGTAACTCAAAACCAGCTATTGTATTTAAATTTGAAAAACGGAAATAATTTATATATTGACTGTTGTGAAGGTTATTGCCAATGTGTATACAGATTTGGGATAACTGGTAATCCTGATTTAAGTTATGTTTGTATAGATAATACCGACTATACAGGATGGTCGGCTGAAATTCTTTGGGTAACTGAAGCTATAGAAGATGCAGGTCTCGTAAACTGTGTTATAAGTGATGAATGCCCATTTATTCCAGATGGAGAATTTTATGCTCTTGAAGGAAATAATAAATTAAATACGAACATAGATGACTGTTTAGAATCTGATTCTTCAGTACCAAATTTGAAGTTTAGCATAGACAATAGTGTATTCAATGGAAATTACATATCCAATCAAACGGGTAGTTATAGTATTCCGTTAATTCAGGGAGAATTTATCATTACTCCAGAATTAGAAAATCCAGACTATTTTACGGTTTCGCCAAGTTCGGTTACAGTTGAGTTTCCAGATCAGATATCGCCGATGACTCAAGATTTTTGCATTACTCCAACAGATGATTTTAATGATCTCGAAATTCTAATTTCACCAATTAATCAAGCCATTCCGGGTTTTGATACTATGTATAAGTTGAGTTATAAAAACGTAGGTACTAATGCACTTTCGGGGAACTTGAGTTTTGATTTTAGTAATAGCGCTAACTATATGTCTCACCTTTCTTCTATTCCTACTGAAAATTTAAATGTCAACAATGTTCTTACTTGGAATTATTCTGATTTGGCTCCATTTGAAGAACGAGAGATACTAATAGAGTTTAATATGAACACACCAACAGATCCTAATTTTCCATTGAATTCTGGTGATGAGTTAAATTTTAACGCTTCTATTATTCATACCCAAACGGATGAGACTCCTGATAATAATATATTCAATTTAAAACAAATCGTTGTCAATTCATTAGATCCAAATGACATTAGATGTTTAGAAGGAGAAAATATTTTACCAGAACGTGCAGGAGAATATGTGCACTACATCATTCGTTTTGAAAATGTTGGAACCACTAATGCTACTAATATTGTAATCATAGACTATATAGATGAAACCAAATTTGATATATCCTCTTTAGTACCCTTAGATGGTGGTCACGAATTCTATACTCGAATTGATGAAGGAAACCAAGTAAAGTTCATTTTCGATAATATCAATTTACCGTTTGACGATGCCAATAATGATGGTTATGTTGTGTTCAAAATTAAAACCTTAGACACTTTAGTTCTTGGTGATACCTTTTCTAACCAAGCAGAGATCTACTTCGATTTTAATGCACCAATCATAACGAATACCTATACGACCGAAGTTTCCGAAGAGCAATTAAGTGTTTCAGATTTTAATACGGTTAATACAAGAGTGTATCCAAACCCAGTTACTAATATCTTGACTATTGAGAGTGATACTATTCTAAAGGCTGCAACCATATATGATATTAATGGTCGCGCCATATTAAGGTCGAAATTTGATAACTCAAACCATCAAATGAACTTAAGTGCGCTACAAGCCGGAATTTACTTTTTAAAAGTAGTTACTAACAATGGAAGTGAAACCTTGAAGCTGGTTAAAAAGTAGCGTAATGACTCAGGTTTTGACCTGTATTGATGTGGCGATAAATTGGCTTTAACATATAATTAGCTGTTAAAATTTGGAATTTCTCGTTCAACGGATTGATTTTTTTACTACATTTAGGATATATTAAAACAAAAATATTGCCTATACGACAAATCTACTCTAAACCCTAAACCCAATTAAAAAAATGGCGAGAGCAATGTTTGAGTACACGAAAACTGTACTTAATAAAGTTAGTTTCGATGCTAGCTTATTCTGTAAAGAATTACAAAAAGCCCTTCAACGCTTATTACCTTATGAAATTGAAGAGCTTAAGATTTACATTAAATCTTTAATCTTACAGAACCCGGAATTAGATCAATGTTTAATCTTATTAAAATAGAAAAAAGCGACTTACGAGTCGCTTTTTTATGCTTTTAAATGTAATGTTAGTTTATGCTATTTAGCTATCGGACTAATAATCTCAACATTCTGAAATGCGATAGCACCTCTAATGATTCCTGAAATCACATTATGTAAGGCGTCAATAATCTGCATTTTTAATTCATTTTTATGATAAATAATACTCACTTCTCTAGCTGGAGATGGTTCATTAAAATGATGAAGTTGGGTTGACATTTTTTCATTTAAATCTAAAGTGTTGAGATAGGGAAGTAGTGTCATTCCCAGGCCTTCATTAGATAATTTAACCAAAGTTTCTATACTACCACTTTCTAATTGAAATTGGTCATCTTGATGCGTTTTAAAAGCTTTGCATAGGTTAATGACACCATCTCTAAAACAATGTCCATCCTCTAATAGAAGCATATCATTAATGTCTAAATCCGATACATCTATCTTTTTCTTATCCTTTAGACGATGATCATTAGGAATATAGCCAACAAAAGGTTCGTAATACAATACGCGTTCTTTAATGTTAACGTGCTCTAATGGTGTTGCCGCAATGGCAGCATCTAAGTGACCATCTTGAATTCGAGTGATGATTTCTTCTGTTGTTAACTCTTCAATTTTGAGCTTTACCTTAGGATATTTTTTAATAAAGCTCTTAAGGAACATAGGTAGTAATGTGGGCATTACTGTTGGGATAATTCCTATTCTAAACTCTCCGCCTATAAATCCTTTTTGCTGATCTACTATATCCTGAATACGATCAGATTCGTCTACAATATTCTTGGCTTGTTGTACAATTTTGCGACCAACATCTGTGAGTTCGATAGGTTTTTTGCTTCTATCAAAAATTTGAATATCTAATTCATCTTCCAATTTTTGAATTTGTGTGCTTAGCGTTGGTTGTGTAACAAAGCATTTTTGTGCAGCTTTGGTGAAGTTCTTATGTTCTGCTATGGCTAATACGTAATTTAACTGTGTAATTGTCATTGTAATTCATTTAGGCTATAAAAATACAAAAACTATTCATAAAAACTATGATAGATATTGTTAATTATAAAACCCATTTGCATTTATATAAACAATAATTAAGCCCTTCAAGATGACTCTCGAAGGGCTTAATGTTAATTAAAATAATAACCAACCAACTAATATAGTTTTATCACTAAATATGATTTATTCGCACTCACGTTCAAATGCTAAGAAATTATTACCAGATTCTAATTGAATAAATGCTTCATTACATGCAACCACAGTCCAGTCATATTGTGATATAACATCGTATGGAGCAGGCAAGGTTAAAAACACAAATACGACTCCATTTGGATTACTTGATGTTTCCCATGTTCCTGTTAATGTGTCTTCAGACTCTGTGTTTGTAATCGTTATAGTTCCATCTTCATTAAATGTAAATGTATCTGCTATAAAGGTATTTATTAAGTTGGTTCCAGCATACCACAGGCATTCTTCTAGAATGGCGGAGATATCTTCTTCAGAGCAATCTGCTCCATTATTATCATCTTCACAGTCTACAAAATCATCTGCGTCAAATCCTTCACATTCTGCATAGCAAGCATTAGGGAATACAATAATTTCTACACCTCCATTAGGCGTTTCAACTTGTACGCATACTGGATCAATTTCTTGATCTAAGCACTCAATACATTCATTTTCATCTTGACAGTTTACAAAATCCTCAGAATCATAGCCAAGACATTCTGCGACGCAAGCATTTAGCAGTGTAATAATTTCTATACCTGACCCTGTTTCTATTTGTACACATACTGCAGGACCTGCTACATTTTCACAATCGCAGTCATCATCATCATAATCGAAGCAATCTTCTAAAAGATCTTCAAATTCTTCTACATTGTTTATAGTAACTACTTCATTTTCATCGTCATCATCATCAGTTAAGGTTACATCAAATGGGTATACAAAATCAAAATAGTAAGCATTGTATAATGAGTTATCTAATTCTTCCTGTGAGTTTACAGTAATAGTTTCGTTATTATCTGTAATAATTGTTAATGGGAAATTAAATGTAAAGCATTCAGTTCCTCCAGGGCAGTTATAATCTTCTTCGCAATTTTCGGCAAAATCGTTTTCTGTAAATCCGTCACATTCAGCAGCACAAGCATTTGGGTATGTCATTAAAAATGTTTCTCCATCAGGAGCTTCTACTTCAACACATACTGGATTGTAATCTTGAGTGCAAATGCAATCATCAATTTCATCAAAATCACAGTCTTCTAATAAGTCTACAAATTCCTCTTCATTATTGATAGTCACAACAACAATTGCATCTGAATCATCGTCATAAGTTTCTACATCAAAAGGAAATGCGATACCATTTACGTATAAGTCATCGTTAGAATTGATTATCACTACAATTAAATCTTCTAAGTTATTTACAGTAACAGTTGTACCGTTATTGTAAGATAAGTCTAATGGATACACAAAATCAAAACAGAAATCGAAAACAATATTTCCAGTTGGGTTTTCATCTGGAATCATATTTCCTTGGTTGTTGAATTGTAATCTTAATTCAGATAAGGATGCCGTGATAGATGCACTTTCATCAATATTTTGTTCTTCTATTACTGGTTCATCATTGGTACATGATGTAAAGAAAGCCGCAATTAAAGCGAAGCTTAAAAGGAATAATTTAAAATTTCTTTTCATAACATTTTTTTTTGATTTATAATATTTGACATTAATCATTACTAAGACAACACTTAAAAAGAATACCCTACTTTTTTCTCTAATTTTTTTTTATTTAGTTTTGACATGTTCACATTTAAACCAATTAATGACTAAAGATCAAGATAACATATGTCATTCTAAAACTTTTGAGTCCATATATCGAAAGTATGCAAAAGACCTTAGAAGATTTATATTTTATAAAACCCAAGATATAGATAAAGCCGAAGATATTCTTCAGGAAACCTTTATTAAACTTTGGGATAATTGTGGTAAAGTGAATCATGAAAGTGTGAAAAGCTACTTGTACACTGTCGCATCAAATACATTTTTAAATATTGTAAAACATGAACAGGTCGTTAGAAAACATCAACAAAGTTTAGTGAATCATACCACAAATGAATCTCCCGAATTTATAATGCTAGAGAAAGAGTTTATGGAAAAGCTCGATCGTACTATTAATACACTTCCAGAAAAACAAAAAGAAGTGTTTTTACTTAATAGAATAGAAAAAAAGAAATATAAAGAGATTGCAGTACAGTTGGATATTTCGGTTAAAGCAGTGGAGAAAAGAATGCATTTGGCACTTTTAGTAATCCGACGAGATATAGGAAATATTTAAAAAAATAAAATTTAGGGTAGGGTTTTATGAAACCCAATTGTCTTAATAGTAGAAATCTTATGAATACAGAACATTTAAATAACGAAAAGGATACATTTTTAGCAGAATGGTTGGAAGGGAAACTCTCTGATACAGCGCTAAAGTCTTTGGTATCTGAAGCTGATTTTAATGCCTTTTTAAAAATAAGAAAAGGGATTGAAACTTTTGAGGTTTTAGATTCATCAACCGATGCCTCGTTTGAAAAAATTCAAGAAAACATTACTCAGAAGAGTACTAAAGTTCGTAAGCTAAACCCAAATAGTTGGCTCATTGGTGTTGCCGCATCTATTGTCTTGTTTTTTGGGTTATTCTCCATTCTTGGCGATGATATGATTACTATAGAAACTAATTATGGTGAACATAAAACAATTGCGCTTTTAGATGGTTCTGAGGTGATACTTAACTCCAAATCTACCTTGACTTATAATGAAGATGATTGGGAGTCTAATCGAACTTTAAACCTTGATGGCGAGGCTTATTTTAAAGTTAAAAAAGGAAGTACGTTTACAGTAGAAACTCAAAATGGAAACGTGAACGTTTTAGGAACGCAATTCAATGTGAATAGTGTTAGCGATTTGTTTGAAGTGATTTGCTTCGAAGGAAAAGTAAGTGTTCAGACCAAAAATGAGGATTATTTGTTATTGCCAACAAATTCGGTAAGACGAATTAATGGCAACACTATCGAAAAATGGGAAACATCAGGCGCAAATCCAACATGGATACATGGCGAAAGTTCATTTAAAAGTGTGCCTTTAAAATATGTGATTTCTGCATTGGAATCACAATACCAAATTACAATTCATGATAAAGACATAGATCAAAAACAAATTTATACAGGTAGTTTTACTCATAAAGATTTGAATATCGCGTTAAAAACGGTGTTTAAGTCTTTACAAATACGATACATTGAAAAAGAAAAAGGAAACATCTATTTGAGCACAAAGTGAAGAAATTGATTATCAATATTTTACTAATTCTACCTTTTTTAGCCTTTTCGCAAGAAGAGGCTAAATTTTACATCCATTTCGATAGTGAATCACTAAAAGATGCTTTTGAAACTATTGAAGATGTTTATGATGTTCGATTTTCATTCAAAGATGAGGTCATAAAGAATAAAACCATCAGTTTAAAAAAAGAGAAACGCTCCATAAAACAATTGCTTAAGGCTATAGAAACCGAAACCAATCTTAGTTTTGAAATCGTAGCTAATCGCTATATCATAGTCAATAAAGCTGAACACGAGTTCGATATTCAAGAGCTTGATAAAATTATTCTCACACGTTATCTCACAAAAGGGATCTCGAAACGAAAGGACGCCTCCTATAAAATAAATCCAGCCAGTTTCGGCATATTGCCTGGTCTCACCGAACCAGATGTCTTAGAAAGTATTCAATTACTACCAGGAGTTGTTAGTCCAAACGAAACAGCTTCTGGTTTTCTAGTTAGAGGCGGTAAGATGGATCAAAACAGATTGATTTGGGATGGCATCAATATGTATCATAAAGGACATCTCTTTGGAATGATTTCTCCATTTAATCCCAACGCTACAAAAAATGTAACTTTTATCAATAAAGGAACGCACCCAAGATATGGTGAACGTGCCTCTAGTGTAATTTCTATGACTACCAACACCAAGATTGAAGACCAATTTAAAGCACAATTAGGCTTTAATGGGATCAATGGAGATGCTTACATAGAGACTCCAATTATTGAAAATAAGTTAGGTGTTCAGGCTTCGGTGAGGTCGAGTTATACGAATATTTATCAGTCTTATACGTTTGACCAATTGGCGGATAAAGTGTTTGAAAGCACTAAAATTGAAAATGGAGATAACTCAAACAATGACTTTAGTTTTTTAGATTATAATGTAAAGCTTAACTATCAACCTAATGCTAATAATAGGGTATATGCCAGCGTGATTTCTATTGATAACGAATTGGATTATGCCGTTAATGATACCGAAAGTAATAAAACCTTTACTGATCTAATGTCGATTAAAAACTCAGGTTATGGCTTGGGTTGGGATACAACATGGAATTCTAATTTAAAACAGCATACGTCTGCATATTTTTCAGAATATAAACTCAATTATCATTTTATTACTTCGGAAAATGGAGAGCAAATATCAGATTTTGAAAAACGTAATGTTATTTTTGATTCTGGGATTTCTACCGAATTTCAACAACGCATAAACGATAATAATTCGGCTACACTAGGATATCAGTACAGCCTGAAAGATGTTGCCTATGCCTTTTTAAATACAACAAATTTGGAATTTATTCTTGATGAAGATAAAACGGTTGTACAAACGCATAGTGTATATGGAAATTACGAGTATAAAAACTCGAAAGTTTTTGATATTTCCGTTGGCGCTAGAGCAACTTATTTTAACGAATTGGATGCTTTTAGATTGGAGCCTCGACTGAATTTGTATAAACAACTCTTTAAAAATGTAAAGCTTCAAGTTTCTGGAGAGATAAAAAATCAGGTAATTAGCGAGATAGATGAAACGATAATAAGTGACTTGTCACTAGAAAATAGGCTTTGGCGATTGGCAAATGGTGAAGAGTTTCCAATTATTAATAGCAAGCAGATTTCCGCAGGTTTTATTTATACGAATAACGGTTGGACCGTTGATATCGATAATTATTACAAAACATTAGATAATATTACGGCCTTGTCTTTTGGTTTTTTGAATCCCCAAGGCAGTCAGTTTAATTTGGGCGAACAGAAGATTTATGGCATTGATGTGTTTTTAAGAAAGCGATTTGGCGGTTTTAATTCTTGGTTGAGTTACTCGTTTAATAATTCTGAAAGTAAATACCAAAACTTAAATGCTGATGCCTTTTTTGTGTCCAGATCTAATGTGAGACACGCATTTACGACATCGCTGAGTTATAAGGTTTCAAATTTGCAAGTCGCACTGGGATGGCGATGGCAAACCGGAAAGCCTTATACCGAATCTGTTGATGGACAAAATGGTTTGGAGTTTAACGATGGGATAAATTCTAAGCGCTTACCAGATTATCATCGCTTGGATTTCTCATCAACCTATACCTTTAAATTTTCTAAAGATGACAAGCTAAGAGCTAAAGTAGGTGTATCAATACGAAATGTTTACAGTAAGACTAATTTGATAAGTCGTGAGTATCGTGGTAATAATGACTTTAATGCTGATATAGAAGCCATTGATAAGTTTTCTATTGGCTTTACACCTAACTTAATGTTTCGATTGTACTGGTAATAAAAAAAGAACCTTATGACTAAGGTTCTTTTTTCGACTAAATAATGGATTGATTTTTTTGATTGATGTGTTTTATACTAAAATCTGATGGCTAATTTTAGATCTTCTTTTTCTACTTTAAATTTTGCATCGTCATAAATTGGAGGTCCAAAACTTCTTGGATTGTTAGATGTTCCGTATGACTCTTTTGGCATGCCGTTTTCTTCAAAATCCATTCTATTATTATCATTAGCATCATGTAATACCATGATTGCGTATTCTCCAGGTTGCACATTTTTGAAAGTAATGGTTGCTTTTCCGTCTTTAATTTTTGATTCCGAGCTTTGAATTCCAGCACCTTTCATAAAGGTATCTTTAGTGTTTAGAGAGACTAGAAATTGACCGTCATCACTTACAGCGTTCTCAATGGATACTGTGATTGTTTGTCCTTTTGTGTCTTGAGCGAATCCTAAAGTTGAAATTACTACTAATGCGATTGATAAAAATAAAGTTTTCATAATATGTTATTTTAAATGATTTGTTTGTTATTGATGATTCAAATATCCAACGAAACGAAGACTTTCCACAAAGAGAATAACCGAACTGTAACTTTTTATGGCTGAAATGTAAAAAAGGAAACACATCAGGTTAAATTGATGTGCTTCATGATCTATTTATTGAATATAATTCCTTCTAGTTACGTCCAGCATTCACGCCACCATCTGTATCCCAAATTGCTCCTGTGACCCAAGAGGCTTTATCAGATAATAAGAATGTAATGCTATTCGCTACATCTTTTGGTGTTCCAATTCGTCCAATAGGATGGAAGGCATTAAAACCTTCAAGCGCTTTTTTGGCTTCTTCTTTTCCTCCAAATACACTATCATATACAGGTGTTTGTACAACAGCTGGAGAGACAGCATTGACTCTAATATTATAATCTGCTAGTTCCATAGCCAAATGTTGCGTTAATGAATGTAAACCTGCCTTTTGCATAGAATAGGCCGATGAAGGAGTAGCCTTAACCGCTTGCTTTGCCCACATTGAACCAACGTTAACGATAGATCCTCCAGAAGTATCCTTCATTTTATTAGCTGCAGATTGTGTAATAAAGAAAAAGCCTCTATTCAAATCTAAATACGAATCGTAATCACTTTTAGTATGATCTAAAAAAGATTTAGGTCCAAAAACCCCTGAAGCGTTTACCAAATAGTCTAAGTTTTCTAAGCTACCGATTTTGGAAATTAAAGCATCGACTTCTAAAGCATCAGTAATATCTACTTTATGTTTTATTAAGTTCTGTTGATCTGCTACCTTTCCCGGAGAACGACCTACAATATGTACTGTTGCACCTTCATTTAATAAATGTTGTGCTGTTTCATAGCCGATACCACTGGTTCCGCCAATAATGAGTGCTGTTTTGTTTTCGAATTCTTTCATAATATATATTTGTTTTTAAGTAATAATAGACAGACAAGTCTGTCTATGTGAATGTAAATTTTTTTAGTTTTAAATTAGTTGTTTGCAAATTGTTTTAGCCGAATGAATAGGCCAGATGTCGTCTTGTAAATAACTTTCAGATATTGCGCTTTCATAAAGTAAGTAGACTTGTTTTGCAATCGCTTCACTTTTTTCTGCGGAAACAGCTTCCAAATTACCTTTTATGAGCTGAGTGATATAATCAATTAAGCTGTGCTTTTGTTTTAAAATTTTAGCTCTAATAGTTGTGTTTTTCTTCGGAATTTCAGAAATCGTATTGATACACCAACAACCGTTAAAGTTCTTGGTATTGAAAAACAGATCTAAGTAATCAAATAGCGCCAGAATGCGTTCTTCTCCTTTTTCTCTTTCGGCAACAAAGGCTTTTATTTCAGTAATAAAGGCAGAATTTTTATGCTGAAGGTAGGCGATACAAATATCTTCCTTGGATTTAAAATGATTGTATAAGGTAGCTTTAGCAATACCAGCTTCCTTAATGATTTCGTTTATACCAGTGAGGTTATACCCATTTTGATAGAACAAATTCGAAGCAGTTTGAATGATATGATCTTTAACTAAAGCGTGTTTCATTTGGCAAATATATAAAAAATTTTTTAAAAACAGACAGACTTGTCTATTTTCTACACTCTATCTATCATAGACATTGTATTTAAAATGCAATGTGCTATAATTATTGGCCATAAATTTCTGTCGAATTTCACATAGGCAATTCCCATTATTAAGCCAATTATAGCGACAGTTATAGAGCGTTCTGAAATATCATTTGAATGTCTAAAACCAAATATTAATGCTTGCATTAAGACAGCCAAAATAGTAGCTATCATTGTTTTCGAAAATAGTTTTTCAAACCATGTAATTAAAAATGCGCGATCGAGTAGTTCTTCCAAGAATGATTCTACTAAAACTATTGGCATAATCGAAAAGAACATGAGCCAATTTCCTTTTAAATATTTAAAGCTTGAGTTTGAACTTTTAGATGTAGATTCTGATTCTCCTAAAAAGCCCAGTGTTTCCTGGAGGATATTAAAGGTTATTATTGCTATAGCAATAACAATCACGACAAGAATTGAAATTAGTAATGTTTTTTTGAAACTTTTGGGTTTTCTTAAACCTAGATCTTTCCAAGTGTACCCTCTGGCTTTCATTCTCCAAGTTGCAACTGCCAACGTTGTTAATGTCCATAATAAGCCGTTAAGCAACGAAAATAAGTTTGGAATATATACTTCTCTCACTAAAAACATAACGGCTATGTAAATAGTTAAATCGAGTAAGATGCCTTTATGATTTATGGATTGCTTTGGTTTTTGGATAGTTGATACCATAGAATTGCTTAGTTAGTTTTTATTTGACCTCCTAAGCTCAATAAATGTTACAATTAGTTGTGATTTATTATTTCGGAATCAAAATTAAGGTTGCCAATACTTTTTAGGTATACACAAAGCAAACAATGTTTATTCCAAGTGGGAACTAGCTGTTATTAACTGTCAATTTTAGCCTTAATACGTTATTGCAGCTTTCGAGATGGTTGTATTTTTTTATGATTTTGAAACCGTATTTATCATAAAATGCTCTTCCGATATAATTTTTTTCAAATACTTCGACCTCCAATTCTGAATAATTTTTTTTAATAAAATTTACTAGTTTTGTGCCAATTCCTTTGGAATGGTTATTTGGTAAAACAAAAAGTCCGCCAATTTCATTATCTATCATGCTTATAAACCCAACTACAGAATTATCAATTTCGTATACCCAAGTTTCAGAGTTAGGAATATAGATGTTTGTCATATCCGACTTCACCTTTTCAACAAAACTAGAGCTCAAAAAAGGATGGGCTAATGTTGATGATTCATACCATATACTAATAATCTGTTCTAAATCCAGTGCTGTATGTTTTCTAATCATTTTTTCATTTTAATTTCGACACGCACATTCATGGTGTTCGTTAAGATAAGCAATGGTTGCTTTGCTCATTTTTTCAACGATTACTATATTAATGTCTGTGAGTTTTTTTACATAGATACAAGCTTTCCCCATTTTGAACTTGCCTAAATCATCCAAGAAGTGTTTGTGTTTTTCAATGGGTGAGTATACGTAAAGTGAGAAGGAAGCTTTTCGAGGGGAAAAACCAATTAATGGAGCATCTCCTTCGCGTCCGCTAGGATAAGTATAGTGGTAACTGCCAAAACCTATAATTGTTGGTCCCCACATTTTAGGTTCAAATCCTGACCATTTGCTCATTAATTCTATAAGTTGAAAGCTATCGGTTTTCTTTTGGTCATTGTCTACAAATGAATTGATAAAATCAATGACATTGACTTCTGTTTCGGTCGTCTTATTCTTTGCCATGAGTTTTTGGTTAAGCAACTAAGTTAATAAAAAAATGAATATGTTGAGAGTAAAATAAGATAGACTACAATAGACCTCTGGCTTTAATCTCTAAATACTTATTAATGGTATCTATAGTCAAATCATGCGGAGAGGTTAAGATCGACTGAATCCCATATTTTTGTAGTTCGGTAACAATCAATCGTTTTTCAAAAGCAAATTTCTCTGCAATAACCTTGTCGTAGGCTTGCTGTACGGTTTCGGCTTTTTCGGTAATGAGATTGTTAAGCTCTGTATTCTTAAAGAAAATCACAACCAATAAATGATTTTTGGCAATCCCTTTTAAGTAAGGTAATTGCCTGTGCAGCGCGTCTAAAGTTTCAAAATTGGTGTACAATAGCATCAAGCTACGTTGTTTGATATTTCGTTTAGTGTCTGCATAGAGTCTGCTGTAATCACTTTCAAAGAAATCGGTATTCACATTGTACAATGTTTCAAGAATAAGATTCATTTGAGACGTACGACGTTCGGCAACCACAATATTTTCTACCTTTTTCGAGAAGGCTAAAATACCTGCTTTGTCTTGTTTTTTTAGTGCTACATTAGAAATGACCAAAGCTGCATTAATTGCATAATCCAATAGTGTTAGGCCATCAAACGGCATTTTCATCATACGACCTTTATCGATAACAGAGTAGATAGGTTGCGATTTTTCATCTTGAAATTGGTTCACCATCAGGTGATTGCGTTTGGCCGTAGCTTTCCAGTTTATAGTTCGTAAGTCATCACCTAACACATACTCTTTGATTTGCTCAAATTCCATGGTGTGACCAATTTTTCTAATTTTTTTAATTCCGTATTGATGCAAATTATTACTTATGGCCATCAAATCGTATTTGCGCAATTGCATGAAACTCGGATAGGTTGGTACCATCGCATTGTCATCAGATGAAAATCGACGTGCAATCAATCCGAAGACTGAAGTGACATAGATATTTAATTTTCCGAAGTGATATTCACCACGTTCAACAGGACGCAGTTTGTATTGGATTTCTGAAGAACTCGATGCTTCCAATTTCCGCTCAATGCTAAAATCACGAACTTGGAATTGCTCTGGAATCTCATCTATAATTTTGATATGGACATTAAAAGTGTAATAGTTATTAATGATCAGATTTACCGGATTTTGATCACCATTTGAGAATTTTTCGGGTAAAACACGAGTCCCTTTTACGCCGTTTTTTGCCGTGAATAGAATGATAGTGTCCAGAATAGTGAGTGTCACTAATAGCAATAATAACAGTTTGACAATTGCAAAACCTCTAGGAAAAATAAAACTCAAAACAAACAATACCATTATGGCTATGCAAGCATAGAAGAATCTGTTTTGGATGTAAAAAGGCTTAATACGTTTCAAATTGTTTTTATGTTTGTTGATATGAGTTACTTGTTTTTCTAATTCTTATATCGGTTTCGTAATGTCTATTCTCTAAACTGTCTTTTAAATGCGTGATGTTTATATCATATTCAAATCCGTACATTTTGCATATAGTATCTAAAAGTTCTTTCTTTTGCTTGGCAATTTTTAAGCTGGTATTATATAAATTTAATGGCCCAAAAGCTTTGATTAATGGCGCCAATCCTGAACCCATAATAACGATAGGAAGCGCTGATATTACTCCAGAATCAAATACATACTTACCAAAAATAAATCCCCCTAAAATCAATACGACACCAATAATAGCATATAAAGTTACATGGCCGTAAGTGTTCGCTTTGGTTTTTAAAACAGCTTCATATTCAATATTTATTTTATCTATTTTATTTTTAAACTCAGCTTCTAATTTTATGACACCACATTTGTGTTGGAAATCAGGCTTTTTGTTGATTAAACTACAAAGTGTACCTTTCTTAAAGTCGATGATTTTATGATCACAAAATTTACAATGTTGAGTTAAGTCCATAGGTTTTATCTCGGAATCTCTACGGTTTCTATAATTTGTTTGATAATTTGCTTCGTAGTAACACCTTCCATTTCACGTTCTGGCGTTACGATGACACGATGTTGTAATACAGGTATAGCCGAACGCTTGATATCTTCTGGTGTTACAAAATCACGTCCGTCCATAGCAGCAAAAGCTTTACTCGCTTTTAAAATCGCAATCGAAGCTCTTGGTGAAGCACCTAAATATAAAAATGGATTGTTACGCGTATTGATAATCATATCGGCAATATATTTGATGAGGTGTGCCTCAATAATCACTTGCTCTACCAAAGCTTGAAATTTATTAATCTCTGCTTTGCTCAAATGCGCTTTTATCTGATCTGTTTTAAGAGCACCTTGTAAGTTTTGTTCTCTATTTAAGATTTCGACTTCTTCCTCCACATTGGGATAGTCGATATCTATTTTAAATAAGAAACGGTCTAACTGCGCTTCAGGCAAGCGATAGGTTCCTTCTTGCTCTATTGGGTTTTGTGTTGCCAGAACAATAAACGGTAAATCCATTTTAAATTTTTGTCCGTCTATGGTGATTTGACGTTCTTCCATGACTTCAAATAAAGCGGCTTGCGTTTTTGCTGGTGCTCTGTTAATCTCATCGATGAGAATCATATTTGAGAATATTGGACCTTGTTTAAATTCGAATTCTGAATTTTTCATATTGAAAACCGATGTCCCCAAAATATCACTAGGCATCAAATCTGGAGTAAACTGAATTCTGCTGAACCCTATGTCTAAAGATTTAGCCAATAACTTTGCAGAAATGGTTTTAGCCACACCAGGAACACCTTCAATGAGCGCGTGTCCATTAGCTAGGATAGACGCGATGAGCATGTCTATCATTCCTTTTTGACCAACGATGACTTTACTAATTTCATTTTTGATAAGTGCGACGCCTTCTTGAAGTTCGCTTAAATCAATTCGATTTTTAAAACTGAGATCACTTTTGGGATCTGCACGTTCTTCCGATGGTGTCGTCGTAGGCGTTTCTCCTAATAACGACTCATCAAATTGTTCGCTTTTAGGTGTCAATTCCTCGTTGTTGTTTTCGTCTAAATGTTCCATAATTTATGTGGTGTAAAAATCTTCAATAGCATTATTTAATCGTAACAAATCGCCTTCGTTACAATTGGTTTTTGCCTTTAAATATACAATCTGATTAATTAATTTTTTAGTATCACTGTTATCTTTTCCTGATTTTAGAGCTAGGTTTTTTACAAACTTGTCATCTAAAATTTGCGTATCTAAATAGTAGATGCGTCGGATGTATTCTAAGAAATAAGTGATTTTTTTCTCTATTAAATTGTCATGGTCTTTGGTTTCATAGTACAAATTTCCAATCGTTTTTGTGAAATCAACCGTTGTGTTTTTTAAAGGCTCTTTAACGCGTACGATACGTTGTTTTCTCTTGGCGTTAAAAATCATAAAAAGTAATGTGGTTATTAATGCCAAATACCAAGCCCAACGCAATGCTGGCTGACTAAATAAAAATCGCAATGGTGAATTGCCTAGTTTTTTTTCCATTTTATTTCTAGAATCAAAATAAATGGTATCGTCGCTTAAATAGGACATTACGCTAGAAGCATACTTTTGATTTGACTTCTTTAATAAATGATAATTGGTAAAGGCTATGGGTTGCAAATGGATATAAAAATGACCATCTCCCCAAGATGTTTTGATAAAGTTAATGTAGGTCTCATTACTAAATTTTTGATGCCCTAAAACCGTTGTGTAAAGCGTGTCTATTTCAGAAAAGTAAATGTTACTTAATCCTTTTTCTATCGTAATAGAGTCGGATTTAAAAGTTGGATTAGTAAACGTCAATTCTGCTTTCCCTTGAAAGGTGTAATCATTGCTGATACTAAATTCGAGAGAATCTAAGAGCTTATCAGGAAAGTAATTACTGGATATAAAAATATCGTTTCCAAAGGATGCAAAATCTAATAATTCTTGTGCTGATGTATTGTCTAATTCTGGGTAATCATCAATAACCATAAAGGTTCCTGTGGTAAGATAAGTACTATCTTCCCAACTGTAATAGTCATCAAAATACTCGTAAGGTGTTACCGTTACATTCTGAATCTTACTATCTGGAAACAAGTTTTCTAACTCTTCATAAAACACAAATGTTCCATAAGGGATTTTATGTGTTTCATTATAGCTTCTTTGCCAATTTATGGGAACAGGTGTTGAGAACTCAATTGCAGCTATACCTGCTAAAAGTAGTATCAAAATCCCAAGGTATATTTTTAGTGTTCTACTCATTTCCAAAGTGTTTTTAAAAATTGAGTAAATGCATTTTTTGCCTTGTTGAATTGATGTCCATCAATATCAAACTCACCATACCAAATATAATTGTAGAGATAGGAGGTATAAGAAAACTCTTCTTTGGTTTCGGTTTTCTCTATTTCTAAATAGTAATCGCTATTGGTTTTTTCTACGTCGTATTCTATGATTTCAGCTTCGGAAAGCGTTTTGAGCAACCATAGGTAATAATATCTGATGGCTAATCTATAATTGTCCTCACTTTCGGCTTCAGCGATAAGTGATTTAAAATTGGTTTCGTAAATATTGTTTTCAATATCTGTGACTGGAATAATGCGCTTATCTGAGGATTTGCCAAACACCCAATTACCTTCTTTATTGATAATGGCTTTAACAATAAAAAAGACGACTAATAGGAAAATAACAACATAAAAAACCTTTAAGGCGATATCTGTAAAATCTGAAGCTTGAGCATCAGAATTGATATTAAAAAGGTCTTTAAAGAAATCGGATAGCCACTGTTTAAAACGTGACCACCATCCTGAATTTTCTACAGTACGTTCATAAGTGAATTCGTCACCACCATATTTGTCTTTGAGATTATCATATTCACGTTTATCAATAGGTTCAGTATCGGTGTAAATAGAATCTTGTATGACTTTAACAACAGGAGTTTCATCAAAAACTGTTGCATTAGCATTTTGTGATATTCCGAAGAACAAAAAGATGATATGTAGGTAAAGCCATTTACTCACCAGATCCAATTAAATCAATGTCACTTTTTGTGTTAATGTTTTCATTGTCTTCTTTAAGACTATAAAAGACAATGCCTTGGTTGAGTTGTACAATTACATTTAAAAATGTACTCACTAAAAACGTCATTAGAAATATGCCCAACATTAAAATGGTAATACTTTTACCAATGTCATTTGAATCTGGGTTTACGCCAGGTTCAAGGTCGGTAAACATGTTTATCATTCCAAAAATATAGGGAATTAATGATACTACTTGTTGTGCAACATAACTCATTAAGTAAAACAACCCAACACAACCTATGGCTGCCCAGAATTTTGAGCCCATTAACCTCCATGAGTAACCAAAACTATCCCAAATACCTCTTTTATTGTTGAGGTATTCCATAAGTGCGCCTTGATAAAATAAGCTCACTGCTCCAATAACCATAGGAATAAGTAAAAACCCAATAATGGTAATAGCTAATATAAAAGTGGAAATCCCAGCAATCAAAACAGCGGGAATAGCCATGAGTAAACCACAAACCAAGTAAATAAAGATTTTACCAATATTTGCTTTATAGGTATTGATGATATCTGTAGCATTAAAATTTTTACCATCATTTTCGTCATATAATTTTAAGTAAATAGGAATAAAAGAATACGAAATCACACCTGCAACTACAGCAATGATAAAGAAGACAAAAACTAACAGAATAATGAGTCCGGCATTTTGGTCCATATACTCATCAATAACATTTAGATTCCCATTAACCAGGCCGCCAAAAACAATTTCAGTATAGAATTTACTAAAAAAGTAACCCATCACCATGAGTATCAAAAGGAAAATCCCGTTGATAATAAAAAAGTGCTTGAATAAGTGCTTTCCGTTTAGTTTTATAAACGCAAACGTGTCCTGAAAATACTCACCAAAGCTTCTGGATTTATATAGTTGCATCGATTTTTTTAATTTTTTTGTTCAGTATAAATGGGTAAATTAAATAGTAATAAGATATAACGCTAAGTGTCAATAAAATGATACCAACCGACAACCAGTTGGGCATTGTGTTAGAATATCGCGTCACATAGCCTTCTAGAAATCCAGCGGCAATGGTAAACGGAAACGTACTAATCAAAATTTTCACACCATTTTTAAATCCCATTTTAAAGGATCGCATTCTCGAGTAAGTCTTCGGAAATAAAATACTAGCTCCCAATATTAATCCAGCAGCACTTTCGATAACTATAGCAAATATTTCCATAGAACCATGAATCCAAATCCCTCTAACACTCTCCCATAGGACATCTTCTTTATAGAAAAAATACTGAAAAGCGCCAATCATGATACCATTATGTAACATATAATAAGCAGTTCCTAAACCACCTAATGTACCTAAAACGAAAGCATTAATGCCAACTATAATATTGTTTATTGTAATTCCGATAAAACTCCCCCAATTACTACCACTTTTATAAACAGCAACAGGATCTCCTGCTTCAATATTCTCTAAAGTTTCGTTTACATAACCATCACCTAAAATCAATCTCACAAACGAATCGTCATAAGCAGCAGATAAAGCTCCTATGGCTACAAAACCTAAAAATAGGATGAAGGCGTAAAGCACATAACGTCTATATTCGTAAACGATTAATGGGACTTCAGTTTTCCAGAAATAGACAAATCGATTGGTATCTTGACGCTTGGTTTTGTAAATTTTCTGAAAAGCTTTGACGGCTAAGTTGTTTAAATAAAGAATTGTTTTACTTTTGGGATAGTAAGTTTGGGCATAAGATAGATCATTTACTAACTGAATATAAAGTGATGCTAGTTCATCAGGATTTTTAAGAGTTTTTCCAAAAATAGCCTTTTCAAAATTGAGCCATTTTTCTTTATTTTGTTTAATAAATGCCACTTCTCTCATACGCTTTCAAATTAAAGCAATTAATGATAGAGTTACAAATAAATACGACACAAAACGTTAATATAAATTTCACCGCAGCCAGTGTGGGTGAACGTATATTGGCTTACATAATCGATTGGGTAATAAAAATTGCTTACATCGTGGTGGCATTTCAAATTGTATTTAATTTATTTGAATGGGACAAGGCTATCGATGAGATGGATGGATGGTCTCAAAGGGCTATTTATATGAGTTTTTTATTACCAGTGATGTTCTATTCACTTGTCTTTGAATCGCTGCTAGAAGGTCAAACTATTGGCAAGCGTATCATGAAAATAAAAGTGGTAAAGATTGATGGATATCAAGCTGGTATAGCAGAATATATAATGCGTTGGTTTTTGAGGATTGTCGATTTAAATATGATGTCAGGGATTGTTGCATTAATAGTCATTGTCACCAGTAAAAAGAGTCAGCGTTTAGGGGATATGACCGCAGGAACTTCTGTGATTACACTTAGAAATAATGTCAATATAAATCATACCATTTTAGAAGAATTGGAGGATAGCTATATACCCACGTATCCAAATGTGATAAAGTTGTCAGATAATGATGCACGTATCATCAAGGAAACCTATGTGAGAGCTAAAGCTTCAAGAGATTATGAAACACTTACCAAGCTTAGGAAGAAGATTATTGAAGTTGTTGAGATTAAAGACTTCAATGATACCGATATTCAATTTATAGATACGATTCTGAAAGATTATAACTACTACACTCAAGGCATGTAAGTAAGTCGCCAAATTTTTCAAGTGCAACACAGAAAAATTTGAGCAGATTACTTATCCCGAACTCGTTTCAGAATCTCAAGAGTAAAATTTCCAAAGGAAAGAAATCTACAAGTCGCTTATCCCTAACTTGTTTCGGAAGTTTACTTAGTTAAATAGTTTGCTCTTCACAAGGATATACCAAATTTGCAAAGTACTTTTGCTCAAATATTTCAAATTAAGTTATGTTTTTTCAAGTCATCGATATTTTAGGAACTATTGCTTTTGCCATTTCGGGAGTTTTGGTTGCACTAAATAAGCGCATGGATCCTTTTGGAGTGCTCATCATTGCTTTCGTAACTGCTGTCGGAGGTGGAACATTAAGAGATGTGATGATTGGGATTCATCCAGTTTCATGGATGACCGATATGACTTATGTATATGTGATTGTAGCATCTGTGATTTTTGCAGTTGTGCTTCGGAACAAAATAAACTATCTCAGAACTTCACTCTTTTTGTTTGATACCATCGGAATTGGTTTGTACACAGTAGTTGGTATCGAAAAAGGCCTCGTCGCAGGTTTGCATCCCATTATTTGTATCGCTCTAGGAACTATGACAGCCTGTTTCGGAGGCGTGTTGAGAGATATTTTGTGTAATGAGATTCCCGTTATTTTTAGAAAGGAAATCTATGCAACAGCTTGTATTCTTGGAGGACTCACTTATTTCTTGCTTCGTGAGTTTATGGCAAACACCAACCTTATTTTCGTTATCGCAATTCTCATTGTAATAACTGTTCGATTAATTGCTGTAAAGTTTAAAATTAGCTTACCGAGTTTGTATAAGAATAAAACTTAGTTTAGTCTTTCAAAAGCGCTTTAATTTCTTTAACAAGCTTATCTAAACTATCCTGAGAATATCCTGTAGAAATATACTTAATCACCCCATTTTTATCAATCAAATAGTTCTTCGGAATGTATTTCGTAGCGTACGCGTTCCAAATGCTTTTATCAGGATCTAAACCGACATTAAAATCAATGCCTTTCTCCTTGAAATTTTCCATTTTTTGCTTCACAAGAGACTCGTTTTCGCCTCTTGAAATTGGTATAAACACGAAATCTTTGGTTGCAAAAGGCTTCAATACTTTGTCTGGAATTTCTTTAAACTCCTTGATACAAGGACCACACCAAGTTGCCCAAAAATTAACGAGGACGACTTTGCCTTTTAAATCTGAAAGTGTCAACGAAGTGCCATCGAGCATTTGAACTGTAAAGTCAGCTGCTTTGTCATTAAGTTTAAGTTTAGAGCCTTTATCGCCTTGTGCGAATGAGGTAAAGCTTGATAATGCGACTAAAATTATGATAAGGTGTTTCATAAGTTGAGGTTTGTTTTTGTGCTTATTTAATAAAAGAAAACATATCCATAAATAGACCTCTTATCCAAAAAATGATTAAGGACAAGAGGCATTTTTATTCTTTTTAAAAATGAATTATTCTGTTGGAACCGGAAATCCGCGATCGCGCATTAAAGCTTCAATCTTAGCATCACGGCCTCTAAATAAGCGATAGGCTTCAGCAGGATCCATCGAGTTTCTTGGTGCAAATAAATACTTTACCAATTTATCAGCGACTTCCTTGTCGTAGAAACCTCCTGGTGCTTCTTTAAACGCTTCCGAAGCGTCACTTGTTAAGACATCTGCCCACATATAACCATAATATGCTGTGGCATAACCTTCACCTGAAAATACATGACCAAAATGTGGTGTTCTGTGACGCATTGGTAATTCTTCTGGCATGTTCAATTCTGCTAAGGCTTCACGTTCAAATGTGTCGATGTCGATATTGGTTGGATCTGCCATATGTAATTTCATGTCAATTAAAGCAGATGCTAGATACTCGGTCGTCCCAAAGCCTTGATTGAAGGTAGATGCTTTTTTTATTTTCTCTACTAAGGACGCAGGAATAGGTTCACCTGTTTTATGATGAACTAGAAATTGATTTATCACTTCATCTGTCGATAACCAGCGTTCTAATAATTGTGATTGGAATTCGGTGTAATCTCTAACCCCTCCATTTAAGGTTGGATATTTCACATTACTTGAAAAGAAGTGCAAGGCATGACCAAACTCATGGAAGAACGTTGTAGCATCATCCCAAGACACTAAAACGGATTCGCCAGGCGCAGGTTTTACAAAGTTAGAATTGTTAGATGCCAATACATTAGTTTCGCCTTGAAAAGATGTATAACTTCTATACATCGTTGCCCAAGCTCCAGAACGTTTACCTTGTCGCGCAAACGGATCGAGATACCACAATCCAATGTGCTTTCCTGAGGCTTTATCAGTCACTTCCCAAACCTTTACATCTTCATGAAATACAGGGACTTTTCCTTCTTCGATAGGCGTGAATTTATAATTAAACAAACGTCCTGCGGTGTAGAATAAAGCTTCGGTTAATTTATCCAACTGAAGATATTGCTTGACTTCATCACTATCTAAATCGTATTTTTTCTGTCTTACTTTTTCCGCATAATAGCGATAATCCCAAGATTCAATTTTTATAGCGTCACTATTTGCATCAGCAATGGCTTGCATATCTGCAACTTCTTCGTCAACACGAGCAATGGCTGCCGGCCAAACAGCTTCCATGAGAGCCATAGCATTTTCAGGCGTTTTCGCCATTCGATCTTGTAGTCGCCATTCTGCATAGTTATCATAACCTAATAATCCAACGCGTTCTTTTCGGAGTTTTAATATTTCCGCAATAAGCGCATTGTTGTCGTATTTATCACCATTATCTCCTCTCGAATAATAATTAGTCCACACAATTTTACGCAAATCACGTTCTGTGGAATAGGTCAAAAACGGATCCATTGACGACCGTGAATTTGTGATGGCATATTTGCCTTCTTCACCTTTGTCTGCTGCTATTTTTGCTGCGGAATTGATAAAGGATTCTGATAAACCACCTAGCTGATTTTTATTGAGATACGTGACATAATTCTCTTCATCGTGAAGTACGTTGTTAGAAAACTTGGTATACAGTGAAGATAATTCTTTATTGATTGCAGCATAGCGCTTTTTCTTTTCGATATCTAGATTAGCACCATTCATTTCAAATTGCTTGTAAGTCAAATCCACTACGCGTTGTTGGTCTGCAGGCAACGGATTTTTTTGAGCTGCATCATAAACCGCTTTAATACGCTGAAATAATTTCTCGTTTTGTGAAACTTTTGAACGGTAATCAGATAATTTTGGTGCCAATTCGGTTTGGATACCCCTAAATTCTGGAGACGACATATTAGCGCTAAAAATCCCATAATAAGTGGTGACATCATTGAGTTTGTCGCCAGAAGCTTCAAGTGCTACAATGGTATTCTCAAATGTTGGTGCATCGCTAGTATTGGCAATGGCAACAACGTCTTTTAGACTGAGTTCCATGCCAGTTTCCATAGCTTCTTTAATAGCGTTGTGATCCATTTTGTCAAATGCTGGAACCCCTTGATAAGGTCCAGTCCATTCTTGTAATAAAACATTGTCGGTTTCGTTTACTGCCATTTTTTCTTCGGAATTTTTGTCGTCCTTACAACTAGCAAATAAGGCGATACTGCATAAAACTACAGCTTTTAGGGATTTTGAAATCATGAAATAAGTCGGATTGGTTTTTATGCCTATGAAAGTACTTAAATTTGAAGACATTTCATGTTACGATTTGTTAAAAGTGTCTATAAATGACTTTTTACTAATCCAATATCTCAACTTTCCGGATGTAGACATTTTTAAGAGGCCAATCGGCATCGTCAGTATCGACATTGGCAATTTTGTCTGCAACGTCTAGCCCGCTAATCACTCTTCCGAAGATGGTATAATCACCGTCCAACTCATGAACATCTCTTAGCATTATGAAAAACTCATAAGGAGATGCCAGTTTATACGGATTTTCTCTATCGCTACTTGGCATAGAAATCACACCACGATCATGATGAAAACCCCGTTTGGTATCTGTTGGTAATAAGTATTTGCCAATATAACGACGTTTTCGCATAATGTCTCTATCGTCTGTGCTTCCACCTTGAATGATATAATTTTCGATGACACGATAAAATTGAGTATCATTGAAATAGCCTTTTTTGGCGAGATAGATAAAGTTAGCGCGATGGAATTTAGTTTCATTAAACAACAAGATATCGATATTGCCGTAATCCGTTACCATACGAACTTTATTCTCTTTGTGTTCCTTTTCATACTGAAGAAAGAACTCCATAGCATTATCTTTTGTGAGCAGGAAGGATTCGGGAATAGTATCGGTTTCTTCTACTTTGGTCTCTGTTTTAACTTGAGTAGAATCTATGGTGGGTGTCGACGTTTTCTTCTGAGATTGTTTATCTTCACAATTGAAAATTAGTAAACACAATAGTGTAAGTACAAAAAACCGCATAAGGGGATGAATTTTGAAACGTTCATAAAATCTACATCAAAAATAAAAAATCTAAATCTACCAGGAGAAACATCTCAGTTTAAAATGTCGCCTCCATTTCGTAAAAAGCTTGAGGAAGAGAATAGAGAAAAAATGAAGCATACTAAACAAGCTGGTGTTATGGCTTTGTTTTATCCTAAAAATACCGAAACGCATTTGATACTGATTTTAAGAAAAACCTATAAAGGCGTTCATTCGGCTCAAGTAGGTTTTCCTGGTGGCCGATTTGAAACTGATGATCCAAACCTTGAATATACGGCATTAAGAGAGACCTTTGAAGAGGTTGGTGTTGTTATAGATACCGTTGAGGTTTTGAAAGCGATGACACCATTGTATATTCCGCCAAGTAATTTTACAGTGGCTCCTTTCTTCGGGATAACTCACCATACTCCAGATTTTGTAAAACAAGATGATGAAGTTGAAGATGTAATAGAAGTCAAACTCACAGATTTTTTGGATGATGCAAATGTTTCAGATATAAGTGTTATGACCTCATATGAAGTAGAATTGGAAGTCCCTGCGTTTATGCTCAATGGTTATGTGGTTTGGGGAGCGACTGCGATGATGCTTAGTGAACTAAAAGACTTGTTAAAAAAGGTGATGTAAGCATCAGTTTTTCGTAAGTTTGTCTTTCCGCTTAATAACAAATATTTAATGGGATTATTTAAAAGAAACCCTTTTGGTCATATACTTTTTGTAAAAAAATGGTTAATTAGAATTTTAGGTGCGCTAACACACCGAAGATTTAGAGGCTTTAATGACCTTCAAATTGAAGGCTCAGATATTATAAAAAACCTTCCCGATACTAACGTCTTATTTATATCTAATCATCAAACGTATTTTGCTGATGTTATAGCCATGTTTCATGTGTTTAATGCAAGTTTAAGTGGCCGATTGGATAATATCAAAAATGTAGGTTATCTCTGGAATCCTAAGCTTAATATGTATTATGTCGCTGCAAAGGAAACGATGAAGTCTGGTTTAATTCCGAAGATATTTGCTTATACAGGTTCTATTAGTATCGAACGTACTTGGAGATCTGAAGGAAAAAATGTCAATCGTCAAGTGAAAATGAGTGACATTACTAGTATCAAAAAAGCACTAGATGATGGTTGGGTTGTTACATTTCCGCAAGGAACAACAACACCTTTTAAACCTATTCGTAAAGGAACTGCTCATATTATCAAAAAATATCAACCTATTGTTGTGCCTATTGTAATAGATGGTTTTAGACGTTCATTTGATAAGAAAGGCTTACGTGTTAAAAAGAAAAATGTCTATCAATCTTTCGAGGTGAAAGCCCCTTTGGAAATTGATTATGAAAATGAATCTATTGCAGATATTGTTGAGAAAATTGAATATGCTATCGAGCAGCATCCGTCTTTCTTAAAGGTAATTCCACAGGATGTATTAGAAGAAAAAGAGCGACTTAATAGAGAACTTCGCGATTGGTAAACTAGTCTTTTTTCTCTAATTTGTTATTGCTTTTCGAAGTCGAAGTCTCAGAATGTATTTCCTTGTTGCTAATAGCTTTTAAAAGAAATATCTACCCTATAATAAGAAAATTTTGACCCGTCAAAACGTAGTGATAGATAGACATCATCCCTACAACAAACATATGATTTGAATTGTCAGAACCGATAACTGCATTTTTACTTCCGGTGATTTTAGTATAAAGCTCTAACACTTTTGTATCCAACAATACATTATTTTGAAACATACTTACGGTAACATTACTATAGGTGAAGTTTAACTTTGACTCGATACGAAATGTTTGAATCTTACCATCGATTAGCTAATCGAAAGTGTGTACTCACTTTCCTAGAGAGCGCTTTTTTGAGATCACTTTTCCGTTGACAGAAATAGACTCAATGCCCAATCAACTCAAATGATAAGTTATGGTGTTATTTTCAATATGGAACGTGGTAGATGCCCTAATTAGACTTCTAGCTTTTTAAGTTCGTTGTAGTTTCTATTGAGGCGTTTTAATAATATACCATAGATAATTCGATAGAATAACCAGAATACTAAGATGAATACAAGTGTAAATAGAACCATTAGCGTTGTGGCTACAAACATTTGCTTATCTGAAAACTCAGCAAACTGTTTTGAAACTTCTGGATTATGATACAATGTATAATATATGCCAATTATTACTGAAACAAATGCCATAACTAAACTGTAAATGACATAATATTTAATAATTTTTCTTGTATTCAAAATGTTTTCCATAAGTTTTTTGGCGCTGTCAGTTACAGAGATCGACTTATAGGATTTAAATAATAAAAAGACAAAAACGACTATGACAAGACTACTCAATATTGAAAGTGCTAAAAGCATGGTACTATTTCCGTACATTACAGCTAACTCTTCACGATATTTATCCGAAGCAAAATAGGGATATAAATTAAGCACTAGCCAAAATAGAAGTTCAGCAATACTTATATAGAATAGTGTTTTTACGATGGATGATGATTTTTTATGCATCATCGGGTATATTTCCTTGACAGACAGCTTAGTCTCATTTCTTGAGTCGTCAGATTGCCAATCCTTTTTTAATAAATCTAATTCATCCATAGTGTCACGGATTTAATATTGTTTTTAATTTTTTCTTCACCCTATTCATTTTCACACGAGCATTAACTTCACTAATACCAAGGGTTTCACTTATTTCGCTATAATTTTTGTCTTCTAAATATAAAAACACCAATGCTTTTTCAATGTCATTTAATTGGTGAACTGCTTTGTACAGTAATTTGAGTTGTTGTTCTTCTGTGTCGTCATAATCTACTGCTTTAATTTTAAAAGAAACACTTTCAAACCCTTGTGTTTTAATGTTTCGTTTTGACTTTCGGTAAAGTGTAATTGCCGTATTTAATCCTACACGATACATCCATGTGCTAAACTTGGCTTCACCTCGAAATTTCGGATATGCTTTCCATAATTGTATGGTTATCTCTTGAAACAAATCATTGTGAGCATCTTGATTATTGGTATATAATCTACATACTTTGTGCACAATGTTTTGATGCTTCTCAAGTAATTCTACAAAATTTTGTTCGAGTTCTTTATTCAATTTTGATTAGTTAGTTACCTATATGTAGGATAATAATTTAAAATGTTACATAGGATTAAACATTAATTCAAAAATAAGATTTTAAATGACATAAATTGTACCTTTGAATAAGACATTTTAAGAAGGTTTTTATATGAATATTCCCAAATCAAAATTCCCTAGAATTGTAATAATAGGTGGCGGTTTTGCAGGTGTTAATCTAGCAAAGTCATTAGCGAACAAGGACTTGCAGGTTGTTCTTTTAGACAAGCACAATTATCATACATTTCAACCACTATTATATCAAGTGTCAAGCTCAGGTTTGGAGCCCGACTCAATTGCATATCCGTTAAGAAAAATTATAAAAAAACATAAAAATTCATTTTTCAGACTTGCTGAGGTTGATTATATCCATGCAGATAAAAATGAAATCACTACAAGCATTGGTGCTCTTAGTTATGATTATCTAGTCATTGCTACAGGAACTAAAACTAATTATTTTGGTAGTAAATCGATTGAAGCCAATAGTATGCCAATGAAAAGTGTTCCTCAGGCGCTCAATATTAGAAGTCTAATTCTTCAAAATTTTGAAAAAGCAGCTATTGCTAATTCAGAAAAGGAACGACAAGCATACTTAAATTTTGTTATTGTTGGGGGAGGACCAACTGGTGTTGAATTGGCTGGTGCCATAGCCGAACTCAAAAACCATATTCTCCCAAGAGATTATAAGGACTTAAATAGTAGTGACATGCAAATCCATCTATTAGAAGGAGCCAATAGAGTGCTGCCTCCTATGAGTGAACATGCTTCAAAAAAAGCAGAAGGATTTCTTCAAACTTTAGGTGTTCATGTTCATACTAATGTATTTGTAAAAGATTATGATGGGAAACTCGTTACCACTAATTCTGATTTAAAACTGCATACCGAAACATTAATTTGGGCAGCTGGAGTTACTGGCTCACCAATACATGGTCTTAAAGCCGAGTCAATGTTAGAACGAGCAAATCGATATAAGGTAAATCGTTTTAATCAAATTGAAGGGTATCATACTATTTTTGCTCTAGGTGATATCGCTTCTATGAGCACAGAAAATTATCCTAATGGACATCCGCAAGTCGCACAACCCGCGATTCAGCAAGGTAAACTTCTAGGGAAAAACCTTATGCGATTTATTAAGAATCAATCACCAAAACCTTTTACTTATAAAGATAAAGGCTCTATGGCAACCATTGGTCGCAATAAGGCTGTGGTGGACTTAAAACATTTTAAATTTGGAGGTTTCTTTGCTTGGTTTATTTGGATGTTTATCCATTTAATGTCACTCGTTGGCTTTAGAAATCGCGTAATTGTTTTCTTTAATTGGTCCTACAATTACATTAATTTCGATAAAGCAGCACGACTTATAATTCGACCTTTTAAAAAATAGATTTTTGGGCGTTTCCCCTCGTTGTACTCAAGGTCAGGCTGTACACTATATCTTTTGAATACAAAAGGATGCCGTTTCCATCCTTAACGCGAAGCTTTGGATAACTTCAAAATCCCAATAATAATTAAATATTGTGCTAAAGCATAAGTTAGCATAATACCGAAGTTTGCATATTCAAACGGACGGAAAAATTTATTCAATGCCAATATACTATCAGATATCATAAAGCATATAGCTCCTAAAAACACGAGTATATAACTCAATTTTGGCACGTTATCTCGTCTTGTAAAAGCAGCTGTCGACATGCTTAAAATAACAATCATATATATGATGACAGGTATCAACATTTCATTTAGCCCTTCTTTTAAGAGATAAAATAATCCACAAGCATACACTAATAAAATAGCAATGAACCCAAAAGGTTTTACAGCGTTGTTCCGATGTTTTAAAAATGCGATAACATACATTATATGGGCTATTAAGAATGCGACCAATCCTAATAAAAAGTAACTTGCTGATACCTCTACAAACATGAGAAGTAGGTCTCCTAATAACGAAAATAGTAGTGCAGAAGCTATTATATATCTCAGTGACTTGCTAAGTGTTTTGCTCTTTATCCAAAAGAAAACCAGCAATGATAAGACTATGGCTGGCTTGGAGATATAGTGAAATTGAATAAGTCGCTCTGAGGATTCAAAAAATAATTCGGCAATAACAATCAGACTAAATATAACACTGAATTTTTTTTCTGAAACTGTAAGCATATATCATTCGGTTTTTTCAAAAATATGCAATTCAGAACTAATTTTTGACAATTCAGTAACATAGAGTTTTTGAGACAGGCCATCTTTCTCATATTTGTCCTATCAAAAAAAACGAATAGTTAAAATCATCAACCATGCAATCATTAATCAAATTTTTAATCTTCTTAATCTCAATAGTCACTTTTTCGCAAACTACCATAAGCGGAAAAGTAACCGATTCTAAAAATCAACCTATTGTTGGAGCTAACGTCTATCTCGACGGAACTTATGATGGCTCTACGACAAAAGACCAAGGAGGTTTCAGCTTTACAACTGATGAAACAGGTTCGCAAACCTTGATCATTTCTTACTTATCCTATGAAACAAAAACCATTGTTGGTGATGTGTCGACCTTTAAAAACCTTCAAATTAAACTAAAGGATGATATGGAAACTCTAGATGCTGTTGTGATTTCGGCGGGAACGTTTGAAGCCAGCGATAACAGTAAAGTATCTGTGCTCAAGCCACTAGATGTTGTTACCACTGCAAGCGCATTAGGTGATTTTGTAGGCGCATTGCAAACGCTTCCTGGAACATCTACCGTAGCAGAAGATGGACGTCTGTTTGTAAGAGGAGGGGATGCCAACGAAACTCAGATTTTTATTGATGGTATTCGTGTATTTACACCTTATTCGCCTACAACCAATAATATTCCAACACGTGGTCGATATTCGCCATTTTTGTTTGACGGCATCACATTTTCTACTGGAGGTTATTCTGCCGAATTTGGTAATGCTTTATCTAGTGTTTTGTTGCTAAATACTATAGATGAGCCAGATCAAGAGAAAACCAACATCGGAATTATGACTGTTGGAGCAAGTTTAGGTCGTACCGAAAAATGGGATGATACATCCTTGAGTGTCAATGCTTCTTATATCAATCTAGCGCCTTATTTAGCCATGTTTTCAGATCGCAACGATTGGGAAAAACCTTATGAAGGCGCTCAAGGTGAAGCTGTTTTTCGTCAGAAGTTTACAAGCGGAATGCTAAAATTCTATGCAGCTTTCGATACGTCAAATTTTGATTTAACACAGGAAGATATCAATGTTGCTGATGGTGTTCGCGTTAAACTTAATAACAGAAATTTTTATGCTAACACAACGTATCAAGGTGTTTTAGGTAATGGTTGGTCATTACAAACGGGTTTGAGTTATACCATAGCAAAAACAGATTTAAAAATCATTGATAGTGATATCAATAATGATGAAAATTCAGCTCATATGAAATTGAAATTCAGAAAACGTTTCAATAGTAGATTCAAATTGAGTTTTGGAGCAGAACATTTCACAACCAAATTTGACGAAGCCTTTTCTGCGGAAGACGTTAATGCAACCTATGGATTTAATAATAACAACACAGGAATTTTCTTAGAATCTGATATTATTTTCAGTATGGCTTTAGCATTAAAAGTAGGAGTGAGAGCAGATAACTATGCGCTTTCTAATGAGTTTCAAATTGCGCCAAGAATTTCTGTAGCACATAAAACTTCAAAAAATGGTCAGTTGTCTTTGGCCTACGGAAATTTCTACCAAAATGCTAATAATAATATTTTGAAATTTAATTCCGAAGTCCAAACTCAAAATACCAAACACTATATCATGAACTACCAATATGTTAACGACGGACGATTATTTAGAGCTGAGGTTTACAGAAAAGAGTATGATAATTTGGTAAAGTTTGATACTGATTTTGAAGGTTTTGATAGTAATTTTGATAATACAGGCTCTGGTTTTGCACAAGGTTTGGATATCTTTTGGAGAGATAATAAAAGCCTTAAAAATGTGGACTATTGGTTGAGTTACTCTTATTTGGATACAGAACGTGATTATCGTAATTTTCCTATGCAAGCACAGCCTAGTTTTGCTAATTCACATAACTTTTCAGCTGTTGCAAAATATTGGGTTGAGGATTGGAAAAGTCAGATAGGCTTCAGTTATACCTTTGCTTCGGGTAGACCATATGATAATCCAAATACGGATGCGTTTTTAGGTGAAATGACTAAAAGCTATAATAGCATTAGCTTAAACTGGGCGTATTTAATTAGTCCGCAAAAGATATTGTATCTATCAGTAAATAATGTGCTTGGGTTTAAAAATATAAATGGTTACCAATATGCAGATACATCAGATGTGAATGGTAATTTCGACAGACGAGCATTAAAACCAGCAGCCGATCAATTTTTCTTCGTAGGCTTCTTTTGGACCATAAGTGAAGATGGAAAAGATAACCAGTTAGATAACCTATAACTGACTTATTTGTAAGATTTTTACAACATGATATTTGTCATATTTTTTTAGTGGCCTATGGAGTAATTTAGAGATAATATAAATCTTTTAGTTATGCAAGTCAAAAAAAATCCAGAGGTCGATGTAAGCAGAAATAGTAGTCTCTATTTTGCAATTGGTTTAAATTTAATGTTGTTATCAACATATCTGATGTTTGAGTATAAATCTTATGAAACAGATGATTTGGTTGTGGAGCAATTACAACTAGATGATTTTGCCGATGAGGATATAGAGATTATAAATCTTAATACACCGCCGCCGCCACCGCCAATTGCTCCACCAGTTGTTCCTGAGGACATTAAAATTGTTGAAGATGTTGTTGAAATTGAAGAAACTATTATTGAGAGTAGTGAAGTTAGCCAATCTGATGCGATTTCTGAAGTCGTGAGTGTTGAAGATGTTGATGTCGAAGAGGTTGAAGAAGATGTCGAAGTTCCTTTCTCCGTTATAGAAGATATTCCAGTGTTTCCAGGTTGTGAAAAAGGAACCAAAGCAGAGAAGAAAGCGTGTTTTCAAAGGTCTATTCTAGAGCACGTTAAGAAAAATTTTGTTTATCCAAATACTGCTCAAGAATTGGGGATTTATGGAAAAGTGTATGTGCTTTTCGCTATAGATAATACTGGACATGTAGCAAGAATAAAATCTAGAGGTCCAGATAAAATTTTAGAAAAAGAAGCTGAACGTATTATAAAACTATTGCCAAAAATGGTCCCAGGAAAACAGCGTGGAATAGCTGTGACTGTGCCTTATAGTATTCCAATTACTTTTGTGTTACGACAGTAAGTTAATTGTTTTGATGAAAGGTATGCTTATTTCCACTTAATATTACAACCGATACTAGGTTTTTGAACTTCGGAAATAGGCTTGCTTTGAAGCATATCATCTAAGGCTGTTCTCAAATCTTTTCCAGTAACAGGAATTCCATTACCAGGTCTTGAATCATCCAACTGACCTCTATAAATTAATCTTAAATCGTTGTCAAATACATAGAAATCTGGTGTGCAAGCCGCATCATAATCTTTAGCGACTTCTTGCCTCTCATCATATAAATACGGAAATATAAAATCGTTGTCAATGGCATTCTGCTTCATTTTATCTGGAGCATCTTCAGGATACTTGTTTGCATCGTTACTGGAAATCGCTATACAATTAATGCCTTTAGATACGTAATCTTTTGCTAATTGAGAAAGTTCTGCGTTGACATGCTTTACAAATGGACAATGATTACAGATGAACATAATAAGCGTTCCGTTATGACCTTTAGCACTATCTATAGATACTATAGAATTATCAACAGAATTTGCAAGCCCAAATTTTGGAGCTATTGTTCCTAAAGGAAGCATATTTGAAGGTGTTAATGCCATAGTGGAGATATTAAGATTAATTTGTAAGTTTAAAGAATGGATAATATAATAACTTTTGAAGACTTTACAAAGGTCGATTTACGTGTTGGTACTATTATTGAAGTGAGTGATTTTCAGGAAGCACGACATCCAGCATATCAGCTTATCATTGATTTTGGTGACTTGGGTGTTAAGAAATCTTCGGCTCAAATAACAACGCTATATAAGAAAGAAGATTTACTTGATCATCAGATTATAGCCGTAGTTAATTTTCCGAAGAAACAAATTGCAAAATTCATGAGCGAATGTCTTGTTCTTGGAGCGGTTGATGGTGAGGATGTTATTCTTCTCAATCCAGAACATAAAGTTAGAAATGGATTATCTGTATCATAATACACTGGCTTAAGCAATTAGAACCCAGTCTGGTTTGGGGTTAGTTTTATCGTTTTATTGGAGTAATAAACCATCAAAAGTAGTTGAGATTTGAAACAGTTATGGTTATATAGTATGAGAGCGTATTTGCGTTTAGGCCTATTTTTTTATTTTAAAAAAATAGAAGTTGCCAATGCCGAAAATATACCAAAAAATAAACCTGTTTTATTTTTGGTAAATCATCAAAACGCGTTGTTAGACGCCTTGTTAATTGCCACTAAGAATGGTCGTTTTTCTTATTTTTTGACTCGGGCAAGTGTTTTTAGTAAGCCACTTGTTAGTAAGATTTTAAAAAGTCTGCGAATGCTTCCTGTGTATAGAATTAGAGATGGTTGGGGAAACTTGAGTAAAAACAACTCCATATTTTCTATGAGTTCAAAATTACTTAATGAAAAACAAGCCATTGTTATTTTTCCTGAAGGAAGTCACGATTTAAGACGAACTGTTAGACCCTTAAGCAAGGGATTTACACGGATTGTTTTTGAAACAATTGAAGCGTATCCAGAAACTGAATTATACTTAATTCCTGTAGGATTGAATTTTAAACATGCCACGAAATTTAGTGATAGTACTTTAATTAACTTTGGCAAGCCAATTCAAGTAAGTTCAAACCTTCTAGATGAAAAAAATAAAAGTGTTTTGCAGCTCAAAGATAAAGTTTCAAGTCAATTACGTCAGCTCACCACACATATTGAAAGTGACAATTACGAGTTAACACTTCAACAGCTTGAATACCTGAATGTAGATTTTACAAATCCTGAAGACGTCAATAAATGTATTGCAAGTGATTTTAATACTTGTAAAAAGATCACATCAAAACAGAATAATTTTTTAAAGCAATTTTTTAAGTTTTTATTGATTGTCAACCTTTTTGTGCCTTATTTAATCTGGAAAAAAGTAATACAACCAAAAATTAAAGAGATAGAATTTACATCGACCTTTAGGTTTACGATTGCTATAACATTAGTGCCAATTTTCGTAATACTAGTCATGCTGTTTTTAGGTTTTGTATTTCAAATCAAATTTGCATTCCTGTATCTTCTCAATGTTATTGTCTTGAATTTACTTTCAGTTAAGTTATAATTCTTCTCTAAAGAAAATCGCGTTCATCAATAACTTATTTGTGCCATACCAAAAGGCTCTAAAGTTCGTGTTATCTGTAAAAACAATCACATTTCCTTGTCCTAAGTTTTTTGCTTTAAACGGAACCGTTAATGCTAAACTGTCTAAGTTACGTTTAGAAATATAACCGCTCAATAATGGGTTTTTGGTGTATTGAATAGGGTTATTATAGCTTTGTTTATCTGTGTTCATAAACATTGTGTTATTTCTAAATAAGGCTATTTTGTCATTTTTATAGCCAAAATTGATAGGATGAGATCGGTCTAAATCGGCTTCAAAAATGGCGCCACCAACAACTTGAGCGCCTCTAAAATCGCCTCGTTGCTCAAAAGTAATGTTCTTGGCATCAAGTGTCATTTTCTTGAAGTCAAGTTTGATAAACTTATTAGTATTTAACCAATTTAAAGCACTGCGATATCCAATTAATGTTCCGCCCTTTTGAACCCATTCTTTTAATTTTTTTATGGCGTCTGCACCAGCAGATCCGCTTGGCATAATAATAGTATTGTATCTGTCTAAATTGGCCCTATTTAAGGACTTGTTATCCAGCTTTGTAATTCGCATATCGTAGCGTTGGTCAAATAGATGCCAAATTTCTCCAGCGTCATAACTTCGAATACCGTCACCAACAATCATAGCTACTTTAGGTTGCTTCATCGCTCTAAATTGGCTGCTTCCCAAATCAATACCTTGTGTTAGCCCTGTTTTGACAGCATCTATATTTAAATGATTTTCTACTGCTATTTGCTTAAGAAAATCGTAAAGCGCATCGGGAGATTTATTCTGGTTTTGAACCGGAATCATTATGGTGCCGTAATCATAATCTTTACCATTGATACTAAAGCGCTTCATACCAACTTTAGCTCTTAAGTCGCTTCCTAAGATCTTGTTTAGAGCTTTAGGGGCATAGTATTCATGCCACTCCATGAGATAGGCATAATCGCTTTTTGCTGAAATACTTCCGGTTCGCATTTTTAGATCATCGACCTTGGCTCCAGCTTCTCTTGTTGTTGCGTTTTCAGAATAATCTAATCCGAATGCTAATGGGAATGTCCAAGCAGAGACATCGTAAAATAAACTATCTTGAAATTTGGTGCGCTTTTCAAACATAGCATTAATGAGACGTGTGTTTTTTTGATTCTTTGGAATGATATAGGCGAAGCCTTTCTTGAAGTTTTTTCCGTCACTGCTTATATCTTTTTTCAATTCATGAAAATCAATCTGATGACGTTTTAATATTTCAGCCAAATGAAATGTTTTTGCGGCATCTTTTTCATCTCCAAAAACGATGGCTTTTTCATTTTCTTTTGTGGCTTCTGTTCGGGCATTCTTATAAAAATCATGTTGATACTGCAAAATGTCTTCACGCATACCCTTGGCAGCATCTAAGGTAGATAGAGCGGCAGTAAATTGATTCCGAATCGTAAACGGAAAGGTGAGGATTCCGTTATCACTTTCTTGAATATGTCCACGTGAACTTGCTTGTTCGAACAAAATACCAATACCTCCGTTGATATCTGGAAAGGTAGATCCTTTTCCGTAGTAAAAATCGTCGAAACTTTCTTCGGTATAGTAAAGTGATCCAATTTTATCCAGTGCCTTAGCATGATAGTTACCAATATTTTTAGTGAGTTCCTGATTCAGTTTTGGCGTTAATGGATGTGTTCGTGATGGAATTCCAGGTTGAAAAAAGAAACTCGCATTAGTACCCATTTCGTGATGATCTGTCAAAATATTTGGCAACCACTTGTGGAAACTCGCAATACGGACACGAGATTCTGGTAATTGCACAGGTAGCCAATCTCGATTCATGTCAAACCAGTAATGATTTGTTCTTCCACCTGGCCAAACTTCGTTATATTCTCTATCGTTTGGATCAGGATTTAAATTTTTACTTCTATTCGTGTTTGCCCAATAGGCAAAGCGTTGTAAACCATCTGGGTTAAATGAAGGATCAAATAATATAACCGTTTGGTTGAGTAATTCTTTAACGTCATTACTTTCTGAAGCAGCTAAATAATAGGCGACTAAAAGTGCTGCATTAGAACCACTAGGTTCATTACCATGAATAGAAAATCCTTGATACACTACAATTGGCATATTACTGGTGTCTACCGTATTGTTTTCGGTAGAAGCAATATGTGTTTGTCTTATACTTTCTAAATTACTATGGTTTTCTGGAGACGTAATTGTAAGTAGGAGTAAAGGTCTGCCTTCAAATGTGGTTCCTCTGTTTTCGATGCTAATTCTATCCGAAGCATTTGCTAATGCTTGCATGTACTGTACCAGCTTGTCATGTGTAACGTGCCACTCACCAACTTGATGACCAAGAACAGACTCTGGTGTTGGTATGCTTTCGTTATAAGTTGTATTCTGTGGAAGGTAATAGGATAAATCGGTTTGAGATTGAGCATTAATTTGAAAATAGCTCAATACGATAAACAGGATAGTTAGTCTCATATCTAGTGTTAGTTAGGTTATAAAAATAAAAAAACCGCTACTCTTAGAATAGCGGTTTGGTATAATTTAACAATTGAAGATTTAAATGTCTTCAAAATTGATGTCTGTAAACTTATCGGCAGAATCAGAATCATCTGTAGATTCTACACTTTCGACGACATCATCATTAGATGTGTATTCTTCTTTTTTGAAATCTTTTTGATGACGTTCACTTATCACTTCGTCTCCCTTTTCTGAGATAATGTAATCTGTCATTTCTCTTAAAATCTCATTGAATTCGGAGAAATCTTCCTTGTAAAGATAGATTTTGTGTTTTTTGTAGTGAAATGAACCATCATCGTTCGTAAACTTTTTACTTTCTGTAATTGTAAGATAATAATCACCGGCTTTGGTTGCTCTTACATCAAAAAAGTAGGTTCTTCTTCCTGCTCGCAGTACTTTCGAATAAATTTCCTCTTTTTCCATCATTCCGTGATCACTCATAGCTAATTCTAATTTTTTGTTTGATTGTGCATCAAAAATCTAAAAAAAAAGAATACTAAGCAACAAATAACTATAATTCTTTTGTGCTAAGTTGCTTTAAGTATAGTTCTTTGTAGTATCCATCGGAGTTTACCAAAGATTCGTGTGTTCCATTTTGGATGATTTTACCATCTTCTAGTACAATAATTTTATCTGCATCTTTAGCAGAAGACACACGATGACTTACGATAACCGTCGTTTTTCCTTGGGAAATTTTTCGTAAACTCATAAGTATTTTTTCTTCAGTTTCGGTATCAACAGCAGATAAACAATCATCAAATAACATGATTTCTGGAGCTTTAATAATAGCTCTAGCAATCGATATACGCTGTTTTTGTCCACCAGATAATGTAATACCACGTTCACCTAATTTGGTTTGATATCCCTTATTGAATTTCTGTATGTTTTTATGGACATCTGCATATTTTGCAGCATTGACGATCTCTTCGTTTGTAGCATCTTCTTTTCCAAACTTGATGTTATTTTCAATCGTGTCAGAAAACAAAAAGGCATCCTGAGGCACATAGCCGATATTTTTTCTAAGGCTTTTGAGATGGATTTGGTCAATGGCAACACCATCAATTTTGATGGTTCCTTCTTGGACGTCGTATAATCGTCCAATTAAATCAAGAATAGTGGATTTTCCAGAGCCAGTTTTCCCAAGAATAGCCAGAGTTTCGCCTTTTTTAATAGTAAAGTTTACATCATCTAGTGCTTTGATATTAGTGTCAGGATAGATATAAGTAACTTTCCTGAAATCTATGTTTCCAGTGATTTCAGAAGGTGTAGGATTGTTGTTTTTTATTTCAGGTTCTTCCTCTAAAAATTCATTAATACGTTTTTGTGATGCTTCAGCTTGCTGAACCAAATTAGTTACCCATCCTACTGTAGCCACAGGCCAAGTCAGCATATTTACATAAATTAAAAACTCTGCAATAGTTCCAATTTCTTTAATTTCTCCATTGATATATTGCATTCCACCTACATAGGCCACTAAAATATTACTAATACCGATAAGTAAAATCATAGACGGGAAAAATAGCGCCTGAACTTTGGTGAGATCTATTTGTTTCTGCTTACTTTCTTCAGAAAGTGCATTGAACTCATCGTAGTTCTCTTGTTCTATTCCGTAGGATTTAATGACTGAAATTCCGCTAAACGATTCTTGCGTATATGTCGATAAATGCGAGAGGTATTCTTGTACAATTCTACTACGTTTGTTGATGATACTACTCAGTTTGTAAATAATGAAAGATAGAATAGGTAATGGCATTACGGTATAAAGCGTCAATTTTGGAGCGACACTCAACATGTAGATTAATGCAACAATAAATAGTGTAACCGTATTGATGGTGTACATGATTGCTGGACCAGCATACATTCTTACTTTACCAACATCTTCACTAATTCTATTCATCAAATCACCAGTTCTATTGGCTTTGTAGAAGTTTAAAGACAAGTTCTGGTACTGCTGATAGACTTCATTTTTTAAGTCATACTCTATATAACGCGAAACATTAATTATTGTTTGTCGCATTAAAAATGTAAAAACACCCGCTATTACTGCTGCACCAACAAGATACAAAATGTTCGTAGTGAGTTCTGTTTTAAATACTTCGTTGGAAATATCACCATTGATAGCATTTGAAATGGTAGTAATAGCTTTACCAATAAACCTAGGTGTAAATAAGGCAAATATTTTTGCAGCAATGGTAATCAAGACACCTAATAGAAGTCTATAGCGATACTTATAAAAATATTTGTTGATATGTTTAAGCTCTTTCATTTATAATTTGAGGACTGAATTTTAGTAATTTGATATTTTAACACGCATAATTTTGTTAATACTCTAATATTAAATTATTTTTGCACGCTATTTTACATATAATTAAAAATAGATTCTAAATCTAAATTTACATGACATCAGATGTTATAAGTTCTCAGGAACTTTCAAAAATTGATCCAGTTTTCGGTCAATTGTCTTTTGATAATCACGAGCAAATCGTTTTTTGCAATGACAAAGATACTGGATTAAAAGCAATAATTGGTATTCATAATACAGTTTTGGGACCTGCTCTTGGAGGTACAAGAATGTGGAATTACAATAACGAATGGGAGGCGCTTAATGATGTTTTGAGACTCTCGCGAGGTATGACCTTTAAATCTGCAATTACTGGACTTAATCTTGGAGGAGGTAAAGCCGTAATTATAGGTGATGCCAAAACACAAAAGACACCAGAATTAATGAAAAGATTTGGTGAGTTTGTACATTCTTTAAGTGGAAGATATATTACTGCAGAAGATGTTGGTATGACCACAGAAGATATGGATACAGTGAGAGAGGTGACGCCTTATGTGACTGGTATTTCTGAAAGTAAAGGAGGTGCAGGAAACCCGTCACCAATTACAGCTTATGGTGTATTTATGGGAATGAAAGCAGCAGCCAAATTTAGATATGGAAGTGACGTTCTAGAAGATAAGTCGGTTTTTGTTCAAGGTATTGGCCATGTTGGAGAATCACTTGTTGAGCATTTAATGAATGAAGGTGCTAACGTTACAATTACTGATATCAACCAAGAGCGTTTAGAAGAGGTAAGTTCAAAATATGGCGTGACTATATATGATGGGAATGATATTTACAGTGAGCCTATGGATATCTATGCGCCTTGTGCTTTAGGAGCAACAATAAACGATGATACCATTAGTAAATTACAAGCAGATATTATTGCTGGAGCTGCAAATAACCAATTAGCAGACGAAGTTAAACATGGTACTTTATTACAAGATAAAGGTATTTTATATGCTCCAGATTTTTTAATTAACGCTGGCGGAATTATTAATGTATATGCCGAATTAGAAAATTACGATAGACAAGAAATCATTCGAAAGACTGAAAACATCTACAATACCACTTTAGAAATATTTGAAGGTGCAAGACTAAATAATGTAACAACTAATGTGTCTGCATTAACAATTGCCAAGCAACGTATAGACGATAGAAAAAGAGAGCTAGGAAAATAATTTAAAACGGACGTTTAAATATTTTTCTAGATTTAAAATAATAGTATTTTTGCAAAGCGAAAGAGATTTACTTTCGCTTTGTTAATTTTTAGTTCTTTGTAACCATGTTAAACAGACGACACATTCGTATTAAAGTTATGCAAACACTTTACGCTTCAAAAGGAAGTGAGAGCGATAGCATAAAAACCAATGAAAAATTTTTACTTCAGAGTCTAAATAGCATGTACGACCTTTTTTTAGCGCAATTATCATTGATAATTGAGTTGCATAAAAAGGCAAATGACCGATTAGAAAAAAACCAGAAGAAATTTTTAGCAACTCAAGATGAGAAAAACCCTAGCGCGAAGTTTTTAAATAACGAAGTGTTAGTGCTACTTAAGTCTAATTTTGTTTTACAAGAACATCTGGAAGACCAAAAACAAAATCATTGGTATTTAGACTTTGAGTATGTTGATGTTATTTTTAAATCCATTTTAGAGAGTGATATTTATAAGGAGTATATGTCGACTAAGACATCTACTTTTAAAGAAGACAAGAATTTCGTTATTGACATATTTACCGAAATCATAGCGCCTAATGATAAATTATACGATTATTTTGAGGATAAACGTATTACTTGGTTGGATGATCTTCCTGTCGTCAATACTGCTATTTTAAGGCTACTTAAGAAGGTTAAAGCGTCTTCAGAAGGAAAACTCTTTACACCAAAATTATTTAAGGATTTAGAAGACCGAGATTTTGGACTGGATTTATTAAAAAAAACGACGCTTAATCAAGCCTCATTTAAGGAAGAAATTTCAGCAAAAACAAAAAACTGGGATGCAGAACGAATCACCCAAATTGATACAGTTTTAATGCAAATGGCGATTTGTGAGTTTCAAAAATTTCCGTCAATACCAGTAAAAGTAACCATTAACGAGTATTTGGAGATTGCCAAAGAATACTCAACACCAAAGAGTAGTAACTTTATTAACGGGATTTTGGATAAGATTATAAAGGAGTATACTGCCGAAGATAAATTTAATAAAATAGGTCGAGGGTTACTGTAAGTTTCTAGGCTATATAGGTCATTGACTGTTAATGTTTTGATTGAAAATGCACTAAAAATTTTAATTAGATGAAATAATTAGTACATTTGGCTTCTCGAATCAAAAATTATTTAAAAATTATACCAATGAAAAAAACAATTTTAGCGTTAAGCGCATTATGTTTAGTAGCTTTCACTTCTTGTAAAGAAGATGCAACAGCAAAGATTAATTCTGATAATGTAGTAGCTGCTGCAGAAAGAGATGCAAATGCTGCAGACTATCCAATCATTTCTTTTACAGAAACTGAGCATGATTTTGGAACTATCGTAAACGGTACTCCAGTAGAAACAAAATTTAACTATACGAATACAGGTAAAGCACCTTTAGTAGTAAGTAATATTAAAAGTACTTGTGGATGTACTGTACCTTCAGATTGGAACAGAGATCCTCTTGCTCCAGGTGAAACTGCAGAGTTTACTGTGAAGTTCAATGGAAAAGGAACTAACCAAGTGCAAAAATCTATTACATTAACAACGAATACAGAAAAGGGTTCTGAAGTTGTTAAGATCAAGGCTTTTGTACAACCAGATCCTAATGCCAAAGACAAGAAAGCAGGTTCAGTATCTATAAATAAAGCCGTAGAAAAATAATATATGGGATCAATAGGAGATTTTTTACCTTTTGTAGCAATGTTTGCTGTGGTGTATTTTTTTATGATAGCACCACAAATGAAAAGAGCTAAAAAAGAAAAGGCTTTTGCTGCAGGATTGAAAAAAGGTGATAAAGTTGTTACTAAAAGCGGTATGCACGGAAAAGTTATTGACCTAAACGATAAGGACAATAGCTGTGTTATCGAAACACTTGCAGGAAAGATTAAATTTGAACGTTCGGCGATTTCTATGGAAATCAGTAGCAAATTAAATGCGCCTGTAAGTACAAAATAGAATTTAAATATTCAATATATTAAAAACTCCGAAAGTTCGCTTTCGGAGTTTTTTTTATGGCGTATCGTTAAGTTTAGGAACTCTTATACTTATCATGTAATCCAACACCTTGATTAATCATTGGTATTATTTTTTCTAGCCGTGATTGTTTGGTAGCATCTCGCTTAGCTTTACTAATATAGTCGCAGTATTCTCTTTGCTTTCCTGAAGTTAAAGCTTTAAAACCTGTATTGAGTTCTGTATTGGATTTTAGAGCGTCTTGTAACTCCATGGGAATAACAACGTCTTTAACTTTACGAGTCGGCTTTATTTCTCTTCCTAAGCGTTGATTCTCTATGGCTTCTTTAACATAACCCAAAACAGCAGCTTCTTTGATATCTGTTTTGGTGTCAAAACGCAATTGGCGTAAGGCTTTTGTTTTGTTTTCTTGTGCATTGATGAGCAGATTGTGCTTATCTTTTAAAAACACACCTTGATGAAACCATAAGCAAAAATGGTTTTTAAATGCTCCAATACCTAAAACGTTCTTGCCATTTAAACAATAGGTTGGCATGCTCCATTTCATGGTTTCTTCTAGTTCGGTGGAATTTATAAGCTTTCTTAAGATAGATAACTCTTCTTCAAAATGAGGGTTGGATTCTATGTATTCTTCAACGGAATGGATTTTTGTCATTTTTAAACATTTATAAGCTATTTGATGTATTCTTTATTCGGAAATGAAGAATAGGCAGTAAATAACGTAAAACTAAAATAATCAAAAATTTTATGAATGTTATCTTTTCTTCGACTTCAAGACGGTTGATGTTTTTGTTAAATTAGTCTTCAATCGACTATTTTAAACCTTTTCATTTTAAGAGTTGAGACTATTTTAAGTTAAGCTCTTTTCCGCAGTCAGCTCAGCAATTTTACAAATGACTTCAGTGGCTTTTATCATACTCTCTACAGGAACATATTCATAACGTCCATGAAAATTATGTCCGCCAGCAAAAATATTAGGACATGGTAACCCCATATAACTTAGTTGAGAACCATCTGTTCCACCTCTAATTGGTTTAATGAGTGGCTCAATGTTTAATTGTTTCATGGCCTCTTCGGCAATATCTACAATATGCATCACAGGCACAACCTTTTCTTTCATGTTGAAGTACTGGTCTTTAATATCGATAGTAATGACTTCACGTTCGTATTGTGTATTGATATCAGTGGTAAGCTTTTGCATGACTTCTTTACGTGCTTCAAAATGAGCCATGTCATGATCTCTAATGATGTATTGTAATACAGTTTCTTCTACTTTGCCTTCAACACCATGTAGATGGAAAAAGCCTTGATAGCCATCGGTGTGTTCTGGTGTTTCCATTCGAGGCAAAGAATTGATAAACTCATTAGCGATATACATAGAGTTGACCATTTTTCCTTTAGCATATCCTGGATGCACAATTTTGCCTTTTACAGTCACTTTAGCACCAGCAGCATTGAAGTTTTCATATTCTAATTCACCAATTTGGCTGCCATCCATTGTGTAGGCCCAATCGGCTCCAAATTTTTCGACATCAAACTTATGTGCTCCACGACCAATTTCTTCATCTGGAGTAAAACCAACTTTGATTTCACCATGTTTAATTTCAGGATGATTGATGAGGTGTTCCATGGCAGAAACGATTTCAGTAATTCCGGCTTTATCATCTGCTCCTAGAAGTGTTGTTCCGTCAGTTACAATTAAAGTCTGACCTTTATAGAGTAATAAATCTTCAAAATAGTCTGGAGACAACATAATATTTTTCTCTGCATTGAGTGTAATATCCTTACCATCATAGTTCTCAATAACGCGAGGTTTTACATTCGCTCCTGTAAAATCTGGTGTAGTATCAAAATGAGAAATAAAGCCAATAGTTGGGACATCATGATCTACATTACTAGGTAAGGTTGCCATGATATAAGCATTTGGGTCTATAGTGACGTCTTTCATGCCAATAGCAATAAGCTCTTTGGCTAGTGAATTTGCTAAATCCCATTGTTTAGCTGTACTTGGAGTTGTGTCGCTTTCTGGGTCGGATTCGGTATCTACAGTGACGTAACCTATAAAACGTTTGGTGATGTCTTCTTTGCTTATCATAACCTTTAATGCTTTTCTTTTATGAGTTTGAATGAATGATAAAATATCATTAGGTAATTATTAAAGCGAAAGTTAGCGATTATATTCAAATGTATATTATTTTTGCACCAGAAAAGATTTCTTATGTACAAGCTTCTGCTACGACCAATACTATTTTCTTTTGATCCTGAAAAAGTTCACTATTTTACATTCTCTTTAATTCGAAATTTCTCTAAAATCCCTGGAATGTCAGCTTTATTCCGAAGTTTATACGTCCTTGATGACAAGACTTTAGAACGTGAATTGTTCGGACTGAAATTCAAAAACCCGGTAGGACTTGCCGCAGGTTTTGATAAAAATGCAGTCTTATATAATGAGCTAGCGAATTTTGGTTTTGGATTTATTGAAATTGGAACAGTGACACCAAAAGGTCAAGTTGGAAATCCTAAAAAAAGATTATTCCGTTTGAAAACCGATAAAGGTATTATCAACCGAATGGGCTTTAATAATGAAGGTTTAGAAGCTGCAATCCATCAGTTGAAAAAGAATAGAGGCAAACTTATTATCGGCGGAAATATTGGAAAAAATACGGATACAACCCCTGAAGATTATACCAAAGATTACTTAGAATGTTTTAATGCTTTGCATCCTTATGTGGATTATTTTGTACTTAATGTGAGTTGTCCAAATGTTGGGAGTCATGCCAAATTGAATGATAAGGACTATCTTCTAGAGCTCATTTCCGAAGTGCAAAAAGCAAATCATACTTTTGAAAAACAGAAGCCTATTTTATTGAAAATCGCTCCAGATTTAAATGATAATCAGTTGGACGAAATTATTGAGTTGATTACCGAAACTAATCTGGATGGTGTGATAGCGAGTAATACATCGACAGACCGAACAGGTTTAAAAGCTTCTGAAGAGCGACTTACTGAAATTGGAAATGGCGGTTTAAGTGGTCAACCTATTAAATCGAAATCGACACAGGTTATCAAATATCTAGCGGATAAGAGCAACAAGTCTTTTCCAATAATTGGAGTAGGAGGCATTCATTCTGCAGAAGATGCTCTAGATAAAATTGAAGCTGGAGCAGATTTGGTTCAGATCTATACTGGTTTTATCTACGAAGGCCCAAAATTAATTAAGAACATCAACAAAGCACTTATAAAAAAAGCGAATTAACTCTGACATCAATTCGCTTCTTATGGTTTTATTTCCGGGTTAATTTTTAATAAACGGAATGGTACTTGAACTTAGCCCTTTGGTTAATTTTATATAATATACACCTTCACTAAAGTTTTTAGCTTGTATACTTAAATCGTCAACTTGAGTGATTTTCTTAATCGTTACTACTTGTCCTAATACGTTATAAACGGTGTAGCTATCAGGTAAATCGTTAGTATTTGATAGTTGAATATTTAGAATGTCTTTTGTAGGATTTGGATATAGCGAAATACTATTTTCTGTAAAGTAGTCTTCGACACTCAATACTGCGTTTGACATATAGTTTATTTCTCCAAAACCATAATTTCCACCACTAGCAATTGTGCTACCTTCTAGTGTTGTTAAAGTGTACGAGCCATTTCCAGAAAAACAACAAATACCATCACCATAGCTGTCTAAAATCTCAAACGTATAGCATTCGTTAGTTGCAATTGTGAAAGTTTCGGTAAACGTTTGGAAATCATCTGTATCATTATTGTAATTAGGACTTGAGTACAACACTGTACCACTACTGTCCTTAAATTCCCATGAGATTTCTGCTGACCAATCATCGGTCGTTAAGTTTAGAACGACATTAGAAGTTGAAATATCTTCACTTCCAACCTCTATATATTCAGGATAAACTTTCGTAATTGTAGTTGATCCATCGGAAATCGTCAATGCGACATCATATGCTCCTGGACTCGTGTAGTTATGTGTAAAACTCTGAGTGGTGTAATCTATAATATCGTCACCATCAACATCCCATTGCCATGAGGTAGAACCAATACTAACATCTGAAAAATCGACTTCTAGTGAATTACTACAGTCTCTTGTAAAATCTGTAGCTAAACTCACATTAAGACTTGGGCATGCTAAATTAGATCTTGTGGTTTGAGATACGCCATAGATTCGTGCATATTGTTGCGGAGTAAATAAATTACGACACTCTTTACGTGAATATGACATGATATTTAATGGATTAGGACTAAATGCATCATTATTAGCATCTAAGCCTGTACCAACATATTGACATGCTGCTGTTACATTACCATAACCCAATTGTGGATCTGCTGGTGTGTCACAAATAAAATCACCATCCGTATCACAATTAGAACCATCAACCAACTCTGTAGTTAATGTACCATTAGAATTTCCATGGGTGTGAGATAAAGCAAAAAAGTGCCCCATTTCGTGAGATAATGTACTTCCATTCATTGCACAGGAATTAGCCATCAGAATAACTTCTGGTCCACCAGGGAAATAGGCATAACCACACAAACCGCCTCCATTATCAGGAAGACTTACAGAGTTTGCAAAATAAATATTGATAACATTAGTTACATTGTTAGCATTAGTGAGAACATCCTGCTGATCAGTCGTATAGTCATAATATTCTGTACTATCAATATAGTTAATGTCGTCGCATAAAAAGAACTCTAGGTATGCATTTGCATAAAAGTTGTTCATGAGTGCTAAAGCATCATTTAATTGTGTTTCTGTAAGTCCGCCAGTCTCATCATCTTGTCTTAAGATATGTGCCTTAATAGGAACAGAACTAATCGCTGTTGATGAACGTTGAAGAGCTCTTCTTTGATAGAACTGTTGTTCGTATTGTCTAATTTGAGGTAATAAGTCCTGGAAGTATTGTTCAGATTCAGGCGTTGCTACAGTACCACATTGTGGCTCATTTTGAGCAGAAGCTAGTGATATTGAACATATAGTTATTAAAAGAAAAACAATCTTTTTAAGGATGGCTAGAGATTTCATAAGTATAGGTAGGTTACTATTTAGATCGTAAATTTATTGAAAAATCGACAAAACACCTAATTTATAGATGAAATACCATTTTTTGTTATTTGATGGCGATCTTTTTAGTCGATTGTGAACCATCTTCAAATACTAATCTAATAAGATAAATCCCTTGATTAAGTTGCGTTAAATCAAATTTTGTTTGATTGTCAGCATTTTTGTTTTTAAATCTAGCCACTTGCTTACCCAGAACATCATAAGCCAAGGCTTCCTTTAACGTATTTGCGCTGGAAGTTGTAACCGTGAATTGACCATTTGACGGGTTAGGATATAAACTAACCTCAGTCATGTCTTGATTATCAACACTAAGTACTTGATTTAAAGTAATCGTCATTGTGCCTATTGGTTTGTCATTAAAAGGCCCTTCATTGATAAGAACGCCAACGGGTTCAAAAGGCACTGTAACTTGATTTGTGGCACCATAAGTCGTACCACTATCTGTACCAGCATCATAAGGGAATAATTCTAAAATAATTTCATTTCTCCATGTATTTCCGTCTCTAAGGTTGACACTGTTGATAGCGATCATCCAGTCCGGACTTGGAGCAATCATCGATACTAAACTCAATAATGGATAGTCTGAGCTTACCACAACATTACTCAACGTTGCTGAACTTATGGCCGCAAAAGGTGAAAATCCTTGTTCTAGCCATTGGTCTGCATTACCTATAATGTTAATTTCATCGTTTACTTCGCTGAAGAGAATACCATTGCTACCAGCTTCCGCAACATTCTTTACGCCAGTAGACGCTAAAGTTCCCATTTCAAGAAGCGTGTAATTACTGTTATGTGTGGCTCCAACTAGATCAGACCAATGTGCATTTCCAGGTATAGCTGAAGTACTGTTACCTGTATCAGGTGCAACGGTTTCATTTTCCCAATTACTGCTAAATGTAATGTTGTAACTTGCGGTAGTTTGTGCGAAAATAATAGCTACGCTAAGTAACAAAGCAAGGGAGACTATCGATTTTAAAGCTAAAGTAATTTTCCCCATAGTACTAGTCGTTGATGTCAAGTTAGTTATGTCGAAAAAAAACCACAATTCCTTACACTAATCTTTAATTATTTTTATAAAAAATTAATCATACTGAATTACGATCTCCTCATATCATTTGTACTGGCAACTTCTATACTTGCTATTTCTCCAGGACCAGACAATATATATGTTTTAATGCAGAGTATCGTCAATGGCAAAAAATTTGGATTAGCAACCGTTGCCGGTTTAATTTCTGGATGTTTGGTGCACACTACATTGGTTGCTTTTGGAGTGTCTTCCATTATTAAGGAAAACGACTCATTATTTTTTATCATAAAATTACTTGGCGCTTTATATTTAGTGTTTTTGGCGTTTAAGGTTTATAAGTCTAGTGGAGAGCTGAGTTTAAATTCTGGGAACATTCCCAAGAAAAGCATGGTGCAGTTATTTAAACAAGGGTTTGTAATGAACGTACTAAACCCCAAAGTATCTATTTTCTTTTTGGCATTTTTCCCTGGATTTCTATTTAGTCAAACGATGAGTACAGTTATTCAATTTTATGTATTGGGATTACTGTTTATGCTAGTTTCTGCTATTATTTTCTCAGTAATTGCTATTCTGGCTGGTTCCATTTCAGAATATATCAAACAGCATAAACGTGTTGGACTTTACCTTAAATGGCTACAAATTATTGTGTTTGTGGGAATTGCGATTATCATTTTTACTTCGGAAAAATAAACGCATATGAATAGACTTAATTGCTATCTTTGGAGGAGATGAAGAAGCCACTCAAAATAATTGAATGTCCTCGTGATGCCATGCAAGGCATTAAGGATTTTATACCTACCGATAAAAAAGTGCAGTATATACAATCGCTGTTGAGAGTGGGTTTTGATACGATTGACTTTGGGAGTTTTGTCTCACCAAAAGCCATACCTCAAATGGTTGACACAGCTGAAGTATTGTCAAAGTTAGATTTGAGTAAAACAACAAGTAAACTATTAGCGATTATTGCTAACACTCGAGGTGCCAATGATGCTTGTAAACATCCTGAAATTGATTATTTAGGCTATCCCTTTTCTATATCTGAAAATTTTCAGATGAGAAATACACATAAAACTATTGCTCAATCTGTTGTGACACTTTCTGAAATTTTAGAATTAGCAAATACCCATAATAAAGAAGTGGTTGTTTATATTTCAATGGGATTTGGCAACCCTTATGGAGATCCATGGAATGTAGATATAGTAGGTGAGTGGACCGAACGATTAAGCAATATGGGGGTGAAGATTCTCTCACTTAGTGATACGATTGGAAGTTCTAATCCTGAGAGTATCAATTATTTATTTTCAAATTTGATTCCAAAATATACAGACATCGAATTTGGAGCACACCTACATACCACACCAACTTTATGGTTTGAAAAAGTTGATGCAGCCTTTAAAGCTGGATGCATGCGTTTTGATGGTGCAATTCAAGGATTTGGTGGTTGTCCAATGGCTAAAGATGAACTCACGGGAAATATGCCTACCGAAAAGGTTTTGTCGTATTTTACGTCTAATATGCATAATAATCTCAATGCTATGAGTTTTGAAAGCGCCTATAATGAAGCTACAAAAATCTTTACTGCTTACCATTAAACTCTTTATTTTTTAAATTTTGACATTCTTTAAAACGCACATTTTCAATGTATTGTTTCAAGGTTTAAAAGTTTATTTAAAATTAATCTAAATAAACTTTGCACAAGTAAATATCTGTTTTAAATTTGCAATCGAATTCGTGACAATTATTTATATCAAGTCTAAATAAGAATAGTGGATTAACTAAAATGAAATCAAAAATTCACGAAAACTTAAAAATCACAAGCCGCATCATGAGTAAAAAAATACTAGCCTTTATTATTACTTTATCAGCATCATTTGTTTATGCTCAAACAGTACCAGATTCTTTATCTATTAATCCTCAAAATCAACAAAATGCTGCTCAGCGTATTTTATCTGGAAACATCAACACAGGTGTAACAGTAGGAGGTTATGGAGAAATTACATACAATCAGCCAGAAGCTGATAACGGAGAGTTAGATGTTCAACGTTTGGTATTACTTTTTGGATATAAGTTTAATGATAAAGTACAGTTTGTTACAGAAATTGAGTTAGAGCATGTTGAAGAAGTATTTGTAGAGCAAGCATTTCTTCAGTATAGCTTAAATGATAATGTTAATCTTCGAGGTGGTTTAATGTTAGTGCCTATGGGAATTGTTAACGAATACCATGAACCAACAACATTTAATGGTGTTGAAAGACCAAGTATTGATGGAAGTATTGTACCAACAACTTGGAGGGAAATTGGTTTTGGTGTTTCTGGACGTTTTGATGAGGTATCTTTGCGCTACCAAGCGTATATCTTTAATGGTTTTTCTTCTGTGAATGGCACTAAAGTTTTAGGTGGAAAAAATGGATTAAGAAATGGAAGACAAAAAGGAATTCGTTCTACTGTAGATTCTCCAAATTTTTCGGCTAAACTAGATTTCTATGGCCTTCCAGGATTACGTTTAGGCTTATCTGGATATTTTGGTCGTACTCAGGCTGAAGATGATGTAGAGGATATCGATGGGACATCGGTAGGAATATCTATGGTAGGTTTTGATGCACGATATGCTTACCAACGTTTTACTGCTCGTGGACAATTTATTCATGCAAGTATTAGTGATACTGAAGATTATAATAATTTAAATGTTGCAGATTTGGGAAGCGCCTTGCAGGGATACTATGTAGAAGCTGCTTATAACTTATTGCCATTAACTAAGCAACAACAATTATTTGCTTTTGCTAGATATGAAGATTTTGATACACATGCTTCTGTTGATGGTGGATTAATGAGAAACGATAGTTACGATCGTAATGAATGGACATTTGGTTTGAGTTATAAAGTTGCTCCAGGAGCAGTTGTTAAAGCCGATTACCAAATAAAAGATAATGCAGCAGGTTCAGATGTTCCTAATCAATTAAACATAGGCTTGGGTGTCTGGTTCTAAGTTGTTTTAACTATAATTAAGTGTATGAGTCAATTAAGATTTTAAAGTCTTCTTTGACTAATAGGCTTTTAAAAGTATACCTTTGTAATATGAAGTTTACCCACATTTTATTAGCATGTTTAACTCTCTTATTTGTGGGCGCTCAATTGCCCAAAAATATTCAGAAGAAAGTTGATAAAGAGATAAAAAGGACTTATGAAGTTGAAGAATTTGTTTTCGAATCTAAAACTTTTGATGCCGAAATTGTAAAAACACTTCCTTCCGAATTTGGATCGGATAATTTTTTTAATATTAGTAAAGGTGATACGCTATTAGGATATGCTTATGTTTCAAAAGCGCCTAGCAAAACAGATGAGTTTGATTATTTGATTCTATTAAGTAAAGATTTAGTAGTGAAAAAAGCTAAAGTATTGGTGTACAGAGAAGATTACGGTGGTGAGATTGGAAGCAAACGATGGCTCAAACAATTTGTAGGTAAAACTCCAAAAAATGAGTTGAAGTATCAACAAAACATTGTGGCTATTGCTGGAGCGACAATTTCAGTGCGATCAATGACGACAGCTGTTAATGATATGCTAAGATCATTAGAAATTCTTCAATCTAAAAAGGCGCTATAATGCAACTAAATGGCATGCTTCATACCTTTCCAAAAGAACTAAAAATACTTTTAGCGGTATTCATTATTGTTTTAAGTGTTGGTTTTTATACAGGTTTGTTGTTTGTTGGAGAAACGTCTTCAGCAAATCCAAATGGTATTGAAGAACAGTATTTGGGTAATGAAGATAATGGGGAAGCCACTGTTATGAAGTTTAAAAAAAATGAACGACAAATGCTAACATTGGTACATGGTCATATTTTATCTATGTCTATCATTTTCTTTTTGGTTGGCTTAATTTTGAGCACAACTAAACTGTCAAGGCGTATTAAAATGATATTAATTATCGAGCCATTTATTTCTGTATTGTTAACATTTGGCGGAATTTATTTTTTATGGAAAGGCATGCTCTGGATGAAATATATAGTTGTTATTTCAGGAAGTTTAATGGCTTTAGCCTATACCGTTTCTGTCTTGATTATATTATATCAATTATTAGTTTCTAGAAAAGTCAATTTATCATAATTGATTATCTTAGTAAAAAAGAAAAACAAATGAATTCAACAATTGAAGAATTATTAAATAGTCAAATTAAATACGAAGCGCAAGCATCACTGCAATATTTGGCAATGGCGTCTTGGGCAGATGCCGAAGGTTATAATGGTGTTGCCCAATTTTTCTACAGTCAATCTGAAGAAGAACGTGTGCACATGACCAAATTGGTCAAGTTCGTTAATGAGAGAAGCGGAAATGTGATTATCCCAGCATTAGATCAGCCGAAAGCATCTTATAAAAGTCTTAATGAACTTTTTGAGAAATTTCTTGAAAGTGAAGTGTCTGTTACAGAGCAAATTAATCACGTGATTTATGAATGTTTACAGAATAAAGATTATAACGTTCATAATTTTATGCAATGGTATGTCACAGAACAGCTTGAAGAAGAGGCAATGGCAAGAACCTTATTGGATAAATTAAACATTATAGGCAATGATAAATCTGGTCATTACTTATTTGATCGCGATATTAATACCATTGCAGCAGCTCAAGAAAAAGAATAACTTCACTTTAGGCAACGCTATAAATTAAAATAATGCGAGACGAATTAATTTTGGAAAATTCTCCAGTGATTATTACGTCATTTGTTCTGTATTGTGATGTCAATAAGAAGTCTAAATGCTGTAAAAAGTACAAGAAAAAAGGAAAGACTAATTGTAAGCGTTGCCCAAGGTTTTAAGGATCCATTTATTTTTTAATTTAAAAAAACAGTTTAGCTAAGATTTAATATAGTCTTAATACTATTCTTTTATTTATGTCGTATATTCGCATGCAATTATAACTGTAATTGCATCATGACAGCACACGAAAATAAAATTGTTGGAGAAGGTCTTACTTACGATGACGTACTCTTAGTTCCAGCATTTTCTGAAGTATTACCACGAGAAGTCAATATTCAAACTAAATTCACGCGTAACATTACGATTAATATCCCTGTGGTTTCCGCAGCTATGGATACGGTTACCGAAAGCAAAATGGCTATTGCTATGGCGCAAGAAGGAGGTATTGGCGTACTTCATAAGAACATGACTATTGACCAGCAAGCTGAAAAGGTTCGTAAAGTGAAACGCGCTGAAAGCGGAATGATAATCGATCCAGTGACCTTGCCTCTAACAGCAACTGTGGCTCATGCCAAGCAGAATATGGCAGAACATAAGATTGGAGGCATTCCTATTGTTGATGAGACAGGAACGCTAAAAGGTATTGTTACCAATCGTGATCTTCGTTTTGAACATGATAATGAAAGACCAATTGTTGAGGTGATGACTTCCGAAAATCTAATCACATCTGCTCAAGGCACGTCTTTAAAAGATGCAGAGAAAATCCTTCAATTAAATAAGATTGAAAAATTATTGATTGTTGATGATAATTACAAATTAGTTGGATTAATCACGTTTAGAGATATCACTAAAGTCACTCAAAAACCAAATGCTAATAAAGATTCCTACGGAAGATTGCGTGTTGCAGCGGCTATAGGGGTTACTGGAGATGCTGTAGATCGTGCTTCTGCATTAGTAAAAGCAGGGGTAGATGCCGTTATTATAGATACAGCTCATGGTCATACCAAAGGTGTGGTGATGGTATTGAAAGAGGTTAAGAAAAAATTCCCAAAACTTGAAGTTATCGTTGGAAATATTGCCACCGCTGAAGCTGCAAAGTATTTGGTTGAAGCTGGTGCAGATGCCGTAAAAGTTGGTATTGGTCCAGGTTCAATTTGTACGACAAGAGTGGTCGCAGGTGTTGGGTTTCCGCAGTTTTCCGCAGTATTAGAAGTCGCTGCCGCAATCAAAGGTTCTGGAGTTCCAGTAATTGCAGATGGCGGAATTCGTTACACAGGAGATATCCCAAAAGCCATTGCAGCAGGAGCAGACACTGTAATGTTAGGTTCTCTATTGGCTGGAACAAAAGAAAGTCCAGGACAAACCATTATTTACGAAGGACGAAAATTTAAGTCTTATCGTGGAATGGGTTCTGTAGAAGCCATGAAGCAAGGAAGTAAGGATCGTTATTTTCAGGATGTTGAAGACGATATTAAAAAATTAGTTCCAGAGGGTATTGTTGGTCGTGTACCATATAAAGGCGATTTGGTGGAAAGTATCCATCAGTTTATTGGCGGACTTCGAGCAGGAATGGGGTATTGCGGTGCAAAGGATATTAGTACTTTAAAAGAGACTGGTCGTTTCGTTAAAATAACGGCTTCAGGTATTAATGAAAGTCATCCACATGATGTCACCATTACTAATGAATCACCAAATTATTCGAGGTAGAATTAAAACAGATATAAAATGAAAGCACAACTCTAAGTTGTGCTTTTTTTATCTAGCCAATTTGATATGCGCTTATGATTTGCTTTTAATTATGTTTTGGAGATAACAGTTTAATAATCGAATCATTAATTGGCGTCACCATATGATATTTTGGTTTGGAACTAATTTAGTAAAAGAAAACGAATACACACAAAGTGGACAAAATGTTATACAAGTTGCTGCCAAGATTATTTGAATATTCTCAATCATTCACAGTAATAGGCAGAAAGGATTAGCTACCTTATCAAAAAAGGAAAACAACATATGATTACAGATATAGAAATAAACAAGCCAGAACCGATTTCGATTAGTGAAAAACCAAAACCGTTTAAACACGGGACTGATGTTGGACCTACGATTGAATCCTTAAAGCAAGGTAAATATATACTAATCAGTGAGTTTTATAGTGACGGCATTTCCCTTCTTAAGGATTTACACAAATATCTGAAACTAAAATTACCCAATAAGTCTTTCATAGAACAGCATGAGTATCGCTCAGAATACTATCGACTTTCAAATCTAATTTTATTAGAAATTGTCGATCAAAAACTATGTGCAAAGAAATCTCCTAGCATTGGCTGGTTAGAAAAGTTTTATTCAGATAATGATCATTTCTTTTTGACCTTTCCTCAAATACAAGGATTGAATAGTGCTTGGCAATGGTATGAAAATGGAATTTCTATACCTGTACTACGAAACAAAATACATCCTTATTACGGAACATACTTTCCTACGCGTTTTGACCATTTAGTGCTTTTTGATAATTGGTTAAAGCGTTACGAAGGACCAAAAAAGACAGCTATAGATGTTGGTGTTGGCTGTGGTGTGTTATCCTTGCAAATGGTACAACATCAGTTTCAAAAGGTGTTTGCAACCGATACAAACCCTAATGCGATTGTAGGATTGACAGAATTTATGGGTACAACAAAGCTCTCACGAAAAATTGAACTGGATTTTGGAGATCTCTTTGGTAAGTGGGAAAAGCAAACCGAATTGATTGTATTTAATCCACCTTGGCTTCCAGAAGCTCATGTCTTGGGTAGCATTGATGAAGCTATTTATTATAGTAAGACCTTATTCCTAGATTTTTTCACTGAAGCAAAAAAAAGACTATTACCCGAAGGAAAACTAGTGCTCCTCTTTTCAAATTTGGCGCAAATAACGAATGTAACAACAGACCATCCTATAGAAACAGAATTGGCCGAAGGCAACAGGTTTCAATTGGAAAAATGTTTTAAGAAATCGGTAAAAGCTGCTTCTAGTAAAACAAAACGGGATCAGCATTGGCGCTCTTCAGAAGAAGTAGAACTTTGGGTGCTAACACATATTTGAATCCTGATATTGCTGAAATAATTGTTGAATGTTGGCTTCAGTATTTTATACACTAAAAAATACTGGAGGCATATCAAACATTGCATGAAGTAGCACTGCATTAAGAATAGAACAATCCTTTTCTCTAATGAACCCTAAAGTTAACCAATGGCCAATGTAAATAATGCCCATATCTGAATATGAAGAATTAGATTTTTTCCAATGGGTCTTTTTGTGATATTCATTACTTCCTGTTTTGATTAATTCAAATATGACAGAAAACTATAAATCTTGGTTAACTCTTATATCCCAACATATCATCAATCGTATTGGCTGTCACAGAATGATAATTGGCTCTCGCTTTTTTATAGATTGCTAAAGCTTCATCAACCTTGTTATTTCGTTTAAAGGCTTTGTACAATGTTGAGACATACCAACGTCTACCAACACGAATCAGAAAGTCTTCAATCTTTTGGTCTACATTTTTGCCATGATAATCATGGTTAATCGTTTGTTCATACCAAACCATTGCAATATGCGAATTGTTGGAATTGGTCAAGTCGAAAGCGATATCTAAGCGTTTTAAATCTTCTGTAGTAATGGTCTCAGGGAAATTCCTGATAAAATGAACCCATTCTTGGGTGGTCCAACCCTTAGTTTTTGATACATCAACTGCCTTGTTATCTATAAAAGAGTGTAATGTGTTTTGTGCATTTTCAAATTTATCAGAAACAATAATGGCTTGATTTTCTGGAATGCCTGGTTGGTAAATCCATTCGTCTACATTAAACGCAATACTGTTTGGTTCTAACAGATTGGCGTTGAGGTAATCTACAAAACTTTCAGTTGTCACTGTAGAAAAGGCATTGGTTTTGAAATAACTTTTTAGAAAAACATCAAATTTATCACGACCAACAGTTTCTTCAAGAGTTCGCAAAAAGAGATATCCTTTATCATAGGCAATGCTGTTCATGCCATCGTCAGGATTTTTATTCGTTAAATCCAGTTTTAATTTGGTCATGTCTGGCTCGTCTTTGAAACCTTCAACTTCTTCTTCTAAATCTTGTCTTCCAATCAAAGCAATCATGTTGGCGCGATCTTTACCGTAGAGTGCTTCCATGATTCTAATTTCAAAATACACCGTAAACCCTTCATTAAGCCAGAAGTCATTCCACGTAGCATTAGTCACCAAATTACCAGACCATGAGTGTGCCAATTCGTGTGCAATTAAAGACGTCAAACTTTTATCTCCAGCAATTACTGTTGGTGTAGCAAAGGTTAATCTTGGGTTTTCCATACCACCAAACGGAAAACTAGGCGGCAAGACAATCACATCAAATTGCTCCCAATCGTAAGCACCATATAGATTTTCGGCAGCAACGACCATTTTCTCCATATCACTAAATTCAGCTTGTGCTTTATCTACCATAGATTTTTCGGCATAAACACCTGTTCTGTTACTTACGGCTTTGTATTCTAAATCTCCAACAGCCAATGCCATTAAATATGGCGAGATAGGTTGTTTCATTTTAAAGGTATACAATCCGTCCGCTGTTTTTTGTTTCGGATTTTCGGCACTCATCACTGCCATAAGTTCTTTTGGTACTTTTACTGTAGCATTGTAAGTAATTCTAATTTGCGGACTGTCTTGAATAGGAATCCAACTACGCGTTAAAATTGCCTGACCTTGAGTGAATAAAAATGGATGCGTTTTGTCTGCGGTTTGTTGTGGACTTAGCCATTGCAAGGCTTCAGTTTTATCGGTTGTTTTATAATGAATGGTGATTTGTTTTGTGTCTTCGGTAATTTTAATTTTCAAGGGTTGTCCCAATTGTTTATCAAATGTTCCAAGCGTGAATTCGGTTGGTTTCCCATCAGCTTCTGCACGTTCAATTTCTAAAAATTTTGAATCTAAAACGATTTCCGAAGCATCATTGCTTTCAATAGTATAGGTTGCAGTACCACCGATTATTTTTGAATCGAAATCAACATTTATATTTAAGTTTAAATGCTTGATAACAGATTCATTAGGTTTTGCATAGGAGTGTATTTCTTTGACGTATTTAGATATCGTAGTTTCTGCTTTCTTGTCGTCGTTACAGCTAAATACTAAGACGATTAAAGCAGATAAAAGTGTTTGTTTTTTCATAGTGTTTATTCTGAGTAAATTTGTCCACGATGCGGTTTAAGAGCATCTCGAATAGGTTTCATTTCATCATCGGTTACAACCATAAATGCAATACTATGCAACTCATTGAGCTGTTCAAATCCGGTAATGTTAAGATTGGTGTTTTTAATAACGATAAACTCTTTGAGATGTTTTACGTGATGCTCTGCAATTTTTATAGCATCAGGACCTCGAAAGTCCCAAATGAGTTTTAGTCTACGCATTGGCAACAGAGGTTCCGTTTTCAGCGAAATTTTTAAAATCTTGCATATATTTTAATGTTTGTTTTTTAAAAGCGCGAGGCATCATAAAGAGCATAATTCTCATGACCAAATTTAGGGGTAAAAAATCACTTTTGGAAATCCATTTTGTAAATCCGTTACTAGTTTTTTCAAAATAATTTTGTTGTACGTTGTGTACGGTTTTGGAGGTGTAGTTGGCGTGAAATTCATAGGGGAACTTACGTTTAGTAATGGTTTCTATAATTTCCATTTTACGCTTTCCAAATTGATAGGTGAGTTTCATTTTTGAACCTAAATCTCCTGGGTCACCAGAAACATGTTCTGCATATATCAATCCGTGTTGCCAATGTTTCATGTTTTCGACATTATCCATTTTTTTAATAAACTCATCTAAAGGCACATTGACCGTTATTTCGGTAGTGTATTTCATTTTGAATATAAGAGGGATTATTCAATTTTAAAGATACTTAGTTTTTTAAAATATAATGACGATTGAAAGTTCAATCGCCATTATATTAGTTCATTGGTATTTTAAATCTATTTTTTTGATAAAACTTTTAATGTTTTAGTGAAATTATATCCTTCAACTGTAATGAAATATAATTGACTACCACTTAAATTTAAATCGGTACTAAAGCTGTTTGAAAGGCTTGTTGTACTTATAGCTTTAATGATTTTACCTGTGATATCTATGACATTTATATTCAATTTTCCTTGATAGTCATTGACTAAAAGTTTGTCGTTTATAACTTTGATGTTTTTAGTCGAATCAAATTCCATGACATCAAGCGTAATTCCATATTCAAAGGATGAGGTAAATGTAAAATCTGACCCTCCAATATTCCCTCCCGGAACAGGAGATCCATAAGCTTCATCAGATGTGAAACCATTGCTAGCATTAAGATAGATACCTATAAATCTAAAACTATCAGCGCTAGTTAAGCCTAATTCACTCCAATCGACTTCTAAAGTAAATGTGGCATCATTAGATAGCATCAATGTCGAATTTAATGAGGCAACGAAAGGTAAACCATTATCGCCAACAACCCCAGAAGCAGGAATTGACCATACGCCTCCAAAGCCAGTTTCGATCCCTAAAGCAAAATCAGGTTCAAATCCAGCGGGAAAACCAAGTACAGAATCATCATATCCTGCGCTCGATATCGCTCTTCTTAATTGATCTCCTTGATCATTGACATCACCATCAATAGAGGTTCTGCCTCCTGTAGCAGTGTCTAAATAAATGACAAGTGTGTCAAAAAATTCTCCGGGACCTCTTGTTATTTCAAAAGTTATAGTCGAACCATCATCATCTATTGTCATGGAACTTGGACCAATTACGCCTCCAAATCCACTATTCCCATTACCATTGTAAGTAGTTTGAGCAAAACTCAAACCAAATGAAAGGGTAAAAGCAATTATAAAGTAATTTTTCATCATATATGTTATTTAAATTTCAATCAAACCTAAACTATAATTAACATATTTAAAAAAATGCGCGCAACTATTACGTTTTCGTGTTGATAACTTTAGTTTTCAAGGGATGTCATCTCCATATGAATTGATATTAATTTCAATGTTAGTTTTTTATTAGGTCATACGAAAGATTAAGACTAGACGTTTGTTAAAAGCGTCTTGTTTTATATGGTAATTATATTATTTTTGCTGAAATAGTATGGCATGCTATTTATAAAAGGATATGACCTTAGAAATAAAAATAAAAATACACACATGAAATTATTAGTTACGACACTTTTTCTTGGTTTTACTTTACTTCTTCAAGCACAAGTGAATGATAAGGATGTATTGTTTACTGTAGATGGAGCGGATATTATGGCTTCAGAATTTGTAAGAGTTTACAATAAAAATCTAGATTTAGTAAAAGATGAAAGTCAAAAAGATATTGACGGCTATTTGAAACTATTTGTCAATTATCAGCTTAAGGTTAAAGAGGCGCGTCGTTTAGAGTTAGATAAAGACCCTAAGTATATAAGGGAGTTTAATACCTATAAAAAGCAACTGACTAAAAACTACATGTCTGATAGCAAAGTTACAGATGCTTTGGTTAAAGAGGCTTACGAGCGTACAACTAATGATATTAAAGCATCTCATATTTTGGTTCGTATTGAAGAAACTGAAACTGATACACTTGACGTTTATAAGCAAATAATGCAATTACGTGAACGCCTCATTAAAGAAGACTTTGAGACATTGACGAAAGATGTTCACAACGGAAAAACAATCTTTGCGGAAGACTTAGGTTACTTTGGAGGTTTTAAAATGGTGTATTCATTTGAATCTGCTGCCTTTAATACTGCTGTAGGTGAGGTGTCTATGCCGTTTAGAACCCGATTTGGGTACCACGTTGTTAAGGTGTTTGACAAGCGTAAATCTTTAGGTCAGGTTACTGTGGCTCATATCATGGTATCAAACAAACAAAAGGATAGTACAGTAAACCCTGAAACTAGAATTAATCAAATCTATCAAAAAATTCAACAAGGCGAAAAATTTGAATCCTTAGCAAAACAGTTTTCAGATGATAAGAGCTCATCAAAAAAAGGAGGCGTGTTGTCACCATTTACAGGAGGGCAATTAAGCTCAAAAGAATTTGAAGATATCGCTTTTTCTTTGGAGAATAAAGGCGATGTATCGAAACCGTTTAAAACAGATTACGGTTGGCATATTGCAACATTAATCGGAAAAAAGGGTGTTCAGCCTTTTGAAGAGGTACAACTAGAATTGGAAAATAGAGTTAAACGAGATTCTCGATCTAACCTTATCAATTCTGCATTAGTAAAAAAGTTAGCTTCCAAATATAATGTCGAAGAACATAAAGAGGATTTAGCATATTTTGAAAGTATCATAACAGATGACTATTTCAATCAAGCTTGGAAAGCTCCTGAGAATTTTGATGGCGACAAAACGTTTATTAAAATTGGTGATAGTTCTATTTTGAGTAAGGAATTTATTAATCATTTGTTGAAAAGTCAGCGTCAGTATTACAAACGAAAAGTAGCACCTAAAGTCCTAGTGACAGGTGAATATAAAAAGTTTTATGAAGAGAACGTTTTAAAACATCATGAGGATAATTTAGAGTTTGAAAATGAAGACTTCGCCTTTGTTTTAAAAGAATACAGAGATGGATTGTTATTGTTTGATCTTATGGAAAAAGAAGTATGGAATGCAGCTTCTAAAGATTCAGTAGGATTGCAAAATTTTCATGAGACTAACAAAGCTAACTATGTTTGGAAAGATAGAGTAGATGCCGTGATTTTGTCTTCGGCTTCACAAAAAACTATTACAAAAGTTAAAAGCGGATTGGAAAAGGGAGTTTCCGTAGAAGAGATTATTCCTGAAATGAATACCAAGAATGAATTGAATGTGATTTCAACAGCTGATGTTTTTGAAAAAGGGCATGAGTCGCTTCCTTCAGATTTTGAATTTAAAGAAGGTGTTTCTAATATTTATCAGCATAACGATTCGTATCATGTGGTCATGGTAAATGTAGTTTTGCCAGCAGGAAATAAGACTTTGGATGAAGCCAGAGGAAAAGTTATAAGCGATTATCAGAATTATATTGAAGATAATTGGGTCAAAATACTTAACGAACGTTTTGATGTCAAATTAAATGAGTCGGTGTTAAAACGCGTTAAAAAACAAATCAAAAAGAACTAGCTTGAAAAAAATAGCATTATTTGTTATTTGTATAACCACATTAGCGTCATGTGATTTCTTTAAAAAATCAGATGACAGAATACCTGTGGCTAGAGTTGGTGAACGTTATCTCTACCAAGAAGATATTATCGATATAGTCGTTGAAGGCACTCCTAAAGATGACAGTACTCAAATTGTAAATACTTTCATTAATCGTTGGGCTACACAGCAGTTACTTTTGGATGGAGCCGAACGTAACTTATCTGAACAAAAACAAGAAGACTTTAATAAGATGGTAGATCAATACAAAAATGATTTATATACCAAAGCTTATCTAGAGGCACTTGTTAAAAAAAGTATCGACACTGTAGTTGATGAAGCTCAGGCTAAGCAAGTTTTTGAGGCTAATAAGGAAAGCTTCAAGCTTAATGAAGAGTTGGTGAAATTTAGATACATTACCATTCCGCAGAATGCTATAAACGAAGATGAAATCAAATTGCGTTTTAAACGATTTGATGCTGAAGACAAGCGATATCTAGATTCTATTTCGGTTCAGTTTAAGACATATTCGCTTAATGATTCGGTTTGGGTGAAAGCTTCTCAAATAACAGAAAAAATCAGTGTTCTGAATTCTAAAAACAAAAAAGAACTGTTAAAAAAATCTAATTTTGTACAACTCAAAGATTCATTAGACCTATATTTGATGCAAATAAAAGACGTCTTATCTCAAAACGATTTGGCGCCTTTGGAGTACGTTAGACCTACGATAGAACAAATCGTAATTAACAAAAGAAAATTAGAGTTGATAAAACTACTTGAAAAAGATATTACCAAAGATGCAATTAAAAACAAACAATTTGAAATCTATAACTAAATCAGTAATTACAACAATTATATTGGGTGTGTTAACTGTCAGTGTGTCATTTGCCCAAGAAATAATTCAAGATGTAGAAGATACTTCAAAAAAGAAAATGGATTCTACTCAAACTTCAAGTCGAAAAAAAGTAGATGGTGTTGCTGCAGTAGTTGGGGACTATGTCGTTTTAGATTCTGACATTGATAAGGAATACATACAATTACAAGCAAGAGGCGTGTCTATTAAGGACATTACAAGATGCCAGTTGTTTGGAAAATTACTTGAAGACAAACTATACTCACATCATGCTATACAAGATAGTATTACGGTTAATGAACTTGAAATTCGTTCTAATATCGAACAGCAAATGAGTGCGTTTTTGGAAGAAAAAGGATCTATGCAGGAGCTTTTGGATTACTATAATAAGGATAGTGAGCAAAGTTTGCGTGAAGAAATGTTTGAAATTAACAAAAATGGTAAGTTAGCTTCAGAGATGCAACGTAAAATTGTAGAAGATGTAGAAGTTACTCCTGAAGAAGTAAGAAATTATTTTAATAGTATCCCGAAAGAAGAACGTCCTGATTTTGGTACAGAACTTAAAGTAGCTCAAATTGTTGTAATACCAGAAATTTCTCAAGAAGCGAGACAGGCAGTTATTGACAAGCTTAAGGAGTATAAGGCAGACGTTATTGAAAACGGAGCTAGTTTTACAACGAAAGCTGTGTTTTATTCTGATGATACTGCCGCTAAAAAGAAAGGTGGTATGTATACCCTTAATAGAAAGCGACCTCAAATGGTAAAGGAGTTTCGAGATGTTGCTTTTTCTTTAATAGAAGGTGAAATCTCTGAGCCTTTTGAATCAGATTTTGGATATCACATTATTCTTCTAGAGAAGATAAGAGGTCAGGAATATGATGTAAGACATATACTCTTACGTCCAGAAATTAGCGAAGCTTCAATATTAGCTGCTAAAGCTGAAATAACTAAAGTAAGAGAACAAGTTCTTGCTGGAGATATGACATTTGCTGATGCTGCACGTGAGTTTAGTGATGAAAAGGAAACTAAATTTGAAGGTGGTCAATTAATCAATCCATACACACAGGATTCAAGTATGGAACTCACAAAAATGGATCCAGAACTTTATGGTCAGATTCAAGATTTAAAAGATAATGAAATAAGCTTGGTACTACAAGATCAAGATAGAATTAACCCGATTAAATTCAAAATACTAACAGTTACTGATAGAATAAATGAGCATGAGGCCAATTTTTCTCGTGATTATCTTAAAATCAAAGCTTTGGCTTTACAAGAAAAGCAATACAATGAAATCCAGAAATGGCAAGAAGAAAAGATTTTCGATACTTATGTGAAAATCAGTGCTGATTACAAGAATTGCGAGTTTGAAAGTAACTGGTTAAAAACAGAAAAAGAATAATATGTCCGACGTCGCTGCAATTGAACAGTTTGTAAAAAGATATAATGCCCTAAGAACCGAAGTTGCCAAAGTTATTGTTGGTCAAGATGCGGTTGTAAATCAGATTTTAATCTCGATTTTTTCAGGAGGTCACTCCTTATTAATTGGTGTTCCTGGTTTAGCAAAAACATTAATGGTAAATACCATTGCGCAAGCTTTAGGATTAGATTTTAAACGAATTCAGTTTACGCCAGATTTAATGCCAAGTGATATTCTAGGTAGTGAAATATTGGACGAAAACAGACAATTTAAATTTTTAAAAGGGCCAATATTTGCCAACATTATTTTGGCAGATGAGATTAATCGTACACCACCAAAAACGCAGGCAGCTTTACTTGAAGCTATGCAAGAACGTGCTGTCACAGTTGCAGGACACCACTATAAATTAAGTTTACCGTATTTCGTTTTGGCAACACAAAACCCAATTGAGCAAGAAGGAACATATCCCTTACCAGAAGCTCAGTTAGACCGTTTTATGTTTGCTATTAACTTAGATTATCCTTCGTTTGAAGAAGAAGTAGAGGTTGTAAGATCTACGACAACAGATGTACAAGCCACAGTAAATGCTTTGTTTACTGCTCAAGAAATTATAGATTTTCAAAATGTAATTCGTCGTATTCCAGTTGCAGATAATGTTATTGAATACGCTGTGAGCATGGTAAGTAAAACAAGACCAAATACATCTGCAGCTTCAGATTTGGTAACAGAGTTCGTAGATTGGGGAGCAGGACCAAGAGCATCTCAAAATTTAGTGTTAGCTGCAAAAACACACGCTGCAATTCATGGAAAGTTTTCTCCAGATATTGAAAACATACAAGCTGTTGCTTCAGGGATTTTACGCCACAGGATCATTAAAAATTACAAGGCAGAAGCAGAAGGTGTTACAGATGAACAAATTATTAAAAGTTTATTTTAATTAGTCCAACAAGTTTCTAATATCTTGTTTTAAAAGTGTAACATCGCCATCTAAAAGAATGTTGTAAAATCCACGAATGTAGTGATCTTTATCTATCAAGGCCACATAGCTCGAGTGGTAAAAATCAGTGCCATCTTCATTAGGTCTAAAGTTGGTCTTTAGCTTATTAGCGATGACTTTTAATTGGTCTTCGGAAGGCGCTCGCAATAATTCCCATTGTTTAGAAGTAATACCATGTATTTTGGAGTAATACTTTAATTGTTCTATTGTGTCTTTTTGAAAATCAATTGATACCGAATATTGCTTGAAGTCACTTTCATTTGAGAATTCATTAGCTATATCTTGCTGCTTAATACGCATTGGCGGACAAATAGAAGGGCAGGTTGTAAAGAAGAAATTCATGGTGTGCACAATTCCTTCAGTAGAAGATGACGTGATCGTTTTTCCATCCTGATTTATGAATTCAAAATCATCTATTTTATAAAGTTCCTTTTTTCCGTCTATATAATTAAAACTCAAAACAGGAAGTTCCGAAGTCTTGTCTTTACAAGAGAAGACTAGAAATATTAAACAGGATATGATTTTAAATTTCAAGAGTCTAAAGTTTGAGTTCATTGACCTTTTCTTGCATTTCTCCATCGTAATAGAAAATTGCCATACTGGCCATCATTTCTTGGTCTTTATCTGTAGTGTTGTCTACTTCTAATTCCATTTCATAAATATGATCTTCATACATCCAGATTCCTTTTTGACTAGAAAATGAAGGTGTGTTTTTTAAGCCTATCTTATCTGTGAAATTCTCACTTTTACAATCGTAGATAACCGTTCCCGTAGTTTTGTCACTCAGCTTGAATCGATTTGCAAAAGGGTGAAGATGTGATGTTATTTGATGTAAACGGATACTATCCTTAATGTTTAATTGCGCAGAAGTATCATAAGTATAGTTATGTTTTCCAGATTTTATAATCCAATGTCCTGATAGCGGATTTCCATCAGTATCGATATAGGTGTGATTCTTAGTTTCTACTGGAATACAAGCATTTGGTAGTTGTTCTGTTGGACCTCCATATGGGTTTTCAGGATCAAAAGGAAACATCATAAATACTGTTTTCGGTTGCAAAGGAATCAATGCTTTTTTGCTATTTTTCACAAAACCAATTTCAATTTTATGTTTGATATTAAAAGTGGAGTCTGTGATGTTATGATTAAGCGCTTGCGCATTGATGAATAATCTTTCGTTTGAAAATACAGGGAAACCAAAACCATCAGGCAATTGAAAATCCTCAACGCCATTGCTAATAGAGGTTATTCTTGGATATTGAGAATTGATACGTTCGGTCATATTCCAACGATTATAATGTTCGGCATCACGATATTCAAAATTGGTGTGACATACAAAATCGTTAGATAGTTTTCGTTTCTCATCAGAGGAAACCGCATTGGTTTTAAAGGATCTTAACCAAAGTAACTCTTCTTTTGAATCGTCTATAACAACATATTGGTCAGATTTTGGACCTTCCATGGATTTGTAGATGTTACTAATCACGAAAGTAGGAGAGGTGAACACCACCTTATCTTTGCTGAGGTCTTTTTTCCATTCCGAATCTACTAGATTCAGTGTATAGTACATCTTAGATTTAATGAGTTCTTGATGTCTTGTCTTTAAAGATTTGAAATAAATAAATCCACCAACAAGAATCAAAACCAGAAAAATTAGTATAAATTTAAACCTCTTACGCATCATAAATTGTATCTAATCAAATGTAATGAAAGCGTTAGTATAAAAAAAATGATGATATTGTTCTCAGTACAATTTTATAAATGAAAATAAATTACGAGAAACGAATTTTCGGATTGGATATCATGAGAGCAGTTGCTATTTTATTGGTAGTTTGTTCTCATGCGGTTTGGATTTTTCCACAGACTAAAAATCTAGCTACTGATTTAATGAGTATTGCTGGTGTGATTGGTGTGGAAATTTTCTTTGTGCTAAGTGGGTTTTTAATTGGCAGGCTCATTTATAAACTATTTACAGCTTCAGAATATGGTTTTAAAGCTGTGACTTATTTCTGGGTGAGACGTTGGTTTAGAACACTTCCCAATTATTATTTAATTCTCGTTTTTAATGTGCTTTTGGCCTTGTATTTAGGAGCGACCTTACGAGATAACTTTTGGCAATACTTTTTATTTGTTCAGAATTTTTCATGGGAAATGCCTTTATTTTTCGGTGAATCTTGGAGCTTACCCATAGAGGAGTTTGCCTATATCATTGGGCCATTATTATTGTATTTGGTATTGTTTTTAAGACTGAAAATAAACAAATCAAGATTATTTTTTATAATCACAAGTCTAATTGTACTCTTCTTTTTTGTCACAAAGATTTACTATAATTTGAACCATCCAGAAACCGATATGATGTTTTGGAATGTCAATCTTAAAGCTGTTACCATTTACAGAATAGATGCGATTTATTATGGTGTTTTGGCGGCATATCTATCACTAGTCAAACCAAGCTTTTGGAGACGATATCGATTTTTGTTTTTAGGAATTGGTGCTTTACTATTTTTAGGTCTAAACTTTATAATCCCAACTCAACAAGTTTTTATAGAAAGTTATCCGTTTTTTTGGAATGTGTTGTATTTGCCTATAAATTCTATTGCCATTGCTTTGGTGCTTCCAGTATTGTCGCTAATTAAATCGGCTCCTAAATTTCTATTAAAGCCAATAACTGTCATCAGTTTAATTTCTTATTCGATGTATTTAATTCACTATTCGGTAGTGATGCAATTGTTGAAATACTTTTTTCCTACGGAAGGATTGTCAATGTCAACACTCTTAGTTTATCTGTTCGTTTATTTCTTGGTCACTATTATACTTTCATATCTGCTTTATGTGTTTTTTGAAAGACCAATGACCAATCTTAGGGAACATAAGAAAATTAAGAATCATTTTAAATAAGGTCTAATTGTTAATTTAATAATTTTCATATATTTTTTTTATTAATAATTCAATAAGTGCATAAATATTATGTCGTTCACTGATTTATATTCAATGCTTTTAGCATTTCATTACATATTTTAAAATCAGCTATAAAATTCGTAATTTTGCAGTCCCGAAGCATCGGGATTAATAACGATAATTAACCTTTAAATAATATATATGGCTTTTGATATAGACATGATAAAAAAGGTTTATGCAAATATGTCTGAGCGTGTTGATGCAGCTCGTGATATAGTTGGTAAACCACTAACACTTTCTGAAAAAATATTATACTCTCATCTTTGGGAAGGAAATCCTACAAAAGTATTTACAAGAGGTAAAGATTATGTGGATTTTGCACCAGATAGAGTAGCATGTCAAGATGCAACAGCTCAAATGGCATTATTGCAATTTATGCAAGCTGGTAAACAAAAAGTAGCTGTTCCTACAACAGTGCATTGTGATCACTTGATCCAAGCAAAAAATGGAGCGAGTACGGATTTACAACATGCCATTAATACGAGTAACGAGGTATTTAATTTCTTAGAGTCTGTATCTAATAAATATGGCATAGGTTTCTGGAAGCCAGGTGCAGGTATTATTCACCAAGTGGTTTTAGAAAACTACGCGTTTCCTGGAGGAATGATGATAGGTACCGATTCACATACAGTAAATGCTGGTGGATTAGGTATGGTTGCCATTGGAGTTGGTGGAGCAGATGCTGTTGATGTTATGGCTGGTATGGCTTGGGAATTAAAATTCCCGAAGTTAATTGGTATAAGATTAACTGGTAAATTATCTGGATGGACAGCTCCTAAAGACGTGATTTTAAAAGTAGCAGATATCTTAACCGTAAAAGGTGGAACTGGTGCAATTGTAGAATATTTTGGTCCTGGAGCAACAGGAATGTCTTGTACAGGAAAAGGAACTATTTGTAATATGGGTGCCGAAATAGGCGCAACAACTTCTACATTTGGGTATGATGAATCTATGGAACGTTATTTACGTGCTACAGATAGAGCAGATGTAGCTGATGCTGCAAACCAAGTAAAAGACTATTTAACAGGTGATGCCGAAGTATATGCAAATCCTGAACAATATTTTGACCAAGTTATTGATATTAACTTATCAGACTTAGGCCCATTATTAAATGGACCATTTACGCCGGATTTATCAACTGCAGTTGGTTCTACAATGACCGAAAAAGCTAAAGCTAACGATTGGCCATTAAAAGTAGAATGGGGATTGATTGGGTCTTGTACCAACTCGTCTTACGAAGATTTATCTCGTGCGTCTTCTATTGCACAACAGGCTCTAGATAAAGGTGTGAAAATGAAATCTGAATTGGGTATTAATCCTGGTTCTGAGCAAGTACGCTTTACTGCTGCTCGTGATGGAATACTTCAAGTTTTTGAACAATTAGATGCTAAGATATTCACCAACGCTTGTGGACCATGTATAGGTCAATGGGCTCGGTATGAAGATCCTAAAAACGCACCTAAAAATAGTATCGTTCATTCGTTTAACCGAAACTTTGCAAAGCGTGCCGATGGAAATCCGAATACACATGCCTTTGTAGCATCTCCTGAATTAACTGCTGCGATTGCTATTGCAGGTCGTTTGGATTTTAATCCTATAACCGATAAGTTAATAAATGAGAATGGAGAAGAAGTGATGCTAGATGAACCAACAGGATGGGAATTACCTCCAAAAGGGTTTGATGTTGATGACAACGGATATTTAGAACCTATGGCTGATGGTAGTGGAATTCAAGTTACTGTGGCCTCAGATTCTGAAAGACTACAACTATTAACGCCATTTGAACCTCTTGGTGGTTCAATTACTGGAGCTAAACTATTGATTAAAGCCTTTGGTAAATGTACAACAGATCATATTTCTATGGCTGGGCCTTGGTTACGTTACCGTGGACATTTAGATAATATTTCAAACAACACATTGATTGGAGCTGTAAATGCTTTTGGAAAGAAAACAAACTTTGTGAAAAATCAATTAACAGGTGAGTTTGGTGGTGTGCCTGATACAGCTAGAGCTTATAAGGCAGAAGGCATTAAATCTTTAGTTATTGGAGACCATAATTATGGTGAAGGATCTTCTCGAGAACATGCTGCAATGCAACCTCGCCATTTAGGTGTTGCTGCTGTAATTGTAAAATCATTTGCACGTATTCATGAAACAAACCTTAAAAAACAAGGGATGTTGGGATTAACATTTGCTAATGAAGCTGATTACGATTTAATTCAAGAAGATGATACATTCAACTTCTTAGATTTAAACGAATTTGCACCAGACAAGCAATTAACAATTGAAATTGTTCATGCAGATGGAAGCAAAGACAGTATTAAAGTAAATCATACGTATAACCAATCTCAAATTGACTGGTATAATGAAGGTTCTGCTTTAAACTTGATTAAAAAAGAAAATGCAGCTTAATTTCTGTATTTAGATAAAAAAAGCTCTTGAGAAATCAAGGGCTTTTTTTTTGCTATTTTATAAGTGTTATTGTGTTAGATTTAATGTGCATTACCGACTACAGTAATTCGTTTCTATTTATAATCCATTATGGCAAAATCTAAAAAATCTAAAATTTATAATATTCTTTTTATAGTAGTCATTGCTTTGCTTATCATCCCGCAAACAAGACAACCCATTCAAGTGTTTATTAATAAGGGCATTGCTTCAATTATTAAACCATCGGTTATTGATGTTTTAGAACGTAAATCAATGTCGAATTACAACTGGAAGTTAAGAGATACTTCTGGTAATGATTTTGATTTTCATACTGCGGAAGGGAAAGTGATCGTAATTAATTTCTGGGCGACTTGGTGTCCACCTTGTATTGCTGAAATGCCTAGCCTTGAAGAACTTTATCAGAAATATAAAACTAATGACGAGGTTGTCTTTTTATTCGTATCTAATGAAGATACCGAAGTTTTATATGAATTTATGGCACACAAGAATTATAGTTTTGAGGTCTATCAATCTTTAACCGATTATCCTACAGAATTTAATGTGTCTTCGATTCCAAGAACATTCATCATTAGTAAAAAAGGAGAGATCGTTATTGATAAATCTGGCGCTGCCAATTGGAGTAGCGAGCGAGTTACCAATACGATTGATGAGTTGCTTAAAGCGTTTTAAAAAAGGCTTTAATAAACGACCAAGAAAATAGTGACATCATAATTTTTAACTCTTCAGAAAACGAAGACTCTTCATCTAAAAAGCGAAACATGGTTTGTGCCGAGTTTTTATCATAAAACTGCTGGAATATCCATTCACCTTTATGATTATCATCTTTTAAAACTTTCAGAAACACCTTATCGTAGAACTTATATTTAGATTTAAATAAGCCACTTGAAGGGGCTTTATTGGTCTTAAGGTTTTCAATGATTTTAGCAACCTTATTTTCGGTGTGTTTAAATGAATATCCAGTAGATCCTTTTACCCAGCCGCCTCCTGTACCAATTTTTGTAATCTTGTTGGTATTGAATTTTTCAAAACTATAATTCGTCATCGGAATTTGACCCATTTCAGTTTCTAAAATAGAATACGTGTCGATCTTTAGGTAATCTTTAATATAGGTTTTGATAAACGTATCGTAAACCGTTTCGTCGACGGCATGTTCTGTAAAATAAGTGAATTCAACTAAGGCTTCAGTTTTAGAAAAAGGAAGTACATATGTGAATGTGGTTTGATTTCCATCTTTGAGGCGATAGTCCATCATCGTTACAGTGTCTTCATCAAACGTTTCAGTATCGGTTTTAATAACCCAGCCTTTAAAATGTTGAATGATAGAAATAGCATGTTTCGATTCTGAATAAAATTCTTCAGGAACTCGACTATCAAAAACATGAGAGGCCGTGTATGAATTTTGATTAGTAGTTACATTGACTTTATCTCCTTCTATAACTGAAGTGACGTTCTCGACAATAAAATGGATGTTATCCTGTTGATGGAGTTGTGCTTTAGCTTCCGTGTAAAAATCTATAGCACGTATCGTTTTGTAGGTATACGGATTTAGATTTAAGCCAATTGTTTTCTTTGAAGTTATAACCGAAGCTTTACTCCAAGAGTTATGAATGATAGCATTCCACTGCGAAGGTTCAGTCTCCCAAAAACTCCAAGTTTTGTCATTAGTATCCTTTTCAGAAGGGTCAATTAGAGCAATTTGTTTGTCCTTAAAATGAGAGTCAGAAGTGAGTTCTAGAGCTAGCTGTAGTCCAGCTAAACCATTTCCTATAATGATATAATCGAAATGGAAATGCTCTGTCATAAAAGTGATGAAATACTATTTTTTAAAGTATTTGAAAGGTACAAAAAGCATCCCAAAACATTCGCCTTTATCCTTACCCAAATGCTTGTGATGAATTTTGTGTGCCCGTCTCAGGCCTTTGGCATACCAGTTGTTGGCATTTCTTAAGATCTTAAAGCGTTGGTGGATAAAAATATCGTGAACTAAAAAGTAAGCAGCTCCATAGGCCATAATACCTAATCCAATTGGTAGGCAAAACCATACACCTTCATAACTCCATAAATAGAAACAGGTCATACTTACAACGGCGTAGAATATAAAAAAGGCATCGTTACGTTCAAACCAGCTGTCATGATCCTTGTGATGATGATCTTTATGTAAACTCCATAAAAAACCATGCATAACATACTTATGTGTAAACCATGCCATAAATTCCATGGTACCGAACACACCTAAAAAAACAAGAATCCAATATAGAGTTTGCATACAATTATATTAAATTAAGTTGATATTTGACATAGCTTCTCGTGAGTAACTCAAACTTTTTGTAGTTGGGCACTCTAATTCTGGTTGATTTAATTTCTAAAGCTGGTGTTTTTTTTAATTTTTTTAGCAACTGACTGTAATATCGATAAGCCATAAAAACGCCAAATTTGGCTTCAATAGGTAATTTTTTTATGCCTTGTAAGCCTTTTGCGAAATCACTTTCAATATCAGTGATAATGGCTAATTTAGATACTTCGTCTAAATGATTAAGATCTGTGTTTGGAAAGTATGTTCTGTTTAAACTGTCAAAGTCTGCCTTTAAATCTCTAAGAAAATTCACTTTTTGAAACGCTGAACCCAGGCTCATTGCAGAGTCTTTCAATGCTTCGTATTTCTCTTGATCACCTTTTACAAATACTTTTAAACACATCAAGCCCACAACATCTGCGGAGCCGTAAATATATGCTTTGTATTCTGCATCTGTTAGGTAATTATTTTTGTGTAAATCTAAGCGCATACTTTTCATGAATGCATCGACCAAACTTTTATCAATGCTGTATTTATGGTAGGTCTCTTGAAACGAGTTTAAAATTGGGTTTAAGCTAATTTTGTGTTGAAGCCCTAATTCTAAGTCTGTAGAGAAATTATTAAATAATAACTCTTTATCATAATCATGAAATGAATCAACGATTTCGTCTGCAAATCTCACAAAACCATAAATGTTATAGATATCCTGACGTATAGAGTCAGATAGCATCATTGTCGCCAATGAAAAAGATGTGCTATAAGACTTTGTAACCAACTTACTGCATTGGTTTGAAACGGTATCAAAAATAGCTTTCATATTTAGTTGCTGTGGTGTTTTTTAATGAGTTCTGCTACTAGTTTCCCGGAAATTAACGATGGTGGAACTCCTGGTCCTGGAACCGTTAGTTGTCCTGTGAAATATAGGTTGCTGACTTTTTTGCTTTTCAATTTAGGTCTCAAAAATGCGGTTTGAAAGAGCGTATTAGCCATTCCGTAGGCATTACCTTTATATGAGTTGTAATCGTTTACAAAATCATTGACACAAAAGGATTCTTTAAATATAATGTTTTTTTGAACGCTTTGCGAGGTGAGCATTTCAAATCGATTAATAATTTTATTAAAATAGTGCTCCCGTAATTCTGAATTATCCTCTAAACCTGGCGCTAACGGAATTAAGAAAATTCCAGTTTCTTTTCCTTCTGGTGCAGCGGAATCATCTGTTATTGAAGGGAAGCTTGCATAAAACAATGGGTTTTCAGGCCATTTTGGCGTATCATAAATGTCTTTTGCATGAACATCGAAATCGACATCAAAAAATAAGGTATGATGGTTTACGTTTACTAGTTTTTTATCAAAGCCGACATAAAACAATAGGGAAGAAGGAGCAAAGGTCTTTTCTTCCCAATACTTTTTAGAGTATTGAACGTATTTTGAATCTAAAAGTGTTTCAGTGTGGTGATAATCCGCTCCACTCAATATTATATCACTTTCATAAGTTGTCTTATTTGAAACAATTGCGATTGCTTTTCCATTATCTACGATGATTTTATCGATAGAGCTTTCCGTTTTTATGGTCACACCTAAACTTTTTGCTAATGCTTCCATGGCTAGAATTACCTGATACATCCCTTTTTTTGGGTGAAATGTGCCAATTCCGAAATCGGCATAATTCATAAAACTATAGAACGAAGGTGTATTATCTGGTTTTGCTCCAAGGAATAATACAGGAAACTCGAGAATCGTAGCGAGTCTATCATTTTTGAATTCTTTCCTAACGTCCTTTTTTATGGTGCTAAAAAACTGACCAATTTTCTTCATGGTTACAGGTGTTACCAATTCGAATGGTGAAACACCAGGTCTATAAACGAGGTCTTTTATGGCTACTTCATAGTTGTTTTGTGCAGTGTCAATGAATTTCATTAATTTTTTTGAGCTTCCTTTTTCTTCCTTTTCAAAGGCTGCGCAAATTTTTTCTATAGTATCTTCAATGGTGATATAATCATCTTTTCCGAAGTATACGCTATAAGCAGGATTCAATTTCTCTAAAGTGTAATAGTGCTCTGGAGTTTTATTGAAATCTGAAAAGAAACGTTCAAATACATCTGGCATCCAATACCAAGTCGGTCCAATGTCAAATGTGAAACCCTCTTTTTTGAGTTGTCTAGCACGACCACCAATAGTTTTGTTTTTTTCAAATATGGTCACATTGTATCCGTCTTTTGCTAAATAGCATGATGCTGCTAAAGCAGAAAAACCTGAACCAATAATTGAAATGTTATTACTCATTGTTTAACAAATTTAAACAAAAGTTAAACAACTTTGGCATTAAGGATGCTTTTTTATAGTTTTTTAACTAAATTTTTAATGCTATCGAAGGGTGTAATCTGTTTTGGAAGCTTGCTTATGTCAGTCTCACTAAGCATTCTGCCTAATACCCATAATCTAACATTTTTCTTGTAAAGTATTTTTTCTGAAAACTCTTTAATATAATTATCAATGTTGTCTTTTTCAGGTTTAACTGTAAAATAGGAAACAAAAGTGATTTCATCATAGAAGTCTAGAATATCTATTAGGCTATTTTTAGGGACACTTTGTCCTAGGTAAATGCTTTGATGACCATTGGCAATGATTTCATAATTTATCATCATTAAACCAAGTTCATGAACTTCATTTTCAGGGAGAAATAACACAAAAACCTTTTTGGATCTAATTTGATTTTTAGATTGAATTGCTTCAGTACTAATAAGAATTTTTTGTCTGATCAAAGTCGTAGCAAAATGCTCATGAGCAGGCGTAATAGTGTCTGTTTGCCAAAGCATTCCAATTTGTGTAAGTAAAGGAATAAAGTCTTCATAGAAAATTTCGGGGAACGATTTTTCTTTTTCCAAACGCGCATAGGTGTCATAAAATAGCTTTTGATCAAAATTGATCATGGACAGCTTAAATGTACTTAATAGATGATTGTTTGTATTGTCGTTTTGCGCTACATCTCTAACGAGTTGTGGTATATTTTTACTGTCGATGGCTGCAATCTTTGAAATTTTATAGCCATTAGTATTTAGATAGCCAATATTTAAAAGCTTTTGAAGATTAGCTAGACTATAATACCTAATATTGGTGTCCGTTCTTTCGGGTTCTAGTAGGTTGTATCTTTTCTCCCAAATCCTGATAGTGTGTGCCTTAATACCAGTGAGGTTTTCAAGATCCTTTATACTGAATGTACTCTTTATGTTGTTCATTTTTATTTTCGAAAGCTTAAACAAAAATAAACTTTTTTTAGTTCTGAACTACATTTTAAGTTTTTTTAATAGTAAAACCAGAAACAATGTAGATCGATTAATTGGTAAATAAAAAAGAATAAGAGGAGAAAAAGTGTGTTTGAGAATCCCAAAGCGTCGTGAACTCTTTCAAGACCTATTTGAGATTAAAGTTTTGAATTACATTGGGATTCATAAAGTGCGCACGAGAAGACTCGAACTTCCACGGACTAATGTCCACCAACCCCTCAAGCTGGCGCGTCTACCAATTCCGCCACGTGCGCATTATTTCAGTAAAGATAAAAAAAAAGTTAAGCGAGTGCTTAACGATTTTTATTGTGACCAGTCTGGGGCTCGAACCCAGGACCCTCTCCTTAAAAGGGAGATGCTCTGCCAACTGAGCTAACTGGTCAATAAGTTTCTCTAACGAGGGTGCAAATATAAAACGTTTAATTAATATTCCAAACCTATTATTGGATATTTTTTTGTTTTTTTGTTATTGCTTATATTATGTTTTTAATAATTAATTTATAAGGAGAAAATGACGCTATTTTTAATTGGATATATGGGTTCTGGTAAATCAGTAATTGGTAGGGAATTAGCAGAGATTCTGGGCTATAATTATATAGATTTTGATGAGTTTATTGAAACACAAGAAAATGCGACAATCAAAACTATTTTTGATACTAAAGGCGAAATTTATTTTAGAAAAGCCGAAAGTAAATATCTTAATGCTATAATCAATTTAGAAAAAACGATTGTTTCCCTTGGAGGAGGAACACCTTGTTATGGAAACAATATGAGGCAAATTTTAGATTCAGATGATTCTAAGGCTATTTATCTCAAAGCAACTATTCCAACATTGTCAAATCGATTGTTTGATGAGAAATCTAAAAGGCCACTAATTTCTCATGTATCATCAAAAGAACTACTCAATGAGTTTATTGGAAAGCATTTATTTGAAAGAGCGCCTTTCTATGAACAGTCTAATTTCAGTATAAAAACCGACAATAAATCGATTAATGAAGTGTTAGAAGCTATACTATTACAATTATTTTAAATAGGCTTCGTACGTTTTCCCCGATAGGACGATTTCTACATGTTCATTTAGAGAGGTAGATAGAGATATGCCTTTAAAATCGGCTTTAATAGGATATTTTTTATGATTTCTATTCACTAATACAGCTGTTCTAAATTGTTTTAATGGAACATTTAAAAAATGTCTTACCCCATAGATTAATGTGCTACCAGAATTTAGAACGTCGTCAATAAGCACAATAGATTTATTGATATACTCATCTTGGTTTAGAGAGGTCGTTATGGGTTCTAAGGGATTTTTTTTGTCAATCGTTACTTTGCAAAGTATAGGTTTCAAGTCTGAAATTTTCTCAAGATTTTGCTTGAGCTTCTTTGCAAGTATATAACCGTTCTTTTCAATTCCTGCCAAAATGATGTCTTCCTCATATACATTGCTTTCATAAATTTGATAAGCAATACGTCTTATTTTATGTTGAATTTCCTGATGGTTGAGTATTGTGTTTTTAGGAATGCTCATAGGTGTTTTCGATTTCTTCAAAGATAAAAAAGAGTTTTCTTAAACGCACTTTAAATTTTAGATATCTTCTTCTGGTGTTTCGTAAAAGCCGTCTATGTCTCTTCGGTCCTTTTTTGTTGGTCTACCAACACCTTTTTTGCGATAATAATCCTTTGAATATTTAAGTAATTCTTTGGACTCAAAAGCTTCTTTTGGAGTCACATCTTTTCTGTAAAGGTCTACAAGTTTGGCACCAACTCTACTTTCCGGTAGGTCATTGACAATTATATGATAGTTAATTTGGTCTTTTCTAAACTCAATTTTGTCGGTAGCATAAACATCTCTGCTTGGCTTTACAACTTGACCATTGACCTTTACATGACCTTTCTTGCATGCATTGGTTGCAATGCTTCTCGTTTTGCAATAGCGTATGCACCAAAGATATTTATCGACTCTCATGTTAAAACTGTGAAATTGACGTTAATAGTATTGCACAAAAATATTATATTATTGTATCTTGCGAGATAAAAATAAGCAATATTGAACGATTCAAATTCTATTTGAATTAAAGAAAAATTTAATCATGATGAAATTAAAAAATAGTCTAATAGTTTTGGTGCTATTAGTAGCTTCTCTTACTTCATGTAAGCCTGATGATCCAGAAATTAGTTTAGTACCAGAGAGAGATAGAACAGAGCAACAAGTTCTTGATAGAGATTCCTTGATTGGTTACATGGAAACGCATTATTACAGTTCTACGACTTTTGGCGATGGTGCAGATCATACAATGGATGAAATTGTAATCACAGAATTACCTCAAGATGATGACGGTAATTATTTAGCACTTCCAGATCCAGATAATAACACATTATTAATTGATGCTGTTGAAACACATACAACGACTCATGAAGAAATAGTATACGAATTTTACATCCTAAGACTTAATCAAGGTGATGGTGAATACAGTCCGAATTTTACTGATGATATAAGGTTGGTTTATTCTGGTAATTTATTGGATGAAGAGATATTTGATAGTGCTGTAAATCCAAATTTACCTTTCGATTTAACAGGATTGATTCAAGGATGGAGAAATGTTATTCCTCAATTTAATGTGTCTTCAGATTTTATAGTCAATGGAGATGGTACTGTAGATTATTCAGGTTATGGTTTGGGCGTTATGTTTATTCCTTCTGGTTTGGCGTATTTTTCAAGTCCGCCTTTCGGTGTTCCTGTATATTCAAACTTGATATTTAAATTCGAATTGTATCAAGCTGAAGCTAATGATCATGATTTTGATGGAGTCCTATCTCACTTAGAAGATTTAAACGGAAATGAGAATATTAATGATGATGATACAGATGATGATAGTATCCCTAACTTTTTTGACCCAGATGATGATGGTGATGGTGTGTTTACTATTTTCGAAGATATAGATGGAGATGGAGACCCTTCAAATGACGATACAGATGATGATGGTATTCCAAACTATTTAGATGAAGATTCTACTGAATCTACTGAAGATAGTTAATCATTTGTTACATATGATAAACAAAAAAAGACGCTAATATTAGCGTCTTTTTTTTGTTATAAATTTCCTTGTTATAAAGCGATAGACAAGCTTAAAATCAATTGGTCTGGTCGCGTATCAATTCTACTAACCACGCCTTCTCCTAAGTTGTTTCCAATAAAAACAGCTTCATTATCAGAGAACCCCCTTTCGTATCTGAGATCAATACCAATTTTGTTTAGATTTAATCCGATACCGAAATTTAATCCTATAGAAAAATCATCTTCTACATTATCAATATTGATACCTTCAAAATCTGTGTCCAAAATATACTGAAGCGATGGTCCTGCAAATACACTAATGGGTCCAATAACCTTAATGCCTACTAGAAGAGGAGCGTCAATTTTTTTCATTGTAAACTCAGCACTATCGTAATCACTTTTTGTGCTAGTGTACATAAGTTCTGGTCTAAAATAAAGGTCAGTTCCAATTTTTCCGAAGACACCAATATGAAATCCTATATTACGATCTGGGTTTTGGGAATTCTCGCTAATGGATTCAAAGTAATCGCCATTGGCATTGTAGTTCAATCCACCTTTAAATCCATAAGAACTTCCTTTTTGTGCATAGGCACTCAAACAAAACAACGTTAATAAAAACGTACTAATAACTAATTTTCGCATAATATTCGTTTTTTGTGATTTTGATTATAATATCAAAAACGTTGCCAAACGAAAATTATTTCTTTTACATTGAATTAGTTTTTACGCTTTAATACGGTTTCAGCAGCTTGAATAATGGCATTGGCATTCAATCCATATTTCTCCATGAGTTGCGCAGGCGTACCAGATTCTCCAAAGGTATCGTTGGTAGCAACAAATTCTTGAGGTGCTGGTTGATGTTGTGCTAATACTCTAGCAACGCTTTCTCCTAAGCCACCTTGATAGTTATGCTCTTCAGCAGTAACCACACATCCTGTTTTGGCTACAGAACCTAAAATAGCTTTGTCATCCAAAGGTTTAATGGTGTGGATATTGATAACTTCAGCTGAAATACCTTTATCATTTAAAGTCTTAGCAGCTTCTAGCGCTTCCCATACTAAATGTCCAGTAGCGACAATAGTGACATCGTTACCTTCGGTTAATTTCACAGCTTTTCCGATTTCAAATGTTTGATCTTCGGGAGTAAAGTTGGCTACTTTTGGTCTTCCGAAACGTAAATATACAGGACCTTGATACTCAGCAATTGCTATGGTAGCAGCTTTAGTTTGATTGTAATCACAGGTGTTAATTACCGTCATTCCGGGAAGCATTTTCATCAAACCGATATCTTCTAAAATTTGATGAGTTGCACCATCTTCACCTAAAGTTAATCCTGCATGTGAAGCACAGATTTTTACGTTTTTATCAGAATAAGCAATACTTTGTCTAATTTGATCATACACACGACCAGTAGAGAAATTAGCAAAAGTTCCTGTAAAAGGAATTTTACCACCAATAGTCATACCTGCTGCTAACCCAATCATGTTTGCCTCGGCAATTCCCACTTGAAAAAAGCGTTCTGGGTGATTAGCTTTAAATTCGTCCATTTTAAGTGAACCAATTAAATCTGCGCAAAGTGCTACAACATTTTCATTAGTCTTTCCTAGTTCTGTTAATCCAGCTCCAAAACCTGAGCGTGTGTCCTTATTTCCTGTGTTTGTGTATGTTTTCATTCTGTGATTTTGAAACTGTAATTAATATGTATTTTTTTTGTTGTTGAATCAATATTGCAAGCTTCTAAAAGCGTTCTTTCATTTTCGGTAACTCTCATAATTAAACCTTCAGGAATAACCAATCCTAGCATTCCAGAGCTTCCTTCAGAGGCTAATACTACTTCAAATATTTTTTTGAATACTTGATTGTTATTTATGCTTACACTTTCATCAAATGCAACCGATATTGCTTCTGATACTTTATTTGAAGGATAGATATCATAAACTGTCGCTGTTTTATCTAATAAGGTAATTTGTTCTCCAGTACTTTCTGAAACGAGCTCAAATTCCTCATCTTCATCTAAAGTCATAGTATCTGGTATAATAGTTGACAATTCTAAGTTGAAAAACAGTTTGTTTTTACCAGATTCGAAGCACATCATTAATATGCCTTCTTCCGTGTCAAAAATAATTCCAAGGTCTGCGGTTTCTAATAATTCTGGATTACGTCTAAAAATAGATTTCCCGAGATCTTTCGCTAAGCTTTTACTGTCTGTCCAAATATATCTTCCGCTTTTAGTGTAACCAACAGTTAAGGTATCTACGGTTTGTTTTCTTTTATTCGGAACAACATAGTCTACAGTATAGTCTATAGTAATTGTATTCTCTTGAGCATAACTCAAGACTAACATAAGTGATAGACATATTGTAAAGAAATACTTCATATTAATAATCTCCTAAAGTTTCGGCATTTTGGGCTAAACCAATGGCCAATTGTTCATCATTAGGAGCTTTGCCATGCCATGCATGCGTATGCATCATGAAGTCTACACCATTACCCATAACTGTATTAAGTAAAACACAAACAGGTTTGCCTTGGCCTGTTAAAGATTTAGCTTTTGCCATACCTTCTATAATGGACTCCATATCATTTCCATTTTCAATATCTACAACAGTCCAACCAAAAGCTTCAAATTTTGCTTTTATGCTTCCCATAGGTAAAACATCGTCTGTTGAACCATCGATTTGTTGTCCGTTTAAGTCAATTGTTGAGATGATATTGTCCACATTATTACCAGCTGCATACATAATGCCTTCCCAATTTTGTCCTTCTTGTAGTTCACCATCACCATGTAAACTATAGACTAAATGACTATCGTTATTTAGTTTTTTAGTTTCTGCTGCACCAAGGGCAACACTAAATCCTTGACCTAGAGAACCAGATGCAACTCTAATTCCAGGTAAGCCTTCATGTGTAGTTGGATGACCTTGAAGTCTTGAATTAATCAATCTAAATGTATTTAGTTCATCTACAGGGAAATAACCTGATCTTGCGAGAACGCTATAAAATACAGGAGAAATATGACCATTTGAAAGGAAGAAAAGGTCTTCACCAATTCCATCCATATCAAAGGTGTCTTTTCTGTCCATGATGTCTTGATATAAGGCAACAAAAAATTCAGCGCATCCTAATGATCCTCCTGGATGACCTGAGTTTACTTTGTGAACCATTCGCAAAATATCTCTGCGAACCTGTGTTGTTAAGTCTTGTAATTCTTTTGTGTTTGGCATAAAAATAGAGTGAGAAATTTAAGCTTCAAAAATAAAGTTTTCATAAGCCTAATCAAAAATAGAATGTCATCACTTATTAACGATTTTGGTCAGTTGCTAACAATTTAAATGCGATTGAAAAAGAAATAAGGATTTTAAGTTTTCCATTGCATATTTTATTAAATGTTTAAGACCTTAATACGTCTATATAATTATCTTTGCCCACTGATGAATGTTTTATATGAAATTTGAACTAAAAGCGAGTGATCCTCAAAGTAAAGCCAGAGCTGGACTTATTACTACAGATCATGGAAAGATTGAGACTCCTATATTTATGCCAGTTGGAACAGTCGCTTCTGTTAAGGGTGTGCATCAGCGTGAACTTAAAAATGATATCAATCCAGATGTTATATTAGGAAACACCTATCATTTATTCCTAAGGCCACAAACACCAATTTTAGAGAAAGCAGGTGGTTTACACAAGTTTATGAATTGGGATAGAAACATCTTAACCGATTCTGGTGGTTACCAAGTGTATTCACTTTCGGCTAACAGAAAGATAAAAGAAGAAGGTGTAAAGTTTAAATCTCATATCGATGGAAGTTACCATGTGTTTACTCCAGAAAAAGTGATGGAAATACAACGAACTATTGGAGCAGATATCATCATGGCTTTTGATGAATGTACACCATATCCTTGTGATTTTAATTATGCCAAACGATCAATGCATATGACTCATCGTTGGTTGGAGCGTTGTTTGACGCATTTAGATAAAACACCGTTTAAATATGATTTTGAGCAGACGTTTTTTCCTATAGTTCAAGGAAGTACCTATAAAGACTTACGCCAGCAATCGGCAGAGTATATTGCCAATGCTGGAGCCCAAGGAAATGCTATTGGAGGTTTGTCGGTAGGAGAACCAGCAGAAGAAATGTATGCGATGACAGATGTGGTCTGTGAAATTCTTCCGTGGGATAAACCAAGATATTTAATGGGTGTTGGCACACCAATAAACATATTAGAGAACATCGCTTTAGGTGTTGATATGTTTGATTGCGTGATGCCTACACGTAATGCTAGAAACGGGATGTTATTTACAGCTCATGGGACCATTAACATCAAAAACTTAAAATGGGCAGACGATTTTTCGCCTGTAGATGAGATGGGAATTACCTTTGTAGATACCGAATATAGTAAAGCTTACTTAAGACATTTATTTACAGTTCATGAACTACTTGGAAAGCAAATTGCTACCATTCATAACCTTGGGTTTTACATGTGGTTGGTTAGAGAAGCAAGAAAGCATATCTTAGCTGGAGATTTTAGAGCATGGAAAGATAAAATGGTTAAACAAATGGATAAGCGCTTGTAATTTTGAAGATACTCGATTGGTACATACTAAAACGCTATTTGTTTACATTTTTAATGATGTTGCTGCTTTTTATTCCTATCGGAATTACAGTGAACCTCGCTGAAAAAATTGGTAAAATTCTCGATCGAGAAGTGCCTTTTACTGCAGTGGCACAATACTATTTAGATTTCACTGTTTATTTTGCTAATCTATTATTACCCATATTCCTATTTATATCTGTGATTTGGTTTACTTCAAAATTGGCCAATAATACCGAAATTGTGGCTTTTTTAAGTTCAGGTGTTTCCTTTTGGAGGTTCTTAAGACCTTATATGATTGGTGCAACTATTGTTGCCTTACTTGCTTTGGTCATGGGGTTGTATTTGGCTCCTAACGCTAGTAAAGGATTTAATCAATTCAGGTATAAGTATTTAAAAAACAATTCTAATGTCGTTCAAACCAAAAACATTTATAGGCAGATTAACGACAACGATTATATCTATGTGAGTAATTTTAATCCTGTGACTAAAATTGGTAGAAACTTCAGTTTAGAACATTTTGAAGGAAATACCTTAATCTATAAAATTACGGCTAACTCTATTAAGGATAGCGATACGATATATCAATTAACAGGTTATGTAAAAAGAACCTTTGGAGAGCACAATGATCAAATAGAAAGTTCAAGACGAAAGAATATGGCTTTCGAATTTGATGCTGATGATTTAACACCAGAAGAGTATATTGCAGAGACACTTCAATATGGAGAATTAACCAGATTTATTGAGAAAGAAAGACGAAGAGGCTCCTCCAATATTGGACGATATCTTGTTGTTAAATATAAAAAGTGGAGCATCCCTGTATCTGTTTTTATTCTTACCATTATTGCAGTTGCTGTATCATCTATTAAGCGACGTGGTGGTATGGGAGTGAATCTGGCTTTTGGTATTACCATAGCAATGGTTTATGTGTTTTTCGATAAAGTTTTTGGAGTTATGGCTGAGCAATCTAGCTTTGATCCATTATTTGCAGTTTGGTTTCCTAATATCGTTTTTGGTATCTTAGCTGCTTATCTGCTGTTTAATGCCAAACGCTAAACTTAAAAATTACCTTCATTTACATTTCTTAGTATTTATAGCTGGATTTACAGCTATTCTTGGGGAGCTCATTTCTATTGGTTCTACAGCTTTAGTATGGTATAGAATGCTTATTGCGGGCATTTTAATGTTCCTGTATATAAAGATGATTAAGCTTAAAATTAAAGTGTCTTTTAAAACGAAACTTAAATTTTTTGGAGCGGGAATTATTATTGCTTTACATTGGATTACTTTTTTTGAAGCCATCAATCAATCTAATGTATCTATAACTTTGGCGATGTTTTCTACAGGTGCTTTTTTTGCCTCTTTTATAGAGCCTTTAATTTATAAACGGAAAATTATATGGTATGAAATTCTCTTCGGAATGATTGTCATATGTGGTGTTTTGTTAATTACTCAAAGTGAAATAAAATATCTTAATGGAATTATATTAGGCATCTCTTCTGCACTGTTCTCCACCTTATTTGCGGTGATTAACGGGAAATTTATTGCAGAGCATCGTGCGACAGTCATTTCATATTATGAGTTTATAAGTGGTGTTGTATTTCTGTCTTTATTTATACTCATATTTCAAGGCGGATTTTCTTTGGATTTTTTTATATTAAAAACGTCAGATTGGGTTTATATTTTAATTCTCGCTTCCATATGTACTGCCTATGCGTTTATTGGCTCTATAGATGTCATGAGGTATGTGAGTCCGTATACAGTGATTTTAACCTATAACTTAGAACCGTTATATGGTATAGCGCTTGCTTTATTGCTTTTTCCTGAAACTGAAACCATGAGCACACAATTTTATTATGGTGCATTTTTGGTGTTATCTACTGTTTTGGCTGATGGGATCCTTAAAAATTACAAGAGTCAAAAAAAAAGAAACACCTTAACTCGTAAACCCAATTCATAACTGGTATAAAGTTTTTATATTTGCACCAACTAACTAATGATTAACTAAAAACTAAATCAAAATTTTCATGGAATATTTAGATTTTGAACTACCCATAAAAGAACTCAAAGATCAACTTGAAAAATGTCAATTAATAGGTGAGGAGAGTGATGTTGATGTTACTCAAACTTGTAAAAAGATTGAAAAGAAGTTGTTAGAAACTAAAAAGGAGATCTATAAAAACTTGACGGCATGGCAACGTGTACAAATGTCAAGACATCCAGGTAGACCTTATACACTAGATCATATTAATGCTTTATGTGGTGATACATTTTTAGAACTACATGGTGATCGTAACGTTAAAGATGACAAAGCGATGATTGGAGGTCTTGGTAAAATTGGTGACCAAACCTATATGTTTATTGGTCAGCAGAAAGGTTTTAATACCAAAACACGTCAGTACAGAAACTTCGGAATGTCGAATCCTGAAGGCTATCGCAAAGCCTTGCGTTTAATGAAATCTGCCGAAAAATTCGGAATTCCTGTAGTCACATTAATTGATACTCCAGGTGCTTATCCAGGTTTAGAAGCTGAAGAACGCGGACAAGGAGAAGCGATTGCCAGAAATATTTTAGAGATGACGCGTCTTAAGGTGCCAATCATTACTGTTATTATTGGTGAAGGTGCTTCAGGAGGTGCTTTAGGAATTGGTGTTGGAGATAAAGTATTGATGCTTGAAAACACATGGTACTCGGTAATTTCACCAGAATCGTGTTCGTCTATTCTCTGGAGAAGTTGGGAATATAAAGAACGAGCTGCAGATGCTTTAAAATTAACGGCTCCTGATATGAAACGACTAAAACTAGTTGATACTATTATAAAGGAACCTTTAGGAGGTGCGCATGCAGATAGAGCAGCAACATTTTTAGCGGTTAAAAACGCTATCGAAAAAAATTACGAGGAACTTAAAAACTTATCACCAAAAGATTTGGTGAACCAACGCATGGAAAAATACTTGGCGATGGGAGTTTATAAAAGCTAATCCTTATATCATAACGTATTAAAAAAAACTGAAACGTTATGTTTCAGTTTTTTTTGTCGCTATTAACAATATAATCAAGTTATTAACAGTTGAATTGTTGATGACTTGTTAAGATTGAAAAATTTAAAACTTCAATTTTAGTTTGCAATTTATTTACATTTGTAGTTATGAAGCAACCCAACCCAATAAAAGGCTATCAAGTCGATAAAAGTACAATCATCAGCTTGGAAAAAGGTAAGATTCCTCCGCAAGCAATTGATTTAGAGGAAGTTGTGCTTGGAGCGATGATGATTGATAAAAAAGGTGTCGATGAGGTCATTGATATCTTAAGTGCTGAAGCTTTTTATAAGGAAGCTCATAAACAAATCTTTGAAGCTATTTTCAAATTATTTGAAAATAGTGAACCTGTCGATTTATTAACCGTTTCTAGTCAGCTTAAAAAAGATGCCAAGTTAGATTTAGTTGGAGGTGATTTTTACCTGATTTCATTAACCCAACGTGTGTCTTCTTCAGCACATATTGAGTTTCATGCACGTATTATTCTTCAAAAATATATTCAACGAAGTTTGATTAAAATTTCTAACGAAATTATTGAAGAAGCTTATGACGAAACCAAAGATGTTTTTGATTTATTAGACACTGCCGAAGCAAAGCTTTATGAAGTTACTCAAGGTAACGTCAAGAAATCTACCGAAACGGCTCAAAGTTTGGTGATTCAAGCAAAAAAGAAAATTGAAGAAATATCCAATAAAGAGGGTATGAGTGGTATTCCTACAGGGTTTACCAAATTAGATAGACTAACCTCTGGATGGCAGCCTAGTGATTTAATTATTATTGCGGCACGTCCTGGTATGGGTAAAACAGCATTAACTTTAACGATGGCTCGAAATATTGCAGTTGACAGCAATATTCCAGTGGCATTTTTCTCGTTAGAAATGTCCTCTGTACAATTAATAACCCGTTTGATTTCTTCGGAAACGAACCTGTCTTCAGAAAAGTTAAGAACTGGAAAATTAGAAAAACACGAGTGGGAGCAATTAAACGTTAAGGTGAAAACTTTAGAGAAAGCACCTTTGTTTATTGATGATACTCCGTCGTTGTCTATTTTCGATTTACGTGCAAAAGCACGTCGTTTAGCCTCACAGTATGGTGTTAAAATGATCATGATTGATTACTTGCAGTTAATGACGGCTGGTGGAAGTCAAAAAGGAGGTAACCGTGAACAAGAAATATCTACTATTTCTCGAAACCTTAAAGCATTGGCAAAAGAATTAGCTATTCCTGTAATTGCTTTATCACAATTATCCCGTGCTGTGGAAACACGTGGAGGAAGTAAACGTCCTTTGTTATCCGATTTACGTGAATCTGGTGCCATCGAGCAAGATGCAGATATTGTAAGTTTTATCTATAGACCAGAATACTACAAAATTGACGAGTGGGATGATGATGAACGTTCACCTACTGAAGGTCAAGGTGAATTTATTGTCGCTAAGCACAGAAATGGTGGCTTAGAAAATATCAGATTGAAGTTTATTGGTCATTTAGGTAAGTTTGATAATCTGGATGATTTTGACACCCCTTTTGGCGAATTCCATTCTAAAATGAATTCGGCTGCAAATGATGATACCTTTAAACCGGATAACTTCCCGTCGGCTTCTGATGCTTTTGGTGCTCCAGAACAGAACGATGATAATGATGTGCCTTTTTAAGATTTATTGGGATATTATAACAACATTTTATCCTAAATTTGTTTTTGCTATTAAAAAAGAAAATTTGTCTCATGTTAGAAGAAAGACGTACTACTAATATCCTACTGCTATTTATTGTTGTTCCATTTGTATTTTATTTACTTAAAATCTTATCGTTCATATTCATTCCGTTGATTTCTTCAATGTTCATCGCTTTATTATTTTTACCTCTAATGCGTTGGTTGGGTAGACGAAAGGTGCCAAGATTAATTAGTATCATTATTGTGATTGCTTTAATCGTTATTGGTGTTTTTGTTGGTTTTGAATTAGTTCAACTTTCAAGCAAACAAATCTTATCAAACGACACAGGTTTTTTTGGCAAAGCTGAAGTGAAAATCAATGACCTCATGCTTTATATGCAAGATAAAGTAGGAATGGAATATAATCCTGACGGAAACTTTTTAGCACAGTTTTTTCAGAAAGAAACGATAGGTTCCACTTTTGATTTTGTAAGAAAGTTTTTGACGAACATCTTGATGATTACCTTTTTTACCATCCTGTGGTTATCAGAATCTATCAATATGCATAAGGTTTTAAACAATACCATTTTAAAACGAAAGCATACCTCTATAAAAGCTTTTATAAAGATTGAAAAGGATTTAATCACGTTTATTAAAGTGAAATTCTTAGTTAGTTTACTAACCGGAATATTTACAGGTTTAGCTTGTGTATTCTTTGATGTTAGTTTTCCGATTTTTTGGGGTTTATTTGCGTTTATAATTAATTTTGTGCAAATGGTTGGTTCGTTCATTTCGGTGATTTTATTATCCATATTTGCCTTTGTAGAATTAGATCCAACAAGTACTTTATTCTTTTTTATTCTATCTATTACAGGAGTGCAAGTAATATTTGGAGCGATTTTAGAACCTGTTTTTATGGGAAAATCATTTTCAATCAATGTTATTGCCGTACTTATTATGTTGATGCTTTGGGGATTTATTTGGGGGATTCCGGGACTTATTATGGCGATTCCAATTACCGTATTTCTCAAGATTATTTTAGAGCAATTCCCAAATACTAAGGTTATCGCATCTTTACTTTCGGGTTCAGAACGTATGTTGCCACCACTTAAAAAATAAGAACTGTTTTTCTGGTTTTAGTGTATTTCATCTAAAAAATACCTAAAACTATATTAAAGAGATTCACTTAGGACTAATTTTTAACTATATTTCTACTGAAAAATGTAAGATTACAGATGAAAAAGACAATCATTTTAATAGTTTTAATCCTTGTTTCTTTACAATCATATGCGTCATATATATTGATTCCTATGGATGCAGATGGTCAAGATAATCACCTAAAAGCTTATGGCATTACCTATTGGACGCTTGAAAAGCAACTAAAGGTGAAATGGTTATTAAACTATAAAGGGGGGGCATTCTTGTTACCAGATTCAGAAGAAATTCAGCGCGAATGCCAAATTAGAGGCGTGAGTTTTGAAGTGATTTCTAATGCAAAGGCTGAAGAAATTTTACAGATGATTGCTAGTCCGTCACAAAACATGGAAGCAGTCGTTCTAGAAAAAGCGCCTAAAATCGCAGTGTATACACCAAAAGGTTTACAGCCTTGGGATGATGCAGTGACCATGGTGCTAACGTATGCTGAAATACCATATGAAACTATATACGATGAAGATGTTCTCAATGACGCTTTATTGTTGTACGATTGGTTGCATTTACACCATGAGGATTTTACAGGACAGTTTGGTAAATTCTATCGTGCTTATCGTTCTGCATCGTGGTATATCCGAGAAAAGAAAGAAGCTGAAGATTTAGCAACTAGCTTAGGATATGCTAAAGTTTCCGAAGAGAAATTGGCGGTTTCTAAAAAAATAAGAGACTATGTCATTGGTGGCGGATTTATGTTTGCCATGTGCAGTGCTACTGATAGTTTTGATATTGCCCTTTCGGCTGAAGGTGTAGATATTTGCGAACCTATGTTTGATGGTGATGGCAGTGATCCTAGTTATCAAAATAAGATTGACTTTAGTCGAACATTTGCTTTTAAGGATTATGTGTTGGAGCGAAGTCCTAATGTTTACGAATTTTCATCTATCGATATGACCAGAAAACGTCGTATTCCAAAGACGACAGATTACTTTTCGTTAATGGAGTTTTCAGCAAAATGGGATCCAATTCCGTCAATGTTGTGTCAAAATCATACCGCATTGGTAAAAGGTTTTATGGGACAGACCACATCTTTTACTCGAGAAGAAATAAAGTCTAATGTATTAGTCATGGGTGAAAACAAAAGCAATGGAGAAGCCAAATACATCCATGGTATAAAGGGAAAAGGATTTTTTACGTTTTATGGTGGTCATGATCCTGAAGATTATACACATAAAGTTGGTGATCCTAAAACAGAACTCGATTTGCATCCGACTTCACCGGGTTACCGATTGATACTCAACAATGTTTTGTTTCCTGCAGCCAAAAAGAAAAAGCAGAAAACTTGATAGATTCTCTTTGTCAAAAGTAAAGTAGTTTTAATTATTATTAATTTGAACACTATGGCCTCAAGAAAGATAATCTTCAGAAAAATGTAAATCGTTATCACCAATCATTTTAGTTCGCCAGAAGATGCTATTGATGAAATTTCTAAATGTAATTAGTAAAATATGATATTGATTTGAAGTATAATATTATTAAGTTTTTTAAACTTCTTGCGTTTACAGTTTTCTTTTGGAGCTTGGCGTGGTCTTTGTTTATTATGATTCGTTTTTTTGCCTATGGTGAAGAGCAGGGCTTAGGATATGTCAACCCTAAAAATGTAATCCCTATTACCGAGTGGTTAGATTTTGGATTGATTTTAGGTGTTATGATGGGAGCCTTTTATGCGATTGTAGAATTTTCATTTGAAAAATACATTTCTCGGAAACTCAATTTAGCACTATCTATTTTTTTAAAGTCAATCCTTTATTTGGCATTTCTTATCATTTCATTAAGTCTTATGAAATTCATTGCTGAAGAACGCATGGATATAGATCTATATAATGATAGAGGATGGTGGCGAACAGACTCATTATTTTGGCTCTGTACGGTTTATTTTTTATTGACCTCTTTGGTTTTTTCTTTTATAAGAATAGCTAATGATAAATTGGGGTCAGGGGTTTTTATAAAAATGCTCTATGGAAAGTATAGAAAACCACAAGAAGAAAAGCGTATTCTAATGTTTCTAGACTTAAAAGATTCAACAGCAATTGCCGAAAAACTCGGACATAAACAATACAGTCAGTTCATTCAAGATTGCTTTTTTGACCTTAATACAATATTACGTAGGCATGATGCAGAAGTCTATCAATACGTAGGAGATGAAGCAGTAATAACATGGAATTACACAAAAGGAATTAAAAATAGCAGATGCATTGAGCTGTTCTTCTCATTTCAAAAAACATTAGTAAACCGTTCAAAATATTACAAGAAAACCTATGGTTTAAACCCTTTATTTAAAGCAGGTTTACATGGAGGAAAACTTATGGTAGCTGAGGTTGGCACTATAAAAAAAGAAATTGCTTATCATGGTGATGTTATCAATACGACGTCTAGAATTCAAAATGAATGCAATACGTACAATGAAAACTTATTAATATCTAACGAATTACTTGAAGATATTAATTTGCAGTCAATGTACACATCGATACGTCTGGGTGATATTCAATTAAAAGGAAAACAGGAAAATATTGTTATTTGTTCTATTGATAAAGTACACTAATCTAATAGTACTTTATTTTTATAAAATAATCAGTTGATCCAGGATCTTTATAACTTTCAATAACTATGGCCTTTGTTCCAGGACGCCATCCTTTTCCAGTTCGAAATCTACTTTTATGAGATGCTCTGGTATACGTATTCATTTCTCTTTTATAAGTTAATTTTATAATGTCATTTTTTTTAGGTTCTCTAGCACCTTGATCTTTTGGCAAAACAATAATAGTCCTGTTTTTTGAGTCTTTAAATTCTCCTCTAATATTAAGTGAACCAATATATAACCAACCGACCTGTTCAACGTTAAGATTATCAGAATGTAAAGTCTCGTAGGCTTTAACCATATTGTTTTGTGGTTTGTCAATTCCCCAGTCATTCGTAATATATTCAATATAGGATTCAACAGAACTATCGTCCTTTATATGATTCCAATATTCTTTAGGTCGCAAACTTTGCTTTAGTTCTGTAATAGTCCCTTCTAACTCTATATTGAGTTCTTTTTGAGTTTCTAATTGTTGTGCAATAGTATCTCCTTGAGATACTATGGTTTCACCTTGGTTTCTAATTTTTTTACCAGTCCTTAATGCAAAAATCATAAAAACACCAATGACGACTATGAACCCAATATATAGTAATCGGTTGTTTTTGTCTTTTTTCTCAATTTCTTTTATTTTTTCATCAACACGTTTCATACAATTTGGATTTAGGCTTTAATATAATTCAGGAATTCGTTGCTAAAAGCGTCAATTTCAGTTTCAGTTAATTTATTTAAAACCCGTGTTAGACGATCTCTTTTTAATTTCAGTAAACTCATTAGGTCAATATTTCTTATTCGTTTTCTAACGCTACCATATGGCCTTATCGATAATAAATTTATGGATATGCAACCTATTAAAATGGTCCATTTTGGCAAGGCAAGATCTTTGAGAAATAGAAGTGAAGCCATAAGCAATAAACTAATAATCCCAACGAAGGCTATTAATTGCCAATTCTTTTTTATTCCTTTTTGATGCATTACAATTGCACGATCAATTTCGGCTTCTGAAACCAATAAGGCATCAATATCAATATCTTCTTTTACAGTTTTTCCTTTTGAATCTTCTGTAACAGACTTAACTGTTGTTGGTTGAGCCTCTGACACACCAATAAGAGAGATTACATTTTTTAAATTTGTACCATCCTTTTTTTCAATACCCAAGAATTCCAAAATATCTCCAATGGCTTTATCAGGATTGTTAATTAAGTCAGCATATTGCCGACGCTGCCAGCGCATTGGAAGATCACATTCTTTGATCATAATTGGAACAAATTTCTTATTTTCATTAATCGCTATGGAAACTTCATCCTGTACATTTTGAGACGAAACCGCTGTTGGTGAAATTATTAAAATCACGGTATCCGCAGATTCTAATGCATCATCAATTGCGTTATCCCAGTTCTGACCAAGTTTAATTCCTAACTGATCGATCCAGACATTAGCACCTAGACTTTGTAATTCTTTTGTTAGCCCTAAGGCGAATGGTCGATCTTTACTTGAATAGCTAACAAATATAGATTCAATATTCATGTTTTCTAGAGGGTTGGATTAATTAATATCTAAATATATAAAAAATAACTTAATCACTTATTTTGGGTATAAGCCATAATGTAAATGGTTATGATAAAAAACTTGATTTTAAGAATTTTATAAACTTATCGTTAGCATCGTCCATTTGCATTACACTTATATAACCATTATATGCATTGGTGTGTATTGAAATTTTTTGACGTACTCCAGCCAATTTTGCGGCTTTTGAATAGAATTTTTTTGCTTTTTTCATGTTGCCTATATACATATTAGCTTCTGCAATGGTTGCATATTTCCATAGATTATCTCTACATTCCTTAGCCGAAGTAAGCGCTTGTTTTGCATACATTAGCATCTTACTTTCGTTGTTTTGAAATGCAATGCTTAAAAAGGCCAAATTAATGGCGTGATAATAAATTTGATTATGATTTTCCTCTTTAGTCGCTAGTGCAAGAGCTTTGCTATAATAGCTAAAAGATGTGTCGCCATCATTCTTTGAGAATGAATTTAGATATTGCCTTTTATATCTGCCTCCAATGATTCCCATTAAATCCGTATCGCTCTTTGCTGAAGGATGATTATTAAGGATTTCTAGAGCTTCATCTTTTCTATCTAAGCCTTCCAAACTAAAGATGAGTTGTTTTAGCCCATTTTGACTTATACTTTTAACTTTTGGCAGCAACTCTTTTACAACAGCATCATATTTTCCTAAAGCCAAGTTTATTTCTTCTCTGTTAGTGTATTTGTTGTAAAATTTATTTCCTGTAAGCGTATCTAAAATAAGATTGTAGCAATCTGTGTTTTCATCATTTGGTTTTATCATTGTTAAGTGACTGCCACTAATTGTGACATGATGTTCTTCTTTAAAAGAACTATAACATGATTTATTAGAAACAAATTCATCATTAGTTGCTCCAACGACTTTTAATTTAAATGGGTAAGGATCCTTAAATGTAGTGTTCCAGTCTTCTCGTAATTTTTTTATAAATGGTCCATCACTACTCATTTCAGCATATTTATTGTTCCATAACCTAGTCAACAATTCTGAATCAATACCAGCACTTGGAGTGCCGAAAAGTAAAACATGGCTTAATTTTGAGCGTAATTTTTCTGGGATTTCTATAAGGGCTCTTTGCGCAACTAATCCTCCAAGACTATGACCAACAATTGCAATACGATTATATTTTTCAAATTTATATTTAAAAGAGGTGACCAAATAATCGGCGATTTTATTAACGTCCTCAACAGCAGCCCAAATATCTTTTCCAAGTTCTGGTTTTACATATTGTGAATATCCAAGTGGAAGCATATCCCAACCATCCATTTTAGAATTTTCACAAAGCATCTCAGGAATTTTACCATAAGTGTCTGATGCTTCTCCAGAAAAACCATGGATAAATAACAGCAAATTTGTTGCTCCTTCAGTTTTTCTGAATGATGTAACTATTTCTTTGCGTTCACTTTTTTGAGTGATTTCATTTTTGTTTTCCGTTTTATTGCTTTCTTGCGCTTTTGGATTCACTAATTTCCTTGCCTCTTTTGGAATGTAACTTAATACAAAATCATCATAAATCTGTAAATTGACATAAGGTCGTTGACGAGGCTCTAGTTCAGGAACTTTTCTGAAAATAAATTGTATAACTTCAGATATTCTTATATAGTCTTCTTCAAAATGTTGCTTGTGTTCTGCTTTTAAAACTTGTAATAGACATTTAGTGAAGAGACTGTTTTTGTCACCATCCAAAATATAGGAAAGTTGATCTTCTCTACAGGATGATACAATAGAAATCCCTTTATCATTGTCAATTTTTTGGGCTAGGCCTTCAGGGTTTTCAGTTGCTTTATTATTTTTCTTATCCTCTGAGTTGGACGAGCCTTTATTTGAAAAGAAACCACCTTTAGTCATTCCTTCCGCATGACAGCAATCTAAAAAGAATACTAATCGCTTAGAGGCAATATTATTAATTTTTTCTTTTAATTCTTCAGCACTTACCCAAGTTTCTTCATATTGATCGGCAATCATACCGTAAGGTTGTAAGAAGTATTTGGATTCATCCTCGAGTTCGTATTGCCCTCCATGTCCAGAATAGAATAATAGTACAGAAGAATCTTCATTAGTGTTTTTAACTAGAAAATCAAAAGCCTCTAAAATTCCTTTACGATCTGCTTTTTCATTAGTAATAAGTAAAACATTCTCTTCTTTATATCCTGCAAGTTTATCATCAACAAGAATATTATAAATAGCAGTAGCATCTCTTATAGTGTCAGGTAAATCATCACCAACACCTATTAATAGGGCATATGCATTATCGAGGTTATTCATAATTGTTTTTTTAAAGAATTAAAGCTCAAAACCATCAAATAGCTGTTTTACTTGATTTGCTTGATTTTGATTTACAAACGCATCTGCAGCGTTGGTAAGATCTATTAACGTTTGAAAAGCTTTTGCTTTTTGAAAAGTGATGCCACCAATTTCTTTTAATATTTTGCTTAATTCAATGCTTGATATGTTTTTGGTATCAATATCATGTTCTTGAGCTTTAAGAATTATTTTGTGGCTTAAAGATTCTCGAATCCCTTGTAGTATTTGATATGGTGTTTGGCCCTTTACTTGTTTGTTTTTTTCGACATGAATCTTAACACTAGATTTTGATTTGGTGCTCGTGGTTACAAAGTCTTGTTGACCGCTATTACCAGTTATCACCTCTTTGGCTTCTTCAATCTTTTCTTGAAAAGTCATCGAAATCCCTGTTGCTGTGGCCTCAAAAGAGCCTACGCGTTTTATGAGATCAGGTAAGAATTTTTTTAATACAAAAAGTAAAGTAAGTAAAGTGAAAGGCCAAATAACTATTTCTAAAAGTTTTATAAATTGGTCTGAGTTCATGATTAATTATTTATGTTTATTACAGCCAAACACACATGGCTTATTGAAATTTTAGAGTGTTTAAATAGGTTTTTTTGTGACACTCTTTGAGGAATGATTTTAATTTGTAGAATATTGTTTTACTCATTAATGCGGTTGGTTGTAAGGTAAGTTATATGTAATAGTTGTTTAATTTACATATTTTTTATTTATATTAGTATAAATTAATTCAAAAACACCTTAATTATGTCTAAAGATGGAATATCAAAACCGGGTTTAAGTATTAAGCCAGCAAAATCAAAACCGGGTTTAAGTATTAAGCCAGCAAAATCAAAACCGGGTTTAGGTATTAAGCCAGCAAAATCAAAACCGGGTTTAGGTATTAAGCCAGCAAAATCAAAACCAGGTTTAAGTATTAAGCCCAAAGCAAAATAATATCTTACATATATTAAAAAAGCCTATTCAATTTGAATAGGCTTTTTTTTTAATGTGAACCTACATGGCAACCACATGCACCTCTGGTGAAGCTCTGCGTTTCTTCATGCCAAGGAAATGCTTGATTGTATTTTGAGTTTTCCCAATAAAACTTCGTTCGGTCTTTAGATTCGTTTCCTATTTCATTCATGGTTTCAGTATCATATAAACGACCATTAATCATCGTATAGATAATGCTTTCAGAATTTCGAATATCCTCCAACGGATTTTTATCCATCACAATTAAATCGGCTAATTTTCCCTTTTTAAGTGAGCCAATATCATTAGCAGCTCCAATATAATCAGCACCATTTATAGTAGCAGCTTTTAATGCTTCATGATTACTCATTCCACCTTGTTGAAGCATCCATAATTCCCAATGTGCACCAAGACCTTGGAGTTGTCCATGAGCACCAAGATTCACTTTAACACCAGCATCACTCAATGCTTTACAGGTTTTAGAAACCAATATGTGCCCATTTTCATATTCTTCATCAGGAATCATAAGACGATGTCTTGAACGTGAATCGATAATACTTCTAGGTGTATATTTTAATAGCTTTTCATTTTCCCAAACATTGGTATTTTGATACCAGAACATTTCACCATTCATTCCTCCATAATTAACAATAAGTGTAGGTGTGTAGCCAACATTACTATTTCCCCAAAGCTCTAGTACATCTTTATACACTGGAGCTACTGGAATATTATGTTCAACGCCTGTATGTCCATCCATGACCATAGTGATATTGTGATAGAAGGTCGATCCTCCTTCTGGAACAACAAATATACCTTCTTCACGAGCAGCTTGTAAGACCTGTTGCCTTTGCTCGCGTCTTGGTTGGTTGTAACTCTTAACCGATAATGCGCCAAAAGCTTTTGTTCTTCTTATTGATGAACGTGCATCTTCAAGATTGTTTATCACAGCTTTAAAATCACCATCAGCTCCATAAAGAATAAACCCTGTAGAGTAGAGGCGTGGTCCAACAAGTGTTCCGTTTTTTTGTAATTCGGAAAGCGCGAAAACCGTTTCAGAGTGTGCCGAAGGGTCATGAGCTGTCGTTACTCCGTAAGCCAAATTTGCATAAAATTGCCAGTGCTTTTGTGTGGTTAATCCATATCTAAAACCACCAATATGTGCATGCGCATCAACCATTCCAGGCATGATTGTTTTTCCTGAAACGTCATACACTTTTGCATCTGAAGGAATAGACACATCTGAAGCATTTCCAATAGCTTCAATTTTGTTGTTATTGATGACAATCGTTCCATTTTCGATAACTTCATCACCTACCATAGTAATAATTCGAGCACCTTTTAAAGCAATCTTGCCTGTAGGTTTATCCGTTTTAACTTCTAAGTTGATTTTTGTACCTTTTTCTACAAGTTTTGTGTCCGCGGAAACATTAGCTGTGTAGTACTGATTACCTAAAGTCCAATACAACATCTTGCTATCTTTTGACCAATGTAAATTGATGCCTGCGTCTTTTGAAAGTTGGGTAATAGGAACAAACTTTGATTTGTCTGTAAGGTCTAAGGTTTTTCCAGCCTTAGGCATAGGAGCCATATAGACCTTATGTAAATGAACAAATGCAATCCAATTCCCGTCAGGACTTGGTACTAAAATATTTCCATATTTTGATTTTACATGAATGCGTTCATTAAAACCATTAAGATCAATACTTTTTAATTCTTTAGTCAGTGCTCCAAAAAACTGTCCACCTTTTTGGTAAATAATTCTTGTGTTATCTTCATTAAACATTGGGTAATCGCCTTCTTTTGTGACAAGTTTTACATTGGATCCGTCAGAATTCATAACATATAAACCTCTCTTTTTAGAGAATGTTCGGCCTTGTTCATTGTTACCACCTTCTTTACGATAGACAATATGTTTTCCGTTGTGTGAATAAGAAGGATTTCTATAAATACCTTTTTCCGAAGATAATTTTGTTGATATTCCGCCAACCGCAGGAACTGAATATAAAGCACCTAAATTCTCATCATTCCATGTGACATAGGTAATTGTATTTCCGTCAGGAGAGAAGGTAGGCTCAAATTCAAAATCGCTTTCAGAGGTTAAGCGCTTCGCTTTTCCATTAGGTAATTTTTGAGTATATAAATAACCTAAGGCGTTGAAAGCAATTGACTTTCCGTCGGGAGAAGTTGTTGCATGCCGAATCACTTTGGCATCAAACGTATCAGGAGATACAGGCGTATCGAACTCAATTGCTTTAGCAATTTTAATAGTAGCATCAGCTTGAAATGGAATATTAGAAACCTGAAGTGTGTTGATGTTTATTCTATTTATTTTTCCGCCAGACCAAATAACGATATCTTCATCATTAGGCATCCAATTGAAGTTGGTGTAAACACCAAAAATAGCCCAAGCCTCTTGCTGATCTTTATTAAGTTGATCGTAGATTGGCCATTCTTCACCAGTGTCTAAGTCATGAATATATAAAACTGATTTAGTACGAACACGTTTTACAAAGGCTAGCTTTTTTCCGTCTCTGGAAATTTGAGGGCGTGCAGCTCCTCCAGGACCACCAGTGACTCTAATTGTCTTTCCCGTTTTCATATCATAACGGTTAATCACATAGATTTGACTGTTTGGGTCTTTATTGTATTGAAAGGAACCACCCGGGTAGACATCTTCGCTATAGTATAGGTATTTTCCATCTGGGGATAATGTAGGTTCATTAACATCTTGTTGGTCGTTTTTCTTTTTCGTAAGCTGAATTCCGCTACCTCCAGTTTTGTGATACATCCATAGTTCACCAGCACCTAGTGAGCGACCTGAAGTAAAATGTTTTCTGGCGATTAGATAATTTCCATCTGGTGTCCAAATAGCATTATTCAATAATCTAAATTTTTCTTTTGTGACTTGCTTGGCGTCAGAACCATCGCTATTCATAATCCAGATATTATCTCCACCACCAGCATCGCTAGTAAATGAAATATGTTTTCCATCAGGACTAAATCGAGGTTGAATTTCAAAAGGTAAACCCTCTCTTAAAATGGTGGCTTTTCCTCCATTGGCATTCAATTTGTAGATGTCTCCTAATAAATCAAAAACGATAGATGTACCATCTGGACTTACATCCAAATTCATCCAAGTTCCTTCATCGGTGGATAACTTTAATTCTTTAAAATCCCAATTACCTTCTGGGTTTGATACATCCCAAGGTTCGGGCTTTTCTTTATCTTGACTATAAGTATTGAAAGTAATGAGTAGAATGAGGGTTGCGATGAGTTGAATACGCTTCATGTGATTGGTTTTAATTGACTTGTAAGTTAGTTATAAAAAATGAAATTTCATGATAGTGTACTTTGTTGAAATCTACTTATTAGGAAAAGATAAGGCATAAAAAAACCGATTCATTTCTGAATCGGTTTTATAAGCGAATTGTTGTTATTATTTAGGCGAACGCCTTACTTTACTTTGTTTACTATTGCTTCAAAAGCTTCTGGGTTATTCATTGCTAAATCTGCAAGAACCTTACGGTTCAATTCGATATTGTTAGCTTTAAGTTTTCCCATAAACCTTGAATAGCTCATTCCATGTAATCTAGCTCCTGCGTTAATACGCATAATCCATAATGAACGGAATGTTCTCTTTTTTACTCGACGGTCTCTATACGAATATTGCATCGCTTTGTCAACCGCATTTTTTGCTACTGTCCAAACGTTTTTACGTCTTCCAAAGTAACCTTTTGCTTGCTTAAGAACCTTTTTTCTTCTGGCTCTTTTCGCTACTGAATTTACTGATCTTGGCATTTTTTAAATTGTTTTTTTTGTAGTAGGCGATCGATAATCGATACTTGCTAAATTGCTTTGCCTAACTCCAGGGTTTATAATTTGTTTTAACCGATTAAAACGCTATTACTTTAAACGTAACATTGTTTTAATGTTATTCTCATCTGCTTTATGTACTAAACCATCATGAGTTAACCTAAGCTTACGCTTTTTAGATTTTTTTGTCAATATGTGACTCTTAAAAGCATGCTTTCTTTTAATCTTACCAGTGCCAGTTAGTTTAAAACGTTTCTTAGCACTCGATTTTGTTTTCATTTTAGGCATTTTCCTATTTTTATTTACGATTCGCTTATTATCTTTATGCTGAATTTATTTCAGCATTTTTTCTTATCTATTCTAAATAAAGGTATTGGCTTTATTTAGGTTTTTTTGGCGCAATGAACATCGTCATACGCTTACCTTCTAATCGTGGCATTTGTTCTACCTTGCCAAGTTCTTCAAGATCTTGAGCTAATCTTAATAATAAGATTTGACCTTGTTCTTTAAATATGATAGAACGTCCCTTAAAAAACACAAAGGCTTTAAGTTTGGCACCATCTTTTAAAAATTTCTCTGCGTGTTTCTTTTTAAACTCATAATCATGATCATCAGTTTGTGGACCAAATCTAATTTCTTTGACCACTACTTTTGATGCTTTAGACTTTAAAGCTTTTTCACGCTTTTTTTGTTCGTAAAGGAACTTTTTATAGTCCATAACTTTACATACAGGAGGATCAGCTTTTGGTGATATTTCAACAAGATCAAAGCCTTGCTCATCTGCAATAGCTAGTGCGTCTTTTGTTGAATAAATACCAACCTCAATATTATCGCCAACAAGTCTTACCTTTTCAGCTCTAATTTTGGAGTTGATTTTGTGTTGATCTTCTTTTATTACTCTTTTGGAGTTTTGTCTTCTACGTATTGCTATGACTTATATATTTTATAATTAAACTTATTTATTTAAATGTTTTTAATGTCTTATTAATCTCATTATCAACAATTTCCGATAACTCTTGTACACTAATCATGCCTAAGTCTTCACCACCATGTTGACGAACAGAAATCTTATTTTCCTTTTCTTCATTCTCACCAATAATAATCATGTAAGGTATTTTATTCATTTCCGCTTCACGGATTTTCTTACCTATCGTTTCATTTCTATTATCTGCAAGGGCGCGAATTTCGTGATTTTCTAGCAGATTTAAAACTTTTTCGGAGTATTTTTCATATTTCTCACTTAATGACAAGACAATAACTTGTTCTGGCATCAACCATAGCGGGAAATTACCGCCTGTATGTTCTAATAAAATTGCAATAAATCGTTCCATACTACCAAAAGGTGCACGATGTATCATTACTGGCCTGTGTAGCTCATTGTCACTGCCTTTATAGGTAAGGTCAAAGCGTTCGGGAAGGTTGTAATCTACTTGGATTGTTCCAAGTTGCCAGTTTCTTCCAAGAGCATCTTTTACCATAAAGTCTAATTTTGGGCCGTAAAAAGCAGCTTCTCCTGTTTCAACAACATAATCTAAACCTTTATCAATTGCAGCATTTAGGATAGCGTCTTCAGCTTTTTTCCAATTTTCGTCGCTACCTATATATTTTTCTGGAGTTTCAGGATCTCTTAAGGAAACTTGAGCTTTGAAATTTTCAAAACCTAACGAGCCAAATACATATAATACAAGATCTATAACGTCTTTGAATTCTTTATCTAATTGATCTGGAGTACAAAAAATATGAGCATCATCTTGCGTAAAGCCTCTTACTCTCGTTAATCCATGTAATTCGCCACTTTGTTCATATCTATAAACTGTACCAAATTCTGCATATCGTTTTGGTAATTCTTTATAGGAAAAAGGTCTTGCGTTATATATTTCACAATGGTGTGGGCAATTCATTGGTTTTAATAAAAATTCTTCGCCTTCTGCTGGAGTTTTAATGGGTTGAAAACTGTCTGCTCCATATTTTTCATAGTGTCCAGAGGTTACATAAAGTTCTTTTTGCCCAATATGAGGTGTTATTACCATTTCATATCCAGCTTTTTTCTGAGCACTTTTAAGGAAGTTTTCAAGACGTTCTCTTAAAGCAGCTCCTTTAGGTAACCATAACGGAAGACCTTGACCTACCTTTTTCGAAAAGGTAAACAATTCTAATTCTTTGCCTAACTTCCTATGGTCACGTTTTTTTGCTTCTTCTAATAAGTGTAAATATTCTGTCAGCTCTTTTTGCTTCGGAAATGTGATACCATAAACTCTAGTGAGTTGTTTGTTGTTTTCATCACCTCTCCAATAAGCACCAGCGACTGACATGATTTTTATAGCTTTAATTATTCCTGTATTTGGAATATGTCCACCACGACATAAATCTGTAAAAGTCGAATGGTCACAAAACGTAATGGTACCGTCTTCAAGATTCTCAATTAATTCGACCTTGTATTCGTTATCTTGAGACTTATATAATGATAGAGCTTCATCTTTAGTAACAGAGCGCATTGTAAACTCATGCTTACCTCGAGCGATTTCTAGCATTTTGTTTTCAATCGTTTTGAAATCTTTTTCTGAAATTGAATGCTCTCCAAAATCGACATCATAATAAAACCCGTTCTCAATAGCCGGTCCAATTGATAATTTGATTCCGGGATAGAGCTCTTCTAATGCTTGTGCTAAGACATGAGAACTTGAATGCCAGAATGCTTTTTTACCTTCAGTATTTGACCAGGTATATAATATTAATGAACCATCCTTATATAATGGAGTAGAAGACTCAATAGTTTCTTCATTGAAATTTGCTGAAATCACATTTCTAGCAAATCCTTCACTTATACTTTTGGCAACCTCCATTGGAGTTGTTCCCTCCTCGTAAGTTTTAACGGTTCCGTCTGGTAATGTAATGTTTATCATATTTATGACTCTAATTAGGAAGGCAAAGATAGTGTCTTATATAATTACATACAATATATGTTATATATAATATTGTGGGTTGCGAAGTTATTCTTTACATGAAGAATAATAAAAAATACTTTCCTAAGGTATTCATTTATAGTAGAGTTATAACATGGTAAAAAAATAAAATAAAAAAAGGTTAAAAAAGGTTTGGTTAGAATAGAATAGGTGTTGTATATTTGCACCCGCTAAGCGATATAAGTTTAGTTAAGTTCCTATAAAATTTGGTGATTAAAGTAGAGTTAAAAAAATAATTCAAAAATAAAATCAAATAGTATTGTGGGATTAAAAAAAGGGTTTTATATTTGCACCCGCTTAGGTAATAAAGTGCTTAGGTAAAGAGAAAAAAGTTCATTAACATATTGAATTGACAGCGTAAGAAAGTTATTGGAAACGATAATTTTCAAACAAAAGAATAGACCATTTTGAGTACTGAAATTAAACAATTTCGATAGTTGTTAAAAAATAGTCGCAAGACTTAAAATTTAACGATGAAGAGTTTGATCCTGGCTCAGGATGAACGCTAGCGGCAGGCTTAACAC